>JAKSDA010000504.1 GCA_022360315.1 Pseudomonadota bacterium
ACGCCAGTGCCGGCGAGAGCGTGATCATCCAGGTCGCCGACACTGATGGCGGCTCGTTCCGGCCCCAGGTCTGGCTCTACGGACCCTCCGGCAACTACATCACCGGCAGCCATGATTCCAACGTCGCCCGCATCAGCCGTACCATCCAGGAAAACGGTACATACACCGTGGTCGTATTCGACTATTACGGAGATTATACCGGTAATTATGATATCTATTTTTCCCACCTGCCCGGCGCCAACGACGGTGGGCAGCTGCACAGTGGTGATCAGATCGCGGCCAGTATCGATCTGGGTGATCTCGATTCCTATACCTTCGACGCCATCGTCGGCGCGACCCTCGACATCCAAGTCGCCGACACCGACGGCAGTTCGTTCCGCCCTCAGATCTGGCTGTACGGACCCGCCGGCAACTACATCACGGGTCACCATGGCACTAATGTCGCTCACATCAACCGTACTGCCAAGGAGAGCGGTACCTACACCGTGGTCGTCATGGACTATTACGGCGACTACACCGGGGCGTACAAAATTTCATTCAAACATACCTGGTGACTAAGAGCCGCAAGTAAGTACCCATTACGGCCGACCAGCCCGCCGATGGCTGTGTTGCTCATCGGTCACGTAGGCCCACTATGCTCCCTCTTCGCGCCTTGCCCTCGACGCGCTGGATCGACCCTACTGGGCACTTACTTGCGGGTCGCGGTACTTAGCGCCCCTTGAAGCGCGGCGAGCGCTTGGCCATGAATGCGGCCGCTGCCTCGCCGAGGTCTTCCGAGGCCAAAAATGCCGAATTCCACGCAGCGACGTAGGCCAGCCCGTCGGCCACCGACTTGTCGGCACCGTAGTCGAGTACGTTCTTGACCCCGCGCACAGTGAGCGGCGGGTTGGCCGCGATGTCGGCCGCCATGGCCTGTGCCGCTTGCACACTCGCGGCGCGGTCGTCGTAGATCTCGTTGATCAGGCCGATGCGCCGGGCGTGCTCGGCGTCGATGTCCTTGCCGGTAAAGGCCAGCTCGCGGGTATGACCCTGACCAATGATGGCCGGCAACCGCTGCAGGCTGCCCAGATCGGCGACGATCGCGATCCGGGTCTCGCGCAGCGAAAACACCGCATCGCGGCTGGCCAGGCGGATATCGCACGCGCTGATCAGATCCAGCCCGCCTCCGATACACCAGTTGTGAACCACCGCGATGACCGGCACCGGACACTCGGCAATGGCGTTAAACGCACCCTGCAACTCGCCGATATAAGCCAGTAGCCGGGTTCGCTCGGCGGCCAGACCGCCGCGAAAGAGCTCACCCTGGTCGGAAAATGCCGCCGATAGGTCGAGACCGTAACTGAATGCCTTGCCGGATGCACATACAATCACCGCACGCAATTCGGCGTTACCGGCGAGTTCGCGGAACGCCGCCCCGATCTCGGCAAAGAACGCCGGCTTCATGGTCAATTGCTGCAGAGTGACAGTGGCGATGGAATCGTCGATGTGGACCGCTATGGTTTCTGACATCGCCCGATGATGCCACAGACTCGATCAGGTGTGTGTGCTGCGCGCCCCGCAAGTCATCACGCCGGCAAGCCGTCGATAAGTTGGCACGACCGATGACCAGGCGCGGTGATCGGGTGACGTCAAACCTGTCGGGCACGCTCGCGCAGCACGAACTTCTGGATCTTTCCGGTCGAGGTCTTGGGAAGCTCGACGAATACCACGTGCCGGGGGCATTTGAATTTTGCCAGGTTGTCGCGACAAAACTGTATTATGTCCTCGGCCTCGACGCTGGCGCCCGGTTTTAGCTCGACAAACGCGCAGGGCGTTTCGCCCCATTTCTCGTCCGGCCTGGCCACGACTGCCGCCGCCTGGATAGCTGGATGCTTGTACAGGACCCCTTCTACCTCGATGGACGAGATATTCTCACCGCCGGAAATAATGATATCCTTCGATCGATCCTTGATCTCTACATAGTTGTTCGGGTGCATTACCGCCAGATCGCCGCTGTGGAACCAACCCCCGGCAAAGGACTTCTCTGTGGTTTTTGGGTTCTTGAGGTAACCCTTCATGACAATATTGCCGCGTATCATGATCTCGCCGATGGTTTTGCCATCGGCGGGTACCTCTTCCATGGTGTCCGGATCCATGACGGTCAGCCGTTCTTGCAAGGCGTATTCAACGCCCTGCCGGCCTTTTAATTTGGCCCTTTCATCGGCGGGTAATTCATTCCATTCGGGCGTCCACTCGCAGACCACGGACGGACCGTACACCTCGGTGAGGCCGTAGGTGTGAATGACTTCGAAGCCCAATTGCTCGATGGCGCCAATCACTGCTGCGGGCGGGGCTGCCCCCGCCGTCATCATCTTGACCGGATGATCGAGGGCCGAGGTAACCTCATCCGGAGCGTTGATGAGAAAACTCATCACGATCGGTGCACCCGATAGATGAGTCACTTTATGAGCCACAATGGCTTCGAAAATCGCTTTTGCTTCCACCCGTCGCAGGCAGACATGGGTGCCGGCCATGCCGGTTATGGTCCAGGGTAAACACCAGCCATTGCAGTGAAACATGGGGAGTGTCCACAAATGAACCGGATAATGCGGTAGAGACCAGGTGATCGCGTTGCCAATTGCGTTGAGATAGGCGCCGCGGTGGCTGTAGACCACCCCCTTGGGATCGCCCGTTGTACCCGAGGTATAGTTCAGCGTGATGGCATCCCATTCATCATCTGGTCCGGTGTAGACGAAATCCGGATCGCCTTCTGCCAAGAGGTCCTCGTATGTCGCCTCGCCGATCAGCTCACCGCCGTGCGCGAGAGCATCGTCGATATCGATGACAATCGGTTTTTTCTCGGCCAGTTCCAGCGCTTCAGCGATCACACCGGAAAACTCGCGATCGGTCAAAAGCAACTTGGCCTCGCCGTGGTTCAGAATGAAGGCGATGGCCCTGGCATCGAGGCGGATATTGACCGAATTCAAGACCGCGCCGATCATCGGCACTGCCAGGGTGGCCTCGATGTGTTCCGGTATGTTGGGCGCCATCAACGCCACAGTGTCGCCCACGCCCAGACCGCGTTTCTGCAATGCCGAGGCCAGCCGCCTGCACCTGGTTTCGGTTTCCAGCCAGGTTCGACGCAGTTCGCCGTGGATTATCGCAGTGCGGTTCGGATGCACCTTGGCTGTCCGTCGCAGTAACGACAGAGGGGTAAGTTGCACAAAGTTGGCGTCATTCTTGTCGAGATTGCGTTCATACGGGTTGGCGCTCATGATGGTCTCCAGGCGCCCACTCTATCGTTTGACCAGAGCGTCCTTCAACTCATTAGCAACCCCGTCGAACTGCGAGTCTGTAACTTGCCGGGCCCGGTCAGCGTCTCGGCCGGGTCTCGGACGCGCTCTGACAGCTCAGGCACAGCGCTGTTTCGGGCCGGGCCTTGAGACGGCGATAGCCGATCGACTCCTCGCAGGCGCGGCAGTAGCCGTACTCTCCGTCGTGGATCGCGACCAGAGCAGCGGCGATGTGCTTGAGGCGCAGAGCGCTGCTCTGCCGCGCTGCCGAGGCCATCTTCTGCTGCTGGATGGCATCCATACGCGATACCCGACCGATGGGTTCATCGAGGTCGACCGGCCGAGAGCTGTGGGTCGTTGCCGCCAATTGCTCCTCGAGGTCCCGGCGCAGGGCGATAAGGTCTCGCTCGAGCTCGCCGATCTGTTCATCCGACAATTCCATGCGCTCGCTGAGAATACGCCATACAGCGCCAAATGAGCAGTTCACAGTGCCCGCGATCGACCCGCGCCTGGCCCGACCGGCTCGGCGGTCGGGCTCGCAACCAAAGACACCCCGCTCGACGCACAACCGATCGGTTGTGCTTTTTCTGTTTAATGTCGGGCAAGCCGATAGAAGAATCCGAAATGTGCCTCGACGATCGAGCTCACCGCCTGGTAGCGACCGGCCGTGATACCCAGACGCAAATCGGCGCGGAGCCCGTATCGCCCGGCCAGATGGTAGCGACTGCCCACCCCGAAATGGATCGCCGCGTCGGTATCCGGCGACCACATGTACAGCGAATCCGAAATCACGGTCTGTCCTCCGATGCCGACCAGTGCAAACGGAGTGAGCGCGCCTTGCCACGCCACATCCAGCACGCTGTGCACGCGCCAGGCAAACACCGGGGCAAACCGGGACGGCCGCATCTCGGCCCGGCCGGTCGAGGAGAGCAGCAGATTGCCCTCGACCTCCACACTGAGCCGCACACGAACTTGGCCCTCGACGGTCAGATCGGGCAGAATTATGTAGGCCCCGCGCAGGCCAAAAAGAAATCCCGAACCCGGTACCTGATCGGCGAAAAATGCATTGCCCAGTTCGATCTCATCACTGAGCAACCCTCCGCCCAGGAACACACCTGCGCTGAATCTGCCAGGTGGCTGCTGTGGCACGTTCTGGCCCAGTTCGGCCGCTCCTGGCTCTGCCTGGCCCGGCTCGGCCGCAACCGGATGGCGCCATACCAAAAAGCACAACCAGATCCATGGCAGCGCCCGAATACACAACGTCACTCGCTCTGGATCGTCCGCACGGTCGAATTCTGGAGCCCACCTCGAATCTGCGGCCGGAGTATCCGGACGCGCAGCATTATTGCCAGTGGAACAAAGGCCGGACCGGGCACACAATGCGATGTTGCGTTACACTGCGCGTGCGGCGTACGACATCATGTTCATACACGTTATCCTTCCCCGCGGGGTGGTTCAACTGCTCGCCGGAGCAACCGAGAGCTCGATCGCAGCGATCGCCGAGACCGGCGGCAGCGAGTGTCCATTTCAGGACGACATCCGGCACAGCGAATCACTTGGCCTCCCCGCCAGACCCCCTTACACCAGACCGCGCCTGGTCGAAGCGTCGAGCGCGCTGGGACTTTTCATCGAGTCCAGCGCATTCGGTCGTGGGTTGGGCAACATTGATGTTCGGGTCGCCCAACCCGACGCGCCGAAGCAGCTCTTGGTAGCCGAGACCGGAGCGCAGAGCTGGCTAGCGGACTACGTTCAGTGAAAAAAACCAGCAGCACAGCGGTCGACGCACATCGCCTCGAGGCGATCCTGACGGCGGTCGAGCGCATGGCCGGCGGCGATCTCACCGCGCAGATCCCCGAGGCCGAAAAACGGGACCACCTCGACGCCATTGCCGCAGCCATCAACATACTCGCTGCCGAGCTGCGCTACACCACTGTATCCAAGCAGTACATGGTCAGCGTGCTCGACTCCCTGGCCGACCTGTTGATCGTGGTCGACGATCGGGGTGCGATCAGCGCGGTCAACGAGGCCGCGCGGCAAACCCTGGGTTATTCCGACGACGAGCTCGTGGGCCGGGCGCTGAGCGCCCTGGTGGTTCAGCCCGAGGGCGAGCGATTCGAGGCCGAGCTCGGTCGACTTGCGGCCACGAAACGGCGATGGCGGACCAAGACCGAGATGCGGGCCAAATCGGGCGAGCAGATTCCGGTTGCGCTGACCGCATCGCCGCTCGACAGAGTGCGCGACGAGCCCGGTCGGGTGGTCTGTGTGGCGCGCGATTTGCGCGATACGCACCGCCTGGTCGCGGAGCGCGAAGCGCTGGAAGACCAGCTTCAGCAGGCGCAGAAAATGGAAGCGCTCGGTCGCCTGGCCGGCGGCATTTCTCACGACTTCAACAACGTGCTCACCGCCATCGTCAACTACGCCGATTTTCTCGATGATGCCATGGAGTCCGACGATCCCCGGCGCAGCGACGTCGCCGGGATCATGACGGCTGCGGCGGGAGCCGAGCGGCTCATTCGCCAGCTCATGGCGTTCTCCCGCCGCCAGCCTCTGGAGCTGCAAATCGTCGATGTGGCCGAATTGATCGGCAACCTCCAGGGCATGCTCGAGCGCATTCTGGGCGAGGACGTCGAGCTGGTCACCCGCCTTCACAGAGATGCCGGCAAGGTGCGCATCGACCCCGGGCAACTCGAGCAAGTGCTGGTCAACCTGGCGGTCAACGCCCGCCATGCCATGGTCGATGGCGGCAGTCTGGTCATCGCCGCCGACACCTGCGAGCTCGACCGCGCGGAGTTTCACTTCATGCCGGAAATCGATCCCGGCCCGTATGTCCGCATCACGGTCACCGACAATGGCATCGGCATGACCGAGGAGGTCAAGGCCCACCTGTTCGAGCCCTTTTTCACCACCCGGGCCCAGGGCAAGGGAACCGGCCTGGGCCTGGCGACCTGTTACGGCATCATCAAGCAGGCCCGCGGGCGGATCGAGGTCGACAGCGCTCCTGGCCACGGAACCGAGTTCCGGGTGTATTTGCCGCGGACCGACGCCGCCGACGCCACCCGGCGGCCGAGTCGCGAGACCCGGCGCGACGACCTGCACGGCCACGAGACCATCCTTCTGGTCGAGGACGATGCCGCGGTTCGCGAGCTGGCCGAGCGCGCCCTGTCCGGTTTGGGCTACACCGTGGTCACCGCCGACAACGGCGTCACTGCACTGGAAGAGCTGCAGCGGGTATCTCCCGACGCCATCGACCTGGTGGTCACCGACGTGGTCATGCCGCAGATGGGCGGACCCGAGCTGGTATCGCGGGTCAAGGTCATCTCTCCGGACATGAAGATCTTGTTCATGTCCGGCTACACCGGCGACTCCGAGCTCGGCGAGGAGATCCGGACATCGCAGTTCTTCTTGCCCAAGCCATTTGCCTCGGCCGCGCTGGCCAAGAGTGTCCGCGCAGTCCTCGACCACCAGGAGGGACCGGACATCGGCTCCTGATCCCTGATAGCGGCAGCCGCAATACCGCGATAGCCCGCGGGCGGACGAGCGAATCGGCCAGCTCGGACCGAATCACGACAGCGTGCATGCGGCGGCTACGGTTTGTTGTGCAGCACGAAGTCTCTTGTGTGCGCAGTGAAGTCTGTGCGGAGTCTGGCCGCATTGTCTTCAATCGCCGCGGCGCGGTCGTCCTGAAGTCCGAACTGGTCTCTCATCATTCTGAACCCGGCTTCTATGTGCCGGGCGATGTCCCGACCGAGTTCCTCTCGCAGGTCGGCCAGTTTGCACTCCAGGTCGGCCCGGGTCACTGCCTCCCGGGTGAGCCAGGCGACCTGCTGGGCCACGATTTCGAGCTTGCTCTCCACGCTGTCGATTCGCTGTTCGAGCTTGCTCTCCACGCTGTCGATTCGCTGTTCGAGCTTGCTCTCCACACTGTCGATTCGCTGCTCGAGCCTGCTCTCCACACTGTCGATTCGCTGCTCGAGCCTGCTCTCCACGCCGTCGATTCGCTGTTCGAGCTTGCTCTCCACGCTGTCGAGATCGTGTTTTGTAACGGGTCGGTCGCTCATGGCTCCTCTGCTGTTTGCGCATCACTCCGGAGTGATATGCGCACTCGGCGGCACGCATTTACCAGTGAGCACACCATATGGCCAGGTGATTGACAAGTGGTGGCCAACGCATGTTCGCCCTCGCACATCGATTCAAACCGTTGCTCTGGAATCGGAGTTTGTTCGTTTTGGTTTTATCGCACTTTCAACGTCGCTCCGTCCCTCATGCTCATGCCCAGAAAGCCCGAGCAGTCGGCTGACGCCGCTACTGGCATGGGTATGAAACGCCGATCGCGACCAGAGGCTCGGGCAGGGAACAGGGGCGAATTCGCACGTTGTCGAACCAGGTCTGGCCCTCGGTGCAATCATGGGTATAGCTCTCGAGTCTCAGCGTGGCAGTGCCCTGGCCGAGAGGGAGCTCTCCGCTCCTTGATAGCCAACCCGTGCTGGCCGTGCACCGGAACCCCGAGCAGTCGACGCGAGTCGTGGCAACCGGGTCTCCGTCGAGACGAACCCAGTTATCGATCCGGGCGATGGTAGAATAGTCGAAACCGAGGATATCGCTGCGGCTGTCGAATTCGAGACAATGATGGGCCCCGGGCAGGTTTACCGTCGTCTCCACATACGGTTGCACACCATTAAAGGGATCCCGGCCGCAACTGGAATACGAATACAGCGAGACACTGTAGCCGGGTGATGTGTACTCCCCGGGGTCCAGGGTCTCCGAGTGGCCGCTATCGTGCCCCGGATCGAACCTGTTCACGCCACTGGTCCAGCTGGCGAGGTCTCCGCTGGCAAAATCCTCGAAGTACGGAAATGTTGCCACACCGCTGCTGGCCGTCGGCGCTGCCGAATTACCGTATTGCATGTACAACTCGCTGATCCCAGCAGGCAGGTCGACGACCTTGACCCATAGTCTGGTATGGGTGGTATTGCATCCCGACTCCAACCAATACGAAAGTGGGTTGCTGGCCGCGTCGGAGAACCGAATGTCGCTGCAATCGGAGTTCATTTTGCCCTCGTCGATGGGCGACTCGGTATCGACAATGACCCGCACTGCGTAGTCCGTGCGGGCATGTTTTGCATTGTGCACGGTGATCGATGTGACGCCCGACCACGAATCGAGCCAACAACCGATGGGTAGATACGGCACATCGCCGGCCACGGACGGGTTTTCGTTGTTGCCGATGTGCAGAGAATGACCGTAGCCGAGCTGGCCGTAGGTGTTGTCGCCCCAACAGCGAATTGCACCGGTGGCCATGACCGCGCACGTGTGGGCCCCGCGTGCAGCAATGTAGATGGCCGGGCCACCGATCTCGATGTCTGCGGGCGGCATCTCGCCAGGCTGATCGGCGACCGTCTCGGTCATGCCGTAGCCGAGCTGGCCAAACTCATTATAGCCCCAGCAGCGGACCGCACCGGTGGCGAGCAGGGCACAGGTGTGATGCTCACCGGCAGCGAGCTGCAGGACCGAGCCGCCGACATCGATGTCAGCGGGCGGCATTTCTCCCGGCTCGTCGCCAATGGTGTCGGTGGTGCCGTGGCCCAGCTGTCCGTATCTGTTGGAGCCCCAGCAGCGAACAGCACCGGTCTGCAAAAGCGCGCAGGTGTGCCATCCTCCGGCAGTGATGGCGGCAACCGGGCCGCCGACATCGACGTCCGCGGGCGGCATTTCTCCCGGCTCGTCGCCAATGGCTTCATCGGTGGTGCCGTGGCCCAGCTGTCCATCGCTGTTCCAGCCCCAGCAGCGGACCATACCGGTATCCACCAGCGCGCAGGTGTGCAGGCGTCCGGCACTGATGTCGATAACCGAGGCGCCGACATTGACGTCGCCCGGTGGCATTTCTCCCTGGTTGTCGCCAATGTGGTCGGTATTGCCGCTGCCCAGCTGTCCGTTGCCGTTGGAGCCCCAACAGCGGACCGCGCCGGTATCCATACGAGCACACGTGTGTCCCCAGCCGGTGGCGAGCTGTACAACCGTCTCGGAACTGTCGGGCTCGATCAGCTCGACGTCGTCTGGCGGCATGGTTCGAGGACTGCCGGGCAGATAATCGGTGTGGCCATAGCCGAGCTGTCCGTGGCGGTTGTAGCCCCAGCAGCGGACCGCACCGCCATCAAGGAGGCCGCAGGTGTGAGTACTGGCGGTCACGATCTGGCCGACCGGGCCACCGACGTCGGCTGCGCCAGCCGAGTTCGGCAATTCGTCGTCGCCGATCCGATCGGTATGGCTGGCGCCGAGCTGGCCGTATTCGTTGTGGCCCCAGCAACGGACCCCCCCGTCATCCGCGACCGCGCAGGTATAGTTCCCTCCCACGGCCACGCCTGCGGCCCGGTCGCACTCGGCGCTGCAGCCGTCACCCGAAATCTGGTTGCCGTCGTCGCAGACCTCACCAGCCACGGCGTTGAAATTGCCGTCGCCGCACCGGACTGCTGTGCAGTCGTCATCGCATAGCTGCGACTCCCCTGCATCATCGCACTCCTCGCCTTCATTCACGTCCACCGTGCCGTTGCCGCACAGCTCATTGCGGCAATCGGCGCTGCAGCCATCGCCCGAGATCTGGTTGCCGTCGTCGCATGTCTCGCCGGCCATGGAGTTGTGTTTGCGGTCGCCGCACCGGGCTGTGGTGCAGTCGTCATTGCACAGCTGCGATTCGCCCGAGTGGTCGCACTCCTCACCCGTGGCCACGTCCACGACACCGTTACCGCATATTTCAATCGACTGGCAATCGGCACTGCAACCGTCGCCATCCTCGGTATTGCCGTCGTCGCATTGCTCGCCCGCCCGGGCATCGAAAACGCCGTCGCCGCACGCTCTGCACACCCATTCTTGCGCGGAGATCTCGAGACATTGGTATCCCACTCCGCAGTATCCGTTGCCGCATGGTGCGCCGTGACCAGTTCCACCGCAGCCCGCCATGGCTGCAGCCATGATCACCAGCCCTGCCATGCCGATCGTCCAGTTCTCTCTCATGCCAAAAAGCCCTTGTCGTAAAATTTCAGAATGAACCTTGCACCGACAGACTGGCTGTGCTGCCAGAGATCGCCGGGACCAGCTGATATGTCGAGTCATCTCGGTTTTCGATGCGGTACGATCGGGTTCGATTGAGCAACGCCATGACCAGGCCAGTCGCCACGGTCACCCCGGCAACAGCCAGCGAGCCCATGGCGATGCGGTGTTCCCACTGGCCGCGCCGATACGGGCCCGAGCTGGTCACATCGCACTGGGGCCGCGCATTGCACTCCTCGTCAAACAACCTCTCGGCCTCGTCAAAGTGCCGGTCGGACTGCCGCTCCAGCAACACTCCGGCCACTCCCATGGCCACTCCGGCGCTGGCCACGACCCAGGGTGTCCAGCGCGGCCACCTCCGCTCGGTGACGATGCGGTCGGCATTTGGCCGGAGTACCATCCGGCCCCGTTTGCCAGCGATGAGCGCCACGGTCTTGACGATGGGAAAATACCCCGGCCCCTCGGCGGTGATCACGTACTGGCCGGGTCGGACCCACCTCTGTCCAGAACCGGGGCCTCGAAACCACGGCTCGCCGTCCATGGCAACCGCGATGCCGGGCTTTTGGCAGCGCACCTCGATCACAGCGAGCCGTTTCTCCAGGTCCAACTTCAGCTGGCGAGCCTCCTGATAATCCTCGGCTGCCATCGACGCCGGGCCCCAGTGCAAGGCCTCACGCAGGTGTTGGTGGGCCTCGAGGGTCAGCCCGATGCTCACCAACGCCTTGCTCAGCTGGATGCGCAGGTGGGGGTTATCCCAGTGCTCGAGCGCCTGCTCGTATTTGGCCCGCGCCTTGTCGAACAAGAGAACCTTGTGATTCTCGAAGCCCTGGCGGAATAGCTCCTGAGCCTTTTGCTTGTCTTCTTCAGACACGCCCCGGTGCCAGGGCGGCAACGATGGGTCGGTGTGCGGGTCGGTCTGCGCCATTGCCGGCGCAATGCTTGCGATCACGAGAGCAAGGGGCAGATATACATATCGATTGACCTGAGCTTGCATGAGACTGTCTCTCTCTGTGGCCACATTCTCGCCATGATCACCGGTTCTCTCCATGGCTACCTGCTGGGGATGCAACACCGTTATTCCAGCCTATCCTTGAGCTTGCCAACGGCACGCTGGATGACTTGCTCCAGCTGTTGCTTCGAGCGCCGCTCTGCCTCGGCCGATGCCCTGGCCCTGCGTTCGGCCGCGACGGCCTGGCGCTCTGCCCTGGTGGCACGAGCCGCCTCGCTCTCGGCGTCCGCCCGGGCTTTTCTCGCCGCGCGCAGAGCCAGGGCCGTGTCCTGCTGGGCGCGTTCCGCCGCCAGCCTGGCGTCTTCGGCCCGTCTCTGCGCAGTCTCGGCCCGAGCTCGCGCGTCTTTTGCCTCCTTCAAGCTCGCCTTCAGCGTCTCCTGGGTTTGTTGCAGCTCGATGAGGTGTCGCTCTGCCAGGTTCTTCTGTTGCTCTGCCAGCTGCTTCTGTCGCTCGGCCAGTTTTGCCTGCTCGCTGGCCAGACGCGCTTGCTCGCTCGCTTCGCGTTTGGCATCGAGGATCCATATGGTCGCCAGCGCTGCCACCACAAGGGCGGTCAAGAGCACGCTGGTGCCGAACACGGCCATGCGCTTGAGCCGGGTCGTGCGTGAGGCCAGGGCAAAAACCGCGTCGAGATAGTGCTGCTCGCGTCCGGGCAGCTCGCCGCGGTAGTTTTGAATCCAGTGCTGGGCCTCGAGCGCAGCCGTGCCGCGCCACAACAGGCCCTCGCCGCGATGGCCGCGATCCCACTGCCGGGCCGCTTCGCGCAGCCGGGCCAGAAACTCGGCGTCTTGCTGATTGGCGTCGAGCCAGCGCTTGAGGGTTGGCCAGCCGTCGATCAGCGACTCGTGAATGATCTCGACTGTACTGCCCTGGCCGTCACCGCCGGTTTCGATGGCGACCAGGCGAGCGTCGGCCAGTTCGTGGACCAGGGTTTCGATACCATCCGAATCGCTGGAAAGCTGGCCTAGCTCGTCCAGACTGACGATCGCCCGGGTCCGTTCCGGAGTGACCAGACGCTCGAAAACAGCCCGGGCCAGGACCAGCTTGTCCGAGGTCATCCCGGCCAGCACGGTATCGGCGTGTCCGGCCAGAGCGCCGGCAATGCCGCCGATCGCGTCGTAGCTGGCCCGGGTCAGTACCCGGGCCTCGCGGTCGCGCGCGTGCCACAGCTTGTTGGCGGTAAACTGCAAGAGCGGCAGAGCGCCGCGTGTGGCCTCGAGCTCGCCGAGCATGCTGGCGACCAGATCGTCGCTTTCAAAGCGATAGCCGGCGGCGTCGAGTGGCCGCTCGAGTGCCTCGCGCTGACCTTCGCGCCCGATGGGCGGCAAGAACACCAGCCCGCGAGTCACCTCGGCCATGAGCTCGCGATCTTCGGCCACGCGATCGAGAAAATCCGAGCGAATCGACGTGATGACCCGAAGCGGCGCCGCCGCGTCGTCGGCGACGCCCTTGAGGCATGCCACAAAGGAGGCCCGTTCTTCGGCTCCGGCGCCCATGGTGTAGAGCTCTTCGAATTGATCGACAAAGAGAACAATGCGGCGCAGATGTCGATTTGCCCGCGTGCGCAGCTCGGTGCCCAGGTAGCCGGGCTCGCCGCGCAAGCGCCGGGCGATGTGGTCGCGATCGAGGGACCTCTCGCGACTGTCGCGCTGACCGGTGGCGGTCCGGTTGACCGAGGTTTGCAGCACTCCCTGGACCAGCATGCCGGCCAGCGCGGTGACCGGCTGCCGGCCCGGCCTGACCACGAATGCCTCCCAGCCCTCGCCGGAGCGTTTGAGCGCAGGGATCACCCCGGCGCGGACCAGCGATGACTTGCCAGTACCCGACGGGCCGACCACAGTGATGAGAGGCTCGCTGCGCAGCCGGGTCACCACGCTGGCAATATCGCTGTCGCGGCCAAAAAAACGGTCGCAGTCCGATTCCTGAAACGCGGCCAGACCGGCGAACGGACTCTCGTCCTCGGCCAGCTCGCGACCGTGCCAGGCGGGCACGAGTGGCTCCAGCTCAGCCAAGAGCTGGTCTGCCGTGGCGGTGCGACGATCGCGATCCTTGATCAGACAGCGGCCGATGATCGGACCGAGCTTGCCGACATCCGGCGCCAGATCGTCCATGTGGGGCATGGGCGAGTCGAGGTCGGTGATCTCCATGATCTTGCTCGGCGACAGCGGCGCAAGGGGGTGCTGGCCGGCCACCATCTCGCACAGCATAATGCCCACTGCCCATAGATCGGTGCGATGATCGACCTCATCGCCGTTCATCTGCTCGGGCGACATGTACGGCAGCGTTCCCATCAGCGTACCGGCGTGAGTCATGGAACCGATGCGGGTGTTGGCCAGGGTTGTCGCGTCATGCCCTGCCGCGCCGTGCTTTGCCGCGGCGTGCTGTGCAGTTTGTTGCGGACCCGGCTGGTCGCTGTCGCGGAGCACCTTGGCGATGCCAAAATCGAGTACCTTGACCGTGCCCGAGTCGGTGAGCATGATATTTTCGGGTTTGAGGTCGCGATGGACGATACCCATCTCGTGGGCGTGGGCCAGAGCGCGCACGACCGGAACCATCAGCTTGACCGCGTTGCGCCAGGTCAGCCTCTGCCCACTCATGATCTCGCGCAGTGATTTTCCCTTGACGTATTCGAGTACCATGAACGGGTTGCCCTGATACTCGTTGACGTCGTGGATGACCACGATGTTTTTGTGCGTACACTGTGCCGTGGTACGGGCCTCGATGACAAATCGCTCGGTCATGCTGGGGTGGTCGCTGACCAGAAACTTGATCGCTACCCGCCGGGCCAATCTGGTATCACGGGCCAGATACACCGCTCCCATGCCGCCGCTGCCGATCTCGCGGATGATTTCATAGTGGTCGATCCGGCTTGCCGGGGCCGGCAATCTGTCCTGCCCCGGACGATTGACCCGAGCGGTGCCGCTGACCCGGCGGGGGGCTTGTGGGGTCGGCAGTCCGGGCGCGGTGGGCGCATTTGGATCGGAGGCGATGAGCACCGTCTCAACTTGTCTAAGCGCTTCCTGCTCAGCTGCTTCGCGACCGTCTCGAGTCACTGAGGTCTCCTGGTGAAGGGGTACGGGCCGACCCCGCAGGTGCTCTGGGCCATGAGTGGACAGAGGTGATTAACGCAACATTCAGGCCAGGACCGGGCGGCAAGTCAAGCGACTGAAACTGCGCTGCGCAGGCGAGTTTGTCCCGAGTTTCCGGCCATTGTGCCGGGTGCATGCCATAGGTGCATGCCACCACATGACGGTTTCGAAATTTCACCGGGTGAGCTCATGCTGGGCAAGCCAGCGCGCGGCCTTTTGCAGCATGGGCTGATTGCCGCTTCGCCGGTAGTAGTCGCGGGCTTCTGTGGCCAGAACGACTGCCCGCGGCCGCTCGCTGCCCACAGCCCACAGCGCCCGAGCCAGGGTGAGCTGGATTTCCGCTCGGTAGATCTGATTGTCGAGGGCCAGGGCGCGTTGCAAAACCGCAACACTCTCGTCGGCCTTTTGTCGAGCGAGAAAGAGCTCGCCCAGTGCCAACAATGGCCTGGCATAGCGGGGATGGTCGGGACCATATGCTTTTTCGAATGCGAGCAGCGCGCCCCGGATCAGCGGTTCAGCCGCGTCCAGGTCGTTTGTGCGTACCAGCGTGCGACCCAACCCGTTGCGGACAAACATCGAATAGGGTCTGGCGGAAAGGGATTTCTCTTCGTTCATGGCCATGGCCCGCTGATAGGTGGCCCGGGCCTGCTCGTAGTCGCCCATGTACAGAAAAACGTTGGCCAGGCTATGGTTCGACAGCACCAGGTAGGGATGGCCGGGGTCCAAGGCCTTTTCGCGAATGGCCAGGGCCCGCTGGTGGATTGCCCGGGCCTGTTCGTACTCACCCATTCTGGTCAGGGTGAGGCCGATATTGTTGAGCCGCGTGGCCACGCCGGGATGGTCGGGGCCGACTGCCTTTTCTGTAATCGCCAGGGATCGCCGGTAGTAGTCGAGGGCTGCCTGGTACTCGCCCATTCTGGAATGGACCAGGCCCAGGTTGTTGAGCGACATCGCCACCAGGGGATGGTCGGGGCCGGTTACTTTCTCGCGAATGGCGAGGGAGTCCTCGAACGTTGCCCTGGACTCTCTGTGTTTGGCCAGTTTCAGCAACACAAATGCCACGCTGTTCAGCGACATGGCTCGGGCCAGATCATCATCGGCGCGCTGTGCTGACGAATTCAGCACCTCTACCAGTACCATTCCTTCCTGGGCGCGGTCCTGCAGCCAGGCGATTTGCCACACCAATTCTGCCCACGCCTTGGCCGCCAGCACATCGTCCCTGGCTCTGGCTGCCATCTGGATCGCGTCTCGAAACATGGCTTCTGCGCCGTCGTAATCGCCGACTGCCTGTTTCATTGACGCCAGGGCGAACACGGTTTGCGCGCGGATCGGCGCATAGTCGAGATCGGCCATTTCGATCAAGAGGTCTTGCCCTCGCTGCACTCCCTCCCGGTATTTGCCGGCATCGTAGAGAACCGCCAGACGATCGACCCTCGGCTGCAAGGCGTGCACACGGGCGCGCACCCGCGGATCTTCGGCCGGCGGGACAGCCGCCTCGAGAGCCTCGATATCGCCGCAATACTCGATGGGAAGCAGACCTTGCGTCGCCGACACCGCCCTGTTGACCACATCTCGGTCGGCCCTTGTGGCCAGCAATTGGGCCAGTGCAAGCAGCTGATCGCGCCGTCGGTCGAGGCAGGCCAGGCGCAGGTACATCACGTTCTCGGGCTGCTTTTGGTCGACCCGAGTGGCCTCACAGGTCTCGGTGCGCATGGAATGCCACGATCTGGCATAGCCATCCAGGCGCCCCAACACGCGAGCAGCAGTATCGGCTGCATAGGGCAATCCGCTGCTCGCGAACGCGGTGCGGATTTCGCCCTTGACCTCGTCGTTCCACAGCTCGGCGAGCTCACGGTCCAGGCCGCGGCATACCGCGCTTCTGTCGTTGCCGAGCTGAATCCAGCCGAGCACCGACAGCGCTGCTACCGCGATCGCACAGATACTCGCAAACGCCGCCATCCGCACCCGCGCTCTGCGCCGCTGGGTGGGATCGTCTTCCAGCGCGGCGATCAGAGCTTGCACCGACGGGTAGCGGCTTTCCGGCTCGGGACTCATGCCCCGACAAAGGACCCCGTGCAACCACGCTGGCACCTCGGTATCGGCCGGCGCCACAAACTCGGCCAGTTGTTTTTTGGCCAGCCAGTGGATTGCATTCTGCTTGCGTTTCGGAATCGGAAACGGCAACTGGCCGTAGAGACCCTGGTAGAGGGACACGCACAGGCTGTACTGATCGGCCGCCGGCCCCACATTGGTTCCCAGATGCTGCTCTGGCGCCATGAAGGGCAATGTGCCGACCAGCGTACCGGTCTGGGTAAAGCGCTCTTCCAGGCGGACCTCGAGATGGCTCGATCCCGACGAGGGCACAGATGAAGAACTGGACAGCGACAACGACACCGCCGGCGCCGAGTCGAGCGATTGCTGACCGTCGTCCGGTGTCGGGTTGTCCTGACTGTCGTCGCCTGGCGCGCCGTACTGGAATGCCATGGCCAGGCCAAAGTCGGCAACTCGCACCCGGCCATCCTCACCGATGAGCAGATTCGCCGGCTTGACGTCCCGGTGGATCAGCCCTTTTTCATGTGCTGCGGCCAATCCCCGCGCAGCGTCCAGATAACAGCGCAATACCTGACGCCAGCTCGGCGTTGGCTCGCTCTTGCACCAGTCTTTGAGGGTTTGTCCCTCGACCAGTTCCATGGCCGCGAATACCTGGCCCTCATGCGCACCGGCATCGTAGACCTGAACCACATTGGGATGAGACAGCCTGGCCAGGGCCCGGGCCTCGCGCTCGAAGCGCTTGCGACCATTGGTCGAGATGCGAGTCCCGAGCAATTTGACCGCGACTCGCCGGTCCAACTCGGGATCGTAGGCGGCATACACGGCCCCCATGCCTCCCTTGCCCAACTCCTCGAGCACCACATAGCGGCCGATGCTGGCACCGCGGCCATAGGGCCCAACATGGCTGCCCAGGCGGATGTCGGATCCATACTGGACGCTCTCATGGCCACCGCGCACAGCGGCAGGGCGGCTTGGCTCGCCATGATCCCGATCCTCGACCGTCGGCTGTTCATCGGCTCTGTGCCGCTGCCGTGGGCCGGCATCGGCGGTCGTAAGGGTCGTGACCGGCCCATCTGCCGACTGCTCGGAGTCGACTGCGCCGTCCATCGAGCCGCCGCCTGGTCGGGCCATAGGCCAATCATACAGGAGTTACCCGCCACATCTGCACGAATCCCCCAAAAGCGCACGACTGGTTGCCGTTGCAAAGACCGGTTGCCGTGTCCGGCATTCCAGCGTTTTCGTCGCCTCGGCGGACAGCTTCTTGATAAGACTGTGCAATGCTCGTGAGCCTGCACAATGTCGGCAAACGCTACGGCGCGATCCGTGCATTGGCCGGAATAACCGCTGCAATGGATGGTCATATCATCGGGCTGCTCGGCCCCAATGGCGCCGGCAAGTCGACCCTGCTCAAATGCCTGCTCGGCCTGATCCGATTTGATGGGCAGGCCGAGGTGCTCGGCATGTCCGCTGCCGAGAATTCGTTTCGCATTCGCGACCGGGTCGGATATATGCCCGAGACCGATTGCTATCTGCCCGGCATGAACGCGGTCGAACTGTGCACCTACGCGGCCAAACTGGCCGGCCTGCCCCATCGGGAAGCCATGCAACGGGCCCACGCAGCCCTGTACTATGTCGGACTCGAGGACAAACGCTATCTCCATGTCGATGGCTATTCCACCGGCATGAAGCAACGGGTCAAACTGGCTCAGGCACTCGTCCACGACCCCGATCTTCTGTTTCTCGACGAGCCGACCAATGGCCTGGACCCACGCGGTCGCGACGAAATGCTCGATCTCATCGCCGCGTTGCCCGAGCGGCGGGACTGCGCCATCATCCTCTCGACCCACCTTTTGCCCGATGTGGAACGAGTCTGTGACCAAGCCCTGATCTTGCATAACGGCAGCTTGCGCTTCTCGGGCGCCATTGCCAAACTGCGCTCCGATGGCCGGAAAACCCGCACCTTCGACGTCGCCGTCAAACAAAATCTGGCCGAGCTCGCCGCCAGTCTCGAAGCTGCCGGGTGCCTGGTAACTGTCAAATCCCCCCTGTCCATGACTGTCGAGCTCGGTGATGATCACAGCGCCCACCTGCTCTTTGCCAGGGCCAAACAACACGGTGCTCAGATCCGCCGGCTCGAAATCCCTCGGGAAAGCCTCGAGGCGGCCTTTTTGCGCGTGGTAGGAGGCCAGTCGTGAGCGACCCCGGAGCCGATCGATACGGCGGCGAGGCGCCCGACCGCGGCGATGAATCCGCGTCCGCAGTCATCCATGACTCCGGTTACAAGCGCTACGATGGACCGCGCAAGGCACAATCCGTGCGCTATCAGGTCATCGTCGGAAACGCCATCAAGTCGGCCTGGCGTGGCTGGTGGCGCATGAAACTGTGGATCGGAACCGCCGCCATCACCCTCTTCGTGCTCGGCACCATGATGGTCCTCATGGAACGAATGAGCGGCTTTCGCAGCGCCGGCTTGCCAGTGCCGATGAGCGACGCCCTGGTGCCGTGGTCATTCGAGTTCTTGTCGCGAAGCGGATTTTTTCTCACCCTCACCGTCGGATCGTCGATCATCGCCAGCGACCTGCGCACCGGGGCGCTGGTGTTTTATTTTTCGCGACCGCTGCGCCCGATCGACTACGCGGTGGGCAAACTCCTCGGCGCCATGGCCATCATGGGCCTGATCTTTGTCGTCGGGCCGGTATTGCTCGCCCTGTTTCGGGTCGGCTTGTCGAGCCGGGGCGCGGTCCTCGATTCCCTGATCATCGTGCCCAAAGCCATGCTGGTAGGCGCTGTCGCCACTGTGACATATGCGGCGCTGCCCCTGGCATTCAGTGCCATTTCAGCCCGCAAGCGCTACACAGTGACCTCGTGGGCAGCATTCTATATCGTCGCCGGCCTGGCCGCTCAGGGCATTGCCGCCAACACCGGCATTACCGAGCTGACCGCATGCCACGTCCCCTCCGCCATCAACTCGCTGGCTTTTTTTCTGTTCGGCGTCGAGCCCACCTTCGATCTGCCCATGCCGCCGGTCTGGGCCGCCTTTCTGGCCCTAGCCGGCTATGTCACGGCAGCGCTCGGCTTTGTATTGTGGCGGGTGCAATCGCTCGCAACCGCCAATATGGGGGGTGGCTCATGACCTCGTCTGATTCACCGTTCGCGCCGTCCACTCGAGGGGACAAGCAATGGCCGTCGCGAGTCCCGGGCGAGCCGACTGTCGTGGTCGACCAGTGCTCGAAGTGGTACGGCCAGGTCCTCGGCATCTCCGAAGTCACCTGGCAGGCCGGCGCAGGCATCGTGGGGTTGCTCGGCCCCAATGGCGCCGGCAAATCCACTCTGATCAAACTGATGGCCGGTCTGCTCGCCCCGTCGCGGGGTACCCTCACCGTGTTCGGCCAATCGCCCCATCGCTCCGCCGCAACGCGGGCCCGCATCGGTTACTGTCCGGAACACGAGGGTATGTACGACGAACTCACCGCCCTCGAAATGATCACTGTCATGGCCGAACTCTCGGGCATCGACCGGCGCTCGGCCCGCGCTGCCGCAGCTGCGGCTCTGGCCGAGATGGGCCTCGATCACGCAAAACACCGCCGTCTCAAGGGATTCTCGAAAGGCATGCGACAACGCACCAAGCTGGCGCAATGCCTGGTCCACGATCCCGATGTGCTGCTCCTGGACGAGCCTCTGACCGGGGTCGATCCCGTGGCCCGGGCCGAGATAACCGAACACGTGCGCCGCATTGCCAGCGCCGGCAAAACCGTCATCCTGTCGAGCCATGTGCTCCACGAAATCGAGGCGTTGACCGAGACCATTGTGGTCATACACCGCGGCCAGGTCCTGGCCGAGGGCAACATGTACCGGATTCGTGAGCTCATCGACCAGCATCCCCACTGCATCCGAGTCGAGTGCGACCGGTCCCGCGACCTTGCCGCCGATCTGGCCGCGGCCGAGCATGTCCGGCGACTGGGCTTCGAGGATGGCGCTGTGATCGTCGAGACCAGCGATCCCGACGCCTGTTACGATCTCATCGCCGACCTGGTTGTGGCCCGGGGCATCGAGGTCGGCTCGCTGACCTCGCCGGACAACAACCTCGGCGCAGTATTCGACTACTTGACCAGGAGCAGCACGTGAAGGACAGGAGCAGTGTCATGACTGGCATGACCCGGCCGGGCAAAAATCCCCGTGCAGGTCGTCTGTCCGGCACCCGGGCCGCTCTGATCGTATCTCGACTGGCCGTGAAGCGCCTTTTGCGCGGTCGCGTTGTGTGGCTCTCGCTGGCCCTGGTCGCTCTGCCGGCCATCGCGGTCGCTCTATTTGCCGACAGGGAACCTTCAGACCAGTTGTGGCAACAGGTCTATCGGGTGCTCATCGTGGTGCTGGCCCTCTTGCCGCCGCTCTATCTGGCTCCGGCCGTCGGCGAAGAAATCGACGACAACACGTTCACCTATTTGTGGTCGCGGCCGTTTCCGCGCTGGTCGCTGCTGCTCGGCAAGCTGATCGGACTTTTCCCGATCGCCATGGTGATCTTGTGCGCAATGGTCGCCAGCACCTTTTTCGTCGCATTTGGCACCCCGACCGGCGAATTTGCCCGCTTTCTGTGGCAAGGCCTGTTTGCCATGTCGCTCGGCACACTTGCCACCAGCGCGCTTTGTGTTGCGGTCGGAACCGCCATACCCCGCCACGCCACCGCCATATCGCTGATCTACTTGTTGGTCATCGACCTCTCGGTCTCGGTCATGCCGTTTTCCATCCGCGAGCTGGCCATCCGCCATCACGTCGATGAACTCGCAATGTCCGGCCTCGATGGCGGCGATATTGCCTGGCTCGCCGGCATGACCGCAGTGTGGCTGGGCGTGGCCATGTGGCGCATCACCAGCTCCGAATACGCAACCGCCAGATCACACTGAACAGAACCCCTGATGTGGGGGCCAGCGAGCGCATCTACGGGACGATGTTCTGGTCGAGGCGGAATAGATTGCATGGGTCGTGGGTCTTTTTGATCCGGCCCAGGCGCGGGATCAAATGGCAGTGTACTCCTGCGCTCGAGCAGCCGGTATCACTCGTGCCGCGAAACTTGGGACGACCGGTCCTGGTGGTCATGCTTGCGCTTGAGCGCAGCCAGGATCAGCGCGATCAGAGTGGCCAGATAGGGCAACATCTCGGTGAATTGCTGGGGCGCGCCTACCCCCTGAATGCGGAAACTCAGCGAATCAACTGTGCCGAAGAGCAGGGCGACCAGCGCGACTCCCCAGGGATGAGCCACGGCCAGCATCACAGCCACGACTGCGATCCAGCCGCGCCCAGCAACCATGTCCTCGACAAAGAGCGATACTGCACCGATCGATAGCTGGGCTCCGGCCAGGCCACACAAAACGCCGCAAACTATCAGTGCGCCGGTCTGCGCTCTTGTGACCGATACGCCCATACTGCGCGCCGCGAGCGGATTCTCACCCACACCACGCAGTCTGAGTCCCCATGGGTGGTGAAACAGAAATACATGCATGAGCGCTGTGACCGCGACCGACAGCCAGACCAGCGCAGTCTGGTCGGTGAACAGGGGGCCGAGCAGCGGCACATCGGCGAGTAGCGGCACATCGAACGCGGTCAGTGCGGCGATGCGAGGATCGTCAAATGCGCCCTTGACGCCAAATACAGCCCGCAGCGCAAATGCGGTGAGTCCGCTGATCAACAGATTGAGAGCAATACTCACCACGATCGAGTCAGCCCGCTTCCACACGCTGACCACGGCGAACACAAGGCCGGCCAGCGCGCCGGTCAATACTGCCGCGAGCACTCCGATGACCGCACTTTGAGTGGCGTACGAGGCCGCGACCGCGGCAAACGCGGCGCCCAGCATCTTGCCTTCCAGGGCGATATTAAACACTCCTGCCCGCTGGCACAGCGCCCCGCCCTGGGCAGCGAGCAAGATGGGCGCAACAAAGCGCGGTATCGAGCTGATAAAGGTCGACTCGGCGAGCAGGTCCAACACGCCGCTCACCCCTTGTCTCCACCCAACCGGGCCGAGCCACGCGCGGCCACCAACAGGATGATACAGGCCAGAAGCACCCGGGAAATCTCGCGGGGAACATCGGCAGCCCGCTCCATGCCCATGGCGCCAGTAGAAAGCGCGGCAAAAAATCCCCCGGCCGCGACCAGACCCGGGATTCCGGTCCCGCCGAGCAATACCGCCATGAGCCCGGTCCAGGCGTATAACGGTCTGACCAGCATGCCATCGATATAGCGGTGATGTTCGCCCAACACGGCAAGCGCGCCGAGCAGTCCGGCAATCGCGCCGCTGGCAAACACGACATATGCGCCCAACCGGTCGACCGAGATACCCGATGCGCGGGCAAAACGCGGGCTCATTCCGGCCATACGCGCGGCATAGCCCAGTGTCATGCGGCGAAAGAAAAGCGCCATGACCACGGCCAGGACCAATACGATCGGCGCACTGAGGTAGATTTCAGTGCCGGCTACTGGGGATAAACGCAGCTCCGCGGGCACACGGGGCGAAGCCGCCATACCCGAGGTCACATCGCGAAATGGATGCCCGACCAGCCACGAGGCCAGATAAATGGCCGGATAGTTCAGAATGAGACTGCTGATCAAAAGCGGTATACCCAGACGCAACTGCATGAGACCGGCGCAGAGGGCCCACAGGCCGCCGGCCAGAGCTGCGCAGAGGAGCACCGCGGGCAGCCCCAGGACCGGCACGCCAGCCAGCCATTGCGCAGTGATGGCCGCAGTCACGCCGCCCACGACCATCTGCCCCTCGATGCCGATGTTGAGAAACCCGGAGCGCAGGGCCAGTCCAGCGGCCAGCGCCGCGCCCACGATCATGGCCGATCGATTGATCGTGGCCTGCAGATTGCCCAGGCCCGGGCCGGCCAATGCGCCGTCTACCAGCGCGGCAAAGGCGACGAGGGGATTTTTTCCCAGTGCGATGATGAGCAGAGAGGCCACGATCAAAGTGACCGTGACCGCGAACATTGGTGCCAGCCACCGCCATATCGACACCGGCGGGCTCATGTCGGCCTCTGTCCGGCCATGAGCAAGCCGATCTCGGCTTCATTGGCCCGAGCGCGGGCAATATCGGCGACTATGCGCCCTTCGTACATGACCAGGATACGATCGGCAAGGGACAGAATCTCGGCTAGGTCGGCCGATACCAGGAGCACGGCATTGCCGGCATCGCGATGGCAGATCAGCTCGGTGTGGATGAACTCGACTGCGCTGATATCGACCCCGCGGGTCGGCTGCTCGGCGATCAGCACCGGGGCATTCTTGGCCAGTTCGCGGGCCACGACCAGCCGCTGTTGGTTGCCGCCGGACAGCGCAGAGGCCGGTTGCCGGGAATCGGTGATCTTGACCGCGAACCGTTCGACCAGCCGGCGACAGAAGGCCGCGAGTGCGCGCAAACGGAGAAACCCGCCCTGCGATCGCTGGCCGTGGTGTCCCATGACCAGATTGTCCTGGACCGAGGCCGCGTCGGCCAATCCCACACTCTGGCGATCTTCCGGGATATAGGCCATTCCAGCCCGACGGCGGCCGGCCACGCCAGCACCGGTGACGTCCTGGCCGGACACCTCGATCCGTCCGGTGTCGATCGGTCGCAGGCCGATCAACGCCTCGATCAATGTGTTCTGGCCGTTCCCCGCCACCCCGGCAATGCCGACAATTTCGCCGGCACGCATCGAAAAACTGACATCGCGGACCGAATGAGCGCCGTGACCGAGTGCGGAAAGACCCTCGACCACGAGGACGGTCTGGCCCGGATGACCGGTGGGCACTCGGCTGGTCAGGTCGATATCGTGGCCCACCATGGCCGAAGCAATGGCGCGCGGACTGGTCGTTGCGGTTTCGAGCTGGGCGGTCACCACGCCGTCCCGCATCACCACAGCACGGTCGCTGATCGCCATGACCTCGTCCAGCTTGTGCGTGATGAAGATAATCGCCTTGTCCTGATCGCGCAGGCGGGCAAGGACGTCGAAAAATCCCAGCCGTTCTTTGGGCGTGAGCACTGCGGTGGGCTCGTCAAAGATCAGCACATCGGCCGAGCGGTAGAGCAACTTGAGGATTTCCACCCGCTGCCGTATGCCGACCGGCAAGTCGGCAACCCGGGCCGCGGGATCGACATTCAGACCATAGCGCCCGGCCAGCTGGCGGACTGCGTGCTCGGCCGCAACGCGGTCGAGCAATCCGCGTTTTTTCGGTTCCGCGGCAAAGACGATGTTTTCGGCCACAGAGAGGGAGGGAAAGAGCATGAAATGCTGATGGACCATGCCCAGCCCGGCGCGGATGGCATCGAGCGGCGAGGTAAAGCGAACCCGAGTGCCGCGGACCAGGATATCGCCCGCATCGGGTTCGATAAGGCCGTAGAGGATGTTCATCAGCGTCGACTTACCGGCGCCGTTTTCACCCACCAAGGCCACGATTTCACCGACATCAATGGCCAGATCGACACCGGCATTGGCAGTTACGGAGTCGAACTGCTTGACGATTCCGCGCAGCGTAACAGCATTATTCATATACGGGAAGTGTGCCTTATAGCACGACTCATTGCTGTGCCGGCAACGCTTGCACGATAGCGTCTCTGAGGGAGCGAAAGTCTCGATCTGGCTGCGCCTCACCCGGATGCACGGAGGGAAAAAACTCCGGTCCGGGGTGGATATGGACGAATGTTCCCGCGGCGTCGACGACAAAGCTGGCCGACGTTGCCCTGCGCTGCGGTCCGGACAGCCACCATGACGTCACTGTTTTCCACATGCGATCATAGGCCAGTGGAAACGTCACCTTGTACTCGTTTGCGGCGGCGATTGCGCGCTCGAACGGTCGCTCCGAGCCCTTTGGCTTGGAGTGATATATGCCCACGAATGTGACCGGATGGCCGGCGAACTCGTCGGACAGGGTTTGTAACGCGGGCAGACTTTTTTGGCAGTATGGACAGCCATCAGTCCAGAAACGCACGATCACGACGCGACCGCTCAAATCGCTCAGCTGCATGGGCTCGGCGTTGGCCCATTCGGCCAGCTGCCAGTCGGGAGCGGGCTTGCCCAACAGGTCGCTAAAAGATGCCTTGGGTTCCATCACAAACATAGTAGCGCTGTTTTGGCCGGCCCTGTCCGATGCCCTGTCTCGCCCTGCATGCCGGAGGGAATTCGTAACGATTTGGCGAGGATCAATCATGGCCTGGGCGGCGGCAAGGGTCGGATCGAAGCATGTGCCCGCGCCATCCCGCTCGCTCGCACGATCACCTCGGAGCCTTGCCAACGTGATCGTGGGTAGATCTCTGCGCTACCAGTTCGTCATGCAGTTGGGACAGCGGTACAGTTCGGCCATGCACGAACACTCTGTATCCAGCAAGGCGACGGGGCTGTCGGGTCTTTTGGGCGGTATCGGTGCCGCCCTGCGCGGCTTTGGTTTTGCGGTGGGAAACCGCAACATCTGGGCCGTGTATGCCCGGCTGGTGTTGGCTCTGCTGGTCGCCACAGCCATCATCTTCGGCGCCATGATCTACGGCCTTTGGACCGTTACCGAGCCGGGGGCGTCCAGCGGAATGCTGGCCAGTTCTGGCTTGTGGGCGCTGCGCATTGCCGGCTCGGTGATCGTCGCCCTGGCCGCTCCGATCATCGCCCTCTTTGTCGTCAATCTCGTGTTTCCAATGTTTGCCGAGGCGGTGTTTTTCGCCGGACTGCGACACATCGATCGTGGGCGCGCACAAGATCTAGAGAGCCAGCCCGGACTGCCTCTGGCCACGGCGATCGGAGTGGCCATCATCCGGATGGTTTATTTTGTCCTCCTGACCGTGGTAGCCCTGGCCGCGTCGCTGATCCCGGTGGTCGGGGTCGTTGTCGGCCCGGTGTTTCAGATCTGGATTACCGCCAAAACAGTGGGCTGGGAACTCATCGATCCCTATCTGGACAAGCGCCAGATGGGTTTCGCAGCCCAGCGTGAGTACGTCAACCACTACTCCAAGGCCATATCGGGATTTGGCCTGCCCTACAGCTTCTTGCTCGCCATTCCCCTGATCGGGCCGCTCTTCTTTGGCCTGGCCCAGGCCGCCTCACCAGTGCTGATAGTCGATGTTCTCGATCCCGCCCCATAGCCAGCCCTGCTCTGCGCAGCAAACCGGCTGATACAGTTGGCTCCGGCCTGGCTAGCCCTGGTCAGGGCGCTGAAGGTGGCGTGAGATCGAACTGAAAATTGCCCAGGTCATGAAAGTGATTGCCAAACTCGATGTCGGCCTGGCGCTCTAACGACTCGTCGAGCAGAGTTTCGCCATCGTGCAGCGAGACTGCAATGGTGTAGCTACCGATCGGCAGGGTGGGTGTGATGGCCTGACCGTCGGCGCAGGCAAAATTGTCGTCGAACGCCTGGTTGGTACCGACGATGATCGAATTGACTGCGACCTTGTCGGCCGATACCTCGGAACACGTGCGTTCGACATCACCCTCGGTGAGCGTCCAGGTCAGGCCAAAGCTGCCGCGATCGATCGAGAATTCGAAGTCCAGATCGACCACCCCGATCCGGTTTCCGTCGAGCACGACGTCTTCGACCAGCGCTGATTGCGCCACCAGCTCATCGTCTGGACTCATGAGATTGATATAGATGCTGTACGTGCCGTCGGGCAAGTCGTTGGTGAGGCCGCTACTACTGCTATTGCTGCCGCCAACGCAATCAAAGAGATCGACCAATTGGCTGCCCGACTGCTCGATACTCACCACCTGGATCGTGTGATCGTCGGGACATGAGACGAGCTCGTTCGCATCGCCACTGCGCAAAAACCAGCTCACAGCGAAATAACCTGGATCACACTCGGTACCAATTCCGTCGCCATCGGCATCTGCTTGAGCGGAGTTGGGGGCATTGGGGCAGTTGTCGTTGGCATCCGAGATTCCGTCACCGTCGGAATCACTGGGTTCATCGTCTTCGTAGATGACACAACCGGTTCCGGTCAGGGTGAGTCCACCCAAGAGGAGTGCTGCAACGATCCAATGTTTCATGATTTTTCCTGGTGGTTTCGTTATCTGTCCACAGACTCGCTTCTATCGAGACTCGAGGGCCGCTCAGAAAATTCGACCGCCCGGCGGTCGAATGCCCGGCGGCCTGTCCGCTCTGTACGAACTCCACTGCACATTGCCTGCCGGGTGGGGGTTCCATGGGTGGTCTCGGTAGCGTTTGCTGTGGTCATGGGACGGAGAGCCAGGCAAATTCTACTCGAAAGATGGCGGTCGGGCAGTGATCTCTTGCGCCTCCCACGCGTTGGCCACCGGCAAGTGGTGACCGAAAGTGCACTTGTCCGCGCAATCTGTTGCAAATTCGCCACAGGAACCACATTCTTTGGGCAGTATCGTGCCGGCCGGCAGTGCAACCCACAGCGAGGCGCTTGACCACTGATCTCGACCATCGATCGCGACCGACCAACCGCAGTATAGGTACAGACGCGGTCAGTCAGGTCTACGGCAACCTCGGCGACGGCACCGCGATCACCCGTCATGTGTTGACTGGCGGCAGGGGGTTGCGAGTGTCTGTCATCGACTACGGAGCCGCGATCACGGCTGTCGAGGTGCCCGATAAACGCGGTCAACCCGACAATGTAGTGCTCGGATTCGGCGACCTGAGCGGCTATCTGACCAATACCCACTACATCGGTGCGATCTGCGGCCGCTACGCCAATCGCATTGCCGGTGGCAGATTCACCGTGGACGGAGCGGAATACCAGCTCACGATCAACGAGCGAGTCATCGGGCCGCACGGTGGTGCAAATCATTTGCACGGCGGATCGAGAGGATTTGACAAAGTGGTCTGGACCTCGCGGACCTTTGCAACAGACCGCCAGGCTGGCGCGATACTCGCGTACACCAGTCCCGACGGTGACGAGGGGTATCCCGGCCAGGTCACCGCGACCGTGCAATACACCGTGAACGACAATAACGAGTTGATCGTTGCATACAAAGCCAGGGCGACCAGGCCGACACCGATCAATCTGACTCACCACGGCTACTGGAATCTGGGCGGTTCGGGCTGTGGCGACGTGCTGGGCCACCAGCTCACGCTTCACTGCGACCGGTATCTGCCGGTAAACCGGGCCATGATTCCAACTGGCGAGCTGGCTGCGGTGGCCAATACCCCGATGGACTTCCGTCGGCGCAGAGCCATCGGCAAGGCGATGGAAGAGCTCGGCGGCGGATTCGACAGTTGCTTTGCGATCGCCGGCCCGGTCGGTACACTGCGCTCTGTAGCGACGGTGAGGCACCCGGAAAGCGGGCGGGTCATGACGATCCGCTCCACCGAAAGCGGTGTTCAGTTTTACACGGCAAATAGTTTCGACAGCCGGCCCGCGAGCGGCGGCTTTGCCAGGCACCGCGGCTTGTGCCTCGAATGCGGCCACTTTCCCGATTCGCCCAATCAACCCCACTTCCCGGCGACGATCGTGCGGCCGGGCCAAGTCTACAGTCAGATCACGATTCACCGCTTTGCGGTCGAATAAGAGCCGTGGCCGGCGGTGCTGATGCCGAATTCGAATCCGAGCGCCGATGGCGATCGATCGATCTGGCCAATCGATCAATGGGCATCGGCCCAGTTGGTCGCAATACCGATCGAGGCTTTGAGCGGAACCTCGAGCTGATAGGCCGATTCCATCTCACCGGCGACTGCGGCGGCAAAATCCTGTGCGCGATCGCCAGCTACCTCGAAAATCAACTCGTCGTGCACTGTGAGCAGCATCCTGGCCTGGTAGCCGCGATCCCCGATGAATGCGGACACCCGCAACATGGCCAGCTTGATGATGTCGGCGGCACTGCCCTGCATGGGAGTGTTTTGCGCCATGCGCTCGGCCAGTTTGCGGCGCTGATAATTGCGCGAGTTGATGTCGGGCAAAAGCCGCCGCCGGCCCAGCACGGTGACTGCCTGGCCAGTTGCACGAGCGCGCGCAATGGTCTCGTCCATGAACTGCTGCACAGTAGCAAATCGCTCAAAATACCGGGTGATGTACTCTTTGGCCTGGGTCCGACTGATGCCCAGAGTCTGCGCCAATCCAAACTGCGACTGGCCGTAAATCAGCCCGTAGTTGACCGCCTTGGCAACCCGACGCTCGTTTTCGCCGACCTCGTCGAGCCCGATGCCAAACACCTCGGCCGCGGTCTGGGTGTGGACATCAATGTCGTCGCGAAACGCCTGAACCAGCACCGGATCACCCGATAGATGGGCCAGAATGCGCAGCTCGATCTGCGAGTAATCGACCGATACCAGGGTCCAGCCGTGCGCGGCAACAAACGCGCGCCGGATCTCCCGGCCCAGCTCGGTGCGAATGGGAATATTCTGCAGGTTGGGATCCTGCGACGACAGCCGTCCCGTGGCCGCAATGGCCTGGTTAAACGAGGTGTGAATGCGCCCGGTACCCGGGTTGACCAGAGGTGGCAAGGCGTCGAGATAGGTACCCTTGAGCTTGACCAGCTCGCGGTGCTCGACGATGAGCGGAATGATCGGATGGGCGTCGCGCAACCCGTCGAGGACCTCGTGATCGGTGGAATAACCGGTCTTGGTCTTTTTCATCTTGTCGCTCTTGAGGCCGAGCTTGTCGAATAAAAGTGCCGCCAGTTGCTTGGGCGAGCCGATGTTGACCTCCTCGCCAGCAGCCTCGTATACCCGCTTTTCCAGCGACGCGACATCGGCGCTCACCTTGCTGGACAGCTCTCGCAAATAGGCGACATCGAGACAGATGCCGATCGGCTCCAGGTCGGCCAGCAAATGGGCGAGCGGCAGCTCCACATCGCGCATCAGACCGTCCAGGCCAGCCCGGCCGAGCTGCTCGTGCAGCACCCGATGAGCGCGCAGAATGCCAAAAGCCGCCGTTCCCGACCACTCGGCCGCCTGCTCCACTGCCACTGCCTCGAAATCAACCCGGGTCCTGCCCTTGCCCAGCAGAGTCTTGCGCTCGGGCAAGGCGATACCACTGGCCAGCGCAAGCACTCGATCGATGGTGAGCTTGCGATCGGGATCGAGCAGATAGGCAGCCAGCATGGTGTCGCCGACAATTCCCTCGAGCGCGATGCCGTGCCGCTGCAAGATGCGCCGGGTCGTCTTGGCATCGTGACAGACCACCGACAGGGCCGGATCAGCCAGCAAGCGCAAAAAATCCCCGGGCAAACCGGTCAATTCGAGCTGATGCGGAACGCTCAAATACCGGTGCGCGATCGGAATGTAGGCCGGTGCAACCCCGGGAGCCACTACGGACATCCCGACAATATGAGCCCGGTCGGGCCGGGATCCGTCGGCCTCGACCTGAATGGCAATCGTTTTGGCTCGACGAGCCGCCTCGATCACCGCGTCGAGTTGCTCCGCGGCCGTGACCACCACGGTCTCGGCAACCTGCACAGGTGCCGCAGAAGCCTCCTCGACCCCGGCCTCGACAACTGCGCCCGACGACATCGTCGGCGGCGCGGCCCGGGCAGGCGCGGCAGCAGTGAAATCGAGCTCGGTCTGCTCGGGCGCAGCCCGATGTTCCGACCGAGAATCTCCGCCCAATGCCCCACTCTCATCGCCGGCAAGCGCTGGCCCTGCCGCGCCTGTGGCATCGCCCTCGCCAGTCTGCTCCGAAGCCGATTCCACCGGCCCCAACCGCTCGAGAAGAACGTTGAACTCGAGCTGGCGAAACAACTCGACCAGCTCCGGTCCGTCCCACCTTCCCGCTTTGAGATGGTCCAGCTCCACTTCGACTTCGACGTCAGAACGCAATGTGACGAGCTGGCGAGAAAGTTCTAGTTCAGCGAGTATTTCGGAGTTTTCGAAGCGCTCTTTCTGCTTGCCCTTGAGTTCTCCGGTATGGGCCAGGACCGCGTCCAGTGAGCCGTATTTGGCCAGCAGCCGGGCCGCAGTCACCTTTCCAACTCCCTTCATGCCGGGCACGTTATCCGAAGGATCGCCGACCAGAGCCAGGTAGTCGCGCAGCTGACCGGGAGTCACCCCATACTTGTCCTTCACCGCTGCCGCGTCATAGGTGATATTGCGCAGAGAATCGATAACTTCGACCTCGGGACTCACCAGTTGCATGACATCCTTGTCGGCCGAGAAAATGGTGACCAGCCAGCCCTGTCGGCGCGCCCGGGTCACCAGGGTTGCGATCACATCGTCGGCCTCCACGCCCGGAACCGCCAAAACCGGCCAACAAAGCGCTTTTGTGATTCGAGCAAAAAAAGGCAGCTGCGGCTTGAGATCATCTGGAGTTTCGCGACGGGTCGCCTTGTACCCGTCGTGCAGCTCTTTGCGAAATGTTCGACCCGGCGCGTCAAACACCACTGCAATGCGCTCGGGTTTGATGTCGCGGTACAGGCGAACCAGCATTTGTGTGTACACGTACAGAGCGCCAGTTGGCATGCCTGTAATGGTCGACAGTTGTGCCCCTGCGCGATTTTTACTGCCGCTGATTCCGTAATAAGCGCGGTAGATGTAACCAGAACCGTCCAGGATGTATAGGCGCTCCATTGCGGCGAGGCTACTACAAACCGCGCGCCCGTGCGAAACCGCGCACCCGTGCGTTTGTGCGGTTTGTCTCGCAGCAACGGAGTCAAAAATCGGCTCGTTGCCGGTTCTGTCGAGTAGATCGACTGTGGTGTTGTAGTGCTTGAATTGTCGTGGGTATAGTCGGCATTATGAAGGCTTCGAGATCCATCAGCCATTGTTCCTCTGTGGCAGCTCTCGCATTGCTCATCGCTTTCGCCCCTGCGTGCACCAGCGGCGGCAACGTCGATAAGCGGGAAAAAGCGGCCAAGACAGTGGAGCCAACTCAAGCCGCGCAGAAGATGCAAGCCAAGGGTCCGCAACCCGGTGGCCACGTCCGGTTGCGTTCTCCCGAACCGCGCTATCTCAACCCGGTTTTGCAGGGACAGTTCGATCGCGCCAACTTGCTCATCTACGAGGGGTTGGTGGCGCTCGACGCCCGTCTCGACCCGATCCCGCGTCTGGCCAGTAAGTTGGACCTGTCGCCAGACGGCAAGACTCTCACCTTTACCCTGCGCACCGATGTCAAGTGGCACGACGGCGAGCCGTTCACCTCAAAGGACGTCGCATTCACGTTCAAGGCCATCCGCGAAACCCAGGTATCCACTCTGTGGAAAGCCTACATGTCGAGCGTGGAGTCGCTGGAAACACCCGATGACAACACAGTCGTCGTCAAATACAAACAACCCTATGGCCCGGCGCTCAATGCCTGGACGGTCGGCATACTGCCGCAGCACCTGTTCAGCGGGCAATCACTGGTCAGGTCCAAATACAATCAGGACGCGGTCGGCACCGGCCCTTACAAGCTCGCCCGCTGGGAGAAAGGGCAGCGCATCGTCCTGCAGGCCAATCGCAACTGGTGGTACAAGGAGGGCGACAAAAAGCTGCCGTATATCGATTCGGTCGAGCTTCTATTTAATATCTCTGCCAAAGATACGGTCGAGGCGTTGGCTAACGACCAGGTCGACTTCGCCGAGATCGTGGACATTGACGACTGGACCAATCGGGTTCAATCGGCCGATTTTCGCTCCGATTTCGAGGCTTCGGACGTGTCAGAGGCGCAGTTCCGGGCGATCGCATGGAATGGCAAAAAACCTCTTTTCGCCGACAAACGCGTCCGCAAGGCGCTCACCCACGCGCTCAACCGCGGCCGGGTCATCGACGATGTTCTGCTCAGCTATGCCCGGCCGTTGTCGGTGCCGTTCTTTCCCACCATGTACGGAGCCGATCCGTCCATTGCACCGTGGCCATTCGACCTCGACAAGGCGACCAAGCTACTGGACGAGGCCGGGCATCCGGCCAAAAAAGGCAACCCGCGCTTTGCCATCGACATGATCGCCCTCAAGAGCCAGGAGCATACCGTTACTCACGCCAGTATCGGTATCTTTCGCAATGATCTGAGAGCTATCGGCGTGGAACTGAAAATGACTCACCTGGACTCGGGCGAGTTCTTCGACCGCATCATCATGGGCAAATACGACGCCGTATACTTCGGCTGGTTGCCCGATATTTCCGATCCGGATCCGTACGGACTGCTTCATTCGACCATGATCGGAGCCGGTCACAACTACGCTGCCTACTCCAATCCAGTGGTCGACAAGTTGCTCGACAATGCCCGGGCCACCACCAACCGCGACGAACGCAAGGCCATGTACCACAAGCTGCACAGGATCTTGCACGACGACATACCGTATACGACGCTCTACGCTCCGCTGGCTCACTATGCGTGGAGCCGCCGTCTACGCGGAGTCAATCCGTACGATGTCGGCGCCCAGGCGAGGTTTCCGGGGCTTCCCCGCTGGTGGATCAGCAACCGGGTCGCGTTCGCACCCCAGGCGGCAAAAAGCGCGATCCGCTGATCACAGCACAACCGGCCCGCTCCCCGCCCGCCCAATACACCCGCCAAATCGACTCCTCGAATACAACTCGTCGATTTCGACCCCCGTGTCCGGATTCTCGGACACGGCGCTGTCCGGTATTCGGACAGCTGTCCGGATACCCGGACAGCTGTTGTGTACATTCGAGTAGTTACTGATGGCACAGAGATTGCCAATGGGTTGTTATGTCCCGAAACACCGAATTTGCCGGGGCTGCGGCCAGGTGGCTGCGAATGCATGTGACATGACACGGAGTGGGATATGCGATCATTGACATTGTCCATCGTGCTGCAATTGGCGGCCAGCGGGTCGGCGGGGTGCAGCCTTGCCCTGCCGGGTATCGAGCCGTGCGAGGCTCGCCTTCTGCCCGGCGATCTGGTGATCACCGAGCTCATGGCCAACCCACACGGCGATGAATCGGCCGGCGAGTGGGTGGAGTTTGCCAATGCGACGGCGCGGACCATTGAGCTGGCCGGTGTGGTGCTTTTGGCCGAGCCCTCGGCGGACCGTCTCGACGGCCCAGACGCGCGACGGCACGCCATCTCGGGCCGGGTGATCGAGCCGGGTGCCTATCTCGCAGTGGGTCCGGGTTCATCGGACATCGCGTCCACCGAGCTCGACAACGGGCCCGGCGGCGATGTCGACCATCTTGCCGACAGCGCCGGCCAGGTGGCGATCAAATGCGATGTCATCGAGATCGACAGGGTGGCCTATGCCGGCGTGCAAGAGGGAGTGGCGCTTTCCCTGGGTGCAACTATCGCGCTCGATCACGAGGTCAACGACCAGCCGTCCAGCTGGTGTGCACCGGCTGGCCAGTACAGTGCTGGAAACTTCGGTACTCCCGGCCGGGCCAATGATTGCGTCACGGCGGCCAGCGACGGTATGTGTGAGGACAGCGGGACCGCGCGCCCTGTGCAGACAGCGGTGCCCGGCGATCTGGTGATCACCGAGGTCATGGCCAACCCGGTTGCGGTCGGCGATCCCGATGGCGAGTGGTTCGAGGTCTACGCCAGCCGCGACGTCGATCTCAACGGCCTGGTGGCGGGCCGCGACCCTGCTTCTGCGCCCGAGTTGACCCTCGAGGGCGCGGCGTGTCTGCGGGTGGTTGCGGGGACTCATATCGTCTTTGCCAGAAATGGCAATTCCGCCACCAACGGCGGCATTTCGCCGGTCGATCACGAATTCGGATTCAGCCTCGGCAACAGTCGCGGAGATCTGTACATCGGTGCCGGCGACACCGTGATCGACCGGGTGTTCTGGTCCAATGCGCCCGACGGCGCATCGGCTGCTCTCGACCCCGACCTAATCGACCCCAAGGCCAACGACGCCAGCGAATCCTGGTGCGCCGATACCGAGAATCACTATGGCCAGGGCGATTTCGGCACGCCGGGGCGGCCCAATGGCCAGTGCGTGATCGCAGTACCGGGCATGTGCGACGACGGTGGCGTGATGCGCGCCATTCGTTCGCCCGGGCCGGATCAGGTTACCATCACAGAATACATGGCCAATCCCGAAACCATCGCCGATTCGAACGGCGAATGGATCGAAGTGTATTTTGCCGCTGCTGCCGATCTCAACGGACTGGAGCTTGGCCGCGAGCCCGGCTCGGTGCTGACAACCGTGCAAGCATCGGAGTGCCGGTCGATTTCTGCCGGCACTCATGTCGTGTTTGCCCGCGTCATCGAGTCCGAAAAAAACGGCGGTCTGCCCGCGGTCGATGCGCTCTTTGACTTTGGCCTGGTCAACGCCAGCGGCAGCCTGTTTGTCGGCGTTGCTGGCGAGATCCTGGATTCACTGCAATATACCGGCAGTTCGGCCGGTGCCGCGGCCAGCCTGGACCACAACGGCCGATGGTGTGCCAATCACCAGGATCCCTACGGGTCCGGCACCAATACCGGCACGCCCGGCGCGGCAAACCCCCTTTGCCCAAGTTCCGCGACCCGCAAGTAAGAGCCGGTCCAAAAACCTCGGACCGAGCCAGAGCGACGAGGCGCGCCGATTGTAACAAGCCATGAGGATCATGAGGTTGGGGGGTAGAATGAAGTTTTTGGCGCGGTCAAAACCAAAATTTCGCCACGACTGGCGTGTTCAAATGTGCCATGGCGACCGTGTAAACTATTCGGGCAAGGCAAGTGAGGTGAGACTCATGTACCAGCTACTTTCTACAGGCCTTTTGACTGCAGTGCTGGCGACCGGCATGTTGCTGACTGCCTGCCAGGACATTCTCGATGTCAGTCCGGTGGTTGCAGCGTCCGCCGATGCCGGCACGTGTGCCGACGGCTACCAGGGCAATGGCACTACATGCGTCGATATCGACGAGTGCGATCCACGAGAACCGACACACGACTGCAACCCCAATGCCAGCTGCAGCAATACGCCCGGTTCGTATATGTGCACCTGCAATGCGGGTTTTGTGGGCGACGGTGTCCAGTGCGCGCGGCCGACTTCGTGCAGCGAGCTCGGCCAGCTCGATCCCGGCGCTCCAACTGGTATTCACACCATCGATATCGACGGCAACCTGCCCATGGCCGAGCTCGATGTATATTGCGACATGGGCCGCGAAGGCGGGGGCTGGACCCTGGTCCTGGTATCCAGCGACGACGGGCAAGCGACCTGGACCATGGACAACCGCACTCTGATGACCACCGATACCCGACCGATCGGCTCATTGGACGCCCACAACCGCGATTTCAAGTCTCCGGCCTATCATGCCCTGCTCTTTCGAGATGTGCTTTTTGTCCATCAGCCGTCGGGACTCACGGCAGAGTACGAAGGTGTTGGCGATGGCACACAATCGTTCGATCGCTTTCTCGGTGCCATCCCGTATCCGGTATGCGACCTGTCCCAAGCTGACGACGGCCATCCGCAGACCGGCGGCACACTCGTGTTGACAGAACCGCTTTGCGATACCGATCTGTATTTTAACCTGGGCGATCACGAATCCGCCGCGGTCGACTGCAACGACCTGTCGGCAGCGTACAACAACGCGACTTTCGGCCCGACGTGGAGCCGGGGCAACAACTACGGCTGTCCGTTTGACGATCCCAGCAGTTCGGGCCTCGGGCCGAACAATCAGTGTGGACAGTGTCCGACCGGTACCAGCGCTCAGGAGGCCAATACCAGGGGTTTTGGCACGATTTTGGGGCTCGACACCGGCATGCCCGGCATGGCCGAAAATCTCGTGCAATTGTTCATCCGCTAAGAGCCCAGACGCGACGACCCGAGCTACGGATCCACCACCTGGTCGGCCAGGTAGTCGCAGCGCGGATCTTCGATGTGCGGTGTGAAGTAGCGGTCGTGCCACATATGTCGATTGACCCACATAAAATTTTCGAGTTCGACGACGAATACGTCGACGAGGCGATTTCTGATCGCGCCACCGGTGTCGTCGGCGCGCAAGCAGCCGTCGTGCACGCTGCCGTCGGGCAGTGGTAAACCGTCAAACTCGGGCGCGTAGAGCGTCTCGCCAATGGCGACCAGTTCGGGATCCACGGCCACGGATCGAAACGGCACCAGCGGTCGCAGGCCGGCCCCGCGGCCGTGTGGATGGGTCGTGGGGTCGAGAATTTCGAAGCAAATGCCCACCCCGAGCGAGCAGCGGCTCGCGTAGTTGACCACTCGCCCGTCGGCCAGCCAGCCCGAGCCTTCCATTTTGAGCTCGTTGGCAAACGATTCGATGACCGTGGCCAAATACAGCCGCTCGGCGGTGTAGATATCGACCAGACCATTGTCCACTCCGACCCCCTGAAAGTCGAGCACCCTGGCCGGCAGCTGTTGCCAGCGCGCGGTGTCTTGGTGTCGGTGCTGGTCCGCCATCCAGTAATACGTGTACCGGAAGCCGCCCGGTTCCGACAATGGATAGCCGCAACACAGCTTGTTCTTGCCCGGTTGCCAGCCCTTGCTGACGACCTCGATGCCTTCCTTGCCCAGCTTGGAATCATCGGCCGCAGCGTCAGCCCAGCCCAGCCCACAAAATGATACGACGACTGCGACACTCCGCATGGGGTTCATTATGCCCGATCGCTGCGGCAGTGTGAAAACAGTCACCGGGCAACCATGACTGTGGCCCCACCGCGCGGTAAGCTGCCGCGCATGAGCGATCCCCGCGGACGGCACAGAGCTGCGACCGTCGCTCCGGCCCGGCGGGGAGAACATCCGGTCCGCACCAGACGATAAGGTAAGAGAGTATATGCAAGAACAATACACTAACATGAATACAATTAAATTTTTTATGTATCATGTTCATGATGCTGCATCATTATTCGAATCGACTCGTTATGGTGCTTACGACAGGGACTCGATCGATCTCCTGCTCGACTCGGTGAAGTCATTTTCGGATAAAGAGCTATTTCCATACATCAAGGAGATGGATGAAAAACCCTCTCGTTTTCACGACGGCAGGATCCTCATTCATCCCCAATTCGAGCGCATCTTGCGGCAGGGGACCGAGCTGGGATTGGTCGCGTCCTTTTTCGATGAAGACGTCGGCGGGCTACAGCTGCCCAATATCGTATACAACGCGCTTTATTACATCATGGAAGCGGCCAACAACCACGCCACGGGGTACATGGCGCTGACCTGTGGTGCCGCCAATCTCATCGTGGCGTTTGGCAGCGAGGAGTTAAAAAGCACGTATGTGCCGAAAATGATCGACATGACATGGACCGGTACGATGTGCCTCACCGAGCCCCAGGCGGGCAGCTCGCTGTCGGATATCAAGACCACGGCCACGCCCAACGAGGATGGCTCCTACACCATCAAAGGGCAGAAGATCTTTATTTCGGCCGGCGATCATCAATTCGCCGAAAACATCGTGCATCTGGTCCTGGCCAGGATCGACGGTGCTCCGGCCGGAATCAAGGGCGTATCGCTCTTTGTCGTTCCGCAGAGGAGATTGCAGGCCGACGGCTCGCTGGTGAGCAACCATGTCACCACGGTCGGCGAGTTCGACAAACTGGGCCAGCGGGGCTACTGTACCTCCCATCTGGCGTTTGACGATGACTGCCGTGGTTGGCTGGTCGGCGAGGCTCACAAGGGTCTTTCGTACATGTTTCAAATGATGAACGAGGCCAGAATCGCAACCGGCCGCATGGGCGCGGGAATCGCATCAGCTGCCTACTACGCGTCTCTGCGCTATGCCAATGAGCGGCCCCAGGGGCGCAATCCCGATGCGACCGGCCAGAAGAACGCCGCCGAGGAGCAAACCCTGATCATCAACCACCCCGATGTCAGGCGCATGTTGCTGCATCAAAAGGCCATCGTCGAGGGCTCGCTCAGCCTGATCATGCAGGCCTCACAGTACGCCGACAAGCACTTGATAAGCGAGGGAGAAGAGCGGGAACGGAAGCGTTTTCTGCTCGAGCTCTTGACCCCGGTGGCCAAGACCTACCCGGCCGAGAAGGGACTTCAGGCGGTGAGTACCGGCCTACAGGTACTCGGCGGCTACGGCTTCTGCACGGACTTTATCCTCCAGCAATACTATCGCGACATCCGCATCGTATCCATTTACGAGGGCACGACGGGCATTCAATCCATCGACCTGGTCGGTCGCAAGATCGGGCTCAAGGGCGGAGCTGTACTGCAATGGCTCGGTGCCGAGATGCAGACCACCATCGCGGCGGCCAGCGACCACGACGAACTGCGCCGCTATGCCGACACCCTGCTGCAGAATCTCGGCCTGGTACAAAGCGTGGTCGAGGCCATGATGCCGATGGCGATGAAGGGCGAGCACCAGCGGTTTCTGGCCGACGCAACTGTATTCATGGACCTGTTTGGCACCATCGTGATCGGCTGGCAGTGGCTCAAGATCGCGGTCGCGGCAAAGCAGGCCATTGCCAGCGGCGACTCCACCTACCCGGCGAGCTTTTATCGTAGCAAAGTCCATACCATGAAGTTCTTCTATACATATGAAATGAGTCGCACCAGGGGTCTGGCCGAGGCGATCACCGATGAGCTGGCATTGACGGTGGATATGGACCCCGAGTTTTTGGATTAGAGGGCGCCGCTTGCAACCCGGGCGCCGGCGTCCTGTTGTTTTGGTCCCGCTGATCCCGGTGCGCGCGGCCCGCGGTGGCATCTGGCCGCGCCCTGTCCTGGCCGATGGCAGCGAGATGGTATCGAATGACGGGAACATCGCGCTGGCAGCGGTCAGATGGCGCTCGGTGGCGCAGATCTGTCGCCGGCGAGAATCATGCAGCGCCGAGCGCCATCGAGGCGCGCCCGGCGGAAAAAAAATCGCCCCAAGCGGCGCAGAATTGCCACCGGCGACAAAAAATCGCGACTGAGCGCCGTCTTTTTGCCCCGCATGCCAAAAAAAGACCGCCGAATGGCGATTTTTTGTGCACAGCAACAAAAAAATCGCCACAAAACGCCACCAAATTGCCACCGGCGGAAAAAAATCGCATCGAGCGCCGCAGCTCTGCCGTCGGCGACAAAAAATCGCCGCTGAGTGCCATCTTCCTGCCCCGGATGCGAAAAAAACCGCCCAATTGGCCAACATTTCGGGCCCGGCGACAAAAAAATCGCCAAATCTGCCGCAAATTTGCTGCCAGCGACAAAAAATCGCCGCTGAGTGCCACCTTCTTGCCCCCGATGTGAAAAAAATCGCGAAATTGGCCAGTTTTTTTGTGCACAGCACCAAAAAGATCGCCAAACCGGCCGTGCGGGCAGGGCGACGGCTTTGAGCGGCCTGTGCAGGCAAGGTCTTGGTTGGCGCCCGCCGCCGCCTCTCAGCGTATGCTGCGCCTTGCCGACTTTCCCGGCTTCGTTGCGGCAATACGTTGGCGTCATGACAGTTAGCCCCACAGCCAGCGCAGGGCCTCCGCAAACAGTGCGCCACCGTGGCGCAAGTTGTGGCCACCCTGGCCGAATTCGAAGCGGACGTCATACCCGGCGAATTCAAGCGCAGCGGCCATGGCGCGATTGGCCCGTGGCCAGCTGCCAAAAATGATATCTGCATCCCGCTCGCCGCTCTGCAGAAACACCTTGAGTGGCTTGCGCGGCGTGCGGCGTATCAGGCTCGGATAGTTGTGCCCACCGCGAATATTGGTAGATATCCGCAGCCTTGCGATGAGGCACGGAGCCGACTGTGCCAGAGTCTCGCTCGCGGCGTCTGCACGGGCTGGGACATTCAGAAAGTCATTGCATGTTCCCCCCGGGGCGCTGCGCAAGGGCGACTAGCATGGCGTAGTGCGACGAGTGGTAGTCGCCAAAGCGTGTGAAGACTTTGTATCGAAAGCCAAACTCTTCACACGTCTTCTGCACGATCGGCGCAATGAATGGCAGATGCTCTCGTGGGATACCCGGTAGCAAGTGATGTTCAATCTGAAAATTGAAACCGCCCGACAACCAGCGATGAAAGCGGCCACAATGGACATCGCACGTGTTCTGACACACCTGTGCCACCCAGGAGCCCGTCCGTTCTGGCGCTGAGTCGGTCATATGTACAACAGCCGCCACAAAATAGGTCGCACATTGCCAAACAGCGTTGAAAATAAGGCAGCACACGAGCCACTTCCAAAACCCAACCAGCGCGAGAGGAATGACGAAATGAACCACTATGCTGATAACAGGGCTTACATAATTCTCAAATATGAACGCTCGGTCGCGTGACAACTTTCGCCTCGCGAAGTAGGGAGTAATCCTCAGTAGACCACTCATCATTTGTATAGATATATAAAAAGCATACACGAGTGGGGCGATACGGTGCTGATAGCGGTGAATTGGACGCCATGGAATACTCTCGGCGAGTCGAATGAAGGGAGCAACAGCGAGTACCTCATAGTCGTGATCGGGTATCATCGGTTGTTCGTGATGACGGAAGTGCTCGTACTGAAAATGACGCTCAAACATGGCCGGAAAAAATATGCTCCATAGCGTACTCGCTACTCGGGCCTTCCAGCCGGGGCGCGCTCCCGCCCTGATCAATAAGCCATGAGCGTGCTCATGAGCAAAGCTACCCACCAGCGAGCATGACGCCAGGCCCATGCCGATGGCGAATGGCCACCAGCCTATGAAGTAGGTACAAAACCAGCATCCAAACCAGAGCAATGCTGTTGCCGTTACCTCACTCCATGAGCGCCAAGTAGGATGAAGCGAGGCCCTGGCCTCGCGCAACGCTGCAAACACACGCCGCTTGAGCTCCTTGATGAAGAACATATCTCGTTCGAGAGAGTAAGACTCGCTCTCGATGCGTCCTACGCAGTAGCGTTTCAAGTACCGTGTCAGCTCCTTTCTATGATGCGTGGTCACCATGGCCGAAGCATTGTCACCGGCCAGGATCGCCGGGATGCTTCCTCCCGGGTGGGACTTTAGCCATGCCGTGATGTCGTAAACAAACCCATTCACAACGATCCAGCAGTCATCATTTGAATTATGCCGTTCCACCTCACTCCAGGAAATCGTATCGTCCACTGGACAGAGGCTCTCATCCCGACTCGGGTACGGTACTACAGGAACACCTGGTCGATTTGCCAGCAAAGGAGAGTTTTCGATCTGGTTCATCGGGCCACCTAATCTGATTGTGGCATACAGAATAATCGAGCGAGGCCAGGGTCGCCAACTCGCTAACTTCTTTATTGGGCCTCGGCCTGGACTTGGTGAGGAGAGCATGCAGAATTTCGTCCCAGCTGAAATCCGTCCTCTATAGTGGACAAACTCGGACAGATTTCAAGGGTCGTGACCCTTTCTCTTCGGCGGCAGACGCATGGAATACGACTGAATGCTCCACCGGTAGTATTCACTCGAGGTCGGGTCGTTGTCTGGTGTCATGGACAGTCGCCCATGGCCACGGTAAGCTACATTCAGAGTTTGGTACCGCATGAACACGACTGGACGGAATCGTCGGCTGGAAGAATTGCTCAATGACTTGCTCAATGTCGATGCGAGCGAGCGCGCCGAGTTGCTGGACCGCCTAAGTGCCGATGATGCCATTCTCCGTGCAGAGCTCGAAGAGCGGCTCGCGGCGGCAGACGAATCATCGCGGAATCCGTCTTTGTCGGCCCAGCAAGGGACGGACCTGGACCCAAGAGGTTTGGATGATGATCGGCAAACTTTGGTTGACACCTTCGGTGCTCCCCTCCACACTGGCGAGACGAAGAACATTCACAATGGCGCTTGCCGCTGGGGGCATCAGTCGTTCCCGGCTGCTACCGAACAGCAGCCTTTGCCGCCAGCGCTGGCTGTCTTGCGTAGAGGGGCGCGATTTTCCCACTACGAACTGATCCGCGAACTGGGTCGCGGCGGCATGGGCACGGTTTACCTCGCGCGCGATACGCGACTTGATCGTCGCGTGGCCATTAAGTTCGTCCACAGCGACGACACGTCGCTGGCCGAACGCTTCATGGCCGAGGCCCGAGCCACAGCCCGCTGCAAACACGACCATATCGTCACCGTCCACGATGTGGGCGCGGAGCAGGGCTACTGTTATATGGTCTTGGAGTACCTTGAGGGCGAGACCTTGCGCACGTGGCTCACCGAACGCTGGGAATCCCATCGCCTGTCTGATGGTCTTTCCAATGTCGAAGGAACGCTCGCCCCGCGGCAACCTGCGCACAGGACCTCGTCCACGAGCACGGGGGTCACGCCCGTCGAGGCGGTCGAGATCATCATGCCGGTGGTGCGAGCGCTGGACTCCGCGCACGCGCAGGGTATGGTGCACCGAGATCTGAAACCCGAAAACATCATGCTAACCACGGACGGGGCGACCAAAGTACTTGACTTTGGCCTTGCCAAAGTGTTCGACGAATTCGCCGTGTCACGCTCCAGCAGTGAAGAGTTCATGACTCTGTGGCGCACTCACGGGTTTGCTACCCATACTGGTACTGTCGTCGGCACAATGCCATATATGTCACCGGAGCAGTGGGGCGCCGATGATATCGATACGCGCACTGATATATGGGCCGTGGGCATCATGCTGTGGGAGATCATCGTCGGTCACCACCCGCTGGATCCATTGTCCTATGCGCGGCTCCAGTCGGTGAAGGATCTCGATCTGCCCATGCCGAGTTTGGCCGAAAAGCGGCCAGATCTGGGGGAGGTTGGCGCCATCGTCGATCGCTGCTTGCACAAGCGCAAAGAGGCGCGCATGCCCTCGGCCGAGGCATTGCGCGCCGCGCTCGAATCCCTGGACGAGTTGCTGCAAGCGCTGCCCAAAGCCCGCCGCAAACGAGGTGTCAGGCTCACGCCCGCGGCTGCAAACCTCGCTGTCGCGCCCACTCGCCTCGGCTCCACGGGTGACTCGGCAAATTCCGCCACCCAACTCGATGCCGAGCAGCGACCTTTGACGATCATGCGGGGCGTCTTGGAGTTCGCGACGCTCGAAACCACGCCCGAGGAACAACTCAAGCATCTCCGTCGAATCCACGAGGTATGTGACAGGGTGGTGACCCGACTCGGCGGCTTTATTGAGGACCATACCGTCGACGGCTTCCGAGTCATCTTCGGCTATCCCATGGCCTCGGAGCACGGCGCAATGCGGGCTGTCATGGCGGGGATTCAAATCCTGGATGAGTTGCGCTCCGCCGCGGCTGCACATGAGTTGGTGCCGCTTCCCAAGATCGCCGTCCAGCACCGCCTGGCGCTCATTTCGCCCATTGGTCGGACTGCCAAAGTCGTGGGGGGAAGGGAGCTTCTTCACACCATGCTCGACGTGTCTCCAGCTGGGACTGTGGTGATCGATCGCGCGACCCTGGACGTGGTCGGCGGCTACTTCCAGACCCGACCACTCCCAAACTCTGACGATGCGGTGCTCGTTGTGGCGCGAAATCAGGCAAGAACCCGTCTGGAAGTGCAGCAACAGGCACCGCTTTCGCCTCTGATAGGCCGACGTATTCAGCTCGAGATGCTCATAGAGTGCTGGAACCGCGCTGCCTGCGGTAGTGGCAGTGTGGCCCTTGTGGTCGGCGAGGCCGGTATCGGAAAAACACGGCTCCTTAACGAGTTTCGGATTCGGGTAGCGCAGACTCTCGCGGTGCGTGCTGAATGGCGCTGTTCTCCGTACCATACCCAAAGCGCGTTTCATCCGATCATTGAGAATGTCAGGCGCTCGCTCAAACTCGAGGAGTTCCATGACCAGGCGACGCAGCAAACGACGCTGCGGGCAGCCCTCAAACGGGTAAAACTCGACGACGAAAACACCATTTCAGCCCTGGCAGTGCTCCTTTCAATCAATCGCCAGGCGCCCGAGTTCACTCCCTCGCGGCTGCGGGAGCTACAGATTTCGAGCATTGGCTCGTGGATCGTAGCCCTCTCGAAACAGTATCCAATCCTGTGTGCCATCGAGGACCTGCACTGGGCCGATCCCTCTACAATCGATTTGCTTGGGCATCTGTGCGATATCGTGGCGACCAACCGTATTCTTTTGGTGTGCACATGGCGGCCTGAGTTCACTCCCCCTTGGCCGAGACGCAGTTACTTTGTCAACGTGGACCTTCCATCGCTGTCGTTGAGCGAGGCCGAAATCCTGGTCGATGCGCTGCCCGGCGGAAGCGACCTCAACGCAAAAGCCAAGGAGCAGTTGATACAGAGAAGCGACGGAATCCCACTCCACATTGAAGAGCTTATCAAAGTATATAAAGAGTATTATACCGAAGGCGACGAGGAATACGCCTTTGAAGAGCGTTGCGAAATCCCGCGCGCGCTTCACGAATTGCTCGCTGCGCGGCTCGATCGTCTGGGCAAAGCCAGAACTGCAGCCTGTGCCGCAGCGGTGCTCGGTCGCCGCTTCGATCTCGACAATCTGGCAGCAATCCTCGACGTGAATGGCGACGAGGCAGCCGAGCTGGTCGCTCCGCTCGTCGACGCGGAGTTTGTATATCCGACCGACCTCCTCGGCGGCAGCCAGGCGTATCTCTTCAAGCACGCGCTTTTGCGCGATGCCGCCCTCCAGACCCTGCCCGAGAGTATGCGCCGCACATACCACTATAAAGTAGCGGAGCATTTGGTGGCCACCCAGGCGGACAGAGTGGCTGCGCAGCCAGAAATCGTTGCACTTCACTTTGCCAGGGCGGGTGAATCTGAACGCGCGCTACCCTTCTGGTGTAGAGCGAGTCGTCGCGCGCTACAAAACCTGGCAATTGGAGAGTCTCTGCAGCACATCGAGCAAGGGCTCGCATCGACATCCCTCGCCCCCGAGACTCCTGACACGTTGCGAGCGCGTCTAGAGCTCCTACAGGCCAAGGGAATGGCCCTGACAGCGGCACGCGGATACTCGTCACTGGCAGCTGAATCGACGTACCTCGAAGCCCGAATGCTGTCCAGACAGCTCGACGATCCCGAAGAGTTTGCCGCCATTTTGTACGGGCTATGGCGCTATCATCTCGTCCGAGGCGAACTGAGCTCCGCATTTCGACTCGGCCAGGAGCTTCTGGAGGCAACTGAGACCGGCACGGGCTCTCATCTCAAGCCGGCAGCGAACCGAGCTCTTTGCACCACTCTCTTCTTTCTCGGTCGATACGACGAGGCCGTCACTCACGCGGAAGCTGGCATTGCCGCCTACGACGGCTCGAAGGCGTGGACGAGCGGATTGATCTACTTATCCGACCCAAAAGTGACCTGTCTGAGCTATTTGGGACTCGCTCTTTGGAAACAGGGGCACAGGCGAGCGGGGATGCAGCGAGGCCGCGCTGCGGAGGAGCTGTCGCGCCAATTGGGGCACTCTCACACCCGCGTCAACGCGTTGCACCTGCTCGCCTGGCTCCAGCAGTTTTCGGGAGACGCCCACGGCACGTTTGCTGCGGCGGATGAAATGGTCACCTTGTGTGAAGAACACGGATTCGCTCTATTTGGCCAGTGGGGTCGAATCTTGAGGGGTTGGGCCAAGGTAATAAAGACAGGCCGCGAAGCGGGTCTCCGAGAGATGGAAGGCGCCATGTCCAAAGCTGTCGACGCAGGTGCGGGCCTGCTGAATTGCTACTGGTGGTCGCTCCTCGCCGACGCGCTCGCCAGGCTAAACCGAGCGGACGATTCTCGCGCTGCCACCGCGCGTTCCCTCCGTTTATCGAACTTGAGCGGCGAACGATGGCTGGCCGAGCCGAGTTTGCATTGAAGGCCCACGCCGATCAAGTTCCCAGGCTGCCCGCGCGGACCGACACGCGGAAGCCAACCAGGTAGCTCGCAGGCTTCTCGACCGCCTCGGGCTCCAACTTCCCAAGCGTCTGCGCCCTCAACTGCCATAGCCAAATGTAGTGCCAACTTTTCGACTAACTCATTAAAAACACTCGTCCCCCCTAAACTGCGGAAGTTGGGCTAGGTTCTGGTCGCCCGGCGCCAGGCCTTGAGCAGGGCGATCTCGACTGCGTCGGCCAAGGCGTAGAGCTCTTCGCCATCGGCTGGTGCCGCCACCGCTTCGATCGCAGTGCGTTCGTCGTCGGGTATATCCGGGACCAGCGCTGCGAAAAGCCCCCGGGGGGTCGGCTGGGCGGCAATCGTGCCGGCGATCAGTCCGATGATCGCCGCGACGTCGTCTTCTGGCCTGGGTCGGGCAGCCTCGTTATCAGCCCGGCCCAGTCCACAGATGAGAACAGTGGGATTGACATCCTCATCGACCAGCACGGTGTTCTCGCCGATGGCGCCATGGGCCGTGCCGATCTCGTGCAGCGGTGCGACTGCGCGGGACAGGCGCTTGAGCAGCCTGATCGCTTGACGCGGAGATGGAGGCGTCGCGGAAAACACCTCGCTCAGCAGAGTACCGGACGGGGCTTCGAATACTGCCACGCCAGAGCTCTTGTCATAGGCCAGGGCGCGCTGGAGAAACGGACCGCCGCCGCGGGCCAGAGCGTAGAGCCTTTGCTCCTCGGCCTCGCTGCCTCCGCTGCAGCGCTCGAGGATCACCGAGCGATTGAGCACCACGTCCACGGCGCGGCTCAGATCCGACACCTCGGTCGTGCCGATGGGGGTTTCAAATTGATAGCGCGGCCCGCTCTGCTCCTCGTCGGCACTGCCGTCGTCGCGCCTGTCGCCATTCTGGTCGTTCTCGCTGCCGGCCGCGCGCTCGCCGGCCAGCCCGGGCGACCCTCGCTCACCCGCGTCGGTCTCGGATCGCAGCTGGGTGCGCGGCAAGACCAAGATCGTCGGCCGATCGCTCTCACCCAGATCGAGATCGACGATGGCCTGGCGCAACTCGTCGATAGACGGGTAGCGGTCGCCCGGGCTCTTGCACAGCAACCGGGCCAGGATCGCATCCCACCCGGGTGCGATGGTCTCGGCCATCGTCGATGGGTGCGGCGGAGTCTCGCCGAGATGCTGGGCCACGAAATCGGGGCCCAAAAATGGCAGCCGGCCGACAAGCGCCTCGAACATGGTCACTCCGAGCGAGTACAGATCCGCCGCGATACTGAGCGGCGCGCCGGTGATCTGTTCGGGCGACATATAGGCCAGGGTGCCGATGAGCCCCCCGGTCTGAGTCTGGCCCAGGTCGAGCAGATGGGCGATGCCGAAGTCGCCCAGCTTGGCCGTACCGCGGGCGTCGAAGAAGATATTGGCCGGCTTGACGTCGCGGTGGATGACTCCTCGCCTGTGGGCGAGTTCCAGCCCGGCCAGCACGTCCAGGGTCATGCGCCGCACCGCAGAGGCAGACAGGGGGTTCTGACTGATGCGGCTGGCCAGCGAACCTCCGCTCATCAGCTCCATGACCAGATATCCCTTTTCGGGCGATACGTCGTGGACCTCGACCAGATTGGGATGGCGCAGGGCACCGGCCAGCTTGGCCTCGCGAACAAAGCGCTCGTAGGCCTGATTGCCCGGCGACGATGCGATGTGAAACAGTTTGACCGCACAGGTTCGGTCGCGAACTTCGTCGTGGGCGCGATACACCCGACCTGTGCCACCGGTGCCGATGAGCTCCTCGGTGCGATAGCGCCCGCCGATCATCTGGCCTTCGGACTGGTCTTGAGTCTCAGCCGGGTCCACCGCGCCATCGGCCGCGCGCTCGTGTTTGAGAAAGGTCTCGACATCGGTGGCGAGCTCGGGATTGTCGGTCCGCGCCTCGACCAAGACGTCGCGAGCTGCATCGCGCAGACCCATGGCGGCCAGCGAGACGATCAGTGCCCGGCGGGCCTGTTCGCGGGTTTCGTCGCTGCGCGCCGCTGCTTGCAGATAGCGCGCAGAAGTCTCGTAGTCCATGCGCCGCGCCAGCAGCGTGCCGAGCTGAAGCTGGGCCCTGGCCTGCTCGGCACCGGGTGAGCCGAGTTCGATAAAACGCTCGAGCCGTCGGCCGGCGTCGCGATCGCGCCCGAGCGCTTCGAGCAGCCGGGCGGCGTCGAGGTCCTGATGCGCATTCGTGTAGTATTCGACGGCGACATCGAACTCACCCAGGGTTTCGGCGCGCCGTGCCGCATCGGCAAAGCGACGCCGCGAGGCAAAGATCTCCATGGCCAGGCGTTGTCCGTCGGCGCCGTTCTCATCGAGAACCGTCGACAGATCGATGATCTGTTGCTCGTCGCGGGCATCGATGGCGTTCTTCAGAGCACGGCCGAGGTCGCCGGCCCGGCGGGCGCAGTCAGCCGCGCGGGAAAACTCCCATATTCGCTCGTAAAGCTCGGTCGCTCGCAGTGGGTCGCCGCGCTGGTCGGCCAGCATGGCAGCATCGGCATAACGCCCCTCGGCGACCAGGGCATCGACGTCCGCGTCGACACGGTCGCGGGTGGCCGCGCCATTTGTGTCCGACCGATTACCATTGGGTCCATCCGAATTGATCGCCACAGCGAGAAAATGGTACACCGCGATGACTTGCAAGCGGAGATATCATGTCAGAACGCGTCATTGGAGTCATAGGCGGCAGTGGAATCTACGAGATGGACGCACTCGAAAACGTCGAGGAAGTCGCCGTCGAGACGCCATTTGGGCCGCCTTCCGATCAGTACATCACCGGTACGCTCGACGGGGTCAAGATGGTGTTCCTAGCCCGTCACGGTCGCGGCCATCGCATCTTGCCCCACGAGATCAACTACCGGGCCAACATCTTCGGAATGAAAACCCTGGGCGTGCAGTGGATCATATCGCTGTCGGCGGTCGGATCCATGCGCGAGGACATCCGTCCCGGGGACATGGTCGTGGTCGATCAGTTCATCGACCGCACCAACGGGCGCGACAGTACATTCTTCGGCGACGGCATTGCGGCGCACGTGAGTTTCGGCGATCCGGTCAGCCCGATTCTGGCCGATGTGCTGTACCGCGCTGCCAGTGAAGTAGCCGAGGGGCAGGATTTTACTGTCCACCGCGGTGGAACATACATCGTCATGAACGGGCCCCAGTTTTCGACCCGCGCTGAATCCAATATCTACCGGAGCTGGGGTGTCGATGTCATTGGTATGACCAACATGCCCGAAGCCAAACTGGCCCGTGAGGCCGAGATCAGCTATGCCACAGTGGCTTTGGCAACTGACTATGACTGCTGGCACGAGAGCGAGGAGGAGGTTTCGGTCGAGGCGGTGATCGCTGTGGTCAAGAAAAACGCCCAGCGTGCCCGTCGGGTGGTGGCCAGAGCAGTGGACAAGGTTCCGGCCGAGCACACGTGCATTGCGACCAATGCACTCGACAATGCCATTCTGACGGCGCCAAACCATATTTCGGCCGAGAAACGACAGAAGCTGGGTGCTCTTCTTGGCAGGTATTTCGGATCATGATCATCACTCGCAGCGCCAATCGTTCACTGTTGGTGGTCGGCTCAGTTGCCCTTGACGACGTCGACGGTCCATTTGGTCTGCATCGGGATCAGCTGGGTGGCTCGGCGTCGTTTTTTGCTGCGGCGGCGTCGTTTTTTACCAATCGGGTTTCGATCATTGCGGTGGTGGGCAACGATTTTCCCGACCAGCATATCGAGGACTTTGTCGGACGTGGCATTGATGCGAGTGGGATCGAGCGCGCTGACGGTTCGACGTTTCGCTGGGTCGGCAAATATGACAGCGACATGGTAAGCCGCGAGACGTTGGACACGCAGCTGGGTGTATTTGGCGATTTTCAGCCCACCTTGACTGCGGATCATCGCCGTGCCGAGCTGGTCTTTTTGGGCAACATCGACCCGGTTTTGCAGCGCGACGTGCTCGATCAGGTCACTGCGCCGAGTCTGGTCTGTGCCGATACGATGAATTTCTGGATCACGGGCAAGCGAGACGAGCTTTTGCGCACACTTGAGCGTGTCGACACCCTCTTGATCAACGACGAAGAGGCCCGTTTATTGGCCGATGATCACAATTTGATCCGCGCTGCGGCCAAGATTCTCCGCATGGGACCACATTCGGTGGTGATCAAGCGAGGTGATGCGGGGGCGCTTCTGGTCTACGGTGGCGGTGTCTTTGCCGCGCCGGCCATGCCCATTGAGGACGTGCGTGATCCGACTGGCGCGGGCGACAGTTTTGCCGGTGGGTTCATGGGCTACTTGGCCTATGCGGGCAACCTTGAGCCCGACACCATTCGCACCGCGATGATCACGGGCAGTGTCATGGCGTCGTTTTCGGTCGAGAAGTTCTCGCTGGGCGGTCTGCGCGGTCTCGACCGAGAGGCCATCCAGCAGCGTTTCGACGCCTTTGCCGAGCTCATCCGGTTCGAATCGATCTCGCTCTGAGCAAGTCTCCAAGTTGAAAAGCTTACGAGCGCGGGGGGGCGAGCGCGGGGAGAGCGCGGGGACGGTGTAAGCTTTTCAACTTGGCGCCACGGTAGGCGAGCGCCGAGCGCGGGTCGCGGTAGGAATGCTCATTACTGAGCACCCCCCGCACAGATCCCAGCGAGCGCTGCTAACGCACTGGGCTCCTGCCTTGGGTAGTGACGCGCAAGCGTTGGCTCGGATAAGGGTG
>JAKSDA010000350.1 GCA_022360315.1 Pseudomonadota bacterium
CGAGCCAGAGCGACGAGGCGCGCCGCCAGTGGGTGCGCGAGGAGTGGAGAATACCCGGTGTATTTGACCGACGAGCAAGCCCGCTGGCGGTGATGGATCGGCGCTCTGGCGACGCGGAGAGTTTTTGGACCGGCTCTTAGTACCGCGACCCGCAAGTAAGTTTCTCTGAAAATCTGTGCCGTAACGCATTTACGACTCTTTGAGAGCGTTGAATCGTTGAATCTGCTGCGCGCGGCTCCGCTCGTTTGCCGGATCTTCTTCGGCAGCTGCGACCTCGCAATGATGCCGCAATGAATAATGCGGGCTAGTTTTTGGACCACATACCGGTGAGGTCGAGGCCATGGGCCTGTCTCCAGTTTGCCCACTCGTGGTCGCTTTCGAGCAGTCGGACGTCGACCACTGCAAGGCGGTTGCGCACGCGGCGGCGCAGGTTGTCGAACTGCGGCATGGTGGTGACTTCGTAGAGCGTGCGCGAAGAATTCATGACCCGGATCAGATAGGAAAACAAGTTGCCTTCTTCGTGGGCCAGGCGGTGTTTGTCCACGAACTCCATGAAGGAGAAATCCTCGTCTTCCATCGTGGCCCAGATGTTCTTGTACATCTTGCCACCGTGGAGTTCCGGGTGCGGGACCAGCGCGGCAAAGCGCTGATGGATCAGTTCGATGCGGGTGAGTTCGCGGGGAAATTCGCGCTCGTATTCCTGCTCGACGTCCTCCCAGCTCACCTGCGAGTTCTCGCGCCGGCGCTCGCGCAAGCGTTCGCGAATCCACTCGCGCCGCTTTTCGTTGTCCTTGCGGTTGAGCTGCTTCTGGACGGTATCGTGGTCGACCAGGTACTCGACCAGCTCGCGGCAGTCACCGTAGTCGAGCTGCTCGTTCATGAGCACGTAGTAGATAAAAAGACCGTCGAGGCCTTGCAAGTCTTTGATCATCCAGCCCGCGATCTGTCCGCCGTGCTCGTTGATGACGCCGGCAGCGCGCAGGTTATCGGTGACCTGAGCGAGCATCTTGTGAGCGTGGAGCCGTTCTCGATCCGACATGAGCAGGTTGTCCACGATGGTCACCACGTCGAGCTTCATATACGGGGGCAGATTGTCGCGGGGCAGCGCTCGGACCTCGCTCACCGCCGGCCCCTGGCCGCTCGCCGATGAGCTCGCATCGGCTGGCTCGACCGTGGAAGCAGTGCTGGAGGGTGCCGGATCGAGGCGCGCAGAACCACTCGACCCGTGTGCTTCGCCCTCCACAGTCGGCCCGTCGGGCGCCGCGGTCATCGCGCTGGACAGGGCGCCCAACGCGTCGGCCAGTGTGCCCAACGAGGCGGTGCGAACAGCTGGCTCGCCAGATGACACAGCCCGGGCTTGGGGGGGCGACCCGAGGGAAGCCTGTGCAGGGGCCTGCTCGGCCGGAATTGCAGGGGGCGGTAGGGACCCCGCCGGGGCTTCAGGCGGCGCCACAGCGGCTTCAGGCCGCTCCACGGGGGCTTCAGGCGGCCCCGCTGAGGTATCATCGGCCGGCGCGGGCCGGTCGGCCGATGGTTGTTCGCCGCCGGGCGCGGGCTCCGCTCCCGGCAGGATTTCTTCTACCAGATTGGGCAGACCAATGGCGAGAACTTGCTCGGCCGTGATGTGGGTCTTGCTGCGCAACTGTGCAGGCTCGCCCTCGACGAGTTTCCTGTGGACCTCTCCGTCCCAGATCACATCGTCACGCCGCTTGGCCTCGGCACGGGCGCGGTGATAAGCCGCCTTGCGGATCTTCTCCTCGTCGACTTTGTAGCCTTTTTTTTTGCCGGTCCGGATCTCTTTGCGCACGTCCTGGACGAGGTCTTCGGGAGCGAGGCATATGGCGAGGCCCTCGTTGTCGAATTGTGGCCGGCCGGCCCGGCCGGCCATCTGGTGAAACTCGGCTGGATAGATCAGGCGCGTTTTGCCGCCAACGTGTTTGCGCAGTGCCGGAAACACCACGGTCTTGGCCGGTAAGTTGATCCCCGCGGCAATGGTCTCGGTCGACACGATGAACTTGATGAGCCGCTCGGAGGCCATCTCTTCGACCAGTTGTTTATAGCGGGGCAGAATTCCGGCATGGTGAATGCCGATCCCGTGCAGCAAAAGCGGCTGGAGTTCATCGGCGACGCCGGAGTCGATGAGCACACCGTCGCATAACGATGCGATGCGCTCGCGTTCCCGGTCGCTGGTAAAACGCCGGCAGCTCTTGAGCAGACGCGCGACTTCGAAACACCTCTCGCGGCCGAACACGAAAATGATCGCAGGAGTGTCACCCCTGGTATTGAGATCGCGGACGACCTCGATCAGATACTCCTCGCGATACTCGTGATGCAGCGGGACCCGGCGTTCGCGCGATTCGACCAGGACCAGGGGCACCCGCCGAGTCAGTTCGACCCAGTGACAGAAGCGGTCCGGATGCCCCACTGTGGCCGACAGAATGACCAGCTGCGTGCGCGGGTCGAGACCGATGATCGACTCCTCCCATACATAACCGCGACTGGGGTCGTTGAAGTAGTGCCCCTCGTCCATGATCACCACTTCAGCGGGGCACGTGGCGCGGTCGCCGAAAATTCGATTCCACAGGATCTCGGCCACTTCAACCTGGATCGGGGCATTGCGGTTGACCTTGTAATCGCCGGTGGCAAAGCCGACGTTGCTATCGCCGAAGTCGCCGCACAACTCGCGATACTTCTCTTCGGTCAGCGCGCGCAGCGGCGTGGTGTACACCGCTTTTTCACCCAGCTCGAGGGCCTTGAAGATGGCCGCCTTGGCCATGAGCGTCTTGCCGGTGCCAGTCGGCACCGTGACCAGCGTGCTGTCGCCAGCAAAAATGTGATTAAACGCCTGCTCCTGAACCGGATAGGGCTCGAGGTCTTTCGCAAAGAAGAAGCGTTCGTAAAACGCCAGCTCGATGTCCGCAACAGAAGGCAATGCCTGCCTACTGTCTCATATCGCGCTCGGCTTCGCCTCGCTTCCAGCCCGGCCTACCGGTTTGATCGCACTCCGCAGTCGCCGATCGAGCAAGCCGGCCGCCCGGCTCCGCGACAACTCTGCCTCGCATTCCTTGCCGGGACGCGAGGCCGACTCCGCCGCGCGATCACCAGCCGCTCCGCCCACTCGTCCAGCAGGAACGGCTCGCCTCATCCCGGGACTGATCACCGTCACACCAATACCTAGTTCGTTGGTTACCTTACATTAAAAGGCATAACAGCGTCCAGATCGAACAACGCAGGCGACCTTCTGGTCGACTCCCGGTAGTTCGATCCGGCTCTACGAGCCCGTTTGCGTGTTTGAACGGCTACATGAACCCCTGGGCGCGGCGCTCGTCGACATACGCCCGGACCACTTCGATGATGTCTTCGCGGAAGGCGACGTTGCCGTTGGCGATTTCGCGCAGCGAGGTCACAGCCGGCTTGTTGTCGCATTGCACCAGAGGATCGGCTCCCCGGGCCAGCTGCCGCGCACGCTCGGCGGCCAGTATGACCAGAGCAAAACGATTAGGAACCTTCTGTAGGCAGTCTTCGACAGTAACGCGAGCCACGACAAACCTTGGCAAGTTATGGGATATGCTAGGTCCCGTAGGGTACGGAGCGCGCATTCTAGCCAGGACCGAGAAACTGTCAAGGCGAGAAACTCGCTCATGTGAGCTCCATGCCTTGCAAACCGTTCATGAGCAGACTACGGTTAACCTCGCAGCGGTGTGCTGATTCTCACGCAGGATTACCGAGCTTAATAGATGACTCGAAAAAAAGTGCCCATCGTCTGGGACGATCTCGAACTCGCCGTAGAACGCAATGCTCCGAACACGGAGAGCTTTCTCGACCTGGCCAACGGCCAGGTCGTAACCATTGTCACAGGCGATCCCGAGGCTCCGGTAAGGCGCCAACAGGTAGCTGACAATATACAGAATTACGCGCGGATAGAGCCCGCGTCATCGCGTGAGCAATACCGCTGGATGGAGCGTTTCGTCTCTTCGGTGACCGATGATGCTCTGCGCGAGCGGCTGATCATCTCGATCGACGGCAAAGGGGCTTTTCGCCGTTTCAAGGATGTGCTGCTGGCCTACCCGGCTGAGCGCGAGCGCTGGTTCAGCTACCGCGCCGACCTCCTTCACTGGCACATTCACAACTGGCTCAACGAAAATCACATCGCCACCAACAGCGAGCCTCCCTGGGGCAACGCCAAACCACCGCCCGAGCTGCCCCAGGCCACTGACAAACCGATCAGTCATGGCGGCGAAGCGCCCGGAGAGGCACTCCGCCGACAGGCCCGCGAGCTCATCGACGGAATTCCCGCCATCGATTTGCCCAGTGCCATCGCATTTCTGGAGTTTCTCCGCGAGCGCGGTAGCCAGGCATTGAGCTCCTCGGACGAGCCGTCAGATGACGAATCAGACGCTCCGCCGGCTCGCACTGCCACCGGTTAAGGCCCGGCAACAATGAACGGATCGATGGCCGGATGATTCGCTCATTCCGGCCTGGATTATTTCATCCACGAGCGGAGCGCTGGCTGGACAGAGTCTTGTTCGGTTGTGGCTACCAGCTTATCGCCTGGCCTGTTGCACAGATGTAGTGCGAGCAACCCGGGATGCCTGGCCCGGGTTGTCACCGTTCTGCCAAGTTCGACTCGTATGATGCAAGTCGTGGATGCGCCGGCGCCCTCATGTGTGCAAAGGCAGCGCCTGTGTTATGTCTCGATCGTGGAGCCGTGTGCATCTGGCTGCCGCGGAATGGGTTCGAGAGCCGTTTGCCGGGTATCGGGCCTCGCGTTATTCTTTGAAACTATAGTCTATAGGTCCGACATTTGGCAATAACCGATTAACTTGCATACGCTTCTCCTCAACTCGACCTACGAACCTCTGCGCGTCATATCGTGGCAACGCGCCGTGACGATGATCTATCTGGGCAAGGTCGAGGTGATCCGCTCGTACAATAATCGACTGCGATCTGTAACGATAAGCATGGAGGCTCCGGCGGTGGTGCGTCTGGTTCAGTTTGTCCGCCGCCATCGGGTTCGAATTTCGTTTTCGCGGCGCAATGTGTTTTTGCGAGACGGACATCGCTGTCAGTATTGCAACCAGAGCCTGCCCGCCTCGGAGTTGACAACGGATCATGTCGTTCCGCGCAGCCGTGGTGGCACGACCAGCTGGGACAATGTGGTCGCCGCTTGTGGGCCGTGTAATCGAAAAAAAGCCAATCGCACACCAGCACAGGCCCGCATGAGCCTGAAACGCCAGCCGCGGCGACCGCGTAGCCTGCCATCGTTGGGTCTGCGTCTGGGCAGTGACAGTGCTCCCGAGTCGTGGCGCGAGTTTCTCGCCTACGGTGGGACCATCGAAGCGGCGTGATTTTCAAGTAGGGTTATTCTCTGGCCGAGAATTTGGCCGAGATTTCGCCTGCTGCGGTCGGCTTGCCCAGCCTCCGTCGTATTGTTATTCTCTGGCCGAGAATTTGGCCGAGATTTCGCGGCTGGTCAGCCGGGCGTCGCAACGCCCATATTCAGCAATTTATTTCTGCGCAGGCCCTTGCTTCGACTTTGGTGTTGGCGGCGCCTTGGGCAGGGCAGCCAGCAGGGTACCGATGATCGGCACCTTGAGCTCGGAGAACTCGGGATCGTTGGTTTTGACCACCAGTGTGCCACTTACCTCGCCCGGTTTGACGCGATCCTTGAGCATCTTCAATGTCACGGCAAAGGTCTTGCCGGGTTCGCGCTCTGTAACGTTGACGAACACAAAGGGCAGATCGGTTCGCGCGTCGACGACGCGGAAGTCACTGCCCTGGTATTTTTTGACGGTCACCGTCTTTTCGCCGATGGCCTTGTGGTGGAGGTCCGAGATCCGGATGAGCCCGAAATCGGTGGGCGAGGGATGGGCACTCACGACCGCATCGAGAATTGCCCGGACGTCGACGGCCGCGAGCGGAGTGTCGCCCTGGGCTGGCAGCAGATCGATTGTGCCCTCGTGTTTACCCGGTGGGACCTCGGCTGGGAGATCGATCGTCACCCGATACTCCCTACCTTGTTTGATTGTCTCCAAACTGGCCTTGAACATCGAACTCGATGACGCGACTCGGGTTACGGGCAAGTCCTCATCCCGGTGATTGATCAGAGTGACTTCTTTTTGCTGTTTGTGGCCATGTACGCCAAAGAAGTAAATCCGTTTTTTGGGATTCCATTCGAGAGGCGGAACGATGCGCCCCTTGAGCTCCAGCCTCAGCTGTTTGGCCCGGCCGCGAAACGACACCATGAATCTGTCGCGAAACGGCCCTTTGGCACGGTTGGTGTCGATACTGACGTGAATCTCGCCTTGCTTCGATGGCTTGATCACTTCGTCGAACCGATCGACCGTGCCAGAGCCGGACGGCTTCACCTTTTCGATCACCAGGTCGGTCTGGTCATCGTTGGGTATGACGAAGGTGTGCACCAGGGCGTGGCCGCGGACTATTTTTCCCCGATCGATCGTCGTCTCGGCCGATCTGCTCGGAGCCCTGGCGGGCTCGTCGGGTTTGTCGGGTACTTGGGTTGTGGGCTTATCGGGCTCTGGCTTTGTCGAGGTGCTGACCATCAATACGACAGCTGCGGCTGCCACAGCGACAAACCCCGCGATGAGGAGGATGGGTTTCGTTCTCATTGACGCCATTCTTCCGTTCGGTAACCACAGACACTATCACAAAGATTTTGTGGGGCGTATTGGACAGGGCACTGTTATCGTTGTTCTCATCGTCGTTGTTCTCATCGCCGTTGTTCTCATCGCCGTTGTTCTCATCGTCGTTGTTCTCATCGTCGTTGTTCTCGCCGGGGCATGGTGCTGCGCTGATCCGATTGCCCGATCCCGGCGTCGGTTTTCGCGGTCTGGCCGGGAACAGGAGGCGAGCCGGCCAACGCGGCCACAGCATGGGGCACCCACAGTCGGCCATGCCCGAACAGATTATCGGCGCCCGGTGGGCCGATGTCGACAATGCCCGACTGCAGAGCGGCGTGGAGCTCGGCCAGGGTCGATTCGGGGGCGCTCTGCAAGAGCAGGGCAACCGCGCCAGCTGCCAGCCCGGCGGCGATCGAGGTCCCTTTCGACCGCATATGAGTCGTGGGTGTCAGAGGCAGGGCAACGATGAGATCCTCTGCCGGCACAGCGACGGTGGGATAACTCGAGCCGTCACAGCTATTCGGCCCGCGACTCGACGACGGATAGACCGAGCCATCCCGGCGCAGACCGCCCACGGCAAACGATCTGCCATCACCCTGGGGAAGTCCGACGTAGTTGGCCGGCGATCCGTCACTACTCGGGTCCGGGCCCCAGTTGCCCGCTGCAAAGACCGGAAAGATCTCGGCCGCGCGCCAGGCACCCACGATGCGGCGAAGCGCCGGGTTGCAGTGCTCGTCATGGCCGGGCAGGAGCCAGGGACATATCAAGACGTCCGGCTGCCCCACCCGCAACATCCAATCAGCGCACTCGGTGATGAGCACGTTGTTGTAACGCTCGTCGGGAAATGCCGAGCAGGCGACCCATTGCGCACCAGGTGCGACACCCATGGTCCATCCACCAGCATTCTGTGCCACCGCAGCACTCAGTACTTGGGTGCCGTGGGCCTTGGCCGCATCGCGCGGACTCGATCGCCGGCCGGTGGGATCGTACCAGGAGTTGTCACCGCCCCGGAAGTTGCCGCGCAGCTGTTGGTGTAGCGAGCTGACACCGGTATCGATGATGCCCACCACGACGCCGCGCCCGGTGAGCCCGCGTTGCCAGGCCTTGTCCACTCCCATGAACGGGATCGCCCACGACGAGCGCGCATCTGCAGCCGGCTCGGTGGGCCCGCTCGGCATCCTCATGCCCTCGGGGGTCTCGATCTCGATGGCCGCGACCTCGTCCCGGGCTGCCAGAGCCCGCACGGCCGCGGGGGTGCCCGATACGACGAACCGGTTGACAATAGCAAAACTGCGATAGCCCTCGACCCACCCGCGCTGCTTGAACTGCTCGAGCAGCGGGACAAGACGGGCCTGACTGCGCCCGGCCAGACGCGTGAGCGCGGCAACCACAAGCTCGCGCCGCTTGCGGCGAGAGCTGTGCTGTTGGGACACTGCCCGAACCGCCCGGTGCAGATCGAGCTGCTCGGATAGATCGACCAGCACGCTGAGTTTGCGCCCGGCCGGGGCCGCGGACAACACCCGGCGAAGCTCGGGGGAGAGCTTCTGTTCCGGCTGCCGCGGGGCAGCGCGTTCGACCATTGATGAAATGGTCATATCCTCTGACTGAGACTGCGAGTCTCGTGCGCTGCAGTGAATAAAAAGGAGGGCAAAAAGAGGACCGGCCAGCCAGGGCTGACCGGTCCGGATGTGTGTCATCGCTGGGCCGCGCACTGCCATGTGCAGGTACGGTAGCACAGGCGTCGAGGCGTGAGCCCCATGCCGGCTACCAGCGATGAAGGGGCACTAGCGGCGTTCGGGAAAATCCCGAACGCCGCTCTCGGCCGGGGCGCACGGAGATTCGGGAAAACGATGTTTCCCGAATGCTGCTCTAGAGCGTCTCGGCTAGCCTGTTGTGGTCAAAGGCGAACTGCAGCGAGTTGGGCATGCCAAAGCGCATTCCACCCGAGAAGTTCAACTTCACGGTCACCGGCTGCATGTGGTCGGTGAGGTCGAGGATGGCCTGTTTGACTTGCCGTCCGGCCTCGCCCGACAGGTCGATCATCATCTGGCCGATGCTCGAGCCGCTCGACACAGTGTAGAGCGGCAGCCGTTCGGTGAGATTCCTGAGCTGACCGTTGAGCTCGATGCCCTCGACCTCGAGCGGCAGGGTTTCGCCCGGGGTGGCGTCCAAAGCCCGATTGACGAATTCGGTCAAACTGGCGAAGTCATCCTGCAGAAGGCTGAGGTCTTTGTAGTCAGCTTCCTGCTGCGGCGCGGTGAAGCACAGGGTGATGATGGGGAAATAGCTGTCAGTGCCGTCCCAATAGTTGTCGCTGAACTGGCAGTCCGGAGCGAGATCGACGAACTTCCACTTCTCGTGGAACGAGCCCGCCGGAATCGCCGGGTTGTGATCAGAGCTCAGATCACCAGCGCTGCACTCGAGCGCATCGGCATCTTGAACCACTGCTGCTTCGTTGGTGAAAGCACCGGGCACCGGATTCTGATAGGTGCGAATCCGGATGGTTTTGAAGATGCTGTCCCGGGACAGCCGATTGCGGTTGTCGTACGATACGGAATAGGCGTAGGTGCCATCATAGCCGCGGCCGAGGCCGCTGAAGGCGACTTCAAAGCCAACCAGCTTGGCCTGGGAACTCGTGTAGTGGCCCAGGTAACCCTCGTAATCGCTGACCGCACAACCAAACCCGACGACGCCAGCTAACGAAATCACTGCGAGACTTCCGACTCTACTAAACAATGACGTTTTCATTCCTTCCAGTCCTTCTTGAAGTGAGAAAATGTATGCAATTGGTGTACGTGCTGACAGGGTGCGCGTGCGAGGCGCCAACTGCCTTGGTCAGCAACACCAACTGTGCCGACTTGACTGCTTTGAACATCTACTAATTGAGCAACTTCGCGAGTTCGTTGTGGTCGAAGCTGAAGCTCAGGGCTTGCGGCATCCTGAGATGCATTCCACCGGAGAACGAGAACTCGAGGGTGACGGCCTCTCTGTGGTCTGTGTTGTCGAGGAGCGTCCGGATGAAATCCTGGCCACCAGCTGTGGACAGGTCGGCCAACATCTTGCCGACGTGCAGCGATCCGTTGGACACGGTCTCGAGCTCGAGGGTATTGGCCAGGGTTCTGGTCTGGCCATTGATCGTGATCGAGGTGATGTCCAATGGCAGCTTGGTGCCCTGGGCCGAGCTCAGGACGTCATTGATGAAGGCATCGAGATCGGGGTAATCGGCGTTCAAGCTGCGATCTCGATAGTCGGCTTCGCGCTGCGGGGCGTTGTAGCACAAGGCGATAATGGGGAGATTGACGCCGTCCTCGAAGTTGTCGAAGAACTGGCAGTCCGCAGCTGTGTCGAGGAACGACCACTGCTTGGAAAACTTGCCAGCCGGGATCGCTGGGTTGTGGCTGGCGCTCACGTCACCGGCGCTGTTTTTGAGCGCGTCACCGTTTTGCAGGACAGCGGCTTCATTGGTGAAGGCGCCGGCCACGGGGTTGCGGTAGGACCGGATCCGGATGGGTGCATACGGATCCGAGGCCGCGAGGCGCTGGCTGTTGTTGTAATCGACTGTGAAAGCATACGTGCCGGTGTATTCGCCCACACCGCTAAAGGCGATTTCCAGGCCTACCAGCTTGGCCTCCCAATCGGTCTCATGTCCCAGATAGCCGTTGTAATCTGAGACTGCGCACCCCATGCCAAAGGTGCCCATGAGAGCTAGCATTGCTAATTTTCTGAATCTACTCATCATCACTTCTTTCACTCCTTCCAATTTGTTGAAGAGGGGGGAATTGCAGGAATTGGCACACCGCGGCTGCCACGGGGGACCGGAGAACAAGCGTCCGGTCACCACCGTGTACAGCAACTCCACCTGCGCTAACGAGCATTGAACCTAATCGTATTTAGCCACCGAATGCAAGTAAAAATTCAATAAACGAATATTTAATCTTACCTAAACTGGCAAACGCCGGCATCAGGCGATCGTTCTGAGTTTGGCCCAACTCGCTATTGTGGGAGAGCAACAAGAAACGCCTGTGCTGCTCCGACTCGCGGGCTCCTCCAACTGCCACTCCAGCTATGTGACACGCTGAGCGCGATTTGTCCATTACAGGCCATTACAGCAGCCAGACGGCCATGCGCGCCGAGTTGGACCAGCCCGGTCACCTTCCACCTGGTCAGACCGAGGTGACACGAGGTGGGTTGCAGCCAATCGATAGATAATGCCTGCAAATGCTCACCCGGTCGTGCAATGTCTAGCGATCTGGCCGTGTGATGAATACCGCATCATGGGATTGTGCAGCTCTTGCGCGATACATGTGTTGTCGGGGCGTGTTCCATAGATCGCTATGCACAGCGGGGTTATTTTTTCGAATAAAAAGTAATTAAAATTACTCGAAAAGAGCTATTAGTACGATAGCTCAACACCCGAGCGAACAGGTATGATTCATTAGATTACCAAGAGTTGTCGGATTATATTAAATGTAAATAATGCAATAAAAAATACATGAAATTCTGGTATAGATGGCAGCCGACGTGATCGCGTACTTCATGGGGCCGGCCAAAGAGACCATAAGGACGTATCGACAGGGTCACCGTGTTTTTTATGGGGGGTAACCGAAGGGGGAAAAGGCAGGGCGAGGGAATTCGGTTATGAAAATGTTAGATGTATATGCGCAGCTCAGTCGGCACGGATATCGCGTTTCAGCCGTTCGAGGCACAGGCACAGGCACAGGCACAGGCACAGGCACAGGCACAGGTGTGAGCATGGCCATGCAGACAGGTGCGAACATGGCCATGCAGATCGATATAGCGGCGACGAGTGGCTGGGTATCTCGGATAAAGCCCATAAACACCTTGCTACCCAACTGGCTTAGAAGATCGCTTTAAGAAGATGGCTACGGAGATATGAGAAGACGGTAGGGAGAAGGATTAGCGAGCAGCAATGCCGGCAGCCGACGGTAGCGGACAATACGATTGATACAGTTGCGACGCGCGAACGGCCCCGGGGCTGTGTGCCGGGGAAGGGTGTCCGGGCATTGCGGGCGGATGGCACGGCAGAAAAACGAATCGAGCAGTGCACGGCGGCGGGCCTGTCTCAAAGCTTCGGCTCGACAAGGGAACGGCACACTGCGAGCAAGACACCCGCGCAAAGGGATCACGTAGGTGAGCGGGCACCACAGCCGGTGATGATGGAAAATCGATCTGATGATGGGAGAACGCTAAAATGGTCTTCTATGCTAGGGCATCGGCCAGGTGTGAGAGGGGGAAGCCAAGGGGGCAGCCTCACGAGTGGCACTACCTCATCGTACAGTCAGCACCACTGGGTTGGTGAGAGGGGGAAGCCAAGGGGGCAGCCTCACGAGTGGCAACAACATGCTCGATCGATGCGGTGGGCGCACGACAGCAGCGTTGTCGAGACACAGGTAGGTCTCGTGACATATGTATGTTGCGTCGAGTCTCGAGCTGCACCGAAATTCCGGGGGTCGAGACCGACACAGTGCAGGTGTCACGTAGTAGATGAAGTGTTGCGTACAGTAATGGCGGTCGCTGGCCGCGCGTACGGGAAAAGCGAGTTTTCCGTACGCGACCCTGGTAGTGATAAGACGTTGGGCTATGTGATGCTCTGGTGAATCGAGGTCACGAAGTAACTGAATCCATGGTCGCTGATCAGTCGGGCCATGCCTGCCAGCAGGTTGTCCTTCAAATACACAGTCGTGCACGGCGCGGTTCCGTAGCAGCTGGTTTTGGCTGGTTTGCCATTTACAGTGTCGCGGATGTTGTTCAGGGGATCGGCACCATCGTTTCGACCAAAGGTCTCGTTCCACAAGGTGATCAAACTTGCGTCGTGCGCATTCAGTATCTGTTCCGGGTAGCTGCCACCCGATGATGGGCCACTGCACAGACAATCGGCGGCCACAAAGCCGCGCAGACCAGCCACAATGACCTCGAAATAGCGATGAGACCCGGTATTGCGGATCGTGTCCGAGATGACATAGGCAGTGTCGCCGCTGTTTGCAGTGCCTTCTACGACCTCGAGCCGAGTACCGGTTCGCACGTTGATCCCATTGCCATTACAGACCCGTAACACGGTGTGAGCCAGGTAGTCTTTGGCCACCCAGCCGCGCTTTCCAGCGTGCTCACCAGACTTGATATACGTTTCGTAATAGACGTATCCATTGTGTTCTTGAGTACGGTAGGTCAGCGTCGCCTGGGTTTCAATTCGCACAGCAAACTGAACGGTCGACAGCTCGACAGCGCGTACGTCGACAAAGTCGCCAGTAATGCGATGCGTACCGAGCCGGTTGGTATCTTGGTCGGCCCAGTTTCCACCTCCATGCTCGACCTGGTCAAAGCGACTCTGGTCGAGTTCACCATCGTCGGCTGCGCAGTTCCTACGGGTAGGTAAATGTGGTCTTAGATGTAAATAACTGCAAGTAGGAATCTCAAGTTTCAATCAACCCGGGTCAGTGTCAATCAA
>JAKSDA010000269.1 GCA_022360315.1 Pseudomonadota bacterium
AGAGCCGGTCCAAAAACCTCGGACCGAGCCAGAGCGACGAGGCGCGCCGCCAGTGGGTGGGCGAGGAGTGGAGAATACTGGCTGTATTTGACCGACGAGCAAGCCCGCTGGCGGTGATGGATCGCCGCTCTGGCGACGCGGAGAGTTTTTGGACCGGCTCTAAGGGAGCAGAGGCTTCTTGACCACTTGAGAGATTTATCTCATAATCCCACAGGAATGCGGCGTATCGTTCACATGGCAGTCACTTTCTACCTCATCATGGGGATGGGTGGAGTGACTCCGAGTGTGTTTGCAGACGTCTTTTACGCTGCATCGGACTGTTGTACAGACTGCAGCGAGCCCGACTGCCCGGATCACGAGGGGGATGGGTGTCCACCTTTGTGCGCGGATTGCGTTTGCCTAAACTATGTGAGTACCATGATCCCCGTGGCCTCGACGGTGGCATCGCTCGTCTGTAGCACAGAGACTCCGCAAACCGCTTTCGAGGAGTCGGAACACCAGGCACCTGTCATGCCAGGTATTTTCCGGCCTCCGCGCCTCTCCTAGCTGAATAGGAGTTTTGTTCAGCTGAGTGGGTAAGGGCATTCGTGCGCCTTGCTCATGATGGAGAAGGAGCAGGAAATGACCAGATATACGCTGGTCGGCTGCGCCGTGCTTGCAGCTAGTTCTGTGAGCGCGAAGGCACCGACACGGCTTTCCTTTGATGATGTCGTTCGATTGGCCCGACAGCAGGCGCCAGTCGTGCGTCTTGCACGTGAAGACACCCAAGTCGTACGCGGACAACGTATCACCGCAGCCGCGCTGGCAAGCTCAAATCCCGCCTTCGAAACCAATGTGGGAAACCGGTGGGGGGATGCGCGTACCACCGACGTGGAATTGGCGCTCATGGTTGCCACGGAACTAGGCGGAAAGCGTGCGTCACGTATTGCGGTCGCGGATTCGTGGGCGCGACTGGCTTATGCACAGGTAAGCGATGTCGAACGCATAACGGTCGTGCGCGCTGCCCGCGCGTATTTCCGAGTTCTCCACGCGTCGCAGATGCGCGACCTGATGGCGCGACGTCGCGACCTTGCCAGCCAATTGCTGACGACCGCGCGCGAACGACGCGCCGCAGGAGACGCAGCCGAAATCGAGGTCAACCTCGCGGCGGGCGAACTGTCTCGAGCTGCCAGCAGAATTTCCGTGGCCGAACGTGCTCTCGAAAAAGCGAGATCTCGCCTCGCTCTGGTGTTAGGGCTCGAATCGGCAATTTGGGAGGTCTCTGGCTCTTTGGACAACCGGTCGTTTCTCGACAAGGAAGTGAAAGAACCAAACGAACGAAGTGACGTGCGAATTGCACAAGAACGCGTCGCTCTTGCGAGCGATGAAATCTCGCTTGCTAAGTCTTCTCGATGGCCAGACGTATCGTTTCGAATCACGTACGCGCAGGAAGAGGCGGCACATATCGTGACAGGGGGACTATCCATCACATTGCCCCTCTTTGAGCACGGTCAAGGCGGGCGGGCGCAGGCGTACGCTCGAAAGCGACGGGCGCAAATCGCTTTGGAATCCGTCAAAACAGCGCTGCGCCTGGAGCTGGGTACAGCACTGGAAGAATACCGATTGGCAACACAGGCCGCTGCCTTGCTTGCAGGACATGCCCTTCCAATCGCTGAGAAGACTGAGCGAATGGCGAAAGAAAGCTACGCCGCGGGCAAGATCGACCTTACTGCGTTTCTTGTGATCCGCCGCGAAACACTCGACACCCAGCGCGAAGCGCTCGATCTTCAGCTGGAAGCGGCTCTGGCCGCGGTCAATCTATGGGGTGCCCGCGGTGCTCCAACGAAAGGAAAACAATGATGAAAACACTCGCCACTATCGCCATCTTTTCAAGTCTCGCACTCGCGGGATGTTCCAAGGACAATAAGACTGCCACGAAACAAGATACTGCGGCCATCAAGAAAGAGACGAAGCGCGCAGACAGCCATGCCCCTGCCAATGCAGAGCCCGGAAGTCACGAAGACTGGTGCGGTGAGCACAGTGTTCCTGAATCTCAGTGTACGCGGTGCAATCCCGGCCTCGTGGCAGCGTTCAAAGCAACTGGAGATTGGTGTGACGAGCACGGTTTGCCCGAATCGCAATGCCTCAAGTGCAATCCCGAGCTCAAAATCGTGCGACCCCCTCCCTCTGAGCCCGCAAAGCCTCAGGAGTAAGCTATGGAAGCGGTTCGTTGGACAGCAGCCATCGCGGTTGCGCTTCTTTCATCCTCTTGCGACGAAAAGGCGGTGGAGCCACCGAACAAGGCTCCACCCTCTTTGGCGGCGGACGGCGCCTTCTGTGAAGAACATGGCGTGCTCGAAGCGGTGTGCACGAAGTGCAACCCAAAACTGGTCCCGGTCTTCAAGGCCAAGGGCGATTGGTGCGAAGAACATCGGTTTCCAGAGTCGTTTTGCCCCGTGTGCCACCCAGAGCTCGGGGGCAAGCCAGCGGTCGATGTGGCTGGAGCCGACGCTCCAGCAGATGGAACCAAGGTGAGGTTTCGCACCAAGGAGGCAGCAACCCTTGCGGGCATAGCAACTGTACCGGCTAAAAAGCGTCCAGGGGGGGCACAGCTAGAGGCGGTCGCGACAGTCCTCTATGATGCTACTCTCCACGCTGAGGTCAATGCACGGGCACCAGGTGTCGTCAGGAAGCTCCACGCTGATATAGGCGCTGTCGTCAAGGTCGGAGAACCACTCGCGACGATCGAGAGCGCTGCTGTTGGCGCAGACCGAGCCCTGCTGGGTGCAACTGCGACTCGTGTTGAGGTCGCGCTGGCCGAATACAACCGCGAAAAATCGCTGCGCGACAAGGGAATCGCATCCGATAAGGAGGTGCTTGCGGCCAAAAGAGAATGGGAGGATGCGAAAGCAGCGCACGCTGCTGCACGTGCAACGCTTGGCATGGTCGGTACAGGTGGCGGGCATGCGGGACGTTACGTTCTAAGAGCCCCACTGGACGGGACGGTGACCGAGCGCAAGGCGACTATTGGTCACATGGTGGATTTGGACCATCTGTTATTCGAAATTGTTGATACGCGCACCATGTGGGTGGAGATTGATTTGCCCGAAAACCGGCTCTCATTTGTTCGCGTTGGTCAGAACGCTAGCATCCGACTCGACGCAATACCCGAGCGCGAATGGCGTGGAACCATCCAGTACATTGCACCCGCGGTCGATCCTCGCACGCGGACCGCAAAAGCTCGGGTCGCATTGAACAATCCAAATGGCCTTCTCCGCAAGAATATGTATGGTCGCGCGCTCATCGAGCTAGCGGAGGCAAAGCCGATGGTCATGGTTCCGAGAGAAGCAGTCCAGCGGGCCGGGAACGCGACACTCGTGTTTGTGCGCCTCACCGAGGATGTGTTTGAGGCAAGACGCGTTCGCGTCGGCCTTACCGAAGGAGCATTTGTGGAGCTCTTGGCTGGGGTGGCCCCAGGGGAGCCCGTAGCAACCACTGGGAGCTTCTTGCTCAAGACCGAAACGCTCAAGGGCAGTATCGGTGCTGGCTGCTGTGACGTGGAGTGACCCGTCATGCTGAATTGGATCATTGAACGGTCACTTCGCCACCGGTTTGCGGTCATCGTCCTATGGGCAGCCGTCATCGCAATTGGGCTGATCGCCTTTCGCGATCTGCCAATTGATGCTTTTCCGGATACGACACCGGTACAGGTGCAGGTTAACACCACCGCCCCTGCCCTATCACCTCTAGAAATCGAAAGGCAGATCAGCGCACCTGTGGAGCGGGCAATTTCAGGACTACCCGGACTGAAGGAGGTCAGGTCCCTTTCACGTTTCGGTCTGTCTCAGGTCGTCGTCATTTTCGAGGATGACACGGATATCTATCTGGCTCGACAGGTTGTGAGTGAACGCCTGGAGCGAGCAAAACTGCCGAACGGCGTCGAGCGGCCGCAGCTCGGGCCAGTCGCCACAGGACTTGGTGAGGTTTTTCATTACGCTGTTACCGGAGAAGGCAAATCCGCCTCCGAGCTGAGGACAATCCAAGACTGGATCATTGAACCGCAACTTGTGTCCGTTCCGGGTGTAGCCGAAGTCAATTCCTGGGGCGGAGACGAACGTCAAATTCAAGTCTTGGTTGATCCCCTCTTGCTCCAGAAACACGAACTCACCCTTGACAAGCTCATCGAAGCACTTGAACGTAACAATGACAATGTAGGTGGTGGAACGCTCGATCAAGCGGGTGAGTCCAGCCTGATCCAAGGCGTCGCACTGGTCACAACGCCGGCGGATGTAGCAAAGATCGTGGTAGCCGCGAAGCATGGCGTGCCACTGCGGGTTGGCGACGTCGCGCAGGTTGGCGAGGGCCGGGCGATCCGTCGCGGCGCTGTGACGGCAGATGGCAAGGGAGAAATCGTCCTTGGTCTGGGTTTCATGCTGATGGGAGAAAACAGTCACGTAGTTACTACGCGATTGGCGACTCGACTCAACGAGATTCGCAAGTCCCTTCCCGCAGGCGTAGAGGTTACCCCCCTGTACGCGCGAACTGCCTTGGTCGACAAGGTCCTGCGAACGGTTCGGACGAACCTGATGGAAGGCGCACTGCTGGTAATTGCAATCTTGTTCATCTTTCTGGGAAACCTTCGCGCAGGACTAATCGTCGCTGCGGCCATACCGCTGTCGATGTTGTTTGCGTTCAACATGATGGTTCGGTTTGGCATTGCGGGAAGCCTGATGAGTTTGGGTGCCATTGACTTTGGCCTCATCGTCGATAGCTCGGTCATCATGGTTGAGAATTCTGTGCGCCGGCTCTCGGAGGATACCAGTTCGGCAACAAGGCTCGAGGTTGTTCGCGATGCTGCGATTGAGGTTCGCAAACCAACTATGTTCGGCGAGCTGATCATCATGATCGTTTATTTACCCATCCTCACCCTTGAAGGAGTGGAAGGGAAGTTATTTCAGCCAATGGCACTGACTGTCGTGTTCGCACTAGCAGGCTCGATGTTGCTTTCGCTGACGTTGATGCCCGTGTTGTCAAGCCTCGTTCTGCCCAGACGTCCGCGCGAGGGCGACAATTGGCTCGTGCGCGTGCTTAAACGCGGATATCGGCCGATTCTCGAGAGAGCACTACGCTGGCGATGGATCGTTCTCATCAGCGCAGGATTGCTTGTAGCCAACGCCGGGTTTCTTGTAACCCAGCTTGGATCAGAGTTCGTACCTCGGTTGCGTGAAGAATCCATCGTTATCAACACGGTGAGACTTGCATCGGTGTCACTGGACGAGTCTGTGCGGTATGGCACGAAGATTGAGCGCACGCTGCTGTCCAAATTTCCGGACGAGATCGATCGCGTTTGGACTCGGACCGGAAGTGCAGAAGTTGCAACAGACCCGATGGGCATTGAACTCTCCGATGTGTTCATCACGCTCACCCCTCGGCGGCAATGGATGCACGGCTCCACACAGGATGAGTTGGTCGCGGCTATGCAAGAGGAGCTGTCGGTCCTTCCCGGTATGCGCATGATTTTCACCCAGCCGATCGAGATGCGCGTTAATGAGATGATCGCCGGCATACGAGCTGATGTTGGAGTAAAGCTCTTTGGCGACGACTTTGATACTCTCAAAATCAAGGCTGCAGAGATTCAACGAGTGCTGGAAGCAATCTCTGGGGCTGCCGACGTTGTCACAGAGCAAGTTACTGGACAGCCAATTCTTGAGATTCGAGTGGATCGCGACGCAATCGCGAGGCGCGGCATCGCTGCGCGAGAGGTGCTAAATGTTGTCGAGTCGCTTGGCACTCTCGAGGTCGGCGAGCTGCAGGAGGGCGAACGGCGGTTTCCGATCACTGTTCGCTTGACTGATCGCTATCGCACGAGCGAAGAGGCCATCGGGCAAATTCTCGTGACCGCCGCAAACGGCGACCGGATCCCACTCGCAAGACTTGCTCAGATCCGGACCATCGAGGGACCTGCTGCCATCAACCGGGAATGGGCCCGAAGACGCATCGTTATCCAGGCCAATGTGCGCGGGCGCGATGTTGGCAGCTTCGTTGAAGAAGCTCGCACGGCAATTGAAGAGAATGTGGAGCTTTCTCCTGGCTACTACATACGCTTCGGCGGGCAATTCGAGCATCTGGAGCGCGCTCGAACGCGGCTCTTGCTTGTCGTTCCCGCGGCGCTACTACTCATCTTCGCATTACTTTATGCAACGTATGGTCGCTGGCTTGATGCTGCCCGCGTGTTCACGGGGGTTCCATTTGCGGCGATAGGTGGGGTTGTCGCCTTGTGGCTGCGGGGAATGCCGTTTTCGATCTCCGCCGGTGTTGGGTTTGTGGCGCTGTCGGGAGTGGCAGTGCTTGGAGACATGGTGCTTGTGTCTACGCTCCGCCGGTATCTCGATCGAGGAATGCCCCTCATGCAGGCCATCTACAAGGCAGCCGACGAGCGCCTACGCCCCGTGCTTATGACAGGGCTCGTTGCAAGCATTGGTTTTCTGCCCATGGCACTCAACACGGGAACGGGAGCCGAAGTTCAGCGACCTCTCGCGACAGTTGTTGTTGGTGGCGTTTTGTCGTCGATGACACTGACGCTCGTTGTTATCCCGGTTTTGTACAGCCTGGTTGGCGTAAGGCGGTGAGCGCCCAGCGAGGTCGAGGATGCAGCATAGTCGAAATCGCGTAGTCATCGGTGTGGTTGCGCTTGTTGCTGTACAAGCTGTGGCGATCGGAATCTATCTTGGGGTCGAACGCTCCCGTGACCGCGCTTCGGCAAAAGAAGTGTTTCGCGTCGAAAAGGTTGGTGGTGAAAAGCTCGCGCCAGACATCATGCTGGAACGCGCCGATGGAACTCGGGTGTCAGTTCATGGTTTCGGTAGCAGGATCCGCCTGGTTCATTTTTGGGCAACTTGGTGCCCACCTTGTGTCGAGGAACTTCCAGGTCTGCTCGCAGCCGCGGCCGAATTTGCTGACAGAGGTCTCACGGTTGCCGCGATCAGCATGGACGGCGATTGGGCAGCGATTCGTGACTTCTTCAAGGGGGATATCCCACACACCGTCTACCGTGCAGTCGAAAGCGACGGTCACGAGCGCTATGACATATTTTCTCTACCGGATACATACCTGGTTTCGCGCGACGGTTGGCTACTGTCTCGCTACGGAGGCGCTCGTGACTGGGCAAGCAAGAGCGCGAGGGAGCACCTTCGCCGGGTACTTGAACCCTAGGCTACCTTCATTATCAAACAACGCCGAGCCGAGGCAGAGACCTATACCTGGCCAGAAACGCCCCAACAGCCCAGCGGGCCAACGCCCAGCCGACGACCCACCAGCGGGGCAACTCCCAGCGGGGCAGCACCGGACAGGCGCTCGATATCGGCCGCGACTGCTTTGCCCAGCAGCGCTTCAATCTGCACTTGCACCGGGGTCATCCAGGCGCGAAACGTCTGCTGATCGAGTTTGCCGGCCTTATAGCCATGCAGTTCCCTGAGGGCATCTGCATCATGGTCTTCGCCCGGTAAGAGTTTCACATGCCGCATACGTTTGCCAGTACCGATACCTGTGGGGAGACTTCCGCGAGGTTCCATCAGCTTCCGCGAAGTTCCACTTGATCGCCCCGTTTTCGACTGCCGGCGCCGGGAGGAATCTCGCGGGCGTGATACAAGATCTCTGTTTTTGTCTGCAGGAGATGATGGATGGTCCGAGAAGCAGCATCGTCCGCACAACCGAAGTTCCTCGAGGGCAAGCCGCTCAAGGGGCAGGTCGCCCTAGTCGCCGGCGCGACGCGCGGCGCCGGACGTGGCATCGCACGCGTATTGGGGCAGGCCGGCGCGACGGTTTATTGTAGTGGTCGCTCGGGCGGCGGAATCGCGGCGACGCCCGGCAGACCCGAAACGATAGAGGAAACGGCGGATCTGGTAACGGCGGACGGAGGCAAAGGAATCGCCGCCCGCACGGATCACACCGACGAGGCGCAGGTCGAGGCGCTCGTCGCGCGCATCCGCGACGAGCAAGGCCAGCTCGATATTGTCGTCAACGATATATGGGGCGGCGACAGCTTGACCGAATGGTCGAAGAAGTTCTGGGAGATCGATATCGGCGTCGCGCGAACGCTACTCGAACGCGCCGTGCTCTCTCATCTGATTACCAGCCGCCACACCGTGCCGTTGATGATCGAGCGGAACCAGGGCCTAGTCGTCGAAATCACCGACGGCCATGAGGACGGATATCGTTACCAGATCATCTACGATCTTGTAAAGGCGTCGAATATTCGCCTCGGATACGCCATGGCCTGGGATCTCGCGAAAACGGGGATCACAGCGTTGACCGTCACCCCCGGCTTCTTGCGATCAGAAGCCGTGCTCGATCATTTCGGGGTGCGGGAAGCGAACTGGCGGGACGCCATCGCCAAAGACCCGTTCTTCGCCGAATCGGAAACCCCGATGTATGTCGGCCGGGGAATCGCCGCGCTCGCGGTCGATCCGAACAAACGGGCCAAGGCAGGCTTGACGCTCACCGCGGGCGATCTTGCCGAGCTCTATGGCTTTACGGACGTGGACGGGCGAACGCCGCAGTTCTTTCCGCTGTACAAGGAGCGAACCGCGGAACTCGCCGCCGGCGAAGAGCCGCTCGACGAAACGGAGCAGTTTCTCGTGTCGGCCCGTTACTGCCAGATACACCGCAATGCAGCGCAGTACGAAGAGGCCGGCAAACTCTTCGCTCGTCTGGATCTCGCGAATGCGGGCGCAGGCCTGGAACCGGTGCCGCCTACAGCGCTGAACAAGCGAGACAAGAATCGGGGTGGTGGATAGCGCCCGGACGGCGAAATGCGTCTCCAGAATGTCTCCAAGAACTGGGACGAAACCGGAGGATACGAGCATGTAGAGGTGACGGAGCAACTGGTGGCTGCGGTCGCAGATGCACTCGCGGGATATGAACTGAAAGCCGTTGTCGGAAGAGCAGTGGCTACGTGCGCTGCTTGTCCAGCAAACGTCGCGCTACGGCGATGACGAGATGGGTTTTCAGTTGAACCGATTCGCGCGCTGTCGGTCTTTTTGCCGGCTGGTGAGCACTTTCGTCCCGGGGGCGATCGGCAGTGGCCGGTATGCATCAACTAGTGGCGAATGCGCAGTCGGCTCTCAAAAGTGGGGACCGAGGTGGGGACTCGGGCCGAAACGACTGACGGCCGGTTTCGCCTGCAAGCACAACCGACCGTCATCATTGAGAAATCTGAGAGCGGGATACCGGATTCGAACCGGCGACGTTCAGCTTGGCAAGGCCGGGGGCACCGATCGGGTATCAGTAACTTACCGGAATCACAGGGCTCGTTATCGCAGTAATCGCAGAAAATTTCCGTTTTCGCAACTAAACTGAAGTTCCGCCAGGTCTTACGACGTAACCTTCGACAAGATCAGGAAATTCCGTGATTTGGTTTTCCACATACTGGGTACAGGCTACTGAAGGCCGAGTAGTTGAAAGGCGCGCTCCTGGAAGGGATTGGGCTCGGTAAGCAGATGAAACGATGGGCTGTTGGTGTCTGACTGGACTCGGCAGCGATTGCGGCACCGAGTAGCGAGCGCAGCCAAAAGCGTATCGAAGCTATGTAGAGAGTAGAGGGGGCCATCCTCGGTGCGACGTGCGCTCTTCTTGCGCTTGGCGGAGTCGGATGGCTGAGCTGGTGCGAC
>JAKSDA010000641.1 GCA_022360315.1 Pseudomonadota bacterium
GGACCGAGCCAGAGCGACGAGGCGCGCCGCCAGTGGGTGCGCGAGGAGTGGATAATACTGGGTGTATTTGACCGACGAGCAAGCCCGCTGGCGGTGATGGATCGGCGCTCTGGCGACGCGGAGAGTTTTTGGACCGGCTCTAAGACGGGCTAGCGCAGACCTTGAATCTCGTCCGAGCCGTAGCGTTTCTCGAAGTCATCGAGCCGCTTTTGCACTCTGTGTCTGAGTCGCTTTTCACGTTGCAGAGCAGCGCGCAGGTCTTGCACCCATTTGCGCGCCTCGGCCTCTGCAATCTCGGCGCGCTGTTTGGCCGCCAGGGCTTCGGTCCGGGTCACCCGAAGCGTATGCGACTGCTGCTCGGCGCGACGCTTTGCGTTCAGCGCGTTCTTCTCGGCCGCGCGAGCGCGGCGCGATTCGTCCTCGGCGCGCCTGGTCTCGGCAAAGGAGCGGTCCAGAGCACTGCGCAAGTCTCGGTTTTTCTCCTGCAATTGCTTGTCGCGATCCAAGACCTGCTGTTTGGCTCGACCGGCGGCATTGGCCATGCTGGCTGCCCGGGCTTCGGCGTTGCGAATCCACACCAGCGCCATCGAAGACGCCACTGCGATAACGGCGAGCAGCGTCATGGTGCCAACAATGGCAAAACGCTTGATCCGCCGGTTTCGGCTGGCCAGGGCCAGCACAGCGTCGAGATATTCGTTCTGCAGAGTGGAAAGCGGTCCGGTGTAGCGCTGGCGAAAGCGGCGCGCCTCCTCGAAGGCATCACCGCGCCATAACAGCCCCTGCGGCCGTCCCTTGACTCGCCATTGTTTCGCCGCGTTGTTCAGCTGGCCGAGAAAGGCCGCGTTCTCCTCGTCCTCGTCGAGCCAGCGACGCAGCCGTGGCCAGCTGTGGATCAGAGATTCATGGATGATCTCGACCGTGGGTCCGGTTGATCGAAGCACCGGAGGCCCCGCCCCCTCGCTGCGCAAAAACTCCGCGGCGCCTTCCCGACCGGGGTGCCCGGGCGACTGTCCGGCCGAGACTACCAGCAGACGGGCTGCGGCCAGGTGATCGAGTATTTGTTGTACAGTGCCCGGATCCGATGCCAGTTCTCGGAGTTCGTCCACACTCGCGATGGCCCGGGTCCGTTCGGGCGTGACCAAACACCGGAAGATGGCCTTGATGAGAGCCGGCGCGTGGGCCGAAAAACTGGAAATTTCGGCCACCACCTTGTCCGCGTGACTGGTCAGAGCACCGACCAGCCCGCCGATTTCGCGGTAACTCCGCTCGGTGAGAAGCCGGTTGGTCCGATCTCGCGCCTGCCACAGCTTGTCGGCGGCAAATTGCAGGAGCGGCAGCGAGTTTGGAGCCGATTCCACCGCATGCAAAATCTCGGCGACCATGCTGGAACTCTCGAAACGATACCCGGCGTTCTCGGCCGGTCGAGTGAGCGCTTCGGAAAGACCCTGCCGGTCGGGCGAGGTCAAAAACACCAGATTTCCCGTCAACTCGGCTGCGAAGGCGCGGTCTTCAGCAATGCGATCGAGAAAATCCGAGCGGATCGAGATCATTACGCGGACCGGCGCCGCAGCATCGTCGGCGGCACCGGCCAGACAGGCGGTGAACGCGCGCCGCGCATCGGCCTCGTGGGTCAGAGTGTAGAGTTCTTCGAACGGGTCCACGACGAGGAGGATCGTGGTATTGCGCCGGTGGGCCAGACGGCGCAATAGAGCCCCCAAATGGCCCGGTTCGGCCTTGAACCTGTCGAGGAGCGCGCGCTCTTCGGCGATTGGATCGACCAGATCCGACGGAGCTGCGGCGGCTTGCGAATTCCTCTTGAGCAATGGCAGTACCGCGCTGGCCAGCGCGGCCATGGGATCGCGACCGGGCCGGACAATCAGCGCGTTCCACGACTCATCCGAATCGGCCAGGACGGGCAGCACGCCGGCCCGGACAAACGACGATTTGCCGATACCAGTCGGGCCCGTGATGGCCACGAGCGGCTGCTTCTGCACACGCGCCAGCACAGCCGCAATATCCCGCGCCCGGCCAAAGTAGTGGTCCGCATCCGACTCCTGAAATGCGAGTAACCCGGGATAAGGACAGGCATCCTCGGCCAGCCTGTCGCGGCGGCGCCGCGGCCGCAACGCTTCGAGCGCGTCGACGAGTTCACCGGCGCTGCCGATGCGTTTTTCTCTGTCTTTGATTAAGCACCGATCGATGATATCGCCGAACCTGTCGGGAAGGTCGAAACACACGTCGCAGGCCCGGGGCAACGCAGTGTCGAGATTCGCCACGTCGACCAGCTTGTCGAGACTCATTGGCTCCAGGGGATGACGGCCCGACACCATCTCGAGAAGCAGGATTCCCATCGCCCACAGGTCGGTTCGATAATCGACCTCATTCCTGGAGAGTTGTTCCGGAGACATATAAGGCAATGTGCCGACGACTGAGCCTGTGTGCGTAAACCGATGAGTCCCGGATAGACCGGCGAGCAAGCTTTGCAGGGACGCCTTGTCGACCGGGGACCCGAGCAGTTTGGCGACTCCGAAATCCAGCACCTTGACGATGCCCGAATCGGTGAGAAAGATATTCTCCGGTTTGAGATCGCGATGAACGATACTGTGGGCGTGGGCTTGTTTCAGTGCCCTGGCGACCTGAATGGCCAGGTCGATGGTGCGCCGCGGCGACAGTGGGCCATCGTCGAGGAGATGGCGGAGCGATCGGCCTTGCAGGTATTCGAGCACCATGAACGGGGTGCCGCGATGCTCGTCGATATCGTGGATGACCACGATGTTTTCGTGCCGGCACCGAGCCGTTGTGCGAGCTTCGACCAGAAAGCGATCGGTCTTGTCGGCGCGGTTTTTGAGCAGAAACTTGATCGCTACCCGGCGGGCCAACTTGAGGTCACGAGCCAAAAAAACTACACCCATACCACCACGACCCAGTTCGCGGATCAGTTCGTATTGATTGATACAGATCCCCGGAGAAAAGAGTTCTCTCTGCCGATTATCACAGTCTTGGTCCTGGCCTCGAGCGGGCGTTGCCAGATTGTCACATTGGTGATCGGCGGTAACGGTCGACCCCAAAAAATTCGCCACTGGTGTCGCGGTGGCGGCGAGTCGTACCTCGAGCTCTTTTTGTAAAATTGGATCCCGAGCACATTCACGGGCCAAAAACGCCGCTTGCTCTGCCGGATCGAGGGCGAGAGCCGCGCCGTAAAGTGCCTCGCGCAGTTGATTTCGCTCCGCGCTCATCATCTCTTTCTCTATTGGATGGAAAGGAGCCAGAGAGTGGAGCTTCGCACAGTCGCGGCCGCGCTGTCTATTGCAAGTCATTACACGGAATATCTATGACAACCTATTACATTGTGTTCGCAATCATTACATTGCGGAATCAGCAAAAGGCGGCCATCCCTACGGTATACTAGTGATCCGTTTCCAGTTTGCATCCATGAGCCATAACGGTTCTTGCACTGGGAGGGTATCCGTGAAGCAATGCAGACGCACCTCTTGGCGTCCGAAGATATACAGTCTCAGCTGTCTGTTTTTCTGGCTTATGAGCACACCTGTTCCGACCCGGGCACAACCGGCCATATCGATCAATTCATCGACGCAGTCCGAATCCAGGCCGTGGGCTGTGGGCATATCGGAGAGCGAACAGATGCGGGCCGATTCTCTCTATCGACAGGGCGAGCAGTTACTGCGGGAGTCCTCGACAATCGAGGCTCTTGGTAAATATCAACAGGCGCTGGAATACTGGAATCATCCCCAAATACGGTACCGCATGGCGCAGGTGATGTACGACCTGGGCCGTCGAGTACAGGCCTACGAACATGTAAACCAGGCCTTGCACCACGGCGAGCGGGCGCTCGGCAGTAAATTCTATCGAGAAGCGCTGCGCTACAAGAAGCAGCTCGAAGCAGAGCTGGCGTGGTGGACCATTATCTGCGACGAACCGGGCGTCGACATCTCGGTCGGCGGAAACCATGTGCTCGAGGGGCCCGGCACAGTCACCATGGTACTCGCTCCCGGTTCGCACAGCCTGGTTGCGAATAAAGCGGGATATCTGACTATAACCAGGTCGATCAGTCTTTCGCCAGCCGAGCGGGCGTCATCGCGGGTCGAGCTGGTTGCCCTCGAGCAGGCCACTGCCACCATCGCCCGCTGGCCGAGGTGGAAAACCTGGGGCTTGACCGGCACCGGAGCATCACTGACAGTGGCCGGCGCGGTTCTCCTTTTCAAGGCCAGAACCGACTTTGCTACCTACGACCGGATACTCGGCGCCGAATGTGCGACCGGCTGTGATGGCAATGAATTGCCGGCGGGGGCCGAGCAGCACCGGGCTCGGGCAGTGTGGGAGACCTGGCTCGGTGCCGGGGCCGTTGTTGTCGGCAGTGTGGTCCTCTCGTCGGGTATCACACTTCTCTTGCTGAACGAGGAGCGCCCGCTCTATCCAGAATATGTTGGGCGGGATGACCCAGCCAGTGCGACACGGATCGTGCCACGACTATCGCCCCGCGAGATCGGCATTACCACGAACTGGCAATTCTAAACCAAAACCGCTTTATCGAGACCCGGGAGTTCGACTCCGCCCACCCGCAAAGGAAGCGCCATGATTTCACAAAACGTCGATATGCATGACAGAAGTACCGGCTCTGCGCTGGCTTTTTTTGTGGTAGCGATGATCGCGCTGGCCGGCTGCCCAGCGCCGGCTTCCGAGATATGCGCCAATGGCATGCACTGTCCGGCGGGCACTACCTGCACACTGATTGAAGATGGATCCGGTGATCAATGGGCCTGCGCCGGTGACCAACCCATCTGCGGCAATCGATTGCTCGAAGACGGAGAGCTGTGCGACGATGGCAATACCGCGTCGGGTGATGGATGCAGCCAGGACTGCCGATCGCGCGAGCGCTGTGGCAATGGCGAGATCACGGAAGAGGAAGTCTGCGATGGTTTGCTGACTACACGGCATTGCACCGATCTGGGATACGACACTGGTCATATCGCGTGCAATGATGCTTGCAGCGACTTTGTACTCAACAGCTGCAGCGATTTTGGATGGTCGGCGAGCGCGTCGGGCACGGCGGAGAAACTTTTCGCGGTATGGGGCACCGGCCCGGGCAATGTGTTTGCTGTGGGTAATGGCGGCACCGTGGTGCATTTTGACGGCGACCGCTGGAAAATCGCTTTTTCCACGACAGAGGCACCGCTGACTGGAATATGGGGCAGTGCAAGGGACGACATCTTTGCCGTTGGCGAGCACAACACCATCGTGCACTACGACGGCGACCGCTGGTCAGCGATGTCTTCGCCTGTTGTGGACGGGTCATTCAGCGGGGTGTGGGGCAGTGGTCGAGACAATGTCTATGCAGTCGGCAAGTTCGGCACGATCGTGCATTACGACGGCAGCCGGTGGTCGGTGGTTCCCTCGCCGACCGATGTATCCCTCAACGCAGTGTGGGGAAGCGGTCGGGACGATGTCTATGCGGTCGGCAAATACGGCATGATCGTCCACTACGATGGCTCGGCCTGGTCCTACTGGCAGCTCCCGGTCGATGTCGTGCTCCACGATGTGTGGGGCAGCAGTGCCGATGATATTTTTGCTGTGGGCGAGGACGCCACGATCGCGCACTACGACGGTTTTGGCTGGTCGGTGGAGGCGTACACGGCTGGCGATGCCACATTGACCGGGGTGTGGGGGCGCGGTGATGATCACGTGATCGTCGTCGGCACCGGGCCGGGCACGGTTTTGCAATACGACAGAACCGAGTGGTCGCGCGCCGACCTGCCTGCCGGAGCACAGCCGGCCGGGGTGTGGGAAAGCGGCTCTGGTGCGGCCTTCATCGTCGGCGCTGACGGCGGCATCTGGACTCACCACGGTTTCGAAACCCAGGCGACGCCGATTACCTCGAGCATCCAGGCCATGTGGGGGACTGGCTCGGACAATGTATTTGCTGTTGGCGAATACGGTATCATTATGCAATACGATGGGACGAGCTGGTCGACCATACCGTTTTTTGCCGAACTGGCTCCGTTGACCGGGGTGTGGGGCAGCAGTTCGGATAATGTATTTGCGGTCGGCCGATTTGGCACGATCTTGCATTACGACGGCCAGGCCTGGTCCGTCATGACGTCTCCAACCGGAGCATCGCTGCATGCCATATGGGGCAATGCCCCGGACAATGTATTTGCAGTCGGCAAATACGGCACGATTTTGCACTACGACGGCACCATCTGGTCGAAATGGCAGCTGGACCGGGATGTGATCCTCAACGATGTGTGGGGCAGCGGCCCCAACGATGTATTTGCCGTGGGCGAGGAGGGTACCATCGCGCATTACGACGGATTCCGCTGGTTGCTGATGGCAACTCCAGTCGAAGACGGGTCGTGGAACGGGGTGTGGGGCAGTGGCCGCAACGACGTATTTATCGTCGGTTCGGATCCGCACACCGCAATGCATTACAACGGCAGCAACTGGTCAAAGTTGTCGTCAGCCAGCCTGCACGGCGTCACGCTGTCGAGCGTGTGGGGTACGGGCCGCGATGATGTCTTTGCGGTCGGCTCGGGTGGCACGGTCATGCATTACGACGGAACCACCTGGGCTCCAATAACGCGGCCGACCGGGGTCCATCTGCACGACGTGTGGGGGCCGTTGCCAAACCTGACGTTTTTCGCCGGCGACGATGGCGCGATTCATGTTCTCCAACGGTAATGCGGGATCCCATCGATTCCATCTCGGTGGCTTGGATTTTTATCCTGCGGGAATCGAGGTTTTTGGACCGGCTCTTAGCCTCATCGTCGTGAGCTCGGCCAAGGCTCGTGCAATGTCGGCGTCCATGGCACCTGCTGGATCAACGTAGTGGCGTTAGGCCGCCAGGCCGCCACTGCTGGCCAGCACCTGGCCAGTGATCCAGGCGGCGTCATCGCTGGCCAGAAACGCGACCGGGCGCGCGATGTCGTCGGGTTTGCCGAGTCGGCCGAGCGGTGTCTGCGCGATGAATGTGTGCTTGACCTGTTCGTCGAGCATCTCGGTCTCGGTGGTGCCGGGGGCGACCGCGTTGACCCGCACGCCGCTGGGTCCCAGTTCGACTGCCAGGCTGCGAGTGAGCCGCTCAACTGCGGCCTTGGTGGCCGAGTAGACACTCGTGCCAGGAGAGCTGCTCGAGGCCAGGGTCGAGCTGATATTGACGATCGAGCCGCGATTCTCGATCAGATGCGGCAGGGCGGCGCGGATGGCATGAATCACTCCGTTGAAGTTGACCTCGGTCAGCTGGATGAGGTCGCTTTCCGATGTGTCGGAAAGTGGCTTAAAAATCCCGACGCCTGCGTTGTTGATGAGGACGTCGAGACGGCCCAGCTCGCCCACAGTGAAGTCGACCGCGCGGGCGACCTCCTCGGCTACCACGACGTCAGCCCGGATATACTTGACCGACTCGGGATGCTCGAGGCTGAGCGAGCGCAGAGGTTCCTCGCGCCGACCGGTGACCACGACCCTTGCGCCCTCGGCGACCAGAGCCCGGGCAACCGCCCGACCGATGCCCGTACCGCCACCCGTGATCAGTGCGACCTTATTAGTAAAACGTGTCATGAGATGTCTCCGTTGCATATGGTTTCTACAATTTTTGAGTGATAGATCAATAAATGGTCAAAAATTTTGCAAAAATTTTGAGTGATGAGTGATAGATTTTTGAGTGATAGATCAATAAATGGTCAAAAATTTTTGCCCGGAGCTAGAGTCTAGTTATCGAGCGGAGCGAGCAGCAAGTCTACAACCCGTGCGAAGGCTTTTTTCGACGGTTTGCTTTGAGCGACGACGGCCAGGCCCTGCAGGCCGACGTGAAGATAGCGGGCCAGAGTGGCCGGATCGTCGCAATCGAGCTCGCCGCGGCGAATTGCGCGCTGGAGTGCGGTACGCAGGGCGCGTTCGACCATTTTCAGATGGGCGCAGGTGCGCTCGGACACCGGGTCTCGGTCCGGGCCCCACTCGAGCGCGGTGTTGACGACCATGCAGGTGCGTGCGCCGCCTGCCAAGTGATCGGCGGTCGTTCGGAAGAATGCGCGCACTGCATCGACTGAAGCGTCGGGTGCGGTGAGCAGGGCAAGCGACTCGCTTGCGTGAGTGGTGCAGTAGCGGTCGAGTGCGGCGAGAAACAGCGTCTCCTTGTTGCCGAAGGCGTTATAGATGCTTTGCTGACCCATATCCATTGCCTCGCTGAGCTTCTGCATCGACGTGGCCGCGTAACCGTGCTCCCAGAACACCTCGACCGCCCGGTCGAGCGCCTGGTCTCGGTCGAATTTGCGCGGACGCCCGCTCACCTGGTAGATATTGTGGCCACGTCTGGCGCACCCGTCAATCCGATTTTTGATCGACCGTTCTAAAAACTGCCACCTGGGCCTGCGAGCAAAGCACGGGAGGACCATGGAGCAGATGATTCACGTATTTGCGATCGAAAATGCGTGCGCGATCTGTTCCGAAGTTCTCCCCCACGCTTCCCCGCATCGCCGCCAAGTTAAAAAGGTTACACCGCCTCCAAGGTTCTCCCCACACTTCCCCACATCGCCCAAAGATCACATCGTCCCGGCCACAATATCGCGATACTGCGAGCAGGTCGCTGCCTCCACACCGTGCTGGCGCAGCCAGTCGAACAAAACCTCGAGATCGGCGTAGAGGCCCTCTATGTCGCGCTCGTTCTTGAATGTGGGATTGCATCCGGCCATGAACTCAGAGGAGTGCAGCATCAGCATGACGTAGCCGGCTCGCTGTTCGAGCTTGCGCCGGGCCAGACGGAGCAGGTCGGCGCGATTTCTGCCGTTGGGGCGAAAAAACACCGCCGGCTGGCCGAGCACTCCGCGCATTAGCCGCTTGACTCGACGTCCGGGAAGCGCCCAGTAAAGGGCGGTTGTGGGCCGGCCATAGAGCGGCATCAAAGTCATGGGAATCTCGAGCAGAGGCAGATCGCCCGGCCGCGAAATGTCGGTGGCATCGAGAAAATACGGCCCGGTGGGAAACCTCCGATAATCGGGCAAGGGCACTCGCGACGGTTCCTCGCGGCGGTCGACCACACTCCGGTAATGCGGCGTGACCGAGCAGTCCACGGTGTAGCCCATAGATGCGAGCAGCCGGGCATAGGTGGCGTCAAATGCCCATCGGCCTGCTCGATGCGAGCGCATCTCGACATCGAAGCGCTCTGAAAGTAAAGCGGTCAAAACGCGCAGCTTCTCCGCAATGACTTCCGGGGGATACTCGATCAGATAGGGTTGCAGACGCATGTCGTCCGAGGTGACTGGACATTCGGGCGGCTGATTCCACGGATGAGGATGGGCGCCGATCTCGCATTCACCCCGGGCCAAGGCATCGCGGGCAAACTCGACAAAGAAGTCATCGCGGCCCATCTCATACGTGGTGAGATAGGTCGGCATGAATCCAAAGCGACCGCACAGTCGTTGAAATCGCGGCAAATAGCGAGCGTTCTCGGTCCCGTTCTCGTACCCCCTTCCCGCCCACGCGTTGTCTCCCTCGGTGTCGATGGTAATGAGTAAGTGCATCGTGATCGAGTGGTAGTGTCAAAGCACCCGGGCGTCCCGGCAAGGGGGGCGGGGCGAAAAGACGCCCGGGGCTCCCTTAATGGGCCGCTCTAATCTCGCAAAGCAGAAGCTGGTATGGCACTGATCTTCGTGTCTCTCCTTCCGACCCGGCGGGCCGGGCCTGTCGCACCCCCCAAAAAGCCGACCCACTCCCTCGGCCCGTCACTGCCCACGGCCTGTCACGTTCACCAGTGCTGGTTTAAAATACCGGCAATACGGTCAGGTTCCCTTCCCATGCCGCGCATCGCTAAATGTCTGCTCATCGCCCACCAACACGTCCATGTCAAAACATCACGCGGCATCGGCGCCAGTAAACTGGCAACTGGTAGCTTGCGCCTGGTCACCGATCATTTCGCCCGCGTGATCAACCTGGCCCCGGTCCGGCAACCCGGACTCGGCGAACTCAATAGCCAGATCGAAGACTTGCCAACCTATCCCAACAACGTCGAATGCAAAGTCCTCTACCAGCACTCTCCCGCCCGCCATATCGCGGTGAGCGCACTGCGCCACTTCGGCTCCATCCCGACCATCTGGCGCGAAGTTCGCAACGCCGACGTGGTCTACGCGCGAATGCCGTGCTACCCGGCACTGATCTCTTCGCTCCTCGGCCTCTTCGCCGGCAAAGAACTGATGCTGTCCCTGCACAGCGATTGGGGCCACATCCTCCTGGTACGCCGCGGCGACCGGCCGTGGTTTCGCACCATGGCCCGCCTGGCCGATGCCTACCAGAAATCGCTGGCCCAGCGCAGCGTGGTCACCCTGGTCACCGGCGACCATCTGCGCAGACTCGGCGGCACCAACGCGGTGACCATCTCGCAACATCAGTTCACCGGCGCCGATCTGTACAGGCGCCAGGACACTTGCCAAAAAAAGCCGATCCGACTGCTCCTAGTCGGTATTCTGAGCAAGCGAAAAGGCCTCGACTTCCTGCTCGACGCCATGCTCGAACTCGACGCAAGCAACATCGACTGCACCCTGACCCTGGTCGGCCCGCCTTCAGACTACAACGCCAGGCGCGAAATCTCCCGCCGCAAGCTCGATCAGCGGGTCACCCTCACCGGCCACGTCGCCTGGGGGACCCAACTCTTCGAACTGTACCGCTCGAGCGATCTCTTCGTCTTTCCATCGCTGAGCGAGGGCAGCCCCAAGGCGCCCATGGAAGCGCTCAGTCAATCTCTGCCGGTCATCGCCACACCGTCTGGCAGCTCGGATTACATCGAAAACGAGGTCACCGGGCTGCTGATACCCCCGGGCGATACTCGCGCACTGGTCCGGGCCATTCAGCGCATGATCGAGGACGGCGAACTGCGCCGCCGCTGCATGGCCCGCGGACTCGAAGTCGCCGAGCAAAATAGCCGCGAGTGGATGGCCCGGCGAATCGGCCGGGCACTGGACGCAGCCTTCAACTAATCAACCAGTTTGAGGTGGCTGGCCCGCCGCCGGGCCGATTTGGACTTGTCGACCTCCTCCTGCCTGGCCCGAAGCCGGGCGACCTCCGGCGATTCGTCAGGCGCAATCGCCAGCTGCTCGGATCCAATGCCCAGCTGCTCTAGTACTTCTGGAGGCACTTCCTCAGGCCATACCATGCCCCGATGATTGGCCTCGGAAACCGCCGCGTATACCGCCGACCAGGGCAATACACAGCGATGGGGGATGCCCTGAAAGGTCAGGGTGCCCGCAATGGCATCCTCATCCACCGTCAGATCGTGGATCTCGGGCTTGAGGCCGTAGCCAAAACGCAATACCAGCTTGGCATCCTGCTTGAGATGAAGCGGTACCGAAACTCCCTTGACCCGCGCGTCGACGTGAACCAGTACCGGTCCCTCGTCGAGTAGCTCGGATACATACGCCTGCTTGAGCGGCAAACCCATGCTGTCGTCCGCAGCACTGGCCGGCTCGACATCCTCGGGATCGCAGCCAACTAGCTCCCGAAACTCGTCCCGCCCGATCAGCTCGGCGTCAAATGCATCGCGCAAAATCGGTCCGCTGGGCTCCTGACTGGCCTGGGCAATACGCCCGGCCATACGCTCGGCGCGAACCGCGTGCTTGAGCACTTCAGCATGAGCTTCAAACACCCCGATCTTGTCGTCCCGCCAGCTCTTCAGGCTGCTTTCCACGCGGTTGAGCGACTCGCTGAGTTGGTACTGGAGGAGCTTGGTCAGGATCGATTTGAGGCGATCCAGGTTGTTCTGCTCGTTGTCGGACACGGACCCTACTATAAAGCCCTCCAGTCACAAATCCAGCGCTTGTGCCGATGACATGGCCAGACGAGGCCTGCCCCGGAGACCGGCCGGCGACCCGAGGGCACCCCAGCACGGTCAGGTCGCCATCGGCTCGCAAAGCTCGCGCACCAACGCCGGCACCACGACAGCCCGGAATGATTCGAGATCCACCACAGCACAGACCGTGGTCCCCTCAGCTGCCAACACCCTGCCAGAGCGGGCCTCGGGAGCACTCGAGCCGCCGTCTCGCCCCGTGCCCGATGGGCGATCGGCCCGGCCCTCCCCGCTGTCCTGTTGACCGGACGATGGCGGCCCGCCCTGTGCCGACGGATCGCGTCGATATACGCGATATCGAAAGACGATCGACCGACCGCCGAGACGGTCGACCGACATCTCGATGTCCATAATGTCACCAAAGCGCAACGGCGCCCGATAATCGCACTCGGAACGCACGGCGGGAAAACCGATGCGAGCCTCGTCGAGAAGCTCGACGTAGCCGCGCGCACCCAGGCGCTGGCGAAAAAATTCTTCGAAGGTTAGGTGAAAGTAGTGAAAAAAAACCGGGTAGTACACAATACCGGCGTGATCGACGTCGGCAAAGCAGACCGGCAACGTGTGGCAAAAAGGCGGCATATCTGAGCGCCATCATAGCCCCACAACAGGCTGCCCGCCGCACGATGTCCGCACGACGGCACGATCTCGGATGAAGCGGGCAAATGGCCGCGACACCAAGGCGCTCGAATCACCGATCGAATAGTCGGCCGCCCGGCCGCTCCGTATGAACTCCGCTTCGCATTCCCTGCCGGAACGTCCGACCGGCCGGGTATCGAGATCACTGGCCAGATGGCCCGCCAGAGTATCTGATCGACGAATTTCAGTCGTCTAGCTGGCAGTCGTTCGAGCTGGCGCCGAGCAATTGCGTCAGATCGGGGTTGAATGTGCCGGTCCAGTCCAGGGTGTTTTTGTCACTGCAGTCGTCCCGAGAAAACGGCGGGGGTGTCCGCGCGGCATCTGCCTGGACCACTACCGGTCCGCCCCCACCCGTGAGGTGCACCGACCGGATGAGCAGCTCTCTGGCCCTGCGGTTCTTGTCGTAGGAGTGCACGAAGGTTCCGGCCTCGATGGCTCCGTTGTCCGGGCCCAGACGGGCCAGATACGAAATTGTCTCATTGCCGATGCCGACGATGCTCGACTGGTAGGCCCCCTCGGTCGCAGTCAGCCCCGGGTCGTTGGTGCTGGTGTGGAAGACAACCCACGGAGTGCCGTCGGCAGCCAGGCTGACGTGTTCGCCGGTCTGGCCGGTCGACGCCCGAGAGTAAATGGCGCACCACAAGACAGCGCTGCCGTTGAGACGGGCGACGTAGGGGTCGAGATTGCCCGCCTCGATTTCGACGTTCCCGATCACATACTCTCTGCTGCCCGAGCCAATAGTGGCGTTGTTCGAGGCGCGAAGCTGGGCGGCATCGAGTCCGCACGCATTGGTCGCTGGAGCCTGACTATCCGGAGGCTGCCGCCCCGAGACGTCGCTGCCCGTGTCGTTCACGGGCACGCCGGGCGGCTCGAATGTACATCCGGCCAGGATCATAGCCAGCAAGATGTATCTGGTGATGAGTTTAATCATAATTGTCTCCGCATGAACTGCGCCCCGTGTTCAGTCGAGTCTGATGGGGCACATTCCGTCAAATGTACCAACCATCGACGCGCCGGGAAAGCCAATCCTGCAACGACAAATCAATTGGTCCAATCAGCAGTCCAGAATTCGAAAAACTCGGGCATAGGCTGGACGCGTACTCCCAGTGTAAAAAAAGCCATGGCGCAAATCGCAGTGATCGGGGCGGGCAGCTATGGCACGTGCCTGGCTATCCTCTTTGCCAATGCGGGACACGGGGTGACGCTGTGGTGCCGGCGGCCCGAGCTCGCCGAAACCGTGCGCGAGTCCGGCGAGAACAGAGAGTACCTGCCAGGTGCCCGCCTGCCCGAATCGATCCACATCACGAGCGATCTGGCCGGCGCGGTCAATGGGCGCGAGATCGTCGTCGGGGTCACGCCATCGCACGGAATCCGCGCGGTGTTCGGTGCGGCAGCCGAGCACCTCGAGCCCGACGCAGTGGTCGTCAATGCGTCCAAAGGGCTGGAAGAAGGCACTCTGAACCGCATCGACCAGATCTACGCGGACATCTTGCCCCCGGCCATGGCCGGACGCGCCGCATACCTGTCCGGGCCGACTTTTGCCAAAGAAGTCGCATCCGGCCTGCCCGGCGCCATCGTGGTGGCCAGCGCAGATCACGACTCGGCTGCCCGCGTCCAGACAGAACTGGCCACCGAACGATTTCGCGTCTACACCTCGGACGACGTCGTCGGAGTCCTGATCGGCGGAGCGCTCAAAAACATCGTGGCCATCGCTGCGGGCACGTCGGATGGCCTGGGTCTCGGGCTCAATGCACGAGCTGCCCTGATCACCCGCGGCCTGGCCGAAATCACCCGTATCGGGGTCGCGCTCGGCGCCAATCCGCTCACCTTTGCCGGGCTGTCCGGGCTGGGCGACCTGGTTCTCACCTGTTCGGGCGACCTGTCGCGCAATCGCCGGGTCGGGCTCGCTCTTGGCAAGGACAAAAAACTGTCCGATATCATCGCGGAGACGCACATGGTGGCCGAGGGGGTCAAGACAACCAGAGTTGCCCACGAGCTGGCGCAGAAACTCGGCGTCGCTGCGCCGATCACCGAGTTCATGTACCGGGTGATGTACCAGTCGATGTCGGCGGCCAAAGCGCTGCCCCAGCTCATGACCCGCGCGCTGAGGAGCGAACGCGGCTGAGCGAGACCGGCCAACCGCGCGGCAGGATTGGTGTACAGTTGAACGACTATCATGTCGCTGGCGTACATACTCGACGATCTATTTGCAGATCACCGGCCCCCGAACGCCCACCCGGAGCGGCCCGAACGCGTCGTGGCAGTGCGCAAGGCGCTGCGCGAGGCGTGCCTGGATAACCGGGGCGCTGCCCTGCCGGTGCGCCAGGCCGACGAGACCGAGATCGGTTTGGTCCACAGTCCTGGATATGTCGCCGACTTGATTCGCGAGGTACCGGGCAAGAGCGGCTGGCTCGACGGTGATACGTACTTCTCGCCGGGCACGTGGCCGGCCGCGCTGGCTGCAGCGGGCGCTGTCATCGACCTTGCCAGCGCGTTGCTCGACGGCCAGTTCCAGCGCGGTCTGGCCGTGATCAGGCCACCGGGTCATCACGCCGAGGCCGATCGGGCGATGGGCTTCTGCCTGCTCAACAATGTTGCCATCGCAGCCGCCTCGGCGCGCGCGCGCGGCGCATCCAGAGTGGCTATCGTCGATTGGGACGTGCACCACGGCAACGGTATCCAGCACATCTTCGAGAGAGACTCGTCGGTGATGTACCTGTCGTGCCATCAGTACCCGTTCTACCCGGGAACAGGTGCGTGTGACGAGGTGGGCAAGGGCGAGGGAGCCGGCGCCACGGTCAATGTTGCGCTGCCCAGCGGTTCGGGCGACCGCGACTACGCGGCGGTATTCGACGAGGTATTTGTTCCCGAGCTGCGCCGATTTTCACCGGATCTCATCCTGGTCTCGGCCGGTTTCGATGCGCATCAGGCCGATCCGCTGGCCTGGATGGAGGTTACCCGAGGCGGGTATCGCTATATGGCAGCTCGTCTGGTCGAGGTTGCTGATGAGGTCTGTGAAGGCCGTATCGTGTGCGCGCTCGAGGGAGGCTACGACCTCGAAGGTCTGGCCGAGGGATTCACCGCGGTGCTCGATGTGCTCGATCCGCGAGAGCCGCCGGATTCCACTCCACCGCGCCGTTCGCCCGGGCCTGGCCAGAGCCCTGCCCGGCGTGATATCAGCCGCGGTGCCCGGGCGGCCATCGTGCGCACCAAACAGTCTTTGACCGCCTGTCGGGGAGAATCGGAGTGAGCGGGACAGCGATCCGTCCGGGCACTGAACCGAGTTTTGATTGATCATGAACGAGACCGCAAACCCACTCCGGCCGATTCGCTTGTTGCTCCTGGTCGTGCTTGTCGGCCCGGGCTGTGGCGAACGCACCCAGCCCGAGCCGGCCTACGACGCGTCCCGCCCTCGCCGGGTGTTCGAGCCGCCGTCGGGCGAAGTGCGCGCGCTCCCGCCCCATGCCATTCAGGCCGAACGAATCGGGCCATATATCGTCGGCATGCCGCTCAAAGATACTCTCGACCTCCTGCCGCACGGACCGCGCGTCGTGCTGGTCGAGATCGACGGAGTGATCGACTACAGCCTGGTGAGGGCGGAGAGCGGCTCGCTCATCATCGGGGTACAGCCGCCGTTCGGAGTCTCGTTTCTGACCGTTCTCGACCCCGAGATCGCCAGAACCGAGGCGCAGGTAGGCGTGGGGTCCACCGAGTCCGAGTTGCGCCGAGCCATGGGCAAGGAACTGGCCTGGCCCGGGCTGGCCATGGATCCGCGACTGGTCGGCTTCGAACTTCTGCCCGACGTTCGATTCGCGTTCGACCGCCCCCCTGACGCCCCGCCGACCGACAACAACCGCGCAGAGGACCAGGAACGCCGCGTGGTCGCGGTGGTGGTGATGCGCGGCGGCGACCGCCGCC
>JAKSDA010000241.1 GCA_022360315.1 Pseudomonadota bacterium
CCAGGTCGATGGCGCGGTGATGTGCGACGGGGCGTAGTCCTGAGTAGCGATGCCCCGGCCCGCTTCCAGCTCGCCCAGGGTGGCCGCCATCTGTTCTGGGCTGCCAGCCCGAGCGGCCAGGCGCTTGGCCCGGTCCAGAGCCAGCCATGTGTGAAACTCGTCGCCGTGCAGGTCCTGGTGCAACCGGGCCAGATATGTGTCGTTACCGTCTCGACGCTGGCTCATGCGGGCCATGACCTGGCCGTACTGTTCCGGGCTCAGGGCGCGTAGAGTCGCCAGGATCTCTCGCTCTTCGTCGTCGCCGGTGATGCCGTCAATGCGCTCAACGATGCGCTCGATCGCTGCATCAATGTCGATGGACGGGGCTGTGGCTAGCGGCTTGCGCTGCACCACGCCGGTGGCCTTGTTGGCTGCCGACGCTGGACTTGGCGCTGTGGTCGCGGGTTTGCTGGCCGCATGCGTCGCCGTCAGGGACAGTCCAGCGGGCTTGGCAGACGACCCGGCCGGCCCGCCCTGCAGCCAGCGTCCGCTATGACCGGAGCGCGCTGCTCCGCCCTGAGAGTCATCGACAGTCGTGGACGGGGGCACAGATTCTTGGACCGTGTTCCGGGCCTGATTCCACGAACGGTCGAAAGCGACCACGGCCGCGCGCAGTTGTTCCAGATGGCGCGACTTGAGGCCGCGGTTGAAGGCAAACTCGAGCAGTTGGTGCGCCCCCGCTGACGCCTGCGCTGCCACATCGCACAACCTCACCGGGCACCTGGCGGGTGGTCGGGTATCGTTCAGTCGCGCGGTGGTATGAGTCACGGCGCGGAGAAAATCGGCCAGCTTCGTGCCGGCCAGGTGCCTGTGGTGAGACAGAGCATCTCGGACCACCTCGAAGCCGGTCTGTGCGGATTCCCGGGCGCGTTCGAGGACAGCGCCGGTGGCGACGATCTGCTCCTCCTCTACTTGCGCCCGTGTGCGAATCGGCGGCGGCGCCTTATCCGGCATCGTCGGCGTCGGTCGGGGCATCACGCCGTTTTTGTGCAGAGGATCGCGAGCATACTCGCGCTGGCGGTCGCGCACAGGCGGGATGAACACGCCGCCGGGTTTTCGCTGGAATCCACCCATGTCGCTACTCACCTTGCTGCTGCGCATCGGGCATGCATTGGTCGTCCAAACAGTCGTGCGCGTTGTCAGTACCCGGCGAGGTGTCGCGGTCATCAACGGGGCTGTCGTCCTTATCGTCGACGGCGCGTTGGTGGCGCGGGGGCTGTGGCGCATTTGCCCAGCGCAGGCCGATGAGGAAGGTCAGGCCGCGATTTTTGACGTCATCAATTCCATTGGCCGCATTGCCGTCGATGGTCCGGAAGCCGAGATGGCCGCGTAGTTCCACTGTTGCATACACTCGGCCGCGAATCCGGTAGGCAGCACCGACACCGATGAATGGCAGGTAATCTCTGCCGGTCATCCTATCGGTTATGTCCAGGGGAGGAAGGCTTGGGTCTTCATTGACGCTATAAGCGTTGCGCAGGTCGGCCAGCGCAATACCAGCGAGCGGGTACCAGCGCCAGGTGTCTCGATAGTAGCCCTCGTAGCGCACGGCGAGGTTGTACTCGTTGTAGCTGAGCTCCTGCCAGCCTCCTTCCATCTCCGGGGGCGGATCTTCAAGACCCGAGCCCCTGCAGGTTCGCGCCCATCCAACCTGCACTGCCACATGGCGATGAACGTAGTATCCGACCGAGACGCCGAGCATCCCGGCCACGGAACCGATGGCATCGACAGCTGCACAAAAGCGAAAGCGCGCGATGACGTCTTCATTGTCGACACCGGAGCCGTGGAAGTCGACGTAGCTCGGCCCGAGCTTAAACTCAGCGGTAGCGTTATAGCGAACCGCACGTACTACATGGTCTATAGTCGCCGCGAGTGTGCCCGCGCGATCCCGGGCAGGCGTATCAGCAAGGACGTCCGATGACAGCAATGACAATAGAGTCGTCGCAGCTAGCATGTAGCAGACGAGCGCAATAGTGCCTGGTACGTTCATCGGATGCACTCGCAATTCTGGCATCGAGGCGTCCGATCTCCACGGGCAGGATTATCACCATCCGGCTCATTCAGGCCATCGTCACACTGCTCGGCGGCTGTATTGCGGTACCTGTCCCCACAAATCACTGCCGAGCAGTCTCCGTCGCAAATGGCCGTGTCGCGTCCGCCGCTGTCACACGCTTCTCCAGCCGCTGGATTGTACAGAAAGTCCCCGCACTCGGCCCGAGTGCAGTCCTGATAGTCGCACTGGCTGCGGCTGCGGTTGGGGCTCTCCGGATCACCGGGATCGCAGTACTCGCCGGCGGCCGGATTGTACACGCCGTCGTTGCACGACGGCACGGTGCAGTCCCGGTCGCAGGTGGCCACGTTGCGCACGATGCCGGAATCATCGCTGCCCGGATCGCACTGTTCGCCGCCCGCAGGCGACTGGGTGTGGGGATTGACCAGGCCATCGCCGCACACCGCGGCGCTGCAGTCTGGATCGCAGATGGCCGGAGAACTGGCCGGAGCCGCGGGATCGCAGGTCTCGCCAGCGGCCGGGTTGAGCACGCCATCGCCGCAGCGGGGGATCGTGCAGTCGGCGTCGCACAGGGGGGTGCTATCGGCGACGCCGTCGCCGTCGCTGTCGCCGCCGTCG
>JAKSDA010000011.1 GCA_022360315.1 Pseudomonadota bacterium
AGGATCGCCCTGCGGCGGCCAATTGGTGCTATGGCAGCATGGGCATCGGGGCAGCCACGAGGCGATTGCCCTTGCGATGGCGCGGCGAACAGTGATGAAGGAATCAGCGTAGTGCCGTTCAGGCCGCGAAGATGTGCGTATCGTGTCGATACGCTGCTCGCTCCTCAGGGGAAAAATGCCGAGCACGCTCGGCAACGATGAAGGCGTAACACGACAGGGCTACAGACATATGATGGTGCCATCCGGGAAAGCGCCGACCCTCGAAATGATCAAATCCAAGTTGACCCTTGAGAGTCCTGTAGACGTGCTCGGTTCGCCATTGCTGCTTGACCGCGCGAACCAACTGTTTTTTGGTGGCGTGGACGGGTGCGGTGATGAAATGGAATTTATTTGCAGTTGGTTGGCCATCCTCCCACTCCATCAGGAGCCAAACGACTTCGCGTTCAGCGCGTTTAACGCCCTCATCGGCAATGGGAAGCACACGCCGCGCGGCAAATCGAGAGGAAAGTCTGCCGTTGCTTCCTTCACGCCAGGTTGTGCGACGAAAGCCGCCTCGGTCCGCGATTTTGGTGGCGTACTCAGCAACACTCAGGGTCTTGCCACCCCGACGATGCTCGCGGGAATCGAGCTGCCATACCTTCGTCGTACAGTTCACGGCAACGGCATAGAGAAGGTTTCTGTTCCGTAGCTGGCGTCGAAAGCGTGAGGAGTTACCGTAGGCCGCATCTACGGAAACCATTCCCGGCTGGACGCCATCTTCGAGCGCTCGGTCGATCATTTCCAGAGCCAATTCGAGCTTGGTACGGAACTCAATCTCATCGGGAATACGAGCCTCCTTACGGCGCAGAGGCTCACTGAGCCACTTACGTGGAAGGTAGAGTTCTACGTCGATCGGCAAATGCTCTCTCGGGGTCGCAACCGTTAGGCTCACGGCAATCTGGCAGTTGGTAATCTTGCCAGCTGAACCGGTGTACTGGCGATTGACGCCAACAGAATGGTTCCCGCATTTGAGCAAACCCGTGTCGTCGATGATCCAGTGCGTCACCGGTCCCGTCGTGCTCAGCGCCATCAGCCCGTAACACGCCGCCTCTCTGCGAACCTCGGCGTCGCTCCACTTCGAATCCGTTATGAAATGCTGGATGCGTTGATGGGTCGCATCAACCTTTTCGGGGTCTGGGCAAACACGTGCTGCGATTGGCTCCATGCTCTTGCGCTCACCGTCCCCCAGCAAGCCCATCGCGTAGAGCGCATACGACGCTCTACGTGCCTCGGAGCCGAGGGCCACCCCGATCCGATCGAAGTAGTGCACCAGCCGAGCCTGCCCTTCCGTATCGAGAACGAATTCTTCCATGGGCTGTAGAGGATCACGGCTGATCGCACTAGCCAAGCCCTTGAAAAGGAAATCGCGTAACCGATCGATTTGATCTGACTTTTTGTGCGGCCTGAGTTCCGGTCCCATGACACAGTACTGTTA
>JAKSDA010000608.1 GCA_022360315.1 Pseudomonadota bacterium
AGCGCTATTTGCTGGTGAGCCGGCTGGGCCGGGGTGGATTCGGCACAGTGTGGAAGGCAGTCGATCAGGCCCACAACAATACCGAGGTGGCGATCAAGGTACTGCACAACAATCTGGCCCAGGAGCCGGTCCGGCGCGACCGTTTTATTCGCGGCGCGCGGATCATGGCCGAGCTAGATCACCCCGGCATGATCCGGGTGATCGAGCCGCATGTCGAGGACCAGGGTTATCATTACTTCGTCATGGAGCTAGCGGCTGGCGGCACGCTGCGCAACGCAGTACTCGATCGGCGGCTCACTGCCGAAACAGGGATGCCGCTGGTTATCGGTGTGGGCCGCGCACTGGCTGCAGCGCACAAGCGGAGCTACGTGCACCGAGACGTCAAGCCGACCAATATTCTGATGACGGAACCCGGCGAGGCCAAGCTGACCGACTTCGATCTTGTGGCTGCTGCGGACACCACCGGTGGCACGCGGACCGGTGCGCTGGGAACGTTCGTGTATGCAGCTCCCGAGCAGCTCGATCGCCCCCAGGATGTCGATGGGCGAGCGGACATCTATGGCCTGGCCATGACCGCAGTATTTGTTTTGTGCGGTCGCGATTTACCGATGACCGTAATGCGCGATGCCTCTGGCTTTATCGGGCAGCAAGAGTGCTCGCCAGGGCTGGCGCAGGTGCTGGCGCGGGCAGTGAGCTGGGAACCAGAGCAGCGCTTTGCCACGATGAGCGAGTTTTGCGATGCACTGGACCAGGCGATAGGCGGCCAGACAGCGGTTCAGGCCAGCGCGCACTCGATTCAGGTCAGCGAGCCGGAGCCAGGCCAGCGACAGGTCGAACAGAGCGTGGAAATGGCGTTTTTGTGGCTGCCTGGGGATCGCTTTACCATGGGCAGCGGGAATGACGACGAATTTGCCCACGATAGCGAAAAACCGGCCCGCGAAGTGGAAGTGAGCGGATTGTGGATGGCAGAGACCGCTGTGACCAACGCACAATACGAGGACTACGTGGGCGCAACCGGCAAACCGCCGGGGCTGTGGACCGATGATCGGTATAACAAGGGCGAACAACCGGTGGTGGGAGTGAACTGGTATGACGCAGTGGCGTTTTGCAACGTTCTATCCGAGCGAGCAGGACTCGACCTCTGTTACCAGATTGATGGCTACGAAGTGGGCTGGAAGGTCGGCGCAAACGGATGCCGGCTGCCAACCGAAGCGGAATGGGAGTACGCTTGCCGGGCAGGGACGCAGACGAAGTGGTCATTCGGAGATGACCACAGCCAGCTGGGCGAATACGCCTGGTACGGCGAGAATTCGGACCGCAAGCTGCAGCCAGTGGCGCGCAAGAAGCCCAATCCGTGGGGGCTCTACGATATGCACGGCAATGTCTACGAGTGGTGCTGGGATATCTACGCCAACTATCCCGAGTTGCCGCCGCAAAGCGTCGATCGGAATCCCGTAGGACCGGATGAGCAAAATATAGGCAAAAGTACGCCTAGGCTGCTGCGCGGCGGTTCTTTTGTCAGCAGGGCCTGGTTCCTGCGCTCCGCGCTCCGGAACGGGTTCTGGCCCGGGGGCAGGGACAGGTTCATCGGCTTCCGTTGCGTCCGGGGCGCGGCCCGCCAGCCTTGATTCTTGAAATAATCGCTACCGAGCTCAGCGTCGCGCAGCGCGACCTGCTCGATCGCCTGCGCCTCGCGCACCTCGCCGACCAAGAAGACATGGCCGCTCGCATCCACGCCAGGCCCTCAGCCCACACCCTCTGTATCTACGCTGTAACAAAAAGTAGTTTGATTACGTCTGACTACGCTGTACGGTGGTCAAAATGGGGGTAACAAATCACCGTTGCTCTACCAGCATTTTGTTAGCAAACTTGTCACTTTGTTAACAAATTCCAAATTTCGCCGCGGCCCGGACGCAACGGAAGCCGATGCCGCTGTACCAGTCATCGGGCCAGAACCTGAGCCGGCTCGCGGAGCGCAGGAACCTGGCCCTGCCGTCGAAAGAACCGCCGCGCAGCAGCCGTGCCGTACCTTTGACTACACTGCCTTGCTGGTCGAATACAGCCACTATTGCCGGCTTGGCTGGCCCCACCGGGTCTGGCATTGCGCTCCGAGCCGGAGTCTGCGGATATGGGCCGTACCAGTCCCAACACCACTCACAGACATTGCCATGCATGTCGTAAAGCCCCCACGGATTGGGCTTCTTGCGCCCCACTGGTTGCGGCTCATTGTCTGAATTCTCGCCGTACCAGGCGTATTCGCCCAGCTGGCGGTGGTCATTCCCGAATGACCACCGCGTCTGCGTCCCTGCCCGGCAGGCGTATTCCCATTCCGCCTCGGTCGGCAACCGGTATCCTGTCGCGCCCATCGTCCAGTGCACCTCCTCTCCATGTATGCCGTAGCACGGCTCCAGACCAGCCTGCTTCGATAGAAAGTTGCAGTACGCCACTGCTTCATACCAGCTCACTGCCACCACCGGTTGCTCTGCGTTGTTGTACCGCTTGTCGGACCATGCCCCTGGCTCCTTGCCGGTTGCGCGTACAAAGTGCTCGTACTGCGCGTTGGTCACCGTGGTCTCTGCCATCCACAATCCACTCACCTCCACCTCTCGGGCCGGTTTTTCGTTATCATCGGCCATCTCGTCCTCATCCCCGCTGCCCATGGTAAAGCGACCCCCGGGCAGCCACAAAAGCGCCATGCCCACACGGCTCTCGATCTGCCGCTTGCCGAGCCTGAGCCCCTGCTCTGCAATTGCCTCCGGCTGCTCGGCCCGGATGCCCGATATCAATCGCGTGATTGCCGCACTGCTGATTCCCCCGCGCATATCGACTATGGGCGCGTCACGCAAAAACAGCGGCAGTTCTGGCTCTGCAGCCAGCCCGGGCATGTACACCAACAGCACCGGCCGCCGCCGTCGTTTCATCTCGCTGAGCCGAACCCGCAGCTCCGGCCACTCCCACGCGGCTCTGCGATCCTGTGCAAACGGCCCGGTCATGGCACGCCACATCCTGTGCAGCAGATTCGAACGACCACTCCCCCGTCGCCGTACCGCTCCCGAAGAGTCGATCAGCACTGCCATGGCCCCCACCCGATCCAGAGTCTCGTCGAGGGCGTGTTGCCAGGACCATCCGGCTTTGAGCTGTTCGTCATCGCGCCATAGAGTCAGGCCGGCCTTGCGCAGCTCGCCGTCCAGACCATCCAACTCTATCTTGCTGTCATGGCAGAGCAGCACATCGAACGGTCGCTGCTCATCTGCCGGCTCGCCATGATCCCAATCCAGTCGCGCACCGACCGGCTGGGTTTCGATGCGCTCTGCCTTGGCGCGCAGCTCGTCCGACTCGGTCTGGCAGGCCACCTGCGCTGCCCCGTAGAGCACCTCATCGTCGACATGACCCATCAACAGATCGAGCGCTGCGCTCCGGCTCGAGATCGCCTGGCTGGTATCGAGCGCGTGAGCGACCAGTGGCGTCAGGTCTGGAGTATGGGCGTCTTCGATACACAGATTCATCAGCCTGCGTTGCTCTGCGTCATCCAGGGCGCCGCGTTGGACCACCCGTTGCATGAGGTCGGCAAAGTTTTTCTCGTGCTCGGCAAATGCCACGAACAGCAAGATCACCTCGTGCCACCACGGCTCGCCGAAATTGTCGGCAAGCAACGCGACTGTATCCGGCTCCCGCCCTCCAGCAACGTAGCGAGCGGCCAGATACTCTTGCAGCGACAGATGCATGAAACCGTATTCGCCTGTATTGTCTCTGTGGGTGGCGTACCGCTCGAGTACACCGGTGGTTTGATGCAGCCAGCGCAGCACCTCGCTAAATGACAAATCTCCCCGCTCGCGCTCCAGCTTGCGCAGTACCGGCCGGAGCAGAACGCGCAGTTCCTCGCGCCGCAGATCGTATTTTCGCTGCTGCGTGTGCATCGCCCAGGCCACTGGCATCAGCAGAGCCATAGCATCAGTGGATGACAACAGCGGCCTGTCCTCATCGCTGCCCGGGTTACTGGATTCACCGACCCCGGCCGAGCTGCGGTGCTTGGTCCACTGCGTGAGCAAGATGTCGAAACATTTGCGAAAGAAATCGACCCGTCGCCGCGGGATATCGAATTCCTTCATCACCACCACGCACAGCAACGTGAGCAACATCGGATTGGTCGATACCTCGCGAATCCGTCGCGATTTGTACTCGGCTTGCCGCAGCCTGGTGGCCAGCGATTTGGCCTTGCGTTCGCCCAGCTGACGCGCTTTGTCCACATCGCCCTGTTTGTCCAGAGATCGCTCAGCGGCGCAGAACCAGCACGTCACCAGTTGCTCGATCTGCTCATCGCTCAGAGGGTGCACTTCAAGCCGCGCGAAATGCTGCCGATCCAGATCGATCACGCTGCTCGTGCCGGAAAACCGGCTCGACACCACCGCGCGAATACCGCGTTGCCGCACGTGGGACAGCTCATCTTCCAGATACGTGCAGATCGTGCTGCGCAACTCCGCATCGGCGACTTCGTCCAGGCCATCGAGAAGCAGCAACAGATTGCCCCGCTGCCATAGCTGTCATGAAGCCCAACGTCTTGCCGAAAATACCCCCGAAAAGTCAGCAAGCCACAACCTGAGCTGAGAGGAGCGGGCGCCCATTGGACCGGTCATCGGCCGGTCCAGAGGAGCGCTCGATGAGCAGAAGAAACAAG
>JAKSDA010000485.1 GCA_022360315.1 Pseudomonadota bacterium
GTAACCGTTCAGGGGTGGGTTTGACGATGGGATCGTAGGGTGGGATTGAGGGGGCATGATAGCGAATGCAAGCAGCCAGGATTTGGCAACGAAAATTGAACAATTGGTGCGAGAGCACATCGCAGCGAGTCGAGAGGTGGCCAAAGCAGCGGTCGAACGAGTATTTGCGGAGGCCGAAATGGAGTCTGCTCCAGAGCCGCAACGGTCCAAGCCGAAAGCACAACGTCTGCAGCGGCGTACACCGAGTGAAGTGGCAGAACTTGGTGAGCGATTTTATACCATGGTGTGCCAGACGCCCGGCGAGACCATGGTGGTGTTGGCGGGCAAGCTAGGAGCGACGGCCCAAGAGCTCAAAGTGCCAGTAGCACGGCTCAAACGCGCAAACCGAGTTCGCGGCGTGGGTCAACGGTCGCACCTGAGGTACTTTCCGATGGCCAGCGAGGCCAAGGACAACAAGGAGGCGGAGGCATGAGTCGCAATGAACCCCTCATCAGTGAAGAAAGCGCGCGGTACCTGGCCAAGGTTGTTAATCGAGCCGCGGAGTCGTTCGATGTGTCGGCTCTCTCGACCGAGGAGGCCGTGGAGGTCTATACGCTGTTGGATCGCCTCAGAAACTATGGGACGAGCATAAGCGCGTGCTGGTATCGCTATATCAATCAATATTTGAGCGTCGTGGCTTGTCCCAGGACGATGAGGACGATGAGGACGATGAGCCCGAGGACACCGGCGGCGACTTGCACTGAGAGAGGAACTCACTCAGGACAGCCGTGCGGGCTGCTCCATTGCCCAAAAATTCAGTGCCCCGGCACGGTCGCTCACCAGGATTCCCTTGAGCGCGCCGAACATCGGTTTGAGCGTGGCACTGCTGCCGTCGGCTACGATTTTGAACAACGTGGCCCCCTTGGTCGCGATCGTCCACAGGGACAATAAGATACCCGCTTGCAGCCAGCTGGTCCCATCGGTGTGTTTGACTGCGGCGTGTTCGACATGGTCGCAAACTTCCTCAACGGCGGGCTTGACCGCTTCGGACGCGCGCGCTTCCACGGCACTGATAGCGCCCAGCGAAATCTGGACGCCGAGCATGTCTGAGAGCAGAGTCGCAGCTTTACGCCGGCTCACGTTATAGATGCCTGTGAGCAGCGCAATTATACTCATCAGCCGCGGGCCAAATGGGGATGAGGGA
>JAKSDA010000569.1 GCA_022360315.1 Pseudomonadota bacterium
AGATCCAGGCGACCCCGAAATGCCGGCATCCGCTGGCCTGGCTCGATGTCCAAAGACTGATCGCCCAGCCGGGGGACGTCGGAGCCACAGCAGAGACCCCCGGCGTCTTCTACGCGCTCGATACGCCCAAGGCCGAATTTGGCTTGCAGACCGCGGCGTTCCACGAGTACTTCTTCACCGAGAGTGCGCGGTTCTCGGGCATCATGACGATGCGCCACGCGCGCCTCCGCGAGGGCGAGGACCCAGTGTGGCTGTGCTCGTACAAGCAGGACTGGCTGCCCATGGTGCTGTCTGCGCGAGCCGTCGAGACCCAACAGATGCCACCTGAGGGGATTTCCGCCTTGCCGCTGGCGTTGGAAGAGCTCATTGCCGCGGAGTTCCGCTACTGGGAATCCACCGGACCGGAAGCGCGACAGCGGCGCGATGCGCTGGTGGCCAGTGGGCTATTGACCTCCCAGAATGTCGTACTGGTAGACGGCGAATTCGCCCGCGTCGAAAAACGATTGTTTCTGACGATGCCTGGTACTGTTTCAACCAGCCCGGTCCAGAAATCAGCCAGGAGATCATCGGTCGTTTCCGCACCAGACCAAGACATGGAATGGACCATCTCGCACGCCCGTGCGGAGGACCGAGGAGCGCATGACCAGAGCGGGCGGCGGATCATCCGCGCCGTGGCGGTGAAACGCACGCAGGCCGCGGACGGAGCGTTCCAGTATGCGTGCGCGATCGGCCCCATCACCGGGCGAGAGCGCGAGTTTCACGCGGTCACCCAGCTCGGCACCGAGTCGCTGGTTCCCATCGGCGATGTGGCATCACCCCTGGCGATCGAGGTGGGCGCTACTGTCGAAGTCGAGGTCCCCCGGCTCGATGCGGAATTGGCGACCCCCAAGCGCATCGCGTGGGCCAACGCCCGGCTTCTCCGAGCTCTCGGCCAGGTGCATCGGCCATCTTCGGTTGATGCGGTGCTGAATGCGCTACGTCCCGACGAGCTCCACAAGGTGCATCACGCCTACTTCGCGGTCGATCAGCCGTGCGTGGAGAAGGCCGAAGACGAGCGCTATACCCTGGGAGTGGTGCTCGTGCCCGACGAAGAGGACGCGCAGCACGATATCTACACCCAGGCCGAAGTGCGGCGCGCGTGCCATCTGTTTTCCGAGCACTACGGGCATGCGGGCCTGATGCACCGAGAGGTTCGGCCGGATATCGTGATTGTCGAGAACTACCTCTTGCCCGTTTCCTGGCCGGAGAAGCGCCTACCCGCAGGAACCTGGCTGCAGGGGCGAAAATACAACAATACCGAAATCTGGCAGCGCATTAAATCCGGCGAGCTTCGCGGGCTCTCGATTGGGGGCAGTGCCATTCGCCGTCCCTCCAAGCGGAAGGCCACGACGGCGTGATTGGGACGACAAGAAACGCCGGGGCACTGGCTGTTACGGCATGTCACGGCAACCGGCGCGTCGCGGCATCGGGTGCTCCAGGTTCTGTGAGGACGTTCTATCGATCGGAGCAAAAAAAAGCGCAGGACCGGTGTCCAGCTCCGAGTTGAAAACGGCTTTGTACATTATGAATGACGAGATCAAACACCACTCAGCCGACCCACGAGCTGCTCGACATGATCGTCGAGGAAGTCTCCGATGTGGATGCAGCGGCGAATCGCCGCAACTACCTGATCATCAAACGGGATGACGCCGAAAATCCCGTCGAAGTCGTCCGTCGCGAGGACGGCTCGCTCACGGTCGCAGCACCTTTGCAAGATGAGGACACGCCCATCGCCAAGATCGCGGTGGCCCTACCGGGCCGGGTCAAGCCGGCGCTGCTCAAGACCGCGACCGAGGCTCTCGAACGGCTGACCGCCGTGGTGGACTCGATCAAGGACGCCACCGAGACAAGCGAATCGTCGGAAACGCCGACCCCGGATTCTCTGGGCCGCGAGATGAAGGCGGTCGCCCAGCTGCTCATGCGCGCCCTGGAGCGCTATCCCGCCCCCATGTCCAAGCGTGGGGGGCGCCTGTCCCGCGCTCGCCGAGAGCAGCTCAAGAACGTTATCGACCTGTTATCCAAGCTCCTGGCCGAGGTGACCCCGGCCAAGTCGGCTCCCAGTGACGCACCACCGGGGACCCGATCACCCCGCGATCCCAACCGGGCCAACGTCGGGGCGGGGAATCAGCCTAATGACCGGACTGCCGCCGATGCGCTTTCGGTCCTGCGCGATGTGCCCGGCATGGCCGACGTGCTCAAGAAGCTGGACGAGGCCGTCACCCGGATTGCCGAGCGGTCGGCGGTGCGGATTGCCGAGCAATCGGCCGTAATCGACCGGCAGGCGAATGAGATCCATCGCTTGAGAAAAGCGACGTCCCTCCCGGCCAGTCGGGACGTGGAGGCCTCGCGACCGCGCCGGCCATCGGCGCCCGACGACGACGGCTGGCCTCTGGATATGAACCAGCCGATTACCCGTACCTCGGTCGATAAAGAGGTCTCGTTTTTCGATTTGGACTGAGCCAAGGAGACCCCCGGATCATGGCACGCGACGAACTCATCTTCGAAAACAGAACCCTTCTCGAGAAGGCCGACCTCTCCCTGAGCGATCTCCTGACCGACGGCGGCTTGCTGCAGCCGGCGCAGGCCAAGAAGTTCATCCGGCTGCTCATCAAGGAATCGGTGATTCTCAAGATGGCGACCGTGGTTCCCATGGGCTCGCCCAAGCAAGAGATCGAGAAGATCCGTTTCGCCGGTCGGGTATTGCGCGCCGGGCAAGAGGGGGTAGCGCTCACAGAACCGGAACGCAGCAAGCCGGATCTGGGCCGGGTCGAGCTCGATGCCAAGCTTTTCAAGGCCGAGGTGCGCCTGTCGAACGAGGTCCTCGAGGACAGCATCGAGCGTGCGGCGCTCAGGCAGACGATCATGCAGATCATGGCCGAGGCCATCGGCCGGGACGCGGAAGAGGTCGTGGTCAACGGCGATACCACGAGCCCCGATCCGTTTCTGGCCCAATTCGACGGCATCCTCAAGCAGGCCACATCGAATGTGGTAGACGCGGCCGGGGTGCCCACGAACAAGTCGATTTTCAAGGACATGCTCAAAAGCATGCCGTCGGAGTTCTTGCGCAATCGGCGGCAGCTGCGCCTGCTTACCAGTATCGATTCGGAGATCGACTACCGCGATTCGCTGAGTGAGCGGGCGACCACGGGTGGGGACAAGTACCTCGAGTCGGATGTGCCGGTCATGTACTCGGGTGTGCCGGTGCAGGGCGTACCGTTGTTTCCCGAAAATCTCGGCCCGGGCACTGACGCCACGAACATGCTCCTCACCGATCCCAAGAACGTCAACATCGGTATTTGGCGAAAGATTCGCATCGAGACCGACAAGGACATCAGCGCAGGGCAGCTCATTATCGTCGCCACCCTGCGCATGGACACCAAGTACGCCGAGGAGACCGCGGTGGTCAAGGCCATCAACGTACTCGTCGCATAACCCAGGAGAATCGATTCCATGGCAGCTATCAGTGAACGCTTTGGCTCGGGCGGCGCCAATCTGACGCCGCAGAACTCGGCCGGGTCTCCCAGTCTGGCAACGGCACTGCGCGACATTGCCGACGATTTGGCAGATCTCACGCCGGCGGCGATCAGCACACCGGATGCAAGCGGCACCTACGGCGTCAATGAACAGGCCCTGCTCAATGAGCTGAAGGCGACGATCAATGCGCTGGCCGCGGTGGTGTTGCGCACAACCAAGGTGTAAGCATGGCAGACACACGACTGGTCCGGCTCAAGCCGTATTCCAAGAAGAAGGGCCACCTTCTCAGGCGGTATACGTATAAGGGCATCAAGTTCGACCATCAGCGCGGCTGGTATCGGGTGGCCAAGCCCATTGCGGATTACCTGGCCGAGGTCCGTCAGACCGCAGACGACCCTGATACCCCGCTGGCCTTCGATGTCTGCACTGACGACGAGGCTCGGGCCATGGATGAGGCGGAAACCGACGCCAACGCCGAAGGCCGCAATGCCGAGAGGCCCATCGACGCGACCGAGCCCGTTCGGCCCCGGCGGCGTGGAGGTCGCAAGTGACTCCCGCGAAGAGAAGACAGATACGCACACGACTGAACCACATGCGCCAGAAAGCACACATCTTTGCGATTCAATCTCGCCTGGCGGCGCAGTTCGCGCAGGCGCTTGCGCAAACGGGAGAACGGCGAATCGAGCACGCCGTGCAGTCCGGGGAACTCGCGGCGCTACTCGCGGAAGCCAGAGATGAGCCCGGCCGTGCTGTCAAAAAGCTGGCTCTGCGTCTGCAGAAGGAACTCGGCATTGCCCCGGAATTG
>JAKSDA010000567.1 GCA_022360315.1 Pseudomonadota bacterium
CCAGGTCGACCGCCGCCTCGTCATCCACAGTCAGGTAGCGGTCGGCATCGGTGGGCGCCCAGCTGGCATCGGGATCGAGATCGCCGACCACTGCGACGACAGGCGCGGGCCGGCTGGCCTCATCGCGGACAATGGACAGGGCTGCGGTGGTGTTGGGATCAAACGTCACGGTGACGTCGGGCGGGTTGCGCTCGATCTCGCGCATCAGGCGTCGTTCGGCAAACTCGCCGGCCAGGGTCCGGATGACGCTGTCGACCACGCCGTCGGAGAAACGAGCGCCAGCTCGGCCCACATCGATGGCACGCACCTGGAGGTCAGTCGCCTCCAGAGCGGCCAGAACCGGCGTCACAGCGCCTTCTGGGGCACCTGTGCTGGTGACCAGGAGAACCCGACAGCTCATCAAAAGACCTCCGGATTGAGCAGCGTCGGCGGTCTGTGACCGTCGAGTACCGACCGTACTGCATTTGCACAGATTTCGACCATGCGCTTTCGAGCTGAAGTGGTAGCCGATCCGGCGTGCGGCGCCAAGACTACATGGTCACTGGTGAGTAGATCTGGATGGACTGCCGGTTCATTGGCGAACACATCGAGCCCGGCACCGGCGATCTCACCGGCGGCGAGCGCCCAGGCCAGGGCGGGTTCATCCACGCAGCCACCCCGCGCAGTGTTCACCAGGATAGCGCTTTTCTTCATGGCCCGGAGCGCCTGCCGATCGATGATGTGTTGGGTCTCGGGGGTGAGCGGACAGTGGAGAGACAGGTAATCGGACTTGAGAAGTAATTCCTCCCAGCCCACAGACCGGGGACCCTCGCCGTGCGAGGCCTCCACCGGAGGCGTTCGATGGTGGTTCAAATAGAGAATCTCCATGGCGAATCCACTGGCGCGCCGGGCGACCGCCCGGCCGATGCGGCCCATGCCGATGATACCCAATGTGGTGCCGAAAACATCTGCCCCCAGGAGCTGTCCCGGATCCCAGCCCGTCCACTGCCGGCTGCGCACTGTGCGGTCGCCTTCGACCAGGCGGCGAGCAGTTGCGAGCAAAAGGGCAAAGGCAAAATCGGCGGTTGCCTCGGTGAGTACGTCGGGTGTGTTGACAACCGCGACACCGCGTCGGGTCGCGGCTTGTATATCCACGTTGTCGAAGCCAACAGCCACGTTGGCCACCACGCGCAGCCGGGGAGCAGCGGCGAGGAGTTGTTCGTCCACCTGCACGGACAGCAGGCTGATCAGAGCCTCGGCCTGGGCCAGCGAGGTCATCAGCTGGTCCCGCTCAAAGTGCCCCGAGGACGGCGCAAGATAGATTGCATCGCCCAGGAGCGGTCGGATGTCGAACGGCAGAGCCGCCGATGAGACCACGAGCGGAGGCACCCGGCGACGATAGCATGATCGACTGGCCCGCCGATCGCACCGGGACGTCCGGATCGCGCACGATCGTCAGACCCGTGATAAAATCGGGACTGTGCGATTTTTGGCAGGGTCTCTGTGCATGGCGCTCGCCATGGCCGCGACGCACGACTCACCGGCCGATGAGGACACGGGTTCGTTTGTCCGCAGTGTCGTGTGTCAAATCGATGGAAAGGAGCGTGGTCTGGCAATGTCGGGACCGCGTTCGCCGCTGTGGGATGAGGACCTGCGCGAACTCGACGAGTTCGGTGACGGCGCGATCGTCAATGGCCGCGAGCCGGACTACCACGTGGCTTTTACCTTCGACGATGGACCCAGATATGCCACGACTCCCAAGGTGCTCGACGCTCTGGATCGCTATGACGTGCCAGCCACCTTCTTCGTGGTCGGCTGGCGGTTTGCCGGAGTGGGCAGAGACACTCACAAAAACGCCCAGGTGCTGCTCGATACAGCCGGGCGCGGCTACACCATCGGCAATCACACCTTTAGCCATCGGAAGATGGCCGGGGCTGCGCCGGAGCTCATTCGGCGAGAGATCGACCAGACCACCCGGGCACTGCGCGATCTTCTCGGCTATACGCCTCACACGTTTCGGCCGCCGTATGGGGCCATGGGCAAACGGGCGCGCGCATACTTGGCCGGCGAGGGATTTACAGAAGTTCGCTGGAGTATCGATTCGAACGATTTTCGACCCGGTGCGGCACACGCGCTGCGCGCGCGGACAGTCGGGCAGATCATCGAGCAACGCGGCGGCGTTGTGCTCATGCACGATACCAAGCACATCACGGCCGACACCATCGCTGCGATCCTGGATGACCTGGAACGCGAAAACTGCCGCCGGCTGGACCGCGGCGAGCCCATCATCGCCCCGGTTTCGCTGCACTACTTCATGCGCAATCGCGACGGCACAGCCCGGGCGGTGCCACGTCGAGTTCGAGCCCGCAGCCAGCGCTACCGCGCACAATTGCCGGAACGCTGTCAAAAGCGTCGCAACTAAACAGAGTAACAAAACGAGATGATACCAGCCGGGTGGGACGTGATCGTGGGTAGTTCGAGGCTGTGAACCGCCGCTATTGCGCCGGCTCGCGGCGAAGAATTACTGTCCACACAATGACCGAACGCGACCGGGACAGACCCCCTTGGTGCGATACAGGTATGCCACTGGAGGTTGAACAGGGCAGCGAGCCGGACGCTCTTTTCGCCGATGCGCTGCCCCCCCGCGCAGTAGCCGGCGCGACAACCTCGCGCGAACTGAACCCGGGTTTTATCGGCCGGAAAGAAGCCATCAGCGAGCTGTTGACCGCATTTAATACCACCCGGCGCTCGGGTACGCTGTCGTTTGTCCTCGTTGTTGGCGACCCTGGCATGGGCAAAAGCCGGCTCGTCTGCGAGTTGGTCCACCACGTGAAGCGCAGCCAGCCGGGTACTCGCATCGCCGTCGGTCGTGGCGACCACAGCGGGGTGGCCTATTCGGCGTTCGCGAAACTGCTCGCGCAGCGTTTTGGCATCACGCCAGGGCAGGGCGCCGATCACAGTCAGGAACGCATCCTGGCCGGAGTCAGCGACGTCCTGTCCGCGGATCGCGTCACCGAGGTGGCCCATCTCCTGGCCCATCTGATGCGGGTTCCATTGCCCGACAGTCCGGTGGTGGGTCCTCTGGCCTCGGCGCCCCAGCAACTCGAGACGCGCATGTTCATCGCTCTGCGCCGTTTTCTGGCCGCCGATGCGGGTAGCAGTCCACTCTTGTTGGCGCTCGAAGATATCGAGCTGTGCGGGCCAGAAACCATCCGTTTGCTGCTCTATCTCGCCTCCGGGCTGCGCGGGTCTCCGGTTCTTGTCGTGGCCACGGCGCGCGATGTGCTGTTCGAGCGCCACAAAAACATGGTTTCGGGCGATGTCGCGATCGAGCGCTTCGAACTCGGCCCCCTGTCCGGCGACGACGTCGTCGCACTCATGCGCGAGCTATGCCGGTCGCTCGATGCCATTCCGTCGGAGTTGGAGGCACACGCACTGCGACTTGGCGGCTCGCCTCGCGCCCTGTCCGAGCTAGTTCACTGGCTGTTGGAAAGTGGCATCATCGAGCGTACAGAGCCGTCCTCGTGGACCATCGACCGCACGCGTCTGGCCGAGAGCAAGCTGCCCGAGAACTACGAAGAACTGGTCAGCCGCCGGCTCGACATCCTGCCTCTGGCCGAGCGGGGTCTCATCGGCAAGGCTGCCGTGATCGGGGAAACTTTCTGGCTCGACGCTGTGGTCGCTGTGGTACGCGCTTCACTGGTCGGCTCGGACCGTCCCGATGGCCCGCCGCTCGCCGACATCCAACGGGATGGTGAATACTCGCGCGCCAGCGTATCGAGCATTCTCGAGCGCCTGGTCGAACGCGATTGGATCGTGCCCGTGGACGATTCGAGAATCCCCGGCCAACGCGAGTATCGCTTTGTCTATCCCAATCTCTGGTCTTCGGTACTGCGCCGCATCGACCGGGCCGATCGGCGGCGCTATCACCGGACCGCGGCCCAGTGGCTCGAATTTGGGCCCCAGGGAAGCGGCCCCATGGCCGAGGAAGCGATCGCCCGACATCTCGAGGGAGCCGGCCTCGACGGGGCCGCTGCGTCGCGTTATCGCCGGGCTGGCGATGCGGCGCGCGCCGGGTACTTTACCGACCGCGCAGTGAAACTGTACCGGCGAGCACTCGATTGCCTGGGCGACAATGACCTGGTTACCCGCATGGATCTGTGGCACGACCTGGGTTCGCTCTATGAGCTGAAAGGGGACTTCGAGGCTGCTCTGGACGCGATCGAGCGCATGCTTCGCCTCGCCTGGGTGGTCGCTGCGCGGCCCAAGGCGGCGGTGGCGTTCAACAAGATGGGTCGGGTGTGGCGGCGCAAGGGCGATCCGCGAATGGCCTTGAAGTATCTCGAGCGCGGCGTCGAGTTGTTCCGCGATTGTGGGGACGAACGCGGCATTGCGGGGTCGCTCGACGACATCGGCAAGGTGCTTTTTCTGCTCGGACGCTACGATGAGGCCCACGAAAATGTGAGCAACGGGCTCGAAAAACGCGGTCGGGACGGCGACCCGCGTTCGATCGCCGCCTCGCTGACCAGCCTGGGCAATATCGAGCAGGCGCGCGGGCGTTTTGCCGAGGCTCGTCGTTGTCACCGGGAGGCCCTGGAGCTGCGCCGCGGGGCTGGGGATCGCTGGGGAGTGATCTCGTCGCTCAACAATGTTGCGGTGCTCGACTACGAGCACGGTGACCTGGGTCTGGCCCGCTCGGGTTGGCTGCAAGCCCTCGGCAAGGCCGAGGAGATCGGCGCGTTGCCGCTGGCCGCATTGGCGCTCAACAATCTCGGTGAACTCGCGCTGCGCGAAGGTCATCGCGACGAGGCTCGCCGGCGACTCGACAACGCTCTGAACATCGCAAAAGACATCGACGAACGGCGGCTACAGGTCGAGGCCATGCGCAACCTGGCCGAACTGGAAAGCGCCCTGGGCAATCGCGATCGGGCTGGGAAACTGGCCCACCGCTCTCATCATATAGCCCGAGAGGCCGGGTTGCGCGACGCCGAGGGACGCGCTCTTTTGTGTCTCGGCGCAGTGCTGGCCGACGATGCCGGGGACCGGTCGGCAATGCCGACCCGCGAGCAGTACTTTCAGCGCGGCGTCGAACTCCTGCGCGAACTCGGCAACGATTCGGAACTGGCCAACGGCCTCGAGCAGTACGGACGCTACAAGCGGGCGAGCGGCGATGTCCAGGCCGGCGAGCGCCTGCTGCGCGAAGCCCTGGCCATCTACAACAAGCTCGGTCTCGGGCGCGCGGAGAAGGTTCTGACCCTTCTTCGCGACAAGCCATGAGGAGCGATGCATGACGCGGCAGCCGGCCCGCCCACCATCGCCGGATCGAACCGTGTTACCGTTTTCGCCGCTGCTGGTACGAATAGGGCCGATAGCCTGGTTTGGACTTGTCCTCTGGCGTCGGCGTCGGGTCCTCGGCGTCGGTGCCGGCGACTGGATCGCCTGCTGCTCCCTCGCGGAATTTGACCTGGTCGAGCGGGTTTGCCGCGACGAGCACCTGGGTCTGCTGGTCGAGTACTTCAGATAAACCGTCCAGCGAGTCGATGTCGTCGAGAATATCGTCGACCGTGGAGTAGCGTTCGGAGCGGGAGTCGCGGGTCATTTTGTCGAAGATGTCGTCGATGCCCTTGGGCAGGGCATCGTTGATCTGAGACGGCATGGGCGAGCGGCGACCGGGCAGGCGGCGGGTGAGCAATTCGTAAAAAATGATGCCCATGGCGTAGATGTCGGTCTGCGGGCCAACCGCGTTGGGGTCGGTGTACAACTCGGGCGCCATGTACGCAATGTTGCCGGTTCCGACGATCACCTGCTGAATGGCCGCCGCATCGCGTTCGATGATGCGTGAAAAGCCGAAGTCAGACACCTTGACGTTGCCGTAGCCGTCGATGAGCAGGTTTTCCGGCTTGAGACTTCTGTGGTAGACGCGCTCGGCGTGGGCCGCGCGCAGCGAGTGCAGGCCCTGCAGGAGATATTTGAGAACCAGGCCGACCGGAATGCTCTCCGCATCTTTGATCAATCGGCGGCACGAGCCGTTGGGAGCCAACTCGCCGACCAGGTAGGGGTGCTCGCGGTCCAGGTTGACATCGTGGATGGGCAGAATGTTGGGATGGGCCAGCTGCGCAGCCGCACGCACCACCTCGGTGAAACGGCGGATGATCTCCTGGCGCTGATCATCGCTGAAATAGCCGAACAGCTCGCGGATCTCCTTGAGGGCGACCTCGCGATTGAGCGGAACCTGACGGGCGCGGTAGACCGTGCCAACCCCGCCCGTACCAATCGTAGCCAGCTTTTCGTAGCGGCTATCGACAATCTCGGCGCTGGACTGGATCTCGCCACCGACTGCAACCGAACCTCGCCCCCCCGACGACGTGACCTTGTAACGGTCGCTGCCTCGCTCGCGTTCGCGCTCGCCAGTCGGCCGCTCTCGCTCTCTCTCTCGGTCGGTGATCTCTTTGCGTCGACGGGTCTTGAAATGGGCCACTGCGCGCTCGGTCAGCTCGGTGAGATTGCCGCCATTGACGATTCCCTCCCCGTCCTTGGTGACTTCGAGAGACTCTTTGCCGCGGTCGTGGCGCAGATACCCGGCACTGTCGAGAAATGCGACGTATTCCGAAAACGGAATGGAAATCGCTCCCTCGCACACCCGGCGGATATCGTCGTAGCGATTCTGTCGTCCATAGCGGGCCTCGGCCATGACATTTGCCAGGATGAATCGCGACTCCTCGCACAAGACCTCTTTGGTGACCTTGGTCCTACCTTCCGGCATAGGAAAAAAATTTTAGTTGTTTGCAGTACTTGGGGTCAACATTCAGCGCTTTCTGTCGATCGAATAGTGGCTCGCCCGGCCGCTCCCCTCGCCATGTACGCCGCTTCGCCTTGCTTGCCGGGAGGTCTGCTCGAGCGGTTCGGCCGGATCGAGCGGTTCGGCCGGATCCAGTCGATCTGGTTCGGCCGGATCGAGCGGGTCTGGCAGTCCCTCGCGGACGAGACGCTCGATGAGGGGACGGTCGGCCTCGATGAACTCATAGCGTTCGAGATCTCGCGGCAGACACCAGACAAGATCGTTTACTTCCAGGCAGTTGGCTTTCTGACCACGAATTGGCTCGCAGTGGTAGATCAACATGACCACCTCAAAATCAGAATAGGCGTGATACAGCACCTCCCAGATCCGGCCAACCTCGACATCGAGGCCGATTTCCTCACGCAACTCGCGGCATAGCGCCCGCGTCGGACTTTCGCCGGGCTCGATCTTGCCCCCGGGAAATTCCCACTCGAGCGGAAATGGCTGATCAGCCCGTCGCTGCGTGATGAGTACGCCATGTGGCGACGTGATCAGCCCGGCCGCAACCAGCACGCGCTTCATCGTACCCATCCGATCGACTGCGGAGTTAGCATAGCCACGACCCTACCCGATTCTGCGACCGTCCGGGAGCAGCCGCGCAACGCAGGTACCAACAACAAGTTCGCGCCTTGACACCGATTTGACGCCCGCCTAGAGTCCGCGGCGGATGAAGCTCTACCCTGGCAAGATCGATACCATCGCGGCCGATATCATCGGCAAATTGGTCGACGACGGCGACATGGAGGTATCCGACCGCCAAGAAGCCGAGCTCGATGTAGCCTCCGTACTCAAAGAATATCTGCGGGTCGATCGCGAACTCACCGAGCGGGCCAAGGATATTCTCGAGATCCGCGGGCTGTCGTACAGTGCGTTTGGCCGGACCAAGCGCGCATTGGCAGAAAAACAAGAATTCGGCCTCGGCGAGGACGGGATGAGCTGGATCTGCACCCAGCTGCTCGAGACCTTCATGCAGTCGCGGCACGTCGAAGAGCTCTATGCTGAGGATGTCGTACTGCGGCGCAAGATGAAAGACATCCTGCGCCGGCATATGAGCGTCGATGCCGAGCTCGATCAGCAAGTGCGTGAGCGAATCAAAAACCTCACCGAGGGTACCCAGTCCTGGGATATCGAGTACAACCGCGTCATGAATCAAATGCGGCAGAAGTACGGTCTGGACAAAAAATAGGCCGGAGTCCCGACCGGCTCGGCCACTGGCCTCGCAACAGAAACGCATCGGTTGAGCCACAACCAATGCGTTCTTGTAGTACGCCTCTACTGGCTCGCCTGTGGGCGAGAGTTCACACACACCCGGCGTCCACGGAGCTCTGTCCAGGCGTTCGAATCAGGTGGCTCGATCCGGATGTCGAAGCGGAGTTTGCCGCGGTTGTCACTCAGGTGGCGATCGTTGAGCGCCAGTGAGATCGGGCCGGATTGCGGTGCCACAAAGGACCGGCACGCACCCAAAACGACTGGCGATCCGCCGATCAGCGCCGTGGCAGCGCCGTGACGGGCCGAGCGGAGCGGCTCGATATCGAGGTTGTTGGGCGTTTGCTCCTCGTCGTCGAGGCCGTCGGCATCGACGACGTCGTCGCGCGTGACCCGGTAGGTGCCCGAGGCGCGAACGTGCACGATCTCGCCGGTCGTTACACGGACGGGCAGGGGGGCGAGCGAGCGACGCGTGGTCATCTCGAGCGATGCTGTGCGCGGCTCGTGCTGATACGCAGTGACCTGGAGGGCGATCTCGCGGACTGCATTGCCGTGCCGGAGAATCGGCGTACCGCTCGCTGCTGCGACCTCGAACTCATCCCTGGTCAGTCGAAACTCTTCGATGACCTGACCCGAGGAGGGATCTGCACCGTCTTGGTCGAGCACCGCGACAGTGGCGCCAGCGCGTGGAATAGCGGCCACCGGCACGGCGATCTCATAGTTGAAGTCGTGCTGGTGGCGATTGGGAGCTGTGTAGGACCGAAATGGCTCTGCTCCACCGACAGTCAGGGCAACCATGAGATCGGGCTGGGTCGTGTCGCCCTTGCCCGGAGAATGGGATTTGGTCCAGCGACACAGATAGTCGGCGGCAGTGGCCGCAAGAGCGGTATGTTGCCAGCTGTCGTCGCTCGCCGAGCCACATAGATCTGCGCTCTCAGCGTCGTCCCAGGCACGGCCAAGGGCGGTTGTTACTGCGACTTCAACCCTGGTCACGCGGATGACAAGAGACTGTGATTGTAGCTTTTGTGCAGTAGCGGACGAGTCGCAGACGAGGACTGTGACAGCAAGTGCAATATACCATGCGGATCGATACACGGACGACTCCCTCGGCCATGACGTGGCTTCTGTCGCCTGAGATCGGCGGGCCTGGTCAGATCTTGATGGCGGGACCGGGGCGGTATCTGGTGTGAAGGGATTTGTCGCCACCGCGCGATTGGGCTACCTTCTGGCCATGTTGTTTGGCCGCTTCGACGGGCATCGAGTACGCGATCTGTCAGCCTATCGCCGCATGGTTCCGTTCGTTTTGCGTGGCCGCAACGAGTCGGCGGTGTATTTCGAGCAGACCGTCGACCTGACCGCGACTCTGCCCTGGATCGATGAATGGAATCGCACGGAAAAGCAGCGCATCACGGTCTTTCACGTGGTGCTCGCCGCGCTTACCCGGGTGCTCGAGGAGCGGCCGCGACTCAACCGCTTTGTCTCGGGTCGGCGTCTCTACCAGCGCGACGGCATCTGGATCTCGTTTGCTGCCAAGAAGCGGTTCGAGGACGACGCACCGCTATCGGTGGTCAAGCAGCGTTTTGACCCGGGCGAGTCGTTTGCCGACCTGGTTGGGCGTTTGAGCAACGGAGTACGCGATGCTCGCTCAGATCGACTGTCGGCAGTGGACCGCGAAATCAACCTGCTCATCCGGCTGCCCGGACCCATTCTCGACGGTGCCGTACTCCTCTTGCGCGCCCTCGATCACTACAATCTGGCCCCGCGCTTCCTACTCCACGGCGATCCCATGTACACCAGCGTGTTTGTGGCCAATCTCGGCAGTATCGATATCGACGCCGCGTATCACCACCTGTACGAACACGGCAACTGTCCACTCTTCGTGACGATTGGCAAGATCGATCGGGTTGCAGTGGCCGGCGAAGACGGCTCTGTCATCACCCGCCCGGTTGTCTCGCTCAAATACACCTACGACGAGCGCATCGAGGACGGTCTGTACTGCGCGCGCTCTCTTGATCTGTTCAAGCGCTATCTCGAAGCTCCATCCGAATGGCTGAGCGGTCCGGACTGATCGACCACGGCCCTTGTCGATCGTCTGCCTGTCTATCTGTGCGACGAACGACGGTCCGCGACCATCGTCCGTCCGCAACTGGCCACGACACGCCCCGGCGACCCCCCCGTCTGGCAAGCATCGGACCGCGTGGTGACTTCAGCGGCCAAGCTGGGGGGCCGTCCCCCAGCAAGTACCCACCCGCAAACTCACGCCCGGGATTGATTGTGCAATTGGTTCCCTCGCTCGCCTCGTTCTAAGGCATAATGGTCTCGCGACTGTGGCATGTACTTTGCTAGTCAGCAGCTACACCGGGAGCCTCTGCATTATGAAATACCTCTACGGCGACGCCACGCCATTTCCTCTGCAAGAGAACTTTATCGACACGATTTGGGCCGTTACCGACGCCTGTGTCGCTTTGTTTCAGCTCGATGAGGAGCTGGCCAAACGGCGTCGCAATGCAGCAAAGATCCAGAAGCATGCCGATCAGGATCTGCAGCGGCTGACCTCGCTCTCGGGTGCGATCGAGGCGGCGTTGCGGCCATTTTTGGAGGAAGCCGGGGAGGTACCGGCCACCGAAGCAGTTGCCACGAAGCTGGCCGAGTTTGCCCTGTCCACGATCAAGCAAGCTCGCAGCGCAGTGCTGAGTCGGCGCGAGAACGCGCTGCGCACAACCCTGGGCAAGGGCAGCAACTCGCTGATCCTCCAGGCGATCGAGCGATTCACGTTGCGCCACGAGCTGCCCGATACCCAGTGGCAATTGCGCTGGTTGAGCGGCCACGAAACTGGCCAGCCCGAGCTGGCTCTGGCGGCCATGACACCGTCCCATCTCCATCTCGGCTTCCGGGCCAGCATTCCCGATCTTCACCGCTGGACCGGTCCCGTCCGCCTCGAGGACATCGACCCAAATCTGCGCATCGAGTTGCAGCACAGGGAGGACGGCTGGCTGCGTCGCCAGAGTTCGTCCAAGCGCTCGATCCACCGCTTTTATATCACTCAGGTCGAAATTTCGCCCGAGCACGCGTGGTTCGAGCTCAAGCAAAACCCGGCCAAACACTCGGTCGGCTATGAAGTGAGCATCCGTAGCCTGGACCAGAGCGAGATCTTGATCTATCCGGTCGACGTCGACGGAGAACGGGCGGAAGCGCTGCCGCTGGCCGGCGAGGGGGAAGTGTCCCTGCTCGAGCTGTGGGAGATCATCGAGGACGAACTCGCCGATCTGATTGGCCATCGCAACCGGCTGGTGTGGGCGCGGCTCGATGATACCGATGTCGAAGACCTCGATCGGCCATCGGAATTGGCCGAAAATATCCTTCTCGTACTGGCACCGATCATTCGCGAAATCCGGGTGCGCAGCCGGGTACCGGGCGAACTCGTGCTCAAACGCGACCTGGGCGATGGTCGCCGAGAAGAGTTGTTCATTCCCCGCAGGGACATCGAGAAGAAGTACTCATCACTGCCGTACGAGTATCGTTCGTACTTCTCCGCTGTGGGCCTGGGCTCGGAGGGGACTCAGGAATTTGTCCAGCGCCAGGTGCCCGCCAACGCCACATCGCCGGCACGGCCCGCGGACGACGACGACGACGAGGACTCGGAGTTCACGTCCAGGCCGACCATGAACGCCGGCCCGCTCTCGCCCAACGGCAAGAACGCCGCCGCCTAGCCGGGCCCGGCCAGGCCCGGGCCGCGATGACAAAGAGGCCGCGATGATGGACCGCGATGGCAATCGCGGCGACACTTGTGTGACAATGGAATCGGTCGAGTACGTGATCGTCGGTGCTGGCGTCAGCGGCTTGTCATTTGCAAACTGGCTGCGCACCGAGGCGTCCCAGCGCGGCAGGCCCGATCCCGAGTTTCTCATCATCGAAGCCGACCATCAGCCCGGTGGTTTGTGCAAGACGGTCGTGCAAGACGGCTTTGTGTGGGACTATTCGGGCCATTTTTTCCACTTTCGCCATCCCGAGATCGAAACTTGGCTGCGCCAGCGCATGCCTGGGCAGGAGATCCGCACGGTCGCCAAGAAGAGCTTCATCCGCTTTGCTGGTCGCGATATCGACTTTCCATTTCAAAAGAATATCCACCAGCTGCCCCGCGAGGATTTTATCGATTGTCTGGTCGATCTGTATTTTCGCGATGCTGCAGTCGAGGTGACATCGTTCAAGACCATGCTCTACGCCCGCTTTGGCCGCAGCATCGCCGAGATGTTTCTCATCCCGTACAACGAAAAACTGTACGCCTGCGACCTCGACTGCCTCGATCCCGATGCCATGGGGCGCTTTTTTCCCCACGCCGACATCGGCGACATCATTGGCAATATGCGCAAGCAAGACAACGCCAGCTACAACACCACGTTCAGCTATCCGCTCGGCGGCGCCATCGAGTACATAAACGCTTTGCTCGCCGACCTGCCGCCAGGCCACATCGCCTACCGGGAACGGCTGGAATCGATCGACCTAGGTGCCCGCATCGCCCATACTTCGCGGCGGTCCCTGCACTTTCGCCGCTTGGTCAGCTCGGTGCCATTGCCCCAGCTCGTCGCCATGTGTGGGATCGAGGTCGCACCGGAGGTGTTTTCCTGGAACAAAGTACTGGTCTATAACCTCGGCTTCGACCGCAAAGGTGCCACCGAGCCTCATTGGATGTATTTCCCCGACCGCGCGCTCTCGTTCTACCGGGTCGGCTGGTACGACAACATCATGTCCGGTGAGCGCATGAGCCTCTACATCGAAATCGGTGGCGATAGAAATGCCGAATTCGACGTTCCGGCCGCTTTGGAACGTGTTCTCGGCGATCTCGAGAAAGCTGGCATCGTCGCCGGCCAGCGCCTGCTAAGCTGGCACAGTGTCGTCCTCGACCCCGCGTATGTACATATTACCGCCCAGTCAAAACGAGAAGTGGCCAGACTGCGGCCCGTTCTGGCCACCCATGGTGTCTATCCGGTCGGCCGCTACGGCGGCTGGACCTACTGCTCGATCGAAGACAACATGGTGGAGACTCGCCAGTTGGCCCGGGGCTTTGCTGAAAACGTGTGATCGGCTGATTCAGACCAGGCCGGCCGATCCGAATCAGTCCAATTCCTCATTCTCATTCTCATTCTCATTCTCATTCTCATCCTCATCCTCATCCTCATTTTCATTTTCATTTTCATTCTCATCCTCCGGCGTTTCATCCGGCAGCGCTTGCAACGCCTCATCGATGTCTCCGTTGCCGTACTCATAGCTGTCGTCGTCATCCGTGCCGAGCTGGGCACGGTTCGGCGCGCACCAGCCTCGCGGGTCGTTGAAGTAGGCCTGAACTCGCCACTTTTTTGCCCCGCGCCGCGACAATGGCGCATAGTTCACCCATCCACCGTGCCGACTGGGCCGAGCTGGGAGTTTGCCGACCGGTCCGTCGAGTACGTTGCCGGGGCTGTATCTCCATCTGCACTCTCTGCGCATGAATCGCGGCGTGTGGTACATCTCGACCACAATGGAAAGCGATTCGTCGCGGCGGCGATCGGTGAAGCGGCCGCCAGATGTAAGCATCAGGCGGCGCAATACTTCTGATTGGCTTTTTTCGTCGTCGTTTTGCCATCCGGGCGCCGGTTGCGATGTGGAGCCGAGCGCGCAGTTGTTATCAATACAGCTCTGATAATTGGCCAGGCTGAGCGATACGCCATCGACCGTGGTGGTCGCTTTTAGCGCAGAGGCTGCGATCCAATCCCGAGCGTAACTCTGGCCATCGGGCCGTCGATCATTGGGATTAAAACCGCCGGCGTATGTCTCGGTAAACGCGGCGTCCGGCGACGAACGCCTTACAGATGTCGTCCCTGGCCCCGGGATGAACAGAAGCTGGCCCGAGAAGATGTTGCCGGTGTCCACCTCGCTGGCCAGGGATGAATCGTTGTCTCCAGGCTCCCACCCTGTGGACACGCCCAGCGATCGCGTGTAATAGACTCGGTCCATATACGCCTTCTTATTGCCGTGGACGACAGCCTTGACATGACCGAGTATACCCTGGGTGCCCACGACCTGGGCGCAGTACCATTGTTTCTCACCGCTGTCGGCATCGGTGAATTTATAACAGGCAAAGCCCCAGTCTTCTTCCTCGAAGTAGCGCAGGTCGCTTGACACCGGGGTAGGACTCAAGACCAGCGCCAGCGTCATGCACGTATCACACGATGGCACATAGGTGGCCAGGACTCGATACGTCGTGATATTGTCTTCGTAATCGACATCGATGGTCACCGGTCTATTCTCATCGTCGAGAATTTGCACCGGCTCGGGCGCGAATGCAGCCCACTTCCACAATCGGAGCTGGTAGTGGGATTGCTCACCGGTCTCGATGGTCACCACTGGCGTGGAACATATTTCTTCGTCCGACGCCTCCTCGATAGTGAGGTCGCTGACGTCCATGACACATTCGACCCTATCGATGTCGGCCTGTAACAAATCGCTGGCCAGGCCATCGATTTCTGTGCTGCGTACTAATGGCACAGTCGCATTATTAATTGCGTTGCTGAGCACCTTGTTGAGCGCGTTGTGGATGGTGTTGTTGAGTGCGTTGTTCAATGCGTTGTTCAATGCGTTGTTAATCGTGTTGTTGAGTGCATTGTTGAGTGCATTGTTGAGCGCGTTGGCAGTCACCGGGGCAATCGATCGGCCGATATCCGGCCGTTGCTCGCTTTCAATCACCGGTGAGCAAGCAGCTGCCAGGGCGAGTAACATGGCATGAACTGCCGGACTGATTCGTCTCATACGAACTCCTTGTCTTTTGGACGGGCGGGGTAGGGGATGACACAATGCCGGTGGTGGGCGGAATACAGGAATGCAGTGTCGAGGATGGCTGCACAGGCAGGGTCAGGCGGACACTCAGGCGAGAAATGGAGAGTAGTGCGGCGGTACGCAACGCCTGGGGAGTTCTGTCGATTGGTGCTGTCATACGGCTCTAGAGGCCACGCCCGAACGGTCGTCGAGCAGAGGCTCGGAAGGATCATGAGCTTGCCCGGCTTGCGAGCGAGCATCGCCCGGGGACCGGGCGATAGTAGCCAGATTGCGGCGGATGCGTTCGTCCATGATCGTGGGGATTTGCTCGGCGGCTGCGAGAGCAGCCTGCCAGCCCCGGCGCGCGGCATCGATGCGACCGTGAGCCAAAGCGGTTCTGGCCCGGACGTCCCAGATTTCCACCAGCTCCTGATCGACAGAGGAGGCCTCGGCGTTGTCGGTGAGTTCATCCCAGTTTGACTCGGTTCCGCCGTCGAGGGCGAGTTTGATCATGGCCAGAAGGATTTCTTCGGAGGGTACCAGGAGTGCCTCTTTGTGGCAGTCTCGCGCCCAGCCCTGGTGTTTCTCGATCTCGTCCACGATGGTGCGGGCCCGGGCATGGTCGGGCCGAGCCAGGGCGACCCGCGCCAGCAAGAGGTCGGCTTCGGGACGCGCGGCCCGGCCGTGGCGGCAGCGATCGAGCTCGACGACCACTTGGAGGTGAGATTCGGCTGCGTCGAGCTGTCCCTGCCAGTAGCGCAGTTGCGCCATGTTGATGTGGGCGTTGCGCTCGACCAGCGTATTGGCGTGGTCGCGGGCGATCTGAATCTGTTCGTCCAGGTCGTCGAACAAGCACTGCCATTGTCGCCGAGCAGCCCATAAATGAGCTCGATTGCCCAGCGCGCAGGCCAGGTGCATGGCATCGGTATGGCGGCGGCAATGCGCGATGACCCGGTCGAAGGTAGCCTGCGATTCGTCCAGGCGACCGAGCCAGACATAGATCGCACCCAGCATGAGCAACGAGACCACATAGGTTTCATACTCGACGTCGCCCAGCGGCCGGGCCAGCTCTGCTGCCTGGGCGAGCAGGCGAGCCGATTCGGGAATGCGGCTGAATCTCGCTGCCGAGCGGCCCAGACTCATCAGCAGGCGAGCCTGCAGACCGGGATTCCGGCCGGCGGGCAGATGGCTGAGAAGCTCGTCTGCTCGCTCGGCCAGGTCCTGAGATACTCGCCACTCGTCGAGCCAATCGCGCGCCATGGCCTCGTCGAGCAGCACCGCGACCAGAGCTGCCGGCTGGTCGAGGGATTCGGCGAGCTCGCGCGCTGCTGTGAAATCTGCGATCGAGTCGGCGTGACGGGCGATCCGGTAGCGCATCACGCCACGTCCTTGATGGGCCCACAGCCGTGTCGCCAGATCGGCGTTTTCGACGTGGTGGAGCACCCGGGCGAAGAGTGCCTCGGCCTCGAGGTAGCGGTGGCCGGCCCGGGCTTTTTTGGCCAGAGAGACGTACGCGGTCAGAGCCACTGCATCCTCGCCGCACTGAGCGGCGTGGTGGGCCAGCCGCGGCACTCGTTCCTGATCGGGCATACCCCGGCATTGCTCGTAGTAGCGCAATGCCGCGCGATGGATGGTCTCGGCCAGTTCGGGGGCGACCGTGGAGGCCAGCGATGTGCGGTACAGCTCCGAGCGGAATGACCAGCTATTGGAAGAGGTCTGGTGGACCAGGCCGGCCTTTTCCAGCAGGCACAAACTGACCTGAGCATCTACGGGAAAGGCATCTGCCTGGCCTGCACCGGCCAGCGTGAGCAGAATCCCCTCGTAATCGGACGAGCGGAACTCGCGGTCGAGCAACGAGGCGAGTCGAGCATGGGCATCCAGGTGTAGCCCCAGCTGGTCGAGCTCGCGGTCGACGATCCATTGCAGTACGGGCAGCTCGGGCAGATCGTCCAGCTCGTCGGTAACGAGGTACCAGTCATCGCCACTCTCCTGGCGCCGGACCAGCCCGCGCTTTTTCAGGCCGCGTACCAGCTCGACCAGCAAGAATGGAACGCCGTGGGTACGGTCGACCAGGCGTCGAATCGCGCCGATCGGAATGTGCCGGGCGGGACGCAAGAGCTGTCTGCACAGCTCCACGCTGGCCTCGGTGTCGAGCGGACCGAGGACGCAGGTCGCGTGTCCAGCGGCGCGGCTGCCCCACTGGGCACGAGTTGCGGTGAATTTGGGCAAGGCCAGAACAAGGCAAAATAGGTGGCCAGTGCGGGTCGCCCCGGTGGCGTATTCCAGGGCATCCAGGGTGCTTTCATCGGCCCAATGAGCGTCGTCGATCACCACTGCGAGTGGCTTCTTGCGCGCCCGGCGGAGCAACGCCTCGCCGCAGGCACGCGACGCCTGTGACCGCAGAACGCCCGGTGCTGCAGCGAGTTCGCGCACCGACGTATCCTCGGGCGAAACCCAGCCCAGGCTCAAGGCAACACCTGTCCATACTTGGGTGCCGATGTCCTTGCCCAAGCGATCGACCAGAAGAGCGCGTCCGGAATCATCGGGCGCAACGGGTGGCAGATCGAGAGCGAGGGTCAGAAGTTCGCGGAGAAGGCCGTCGACCTCGCCGTATACCGGTTCGCACGCGCGCAACTCGAGAATTTCGATATCGGTCCACTCGCGGTGGAGTCGCGTGATCAGGGTACCGGCCAGATGACTCTTGCCCATGCCCGACTCGCCAAAAACAGACGCCAATCCCGGGACTGCACGTTCGATGGCCCTGCGACCTTCGACAAGTAGCGCGGCAAGCTCGTCGGTACGACCGCACATCGGCATGCTCGACGCGGTTTCTGTGGTGCGCTCATCCCACCCGTCGACCAGCACGGCCCCGCCGCGGTGGGCCAGCTTCACTCCCATAAGGCCAGTAACCATGCCTGCAGCATCACTGCTGACCATGACTCCGTACGGATCGCTCTGAGTCGGATAGTTTTCTTTGCGGGTAAAGCTCCGGCTCGAAAACCACATGGACCCGGTCCGTCGGCGCCGAGCCGCGACCGAGATCACATCGACAAATGCACGGCTACACAGCCCTTTTTTGACCAGTGCAGCGGCGCGGAGAATAGCTCGGCGGACCGGATTGCTGTTGCGGTCCTGGGAGAATACTCCGACGTATTGCTTGCCGTTTCCAAAGGCCAGCGTGCCGCCGGCATGCTCGAGCACTGCCTGCGCTTGCATCACCGCGTCCACGGCTACCTCGAAGAAAACCGCCACTGCAGATTTTCTGGCCCGCCGGGTGACTACCCGCGATGAGGTTCTCCGCAGTAATTCTGTTGTACTCGAGGCGTTACCCGTCGCGGCTTGTCCTGCCGCGATCGGCTGCGCTGCCTTCGGGTGCCGCTTTTCTGCCGGACGGGTCTCGATGGTCGGGTCGGGCGCGTCGTTTGACGTGCCCGGGCGGCGGGCACCGAAGGTCCAGGCCGCGTCGAGAGCTTTTCGCAATTGACCCACACTGTCGAAGCGTCGCCCGGGATCCTTGGCCAGACAACGGAGCACGACTTCGTCCACGGCAAAGGGAACCGGTGCAATGGACGAGGGCGGCGGCGGTCGCAAGGCCTGATGCCCGTATTCGATTTCGCCAACACTGCCGACGAACGGAGGCCGCAAGGTGAGCAATTCGAAGAGTATCACCCCCACGCTGTACAGGTCGGTGCGAATATCGGTAGCCGTGTCCTGTGCCCGGATCTGCTCGGGCGCCATATACAGCGCAGTGCCCAGGAGCGTGCCTGCGCAGGTGAGCTCCTCGTTCCAGGTCGACGACCGAGCGATGCCAAAATCGATGATCCGAATCAGGTCGAGATCACCGGCCACAAAGATATTTTCCGGTTTGAGGTCACGGTGGACCAGTCTGCAGCGCTCGATGGCCTCGAGGCTGACCAGGAGCCGGTCGGCGATGACAGCGATTTGTCGCAGAGGCAGCTGCGCGTCGGCCGCTTCTAGGAACGCAGCCAGGGTTTTGTCGGGGATGCATTCCATGATCAGAAATGGCACCCCATTGGCCAGCTGGCCCACATCGTAGAGTGCCGGGACGTGGGGAGGGCCGACTCTGTAAAGCGCCTCTGCCTCGCGCTGAAAGCGCTGCTGCAACCGAGCACTCGAGGAGCCGCCCAGTTTGATGGCAAGAGTTGCGTTGTCGCTCGTCCGGTTGGCACGCCATACCGAGGCGAATCCTCCGGTTCCGAGCAGCGCATCGATCCTCAGGTCGGCGAGCTCGGGCGCCCGGTCCACAAGCTCGCGCGAGGCCCGAGCATCGCCGGATATCGGGCCGCTCGCCGCAGAGCTACCGCCATCTTGCGCACACGTCGCATGGGCCGGCAAGCGACGATAACAGAGATTACAGCGCGTCATTCATCCCCCTTTGTCTCGCAGGCCCGCGAACCGAGTCACCGGGGGTCGGCGCGATCGATCGAGCAGTCGGCTGTTTGCGTTGTTTCGATGCGTTCCAACGAGCCGGAACCGGCAGAGTAGCAGCCCGAACCTGGCCGCGGTTTATCCGATCATTGCAGCTCTGCTCGCTGCTGCAGCTGAATAGGTATCGCGCTGCGATCATGACGAGAATCAAACCTATTGACTGCGTATTCGAGTAGTCGATGAGTCACGGTTTTCGCGCGATCACGACGACCTCAAGGGGGATATCGACCCGATAGCCAAAACCTTGATGTATCCATCGGCAGGAACCGCGACTCATGGTGAGAATGGCTGAGTAAATCAGGCCAGCGCGGATTATTCAGCGCGGCATCGTCGCCAGGTTGCAGCTGTCGAGGAAGATCTGACAAACAACCGGTGCCGCACACGGCAGAGCAGTGAGAACTTTTCCCGCCCGTTCGTAGGCCTTTCCGGTAGGGCTGTTTGCGGTGTATGGCAGGAGAGCTTTCGCGGCGCGAGCATGGTGTGTTTCAATCGCGGTCGGGAGAATGTCAGATCATGTTTGCACCTACATGGACAGCATACGGCGCGCTCGTCGCCGCGGTAACCATGGCCATCGCTGCTGGTACGGAACAGCCAGGGTGGAGCGAGGAATGGCGCGTGATCCGCAAAATTCGCACCCGCTCCATGCCGTGGAGCGTGACCGTGGCCAGCAATGGCGCTCATCTCTACGTTGCCCACGTGGGTTTGCGTGGGCGCGACAACGTCTATCGCTACGATACCGCGACCTTTGAACTCGTGGCCAGAGCGCGCTTCTCGGGCCATGCCGTGGAGTCGGTCGTGCGGGGAGACTCGCTTTTTGTATCAAATTCTCGCAAGCACCGAGTCATCGAGCTAGAGGCCAATAAATTGGCTGTTCGACGGCAGCTGGAGAGCGGTGCAGTGCCCAAGCAGATCGCACTTTCTCCCGATGGCAAGACCCTCTACACCGCCAACTGGAAGAGCGGCTCGGTGAGCGTGATCGAACTCGCCACCGGCAGGGCCGAGCATGTGAAGACCGGCCGCCACACTCGAGGCGTCACTGTGTCGCGAGATGGCTCGACGGTGTACGCAGCGGTGTTTGGGGCCCGGCAGGTGGCGGTCATCGACGCGGCGAAAAGAGCTGTTTCCGACCGGATTGATACCTGCAAGCACCCGCGACACGTGGTCGTGACTCACGACGATAAACACCTTTTGGTGAGCTGTTTTGGCGATCGCTATATACTGATCATCGACCGGGCCAACCACGCGATGATAAGACGCGTACGAGTGGGTCGTGGCCCCAAGACCATCGCTCTATCCCCTGACGGCACGTTCGCAGTCACCGCCGACGAACGTGCCGACTCGCTCTCCATCATCGACCTGGCGACCTGGCGAGCGCGATCGATCCCGATTCCCGCGCAGAAGCCGTGCGGTGCCGCGGTGTCGCCCGACAGCCGTCGAATCTACCTGACTGCCCGCGGCTCCGACGAACTCGTTGTACTCGAGCGGGGCGCCGCTTCACCACCCTGATGAAGCATGCTGCCACCACTGTGCAATCATCCGAAATGGAACAACTTTCACTCGTTACCCGGGGTCGCAAAGAGGCGCCTTTATGGGCATCCTCCATGTTGCGGGGGTGAGGCGGCCAATAGATTTTACTCGCTCGACTGATACGGTATCTGTTCCCGACTACTCCATTCTCGTCGCAAAGCGATGCCCGGCCAGTTAAACTGCACTTGCACGATGGTTCGAATTTGCATTCGCGTCGCCTCCATGAACATTTTGCCAACACTGCTGGCAATCGTCGGATCCGGATGTGGCGATGCATCGATCGGCACCGGTCCCGATCCCGCCGATGCTGCCGTTGCTGTCGATGCACCTATGCCGTGCGATGGAGGCGACGCCCAGGTCGTGAATGCCGCAGACGGCCACTGTTATATGTTCTTTCGCACTCCCGCCACCTGGGCTGCGGCAGATGGCACCTGCAAACAGATCGGTGCCCATCTGGCGACCAGCACAACAGCCGCGGAGAATGATGTGATCTTGTCCTTGGGAGATGCCGCGCTAGAGGATGCCTGGCTAGGGGCCAGCGATGACCAGACCGAGGGAACCTGGCTCTGGACCACCGGCGAAACCGTGGATTACGACAACTGGCGCGACATGGAGCCCAACGACAACGGTATGTTGGGCGAGGATTGCATGGTCATAGAAATGGACAACAGCGGCACCTGGGACGACCGCAACTGCGAAGCGAGGATGTTCAGTTATTTCTGCGAGCGTCCGTGACGCTTGCTGAACCGACAGGCCGGGTCCCGCCGCCATTGCTCGCCATCCATCAGATCGCCCCCGGGAAACGCAGTTAGCTCGAATACGTCGCGCTTCGCCGCGCTGAATAACGCGGAATCCCTCGCTTCACCGCCTCGCCAGGCCTGTGGCAGTCACGGGCGAAGATCGATTCGTGCGAGATTTTCGTCCTCAGTCTCTAGCTGAGATGATTGCGCAACGATACCCCAAGATCCACAGAATTTATCAGTTGGGGTGAAAAATTGGTCGTCCAGCCCGGTAATTCTCATCCGTGGATCGCATCTCTGTGCGGGACTGTGTAGATCTCTCTCGTCAAGTGCGTTCCACCGTGGTTCCCTCGAACTACCGATGGATATAATCAGCGGCGGGGCAGCCAGATGACGTAGACGCAATCTGAGACAAGAGCATCATCGCATCGGCCTCGAAGTGACGCTGAGAGTTTTTCTGAATCAACACCCCTTGTCGAATTGAACAACAGATTATGGGAATCCCAGTACCTTCAGATCATGCCTTCTGTATCGGCGAAAACGGTGACAGGGACGATGGGTCTGTCGACAACGCGATTTTCGCCGCCAGGTTTGCCATCGGCGGATTTGCATCGAGCTTTCGACATTGTGAACAGGTGGCCAATTATGTGGCTCAATTTGTAACCTCCAATCTACCGGATCCCGATCGACTGAATAGTATGCTGTCGATGGGTCTGAACGAGATATTGGAGATGGCCTACCGTTATCACGGTGCCGATGGTGCTCTGAACCTGCTGGTAAAGCAGCCGCAGAGCGGCGAGGAGGGTAGCTCGCTGCAGGTCGTCGTCGGCATACCGGCCGATTCGGCAGCTCTTGCGGCCTACGATTGGTGCCGCGAGCAGATCGGGCATGCCCAGGCCCACAACCATTACAGCAATCTTGTCCGTGAGGGTTTCGAAAGCGGCCCGTATAAGGCCTGCCTGGTCGAACTCGCGCTCATTTACCGCGTCCACCTCGCCATCAAAACCGAGCCCAGCCGAGGTCGAGCAACCGTGACGATGGTGATCAATACCAATCAGAATGAACAGTAGAGTACCGTGACAGAAAAATTGCCATATTCTGTTAAGTTTCACCCCAGCGATCACGCGATCGTCTTTGCCGGCAGCTTGCGACCGTCTGGCAAGGAAGAGCTGGATCCGATCTACTCGTGCTTCTCCGAGGCGCTGGGCGAGGTGAGCGGAGTGCTCTACCTCAATCTCAAACGATTGCGTCAACTCAACCACACCGGCTTCGCGCATATCGCCGGTCTGGTTCGCAATGTTGCGACCGCGAGGTCTGATCTCAAGCTCAAACTGATCGTTTCGAGCGTCATCCCATGGGCGCCGCCGCGGTTCGAGCATCTGGCCGAGTTGTGGCCCAACGTCACCGCGGAGAAATATGACCGCGCATTCTATCCGGGACAACGAGTCATCGATCAGGATGACTTCATCCCGGTACTGAAGTCGCAAAATCAGCTGCTGTGGAGCCATGAAAAGGAGTACCTGCGCATCCACGGCCTGCAGTCCGGCATGCGGGTTGCCGATGTTTGTTGCGGCACCGGTGAATTTGCCATCCTGTTGCGCAAGGCGTTCGATCCCGAGAGCGTGGTCGCAGTCGATCACTCGCGGCGTTTTCTCGAGTATGCCACCAACGTCGTCGACGAGTTTCAGCTGGATCGAGTCGAATATCGGTTTGGCGACGCGACTCACTTGTTATTGCTCGACGACTCGTTCGATTTTGTCACCTGTCGACTGTCGCTCGAAGTATTCGATCGGCCGGAGCAGATCGTCCGCGAACTGTTTCGTATCTGTAAACCGGGCGGTCGCGTCTATGTCACCAACGAGCTCATGTCACATGCGCTGGGGTACCCGCACGAGGAATCCATCGAAGCGGCCTGCCACGGCCTTGTCGGGATGTTCCAGCAGCTCGGCATGGATCTCGACTTCGGACCCAAGGCGGCAGTCTACCTCAAAGACGAAGGACTGGATGATGTCCGGATCGACGTGATCGAAATAAACAATACAAATTCCGATGTCGAGGAGTTCGTGCAGGTAATCGAGAGCTGGATCGACGTCATCTCAGGTGAATTGGCCGCAGCGACCAATCAGTCCGCCCAGGCAGTCGAAAAGATGCGCAGCGGCTTTGAAGACTTCATCGGTGCCATGAGACATCGCCGCGGCTTTGCCGGCTGGCCGATATACATCGCATCAGGTCGAAAACCCGATTCCTGAGCCGTACACTCCGAAAAGGACGTTGTAGATTGTCTCCTCAAAGATCATTCCGTAGCAAGTTCATTGCCATCACGGGCGTCGGTATCCTGATCGGCTTGATCGCCAATGTGTGGGTGGCCGCGACCAGTCTCAATACGCTGGGCAAGGATTCGGCCAATGAGATCGAGAAAGGCCTGGGCCAGGTCATTCAGGAATACCTGACCAACTACATCGAAGATGCCGCTGCGCGCATCAACTCGATCTTCCGGCAATCGATGGCCGAGACCAAAACCCTGGCCGATATCATGCAGCTGTTCGTCGACGCCGACGAAGAACTGGAACCGCTCTTTCGACTGCTGCCGACCCTCGAGCCGTTTCGCCACGAAATGGCCTACGAGCCCAAGGGCCCGTGGAGCCAGAGCACTCCCGGTAGCCCGACCGTGTCGATCGTGTACGGCTCGTCGCTCGAGCCCGATGGCACCATTCCAACCAAGATCCGCAGACACATCCGCAGGACCGCGATTCAGGACTTCATCATGCCGCCGGTCCTGCGCAACGGTTCGGACAAGCTACAGCTTTATTTCGTGAGTCCCGACGATGCCTCGGTTCTGCGCGCCGCACCCTATATGAATGTCGGGGCCAAATTCGCCAAGTACGACACGACACCCGATAAGAGGCACAACAAGGTACCATTTTGGCGTCATTATTTTCCCGGTCTGGCATCGACCTGGCGCGAATGGCCAACCAGTGCCCCGGAGCGCCTCGACGAGTACAGCAATCCGGCAGTGCGCCGCGAGATGCGCCAGATCACCGTAACTCCTCCCTACGACGACGCCGCCGGGGGCGGTCTGGTGATGACGTTATTTCATCCCCTGTGGACAGCCGATCGCAGAAAATTCGACGGTGCCCTGGGAGTCGATGTGATGATCGACAAGATCATCAAAGACATCGAGACGGTCGCGCTGGGCCAGAGCGGATTTGCATTCTTGGCCCAATCCAATGGCAACATCCTGGCCATCAAACGGCGGGGACTGGACGTTCTCAAGCTCTCCAACGTGATGGCCGGCTCGGCGGGAGCCCAGGGCCTCACCCTGCAAAAGCAGTACTTCAAGGATAGTCGCAATCCAGCGGTCGCCGCGCTCAAAACCCCGGCAGACCAGAGAGTTCATTTCGACGAGCTGAACATCGACGGGGAACGCTACGTCCTGGCCATGAAGCGCATGGGTGAGTTCAGTCTTTGGCATCCCGAAGGGGAGCCCTATATTCGCCCCGAAGCGTGGACGCTGGGCTTCGTAGTACCAATCGACGAGATCTACGGCGCCCTCATAGCGTCCCGCTCTGCCATCGCCCGCACCACGAGCGCCCTGCGCAGCAATCAGCTTCTCATCATGCTGGCCACCCTGATCATCGTTTTAATGGGGGTTTACTGGGTGTCCCGCCGCATGACCACGAATCTGGTCAGCCTGTCCCAGGCCGCCTCGCGAATCATGCGCAAAGACTACGGCGTCCGGGTCAGTATCAACACCGATGACGAAGTGGGCCACCTGGGCCGAGCCTTCAACGAGATGGCCAATGAGATCAGCAAATACACCCACAATCTCGAATCGCTGGTCGAACAGCGGACCAGCGAGCTAAAGCGCGCCAACAAGGAGATCCGGCAGCTCAACGAAAAGCTGACCGAAGAAAACCTCCGCCTCGCCGCAGAAATCGACGTGGCCCGTCGCCTCCAGTCCATGGTCCTGCCCCAGCCCGACGAGTTCAAGGAGATCGAAGGATTGGATATCGACGGCTACATGAAGCCGGCCGACGAAGTCGGCGGTGATTACTACGAAGTGCTGAAAGGTCCCGACGGGATCAAGCTCGGCATGGGCGACGTCACCGGACATGGTCTGGAAAGCGGTGTTCTCATGCTCATGGTCCAGACCGCAGTCCGCACTCTCCTGGTCAGCGGCGAGCGGGATCCGATCCGATTCCTCAACCTGATCAACCAGACCGTCTACCTCAACAAGCAGCGCATGGACGTGGATCGAAATTTGAGTCTATGCCTGCTCGACTACCAGGATGGGCTCCTCACGGTCACCGGTCAGCACGAAGACGTCATCATCGTGCGCGCCGACGGCAAGGTGGAACTCATCGACACCACGGACCTGGGATTCCCCATCGGCCTCGATCTCGATATCGCAAGTCTCTTCACTACCAGGCAATTTTCCATCAGCGAAGATGATACTGTCATTCTCTATACCGATGGCATCACCGAGGCGGAAAACTCGGCCAACTCGTTCTACGGCATCGATCGCCTGTGCAAAGTTGCGGCCAAGGTGCATACAAAATCGGCCAAGGAGATCCGCGAGGCCATCATTTCGGACGTCACCAATTATATAGATAAACAAAAAGTGTACGATGATATCACCTTACTAGTAATCAAGAAAACATAGTCGGCTCATGAGTGAAACACTAGGCGCATATGTCTCTATCTCCGAGTTGGAGCACGAGCTCGTCCTATCGTATTGGCCCGAACGCTTCGCCCTGCAGTGGTCCCAATGTGGCAGGATTCCTGATGTGGTCGCTGTATACCTGGCCAGCATCGGGGACGGAGCCTTTACCGCGGCGTACCTCAGAGCCACGGTAGGCTATCTACTCAACGAGTTGGTCGAGAACAGCGTGAAGTTCCATGTCGCTGGTGCCATTCGCATCCGGGTCGGATTTCACGATGAGGAAGTGGTGCTGGTCGTGACCAACCAGGTCACAAAGGAGCAAAAACCAGCCCTGGCAGAGCAGTTTGCCGAGCTATTGCAGGGCGATCCGGAAGAGCTATTTCTCGCCAAAGTAGAGGGAGATGAGGATCCGGCTGGACAGAGCGCACGGGACGATTCCCGGCTCGGGCTTCTCAGCATGATGGTCGATTATCAAGCCAGGCTGGGATGGAACTTTGCGCCGGTGGCGAACGATGATGATAAACTCTGGATGCAGACCATGGTCCGGGTTCCACACCGCGCTGATCAGGGCAACTAGCAGCTTCATATCGACGTATCGGAGCACGAAATGACGGACTCTTCATTAGAGATCAAAGATCCAAATTACCGAGTCTGGTATGAGCCCAAGTCTCACACAGTGTACTTCGAAGGCAAGTTGCGCCTTCAGCCAGGGGCATATCGTGACATCGAGGTCCTGCTGCAGAAGGTGATGGACCTGGAACAAGAACGCATCAGGCTTCACTTGCACGATCTGCAATATCTCAACAGCTCGGGCTTGAACATGCTGTTCAAATTCGTCGTCGCGCTTCGCAAAAAGGGCTCCATCAATCTGGCCGTTCGCGCCAGCAAAGCCATCTTCTGGCACTCCAAGGCAATTGCCAACATCGAACGGTTTTTTCCCTCGGCAGAGCTCGAGCTGGCATGAACTGAGTGGCAGGGGTGCAAGCGCCACGCTGGCGAGAAGCGCCCATACGATTGCCCGATGGTCGGTTTTGACGTCGTCCGGCGCAGGCGATACGCGTGAACAGAAACGCGTTCGTGGTCGCTCAACCATGGCGTTTCTGTCGCGAGGCCAACGGCCGAGCCGGCCGGCCGGGGGATTTGCCCAAAGCCGATCGCCCGAGCGCGAAGCTCTCCGGCCGCGCCCGATCGAGCTGGACCCTTGCCAAACGCTCTTGCCTGCCGCCTGTCGAACGCCAGCCACATGCTGGGGATAAAGGCTCCACCTGTTACAAACAAGTGACACCTCATCAAGTTGTCCCATGCCCACCCAACCTGAACCGATGTATGAAACGTATTACAGCAAACAGAGCTGGCAACCTAAACCTTACGCGAGGTAACGTATGAGCTCGCAGCTCGGGCGGTATTGCGCGGTTCGATCGGTGCAATCGATGGAACGCTCATTGCATCTGGTTGCTGCTGCATTTTCGCAACGCTGCGAAACCGAATTCGTTTTGAGACTAAGAGCCGGTCCAAAAACTCTCCGCGTCGCCAGAGCGCCGATCCATCACCGCCAGCGGGCTTGCTCGTCGGTCAAATACACCCGGTATTCTCCACTCCTCGCCCACCCACTGGCGGCGCGCTTCGTCGCTCTGGCTCGG
>JAKSDA010000581.1 GCA_022360315.1 Pseudomonadota bacterium
ACGTGCCACGTCGTCCTGCCAAGGCTCGGGGGACGGGCGAGAATGAGTCGGAGCACCTCCGGTTGGTTGCTTACCGGTCGAAACAACACCACAACAAACGCCGGCCTGAACGCAGTGGCGATGCCGGCGAGCTCGGTCCGTTCTCGATTGCCTTTTGCAACCCATTGAAGCGGGACAATCAGGGCAATTCGTCCTGATGGGAAACGCGCTCCGGCTGGGATGAATTCACAGATAGGTTCCGCATTCGCTTGGAATTCTTTGGGGTTAGCTGTGAGCCGAGTTGGCGCCCCGGACATTCGACTCTCACAGACGATTGGCAGCCTTATGAAAACAGTGCATGATCACCGAGTAGAGTTAACGTCCGCTTTTCGGTCATACGAGCAGTTTGCGGAGCGTTGCTTGGGAGTGCAATCTGCGCGCATCGAACGTTTGTCATGTGCGGCACTCGTGACCGATGTGTTCGGAATGACGCAGAAAACTCCGAAAGATTGATCTTGGCGTAAGATCAGCGACCGAGTAATGTCAGGTATGGGAATGAAAGCCACGCAAAAAAAGTCGGACTCCCCAAAAAACGGCTCTCGGTCCCTCTGAGACCAGAGGATTATCAAGATCTGCGTAAGGAAGCGGACACAAAACGGGCGTCGCTGGCCGCCGTATTGCGGCAGGCACGGATCAGCAGGAGCACAACAGAATGAATCCTAAGCATTTGATAAGCGCAATAAGTGTGGGGCTGCTCACTGCCGGCATCGGCTGCGGAGAAGGAACCATAGGCGAAACTTGGGCCGAGGTAGGCTGCGACCTTTTTGTTGTCTATGCGAGCGACATTTACGTTGGAGCCGAGTTCGATACTTCATGGTCACTCGTTGTTAACCTGAAAGACCATCCTGTTTTGCTCGAGCATTGGCGTATAGTAGACGCCAATCAAGGTGTTGAGGCGAAGATCACTGATATTGCGATGGAGTTGCATCTTGCCCCTAGAACATACATCGGTGGCTTATTGGAACCTCAGTGGCTTGCGGATGTAGCAGTGAATATTGCGCCTGGTATTAGCCCAATAGATATTGAGAATATAAAATATTATGACGGACTTATATCCCTCGACATTAGCGATAATCGCTATCAAAATATATATTCAATACATACCCAAGCGCATCAAATTGACGAACCTGAATCGTTCGCAATAGGTCAGGAGTTCGCATGCGGCCAATGATTTTGCTGCTTTTGTTGCTTTTGTTGCTAATGATCATGGTTGGTTGTGGTGATGAAGATTGCGACGGAGTGGGGACATATACGCTATACCTGAATTTTGGTGCAGGTGAATGCGACGAACAATTGCCTGTACCATGGGAGCGTATTTATACGATAAGCAGAAAGAGCGATGGGGGATTCCTACTTGCTGGCGGACCAAATGAGGTAATTACATCAGAGTTTGACTTGAAGCGATGTAGAGTGAGCTTGTCGAGTACACAGATGGCTCCGCGAGAGCTAGTTTCTGAAACGGTCAATCTAGTGTTGAACTGGAGCTTAGAGGGGGTTCCTGTGGGCGATGGACGTATTGTGTTGAGGAATTCGTTGTGCCAGCAAGACTTAGTAGTCACTGGAAGGGTGATTCGGTTTTGACTCTCCGCGTCGCCAGAGCGCCGATCCATCACCGCCAGCGGGCTTGCTCGTCGGTCAAATACACCCAGCATTCTCCACTCCTCGCCCACCCACTGGCGGCGCGCCTCGTCGCTCTGGCTCGGTCCGAGGTTTTTGGACCGGCTCTCAATCGTGCTTGCGCCTAATCTCGCGCGCATCGAACGTTTGTCATGTGCGGCACTCGTGACTGATGTATTCGGAATGATACAGAAAACTCCGAAAAAATTGATCTTGGTGTAGGGTCAGCGACCGAGTAATGTCAGGTATGGAAATGAAAGCCACGGAAAAAAGTCGGCCTCTCCGATGAGACCAGAGGATTATCAAGATCTGCGTAAGGAAGTCGACACAAACGGACGTCGATGGCCGCCGTATTGCAGCAGGCATGGATCAGCAGGAGCACAACAGAATGAATCCTAAGCATTTGATAAGTGCAATCAGTGTGGGGCTGCTCACTGCCGGCATCGGCTGCGGAGAAATAACCATAGGCGAAACTTGGGCCGAGGTAGGCTGCGACCTTTTTGTTGTCTATGCGAGCGACATTTACGTTGGAGCCGAGTTCGATACTTCATGGTCGCTCGTTGTTAACCTGAAAGACCATCCTGTTTTGCTCGAGCATTGGCGTATAGTGGACGCCAATCAAGGTGTTGAGGCGAAGATCGCTGATATTGCGACGGAGTTGCATCTTGCCCCTAGAACATACATCGGTGGCTTATTGGAACCTCAGTGGCTTGCGGATGTAGCAGTGAATATTGCGCCTGGTATTAGCCCAATAGATATTGAGAATATAAAA
>JAKSDA010000166.1 GCA_022360315.1 Pseudomonadota bacterium
ACCCCAATGAGACCACCAATGAGATGGCTGGCAACTGGTCGCTGCCTCTGCACCCAAACCCCAAAATCTGCTCAAAACTGACTCTCCCCCCGGCTCCATTTTGCTGAGCAGAAGTGGGTCCATTTTGGTTAGCGTCGCAGGGCACTCTAATAGACCTTGGCTTCAGTGCCCACCTCTACCACGCTGCCATGCGCTCCCCCCGCGACCCTGTCTCGGTCCTTGCCTTGGAGGACAACGCCAACAACGACGGTTGGGAAATGGTCCTGGTTAACAAACAAGGCCATCTAGCCCACGAACTGGCCATCGGCCCCGGCCACGACCTGCTCCCCACCTGGCGCCCTGACGGCGCCAAACTGGCGTATATCGGCCAATCCCGCCGCAGATAGCCATGGCCAAGGCCAAGCGGCTCTGGGCCGTCGCTGTGTCGTTTAAACTCCTATACCTCGCAGCTTGACTACAAGACTTATCTGTCAGAAATGGATGGGTTTACGTTGCCGTTGACAGCTGTCCGCCAATGTCAGAGACAGCTCGTTGACGAAATCGCCGCCCCGGCTATTCGATTTGAGAGTTTCTTCGTTAGTATCGTTCACTCATGGGTGACATCATTAACATGGCCAAGGACAAGCGCGACCCTGTGTGGTGGATTTCTAGCCTCGTCATTCAGTGGAATGCCGAGCGCCATCCCGATCTGCCGGTGCTCGAAGCCGAGGGCCGCATCCTGCTCTGGGATAAGGAAGACGAGCAAGCCGAGGAACCTACCGTCGAGGCCGGCACAATTCGTGTGGTCAAACCCTATCTATGGGCTGGAACCGATCCAGTGATTGCCATGGACGATATCTCGGCAGACTATGAACTCCTGGCCAGCTCGGTCCTGGCCAGCCACAGCTACCAGGAGGAATTCTACGACTGGTTTCAGGATACGTTCGGTGTCGCTCCCCACAGCGACCCCATCTTCATCGAAGATATCCATATCCAGCCTAACTATCGCAACCCGCGTGATCCTCTCGCCGCCCAGGCAGTCATTGATGCCGCGGCCACCTTCGGCGCGGCCGATTCACCCATAATAACCTACGGCTTCGAACAAATACCCGAGGAAAGACGCAAGAAGTTCATGCATCGCGGCCTGTGGGATTGGGAGAATGCACTCGGTGCCAGGCCGTGGCGAAACATCCTGGCCGCGGCAAGGCCACAGGAATGAATCACAAGGGTCCACGGCAAGGCCAGGGACCGTGTCCCGAGGGTCGGTTCTTGCCCCGAGCTCTGGTCATGGTTGCTCGTTACGATATGGACAAAAATAGATGTTACCATCGCCGGTCCCACGAGAATGGCGCCAACGGCGCACCAACGTATCGATATCATTGATTAGGGGCAACGCCGAAAGTTTGCTAAAACTGCTCTGTTTTTGACGTGTTTCCCGTTACAGTCGAATCGTGAAACCATTTGAGCGGCTCTTGCGTGGGCAGAATGATGGACGCGTGCGCGACTCAGGTGACGACATTGAGGAGCTTGCGCGGGCGTTTGGGATCGAGGATCCAGCGATTGTTAATAGCCTGTTTGATCGGGCGTACGACCGGGCACGGCTAGGCAACGGATCGTTCGACGCGGAATACAAACGGCTCCTAGTAGAAGCGGCGCATTTCCGACCCGCTCCAGGAAAACGCACTCGGACTGCCGCCCTGTACGGGGATTCAACTCGGTGGGCCGCTCCAACGCCGGGTGTATCCCCGGGCAAGCGAACGCGCACCATACCCCTGGCCGAGGAGATCGAGAAGCACCGCGCGAGCGAGGAGGCGCAGCGTCAAACGGAGGAGAACAGCCACAATGGCGCCGAAACGCCAGCAGCTGCGCTGTTTCCCGGCCATGAGTTCGTCATGTCGGTCATGGGCACATCCGCGGATGAACGCAAAACGGCGACCGACGAGCCGCTTGAAATAGCCTATGATGAATTGCGCGAAGGGTTCCGGCCCCCGCCTCTCAGCCCAGAGGAGGGCATGAACCGCGACTTGTCCCTCGCCATGGGCTTTACGGTCAAGGGAATCGAAGCCTGGGAACACGAGCGCAACGACGGCGTCCCTTTACCATCCGCCACCAGGCAGCAGATGGAGCGCACATTCGGGGAGAACTTTGCCGATGTGCGACTGCACCAGGACAGCAGCGAGGCCAGCGGGAGCATCCACGCCGTCACCAAGGGACGCGATATCCACTTCGCCAGGGCTCGCTTCCAGCCCGGTACCCAAGAGGGCGACTGGCTAATTGGACACGAGTTGGCCCATGTGGTGCAACAGCGCCGTGCCGCAAACGCAAACGCCGGTGAGGTAGGCGATCACCGAGAACTCGAGGCCGACGCCGATCGAGCCGCCACACAGGCGCTGTTGGGCCAGCAGGCCGTGGTGAACATGCGCGCGCCCCTGGGCGCTGCGTACGCGTACTCAGACGCAGAACCACACAACCGGGAACAGACGCCGCGCCCCGAGACGTCGCCTGAAGCATCTGACGACATGGAGCCCGGACCTGCCCAGGCGGAAGCGCTCGACGGAAATGATGGGCAGCCAGATGTCGCGGACAACGATGCTGCCAGCTTTGCCACAAGCGAATCGCAGTCTGCTGCGCAGCGGGATGAACAAGATCAAGGAACTGTCGCTCAGACCGCAGCTGACGGCGGAGAGCATCGTGGCCAGCGTGGCAATGACCCCGCAACTGATGGTCGCACTGGCAGAGGCACAGATACCGCAGCGGATGTAAACGGCCATGGTGCTGGGTCCGGGGAACAGGCAGCGGCTCAGGCACAGGCCCCAGCGATTTCTGCGGAAAGCCCCGGTGGGATTCTGGACGCGTTGGCGCAGACGTCCGCATCCCGAGCCATCAATGCTTATAATCAGGCCTATACGGTATCTCCCCAGGCGCTTGCAAGCCAGCGCGCCCAGGCAGAGCAACTACCGCAAATACCGACTCCAAGGGGCCTTCCTGCCAACGGAACGGCCAACGCGCGCTCCGGGCAAGCCACGGGCCCCGCACAAACGCAGGCCCCCGATCCGCTACAGCCGGCGCCGGACATGGGAGCATCTGCAAGCACCGCTCAGGAGCTCGTGTCGGAAGCCCCGCAAGCCCCTGCTCCCGCACCGACCGAGCTCGCTGGCAGTGACAGGGCGTCCGACACCACCGAAGATGGTCAACCCGCCAATGACCCCGCGCTGGCGCGGAGCGCACAAGGCGCCCTGAACCAGATATCCGCGCCCATGGGGAACGTCCGCACCGCGGCGAGCTACGTCCCTGGCGTAGAACTTACTGGCGCTGCCGATCCCGGCCAGCTGCAAACAGCCTTGCAGACATCCAGCCAAGCCACCCGCGCCGCCGTAGCCGAGGAAACCCAAGCGACACAGCAAGAGGTTGGCGAACATGCCATTTTCCCGGCGCCCGACGACGAGGTCCTCACAGCCTCGCAAACGCTCCGCGAGGTTGGAGCCGCGCAGGCCGAAGGCGCTGTCCCGTTGGTTCTGCCCGGCGAAGCCATGGCATCGATTGATGCGCAGGCGTCCCAGATTGTGCAGGGAGGCGGCGACTGAGGGGTGGTCCTCGGTGCCGAAGACGGTGGCGGATATGCGCAGGGAACGTTCCAGGCGGGAGCGTGCGCCGGCCAGGTCGCCCTGGGCTTGAAGCACGCCGGCAAGCTCGTGCAGGGCGGCGGCGAGCCCGAGACTCTGGTCACTGCCGAGCTCCTCTTCGATCGCGATGGCCTTCTCGAGGCGTGAGGCGGCTTCTTCGTGTCGCAGGATGCCACCTCCTTCCTTGAGGATCCGGCCCAGGTCGCGGCCGGTCAGGCCTCGGACACGGGCCAATTTCTCGGCCTGTTCATAGAGCGTCCAGCCGTCCGCTGGATCCGCTCGCCCCGCAGCGACTCCGACCTACCCAACCTCAACTTCAGCGAGTGGCCCTCCATCTTCCCAAACGCCACCTGCACCATCGCCCTCATCGACCGCATCATCCACCACGCTGACATTATCGCCATTGTCAACAGCCGGAAGAGCGGGTAACTGCACCCAATCCACGTCCGTGACTGAAACCTTCCAATCTAAGTCATCGTCGTCTTTTAGAGACAAAACCCATAGACTGCCGTCTTCAGCCAAGGCAACGATCTGTGACCAACCGGTCTTGGGATTCACGAACGAATTGATCTGCTGTATTTTTCTTGGATTCATGACTTCTCCTTCAATTAAAACGGATGATTTACAATCCCAGCCTTTGGACATAGCTCGATCCGCAGCTGCTCGGCGAGATGCTTGCGGAAGAATGGGAGAACGTCACCGATCATGGGAGCCCCACCTTGCGCGGGTATCGAGTATGTTCATGTTGCCTAGCAGCGCAGAGAGAAACGTCAGCCGCCTCGACCAGAGCCAGCTCCTCTACTGGAGACCTGTCCTTGGCCGCAGAAGCGGAGCGGCTGTGCAAACGCCGAGCACCATTGCTCGATCGCAGCCGACCAATGCATGGCCCATGCCCGCTCACCACCCGTCCGCCAGTGCCATCACCCTGGTATGATTCAGGTCGGTTGCGGAACTCGTGAGGCATCTGTCCGGCTCGGACTGTCCGAGGCAATGTCCGAGACAATGTCCGAGACAGATATCAAAGCGCCGCGCGCTCGACACCGAGATCCGCTCACTCGGGCAGCGGCAACAGCGAGCGCCTATGCCCTGTGAGCCCGGGCTAGAGCGTCTCCAGGTAGGCGACCAGGTCGTCGACCTGCTCGGAGCTGAGCTTGGAGATTTTGCCGTGCTTGTCGCCGCCGCCGCATTTGTGATCAAAAGCGGTTGCGCAGCGTTTTTGCGCACCCGTGGTGCATGTACGGCGCGCGGTCGGCCAGTCCGATGAGGCTGGGCACCTGGAACGCGCCGCTCGTACCGACGTCTACGGATACGTTATTGGTGAGCTTGGGCCCGGAGTGGCAGCTCGCGCAACCGACCTTGGCATCCAGGAAAATCGCCTGCCCGCGAGCGATCGCTGCCGGTTGCGTGGGCGCGGGGCGCGGCGCCGGGCGGAGCGTATCGAGCCACGCCTTCATGCCCGAGAGCTGGAGGTTATTGGGCTGGCCGCCGCTCATGCGACCGACGAACACTTGATTCATGAGAGTGCTGAAGTCTTTCATGTCGCCGTCCCAGTGAAACGGTGCGGTGCCGGCCAGGCCAAATTGCAGCGATTGCGTTCGGCGCGGGCCAATGCACGCAAAATTCCAGGTTCGACCATCTTCACCACCCTCGGGGTGGCACGAAGCGCACGCGATGCCGGCGCCGGAATTCATATGGAACAGCTTGTGCCCGATATCTTCCTTACTCTCGTTACTGAGCGAAATCCGCACGGTCGGCGCCGGCCGGCCCGGGGTGAAGAGTACGAGTTCGGCCGGCTCTCGACTCTGAATTGCGGTGAGATTGTTCCGAGTCACTGCCACCGCGATGGGCTGGACCTCCAGGTGATGCCCGACGGGCTGGCCAAACAGGCAGTTTCCAATGCTGTGTTGACTGACGACCGGTACCTGCACCACCGACTCTGCAAATGGCGGTTCGGGCCTACCCTGGCTGACGTCTTTGCCCGCGGAAACCACGATCGCCTCCTCGCCCGCGCGGACCAGACCGAGATCGACAGGAAGCACAGAACCCGACACGCTCGCGCTTTTCTGTATGGGCAGGCCGATTTTGATCGGCGTGATGGCGTTTGGACCAGACCGCCGAGGCAGGGGTCTTTGCCGCCATAACCACCGCGACCGATCGACACCGCGGCGTCACCGCTGCGCGCCCGCTGATGCAGCATCACGATACCGCCGCTTTGCCCCGCACCGCGCGCCACGCGATTGCCGGTTCCAGACGCGCCGTGTCTTCGCGTCCGGTATGCGGGTCGAACGTCAGTGTGTCCACGGTTGGCGGCTTACCCGCGCTGCCGGGCGCCACTGCCTATCGAGCACGATGGCGTGTGCCGTGCGAAACTTGGTGACGTAGATATGCGTCGAGTCGGCGACCACGTCGCGCAGGCCAACCTCGATGCGCTTTTTGCGCACGATGGCGCCACTTGCCGGATCCATGGAGATGAGTTCGCCGCCGTTACAGGCCACGAGAAGAGTTTTGGTTCCGTTTGTCTCATCGTCGTCAAAAAACAGCCCGCGCGGAGCCGCACACACGTTCCGGCGCCCCAGGATGGAGCCGTTCGACATATCGATTGACACCACGGCGCCGCCGCGGCGCAAAGCAACGTGGGCGCGATTGCTATCGTCGATAGCTACCCGTCCGGGCTCGTCCCTGGGCTCGAGTTCGACCGTACTGAGCAGCGAGAAATCGGTCAGAGAAATCACGTAGTGCGCTCGCTTCCGATCACCGATACTCGCGGTGTATGTTCGGCGGCCACCTACGCGGTATCGCGGGAGCACTCGAGAACCACGCGGAAAGTGTATTCGGTGATCTGACCGGGACGGACCAGGACGTCTGCAAAGAGATCCTGTTGTCTCTGACCCAGCTCGGCGACGGTCTGCTCGACCGAAAGCAACGCATGCCGCGACGCGACCTCGGCGACAGCGAGGCAACTGCCCGGGTCCTGGACCGGCTCATCGATGAGCGCCTGGTCACCAGCCAGGACGAGTATGTCGAGATTGCCCACGAAGAGCTGCTGCGTAAGTGGCCTTGCCTGAACGAGTGGATCCGCGCCGAAGCACCCAGGCTGGAAACTCAGCGGCGACTGGCCATCGCCGCGCGAGAATGGCGCAAGCAGGACGAGGACAAGGAGAGCTACCTGTACCGCGGCGCCCAGCTGGCCGCTGTGGAAACCTGGCTGGTCGATCACGCCAGCCGGCTCACGCCTGTTATGGCCGAATTCATCCAAGCCAGCATTGCGGCCAACAGGCGAGCACTCCAGCGAGAGATCGAAAGGAATCAACGGCTGGAAAAATCACTGACCAAGGCTGAAGCCGAAGCACTGCGCGCACGGGATGCAACCCGCATGGCAGCGGTAAGCGCTGAGCGTGACCGTGATTCCACTGCGGTGCTGACTCTACTTCGCGAGGTCGAAACCAGCGAGCCGTTCTTCGACCTCCCCGGCTGGCCGGAGACTGTCGCGCAAATCCGCTCACCATGGCTCTCTCATTCTCTGCAAGGGCACTCACAACCTGTGAATTCGGTGGCGTTCAGCCCGGATCGCAAATGCCTAGTCACCACTTCCAGCGACACAACCGCGCGGGCGTGGCAGCAGAATGACGATGGCTTCCGGCTGCTATCTCACTCTTTGCAAGGACACACAAAACAGGTCGTGTCGGCGGCGTTGAGCCCGAATGGCAACCGCATCGTCACCGCTTCCCGCGACGGAACGGCTCGGGTGGCAGCAGAATGACGACGGCTCCTGGCGCTCTCACTCTCTGCAAGGGCACGCAAAACCGGTCGTGTCGGCGGCGCTCAGCCCGGATGGCAAACCCATCGTCACCGCTTCCGCAGACTGGACCGCACGGGTATGGAGCGTGCTGGCCAGAGAAGAGTGGGAGCCACGCCTATGGCGCGCCACGTCCGCTTGCCTGTCAGTCGCCGGTCGCCAAAGGATGCTCGGCGAGGACGGACAGACAGTCCGCAAGGACTACGACAGAAGCCGCAAGGCCGTCGTCGATTACCAGAATCCCGACGCCAAAGCGCCCTGACCGTATTTGAGGACAAACCCATGACCAACGATCTAGATCTTCATCTGCTCCTCGACGATGAGGACGGCAAACCCATCTCAGCCGAAGGGCTCAATACCGGTGCAGCTCGCAATGCACCCAAACCGGACGGGATCCGCGATCCCGAAAAATTGATGAGCGACGGCGACCCGCCCGACGACCTGGACAAGCAGGGCTGGGGCATCATCGCTCCGCCCAAGCTCCTCAAGCTTATTGAGCCTCTCATCGACAATGGAACGCCTGGTCATAATTTGAGCCCAGCGTGGCGAAAGTAGGAATGGAGCAAGGTACTTTGACGCTCAGCATCGAGCGCGACGCAGACACACTCGTGGAGCTCGTCGACATCCGACGGGGCGAGATTCGCGAGTGGTCCGCATTTGGCATGAGACCAGACTTGTTCGACAGGATTGAGCTCGGGCGCGTCGGGCGGCAACCAGTGAAATCGGAATGCATCGCTCTGTTCGGTGAGGATTCGCGCTGCCGTTCGGTGGGCGTTCGAGCGAGCCCATACGACGACGAGTTCGTTTCCTGTTTGGCGCCGAAGCTGGCGAAGGAAGGCGATCGACTTCTCCGCGTTGATGTTTTCGCGGTGGGGAGCAAAGTACAAGCCAAGTCGTCGTCTCTTGGGCGAAATGGTAATGGCGGTGATGACCGAGATGCGGTCATGGCGCGAGGAGCGGATAATCTCAGGCGTCTGCCCTCGAGGCGCCCATGTTCGTCGCACCAGAGGCTGCAGCATAA
>JAKSDA010000482.1 GCA_022360315.1 Pseudomonadota bacterium
CCGGGAGACTGGTGCGGGGAAGGAACCCGTCACACCGGCAATTATGGCCATGGCGGTTTTATTGCAATCTTATTCGGGTGCGTCGGATGCCACAGCAGTAGAGCTCACTATCGTGGATATGCGTTGGCAGATGGTCTTGGAAGCAGCATGGGGACGGTGTCAACGTTTCAACTTGGCGGCGATGTAGGCGAGTGACGCCAAGTTGAAAAGCTTACACCGTCCCCGCGCTCGGTGGCGCCAAGTTGAAAAGAATGCACCTTCCGAAATGATGACAACTCTAACTCCTCAATAACGCTCAAAATTTTCTTCGGCGGCAAGGGCTAAAGAGTCTACGAGGCAGGGCCGCAGATCTTCGAGTCGCCTCCGTTGCGACACGCGGCCCGGGCGAGCCAATCACCTTTGGTGGTGATTTGGAAGGGGCGTCTCACCACCTCTCGCGCGGCTCCCGAGTTCGATCTGCACCGTGCGGTTGCGATTCAGCCTGACCCGCTCTGTACGAGTCAGGTACCCCCGCGGCCGAAACGGTGATATGGTAGATGCCAGCGTCGAGAACAAATGCTCTGCCCTTCCTGACGAGACCGTCAATCCTGACAAGGACATCCAAATCGGCCGGCTCTATGCGCAGTGTGAGCTTGTACTGCTCCGCCGGTTCTACATCCGCAATCACCGGCTCGGCTGGACCAGGTCGTCGACCGCGTCGTGCCCGGATACGCTCCGCCGGTTCTACATCCGCAATCTCATCTTCGTCGCCTTCACCTTCAGACTGCTCGACCGGTCCGGGCTCTCTGCTCTTGCTCTTGTCCATTGTTGCGGACGCCGGCGGCCGGACATCTGCAGTGGTGCTTAGGGGTAGAACCTTGTCGGCCGAGAGGGGGCCACCGAGCTGCGAGGGGGTCCGTTCGGTGGCCGAACCGCTCTCCTCAGGGTCTTGGACTGAAATTCGACGGTCTTTCGCGACCTCGTTGCGAATCTTGAAAGTGCCGTCGGAATCGCGCTCCAGATCCTGCCCCTCGAACTCGTCGAGTGCATCCAAATAGTGCTGAATGGGCTCATTGAACCTTCTTCGCTTCTCGATGTTCTGCTCGACCCACGCCGTCAAGGTGACCACTTGATCCATGAGCCGATTGAGGGCGTCGCTTTTTTGCTCTTTGTCGCTCCAATCTATGTCGAGCCCTGCCTTCACGCTCGAAGCCAAGAACAGCCGGCAACCCGCCTCAGAACAGATGTTCTGTGGACTCAATCCCGTCAACTTCGACGCGCACCTCAACACTTTGCGGGCTGCATGCCCTAGTAGATTGAACGTGTCCTCAACTCTCCCCGCGCCCACTAAAGGGCGCGAGTCAATCCCCACTTGCAGTGTCTTGGGCAGCTTGCGCCAATCGAATCCGCCGATCTCCCGGGCCAACTCGATAGTTCGCTTGAGCAAACGGCGGTCCATGCCGTGCTCGATAAGACGTTGGCGGAACTGCTGCAGGCAGCCTTGTGAGAACAACGGCTCATCTGACCCCAACGAGCCAAGCACCAGTTTCCAACGAGCATCCGCCCGCGAAGCCACCACAGCCTCCACATCGGAGGCTTTCACATATGCTTGCACAAACAATACCATGCACATCAGCGCGAGAGGCTTTGGGGTGTCCCCGGCGCCCGTATCACGATACATCGTCTCCAACTCCGCTTGGAATTCATCATTGAAGAGCTCGTGTCGATGCATTCGAAGGAAACCGAACAACCTTCGATGGCGCTTGACCAGTTTGAGGATCTCTACTTCTTCTGGACTTGGCTCGATTGGGAGGTTCCA
>JAKSDA010000056.1 GCA_022360315.1 Pseudomonadota bacterium
CGGCCAAATCACACTGCACAGAAAGGGCGCAAAATGGGCGGATTTTCGTGTAATATCAGCACATTAAGGATTCCGGGACGGGAACTAGCTAGGACCGACCCGATGGCGATTCGCGCAGATGGGTTTCTCCCAGGTGCACGAGGTAGGAACGCAAATGCGCCTTTTTGCCCAGTGAGCGGTCGGCGCCGGCCTCTTTCATCTCGTCATTGGCAGATGGATCACTGGAAATGGCCACAATCGTGCAGTCAAAACCGGCCGCGCGCAGCTCGCGAATCGCCGCGGCGCCGCTCTTGCGACCCGAACCCATGGCGTAATCCATGAAAACCACATCGTAGTGGCGATGTTGGTACAGCTCTACCACGTCGTCGGCGTGCTCGTATACGTCGACACCGAGACCCGGAATGTTAAACGTCTCGCCTCGTGTAGCAACGACGTCGTCGAAGATGGCCACTTTGAGCACGATAGACCCTCACATGCCGAACTTGGACGACGCGAAGACATTCTCGAGCAGCTGATCGACCTCGCGGATCATCCTTTGCGCGGTCTCATTGTTGATCGCCGATAGAGCGGCTTTGATCTCGTTGAGATTCTTGAGTTGAGAGAACAATTGAATGTCCGATAGCTCGGCACTCGAAGTCAAGAGTTCCCTGATCAAGTTGAGCTCGCTGAGCAGGTCTTCGAGGCTGGCCTGCGGTCCGATAAATCGACGCTCCTCGGGATGCTCCCGGTAATAGCTGTCCACCACCGGGTTGACGATTTCCTCCAGCAGCTCGGACTGATCGAGATTGTTCCAAATATGCCGCAGGATGAAAAAATCTCCGTCAGTCACCTGACTGCGTCCGTCAAACACCGCCGAGGCAGCAAATAGCTTGAGCAACTTGACCGCGCGCCGATCCGAAACCGTGATGCCCTCGGAGCGAATCTGAAAGATCAGACCCTTGTACTTGGCCAGAAAGTCCTCGGGAAAGACCATGAAACGGTCAAAGTTCTGCTGCAGCCGCCTGAGCTCGCTGGCACTGGTGATCGACTGCAACATGGCCCCACGCCCGGTGAGCTTGCGGATCTCATGCTCGATGCCGCGGGTCATCAGCTCGTGAAAGTGATACGAATCCAGATAATCGGACCTGACCCGGAGCAAAAAGCGATCGAACATCGCGGCGAGGTTTTCGTCGTTGGGTACCTCGTTGGACGCTGCAAATAGTGAAATCAGCGGCACATCAATGACAACCGGACCATTGGAAAATTTCCGCTCGTTGATGATGTGGAGCAGCGAGTTGAGAATCGCTGAATTGGATTTAAAAATCTCGTCGAGAAAGACGATCTCGGCCTCCGGCAGCATGCCCGCAGTGCGCCGGTTGTACCGCCCCTCGCGAAACTCCTTGATGTCCACCGGACCGAACAGCTCGTTGGGCTCGGTGAACCGGGTGAGCAAATACTCGAAATACGCAGCGTCGATGAGCTGCGCAAACATGCTGATGATCGCACTCTTGGCAGTTCCCGGCGGTCCGACCAGAACCATGTGCTCGCTCGCAATGGCACTGATGTTGAGCAGGCGGATGATCTCCTGCTTGTCGAGAAATTGTGTATTGAGCGTGCGCGCAATACTCTGAAACTGAGTACTTATACGCGTGACGTCGATCGAGGCAGTGGGCGTGGGAGGTGGGGAGGACATGGAATTGCGCCTGGCCCGATGCCTGCTAAAGAGCAGCGGCCATCTCGAGACAGGCAGTCTAGTGCGCCGATCGAGAAATATCTACCGCTGGGGGCAGCTCTGCGTGCAAGTGACGGCTCAATCTATCGACCAGCGCCGTGATCACCGCTTCACCCACGCCGTCGGCAACCTGCTCGCGATGGATCTGCCATCGCTTGGCGAGACGCGAATCATCGATCAACCCCGGCGGCACGGCCAGTAGTGGGTCGGCCTTGCTGAGCGCATTGGGCAGGGCAAAAAAGGTGGTCAGACCACGAGCTCTCTGACCTGCCCGCTCGGGGGCCAGTACGGTCGTGATCAGAGGGGACCGGGCTGACAGGTCGCGCATGCGGGTCTCGGCAAGGGCGAGAAGAACGTTGAGATGGACCAGGAATGCCACCACTGTACGGAGTTCACTGACTTTGGGTGTACGTTCGAGCATCTGCTCGAATGCTGCGGCGTAGCGTGCTGGCCCGGTCACTTGTCGGTCGGGATCGCCGGGACGGAGTGCCTCGTAGGCGACCGCCCGGGTCAGCTCGGGGTCGGCGAGCACGCAGGTCGCGTCCTCCCAGTGCAGGACTGGAGCATTTGCGTGGGAGGTCAGGAGCAGGGTGAGCGGCGACCGACGCAGCAGTGTGCTGGTGATCGGAGTGGCCAGCTCGGAGGCCAACAGGTCCTCGTAACTGGCGGTCGAGGTTTCCTGCCGGACCCGCCGTACAGTGCGCCATCGGCCGAGGCGAGCGGGCGGCTTCTGGCCCAGGAAACGCGCGCTTCCGGTCCACCAGGATACTTTGGTGTCGATCCGGGTCAGCTCGAACAGGTTGTGCAGGAGGGCGTGTCGGGCCAGAATGCGGCGGCGGGTGCGGCTGAGCGGCTGCGCGGCCATATGGCGCGCCGTGGAGGTTACCCGGATGCGTGCCGACCCGGTGATCAATGGTCCTTCCGAATCGGGATGGATCATGAACAATATGTTGTACAGCGCAGCGGCCAAGTGCAGCTCGTCGGCGTCCAGCACGAGCGATGGCGGCCGGACCACGAGTTCGGCCAGCACCTGTGTACGAGCCTCATCCACAGCGACGAGCTGTTGACTTGCATGAGGCAGATCTTCTTCGAAGTGCTGGAGGTCGGTGACACTGATCGGACGACTGACCTTCAGCTCTCCGCCGGCTACCAGCGGCAGCACGAACGATTCGAGAAACTCGGCAACACTGCGACGCGCCATACCTTGTGACCTGTGGTTTTGCGACCTGGAGCCAGGACAGTTGCTACGGCGCGAGTTTATCATCGAGATGGGCGAAAGCCGAGACCAAAGGCCGAGACCAAAGGCCGAGGCCGAGGCCGAAAACCGAGCCCGAGACCGAGAGCCGGGGCCGAAAACCGAGAGTCGGAATCCGCCGAGGTCGCTGGCTGGCGATGATGATTGCGAACGGAGTACAGCTCCTCGCAAGAAAGTGCCCAGTAGGGTCGATCCAGCGCGTCGAGGGCAAGGCGTCGAGGACGGAGCACAGTTGACCTACGTGACCGACGAGCAACGCAGCCATCGGCGGGCTGGTCGGGCATAGTGGGTACTTGATTCGGGGAGATGTACTGAGGGTCAGCGGTTTTCGCGGCCGGTGAGCGAGGTCAATGCATGTTCTGCTGCGCGCACCGCCTCGGCGATTTCGGCTTCGCCACCGCCCAGCCATAGCCGGCCAAAAGCGCCGAAGGCAATGACCTCGAGCAGCTGGATGGGCGAGGCTTTTTCGGCCTCGTTGGCGGCCAGAGCCGCGTACCCGGCCGGGTGGACCTCGAGGATGTAAAGGGTTTGCCCGGCGGTGATCATATCGCCGTGACGCATTCGGTTGATGAGCTGGGACTGGTGGCCGTCGATGCCCGTGATGATCTGCGAAGACACGATCCTGGGCGACAGGCGGTCGGTCGGGTTCGCTCCCACTGGTTCCAGCATGGCCCGGCCGGCCGCGCGGACCTGGCCTTGATCGTCGTCGTGAAGCTCGACCATGCCGTAGGCGCGCTCGACGATCTGCATGCCCGGCTGGCACGTGGTCGCCTTGAGCGCGGCGTCGGTCAACCGATTGATCGCCATTCCCGGTGCGATTTCGAGAAACAGCGACGCCTGCCGCTCCATCGGCATGAACCCCTGCGACACAGTCTGTAGAAATCCGACCAGCTGCGGTTGCAGAGAATCGAGAACGGTATACGCGCGGAGCTCCACGAACTCGGCAGACTACTACACGCGCTAACAATGGAAAAGGTCCAATGTACCCGTGCGCGGCCGTGGAGGGTTGCGCTCGGGCCATCACTCTTGCGCCGATCCCGCGCCTGCCTGCCGGCTGTGATCGACGTAAAACGCCCGGGGAAAACTGCGCATGAAGCGCAGCGGCGACGACAGTGCTTGGCCCCATTTGAGCTCGAATGAAGACCCGGTAATGTGCGGATTGGTCGCCCGAAAGAAAGAGCGCGACAGCTCCTCAACCGGCCGCAGATCGGTTGGTTCGATAGGTTTCATCCTCTCCTCATATGATACGTCGAGCACAGCAACCGGCGCCATTGCTGGTACATTAGGGGAGCCATCCCCAGGGGCCGGAGCCGGTGCGTTTCAAAGCACCGCAGCGCAATGCTCTGTGGCGGCTGGATTATGCCGAGATGCGGGTTGCTGGCGAGGTGTTGCATATGCTGGTCATGCTCGATGACGAAGCTTTCAGCGTGAACGTGTGTAGTGCTTGCGCCGATTACATCGACGTGTTTTCATTGTGTGCATGGAGGGTGCCATGCTGCGGCAGCTATGTTTGGGAGAAAGCCGTGATCGCTCAGAAATACAGTTGATTTCGGCCTTGTACTGGCGATCATACGGTTCGGTCATACCGGCCGTTCCGGTCAGAGCGCACCAATGAGTCGCCAATACCACCTAGCGCGCAAAGCAGTCGGGCCAACTGCTCGCCTTCCTGCGCAGAGGCCGTGTCCGATTTCTGTGTTGCCATTCGATGATCACGCGCTGCGGAGGGCCCAGCAAGGCGCGGGCAATGCGGCCATGGCCCAGGCGACGCAGGCGGCCAGCACCGCGGGCAACAGGGACGCGAGCATTTTGCCATCCCCGGATGCCCTGTACGAAGGAGTGCGTCTCGCGCTGGAGCCGCAACCCGCTCGCGACGAGTCGGGCCAGCCAGGGCCCGCTTCCGTCTATGACGACATCATCGCCATGGCAAATGGGACGCGGTACGTGGCACCTATCCAGACTAAACTCACCGTCGGCCAGCCCGGAGACAAGTACGAACAGGAAGCCGACCAGGTTGCTGATCAGGTTATGCGGATGTCGGAGCCCCAGGTGCAATTGGAGGCAGAGGAAGGGGAGGAAGGGGAAGAAGAGGAAGAAGAAGAGGAAGAAGAAGAGGAAGAGGAAGAGGCAGAAGCAGAAGACGTGCTGCAGACCAAGGCGGTCTCCGACGCCGTGCCCCATATCCAACCCCTCTGCGATGAATGCGCAGAAGAGCTAGTGAGCCTGGATCAGGAAGAAATACCCGGAAAAATGGTCCAGTCAAGGGCCACGCCCGGAAAGTCCCCCGGGGTCACGCCGCGCGTCGAAGCCCAGGTCCGTTCGCTGGGGGGCGGCGGACACCCCCTGCCGGCCGCAACCCAGGCTTTCTTTGAACTGCGTTTCGGACGCGACTTCGGCCAGGTGCGGCTCCATACCGACACCCGGGCTTCGGAATCAGCCGGAGATCTCAACGCACAGGCCTACACGGTTGGGTCCAATATTGTGCTGGACGCGGGCCACTATGCCCCCGAGACGTCAGCGGGAAAGCGATTGCTCGCCCACGAATTGACCCACGTCGTGCAGCAGGGCGGGGCACCATCACGGCCACGGCAGCATCAGGCGACTCGGCCGACCACAGCTTGCCAGGACATCAGCAAACGAGCGAGTGCTCCGGCTTCGGGGGTGATCCAGCGGGCCGGCGATCCGGCGGCGATCCCGTCGGGGTTGCGCTGCCCGACGGATCTCTCGACAGGGCGCCCGGCCGGCACTGATATCGTGTTTGCCGGTCCCAACGACAGGACCATCACGTCGGCGCACACGACGCAACTGACCGCAATGCTGACCACCTGGCTCATGGGGGGCGCTGCCGATGATATCCTGGTGCACGGCTACGCCAGCGAGGACGGCGCCCAGGGGCACAATTGGACGCTGTCGTGTAATCGGGCCCTGGCCGTAAAGGCCGAATTGATCCGGATCGGTTTCCCCGCCGCTCGCATAACCGTGGTCGCGCATGGTGAATCGACAGATTTTTCGTCGAGTGCGCCCCCCAATCGACATGCTGTGGCCAGCTTTCAGCGCTCCTCGCTGTTGGGACCATTCGTATTCGGAGTCTTGAACCCGGCAGACAACTTTACCGGACGCAGTCTCGCGCGGTTCGGTGTCGGTGAAGTCATCAATCTGGATTTTTTCTCGATTCCACCGAACCCGGCCACGTATTTCGGCGGCTTGCGGTGGCATCTCGCCTCCGGTGGAGGTGCGTTGACGGGGGTTACGGATGTGGGGACGGGGACGTACACAGCTCCTGCCACAGCGAGCGCTGTAGTGCTCGAGCTTCGTGCTGCTATCGGATCCATCGTTGGTGGGGTGGTCGACACCCGTGCCATCACGATCGTCATCCCCAGTGGCGTCAACATGACTGCTGTGGCCGGATCGCATCCGCACTTTGGGGGAGTCATCCCGGCGGGTACATGGGGCGCTGGGTTCCGGGCCAATGTGTTTATCGATCCCAAGGACGTCTCGTTTCAAGGCGTCGTCTTCGGCGAGGGCACCGTCGCTGCCACGGTAACCCCGGCCACTGGTTTTCTCTCGGCCCGGAATGGCATAGTACATCCGGTCAATACCTTTGGACCTGCTCATGGAGGCAACCTGTCCACGGGTACCCCAGTCAGTCCGCCTGTAGACAACATAGCGAATTATGGCGGTGTAACGCCCACGATGTTTCCATTGCTAGGGCCAATTTGCGGCACATCCACGTTTCTCTGGGCGATCCCTTGGGAGTACAGCGTGGCTGGTAGTCCGCGGACTGCGTTTGCTGTGGCCAACCACAGGAACGTCTCCGGCCTCTTCTGTTCCGCTACCATTGACAAGGCGGGGGCAGGACCCTTCTGTCGTAACATAGATGGTACGACTTGTTAGGAATCCTCGGCCTCGGCCGCGCCGGACACAGTGATTGATGGGGCCCACCCGGGCCATTGTTGCATCGCTGCCGGCTGCTGCAGGGCAGAGCCAGTTCGACGAAGAGGACGCATGAAAAAACTGATTTGTCGATTGACGACCCTGGCGGTCTTCGTCCTTGTTGGGGCCCTCCCCATCATTAACTGTTCAACCGTGGGAAAAAAACCGATCACAAAGCCCGCTGCAAACGCCTGGTCCGAGCCGGTCAAGGGGCTGTCCGGACGGGTCCGTGTCGCATTTGAAGACCTCAACCCCGGTTTGCGGCACGCTGTCCATGTAGAGCTGAAAAACCATACGTTGAACCCGGTTGCTGTGATCAGCCATCCGCGAATTCAGCCTGAACTGTTTGACTCGGCGGGAAAACCAGTCAGTGTTTCGGGCTTTTCGATGAGTGGGCCGAGCCCCATCCCTCAATGGGCTGTGATTCCGCGAGATGCTTACATTGGTTTACGCGTCGACATGCAAACTGTTGGTGTTCCCACTAGAAAGCACGGGATGGCTGTCCTGGCAGTGGGAGGCAAGGCCTGGCAGCTTGGAGCCGGAGCGTATGTGCTAGAGATAGCGCTGGCATTCAAAAAGCAAGAAGACGCTCCTCCCAATCAATGGGTGGGCGAATTGGCATTGCCGCCGGTTGACATTGTAGTCACAATGCAAATGCTCGCGGAGCGATAGGCAGAGGGTTTGCCATGTCATGGCCGGGCCTCACCTTCACGGCCGGCTGGCGGCACGGTCTCGGCGGTCCGTCTGGCCCTGGCACAAGACAGCGCGTCCGGCGCTGTCAAGGGCGGTTCGCACAACGACCGCTTCGGCGTGTCGTTTGGCGGCTCGACGTCGGCCGAGAACGTCTGCATCGTGGAGGGGCTCAATACCACCGATCCGGCGTTTGGCGTGCTCTCGACCGACTTGCCCAACGAATTCGTCGGCGAGACCGAGGATATCGATGTCTCATCCGGCGGTCCACCACAGCAACCTCGCAGTTGCCGCATCCCGGTCGGGGCGAGGTTCGACATCTTCCAGCACCAATTGGAAGAGTTGCCGGAGCAAGCCGGCGAGCGCCTCGGCATCCCGCCCGGTTAATCCGGGATGATTGGCGGTGAGTGACACGGTCGAGCTGCATCCAGCTTCATCGTTGCGGGTATCGACGATCATGCGCAGCTGGATGAACAGGTCAGCGGTGCGGTCGAATCCCCCTGCGACGTCCAGCTCACGACCTGGAAAGCTCATTTGACGCAGGGTCTCGTCGATTGCCAGGACCTGCTCGCGGGAGACGTCACAACACGTCTCGCTCCAGGTGCCATCGAGCGTTTGGCGCAGCAGGACGATCCGACCGCTGCTCCACGGCACGCCTTGCTGCGACCTCAGGGACATCGCGTTGTAGAGAATCGTCGCTTCGGGGGTTCGAGGACCGAGGAGGGGGCTCTGTGACGTCATGAGAGCGATGTCATGAAAGATGATTTCACTCGCCAAGGGTGCCCTCCACGGCCAATCCCGAGGTTCTGGACGAACGTTTGATCATGGTACCAACCAGCTGGCATTCGATCTCAGGAGCATCGCTCCTCGGCGCACAAGATGACTGTGCGCAAGCGGATGCATGGACCGTACGTCCACTGGTGGTTCTTGTCAACGGAGGACCTATGCCGTGGGTCGGTGTGGCCTCTCGTTGGTCCATTCAACCCGGTGCATTAGTAATATCTATGCATTAGTATAGTAGTAATGGCAGGATGAGTGACCACAGGGACCGCCGCCTGATAGCCGAAATAGCGGCGATGGCGAGCTTGACCCGGGCAGACACGTTGCCTATCGTCCGGCCTGGTGCAGGAGTCAGCCGCGCTGGCTTGCGTCTGGACGACTTGAAGGGCGAGCTGCGCCGCAGGCGTCCGCTGCTCGAAAAACCGATCGACGGCCTCGCGGTGCCCGACGAGCTCATCGAGACGGCAGCGCTCGACACCCATCCCATCGAGCCATGGGACACCAACCGCGCTCTGGGCATCGTGCAAGAGCCCTTCCTGCGCGACTACTGCGCGTATTTCTATGTGCACCTGCTGCAGCCTCTATCGACCCGATAGGCCACCGTACGGCCGGGCAGCAGCAAGTGCTAGCCGGCCGCCATCGCGCGATCGCCGTGGCGCTGGCGGGCCACCGAGGCCAGGATGCGGCGCGGCGGGGTAAATGGATTGCGCGAGTGCATGGTCAGTCGGTTGTCGACCACCAGGACGTCGCCTTTCTGCCAGGGAAAGGCCACGCAATGCTCTTTCATGTACGCTGCGATCGCCATCATGGCGTCGTGATCAACCGGACTGCCGTCGCCCAGCTCGATGGCTTTTGTGGGGTCGTTGCGCGAATCCACCCAGCCGGTATAGGCCGCGATCATCGAGTTGAAGAATGTCTTCTGGCCGGTCCGCGACTCGCTCCGAATGGCCGGCAAGGCCGCTGTCACTGTCCGCAAATTGCCGTTGTCAAGCCACTGCCAGCTGGTCCCCTGCTCGCGCATCGCAGCTTCGGCGCCAGCTCGGCTTTCGGCCTGATACGTCGATTTCCAGCTGCGCCCAATGGCCGACGATGGATCGTCCTCAGCCGGCATGATCCGAATATAGCGCACACCCAGTTCTTCTACCCGACGCAGAAATTCGGGGTGGTTTTGGTGAAAAAACCGATATACCTCATTGGATAAGATGATCGGTGTCTCGCCGCCCTCGGCCGGTGGAATGTCGCAATAAAATACGATGTAATCGGGCGGAGCGGGCACCTGGGACATTTCGTGGTGAAACGGAATAGGCTCGGACGGCGGTGACTCGTTGGCGGTCAATACCCGGTCGCCCGATACTCGGTTGCGCACCGCAGCACCTCCGACATACGGCATGTTGTCGAGCCCGAGCGAATCGACAAATGCTGCGAAATCGTCCGGCGTATCGATGGCAAAACCACGCAGCAGAACTGCGCCGTGCTGCATGACTCGCTCGAAAAATCGCTCGCGATGGGCCGCGACCCAGGCGGTGAGCTGGTCTGTCGAACAGGGCCGCGAGGCCGGGCCAAGCGGCAGGGGAAATGTCTTGCCAGCCACGACCCGCGCTTGGGACAGGGGTTCTTGCACCAGAAGTTCAGTACTCATAGGGCTTGTTCCTCGCAAAAGTCGATTGCGACGTACCTGGCCAGAGAGCTACCGCATGTCACCGGCCCCTGCAACAAGGATCGCATGCACGCGCGTCCGCCCGCCCTCACAGCAGATCGATGTTCATCCCGGTAACCGCCATCCAGCCGATGTCATACTGGTGCATCGGATCGTCGAGATGGGTTCCGATCTGTGTCGCAAACCACGGTTTCCACGACCGGTGCTTCCAGGCCAGACGGTACACGGCCAGGCCGTTGATGCTCAAACTGTCAAGGCCTGTCCCGGCCACGCTGTAGTACGTGCCGGTCACCCCCACAGTTAACCCGCCGCCGCCCACCGCGGCCTGGTGGACAGCCACCAGCTCGTGCATGTAGCCGCGATCGCGAAGCTCGCGCAGCGTAAATGTCCCGGGGTCGTAATAGATGTCGCCGCGGTCATAATCGCCGGCTGAATAGACGTTAAAATCGGCGGTGAAGTTGTATTGCAGGGCTACGGGTCCGACCTTGCCCTGCAGCGTGGGCTGAATCTGCAGCCGGAACCCCTGCCCGTTGATCGGCTCGAAGAACACATCGCGGTTGTCAATGCCGTCGACCCAGTCGACCGCGTCCGGGTCGCCGCGCTCAACTCTGCCCCGGTCGAGCCGGTCCCGGCCTACCTCGGTGAGAACGCGTACACCGCCGTCGAAAAACTCGACCGGCAGATAGTCATACGAAGCCTGGACCCGCAGCTTAAACAGAGCAATTGGCGTGATTTCGGCGTATCCGCCGACACTGTTGTTGGTGAAACTGTAAAGCTCCTGAAACCCCACCGTGATGTTGCTGGTCTGCCACAGAATACCGGGTTTCTTGAAAAGCGGTATTCGATACGCCACATCGAGGCCGAGCGCGGCCCGGGTGTAGTTCATGCCCCACACGACCCAGGTCAGGTTTGCCGCCGCCGATGGCGCGCGTTCGGCCGCAGCGCGTTCCTGGCCCGCGGCTGGCAAGGGCGTGAACAAAAGAGCGACAACAACCGAGAAAACGACAGGCAGAATACGATTCACGGGGAAATCGAGTTTTGTCATGGCTTCATTTCTCCAGGTCGATGCATGGGCAGATCGTTCAGCGAATTGTCTGCAGGCCGTCGAACCGATCCCGGTGCGGCGACGAGGTGCGATAGAACACAGGAGGCTGGCCCAATGGGGCGAGTACATTGTGCCATCCGCCGCTGTACGACTGGCCAGTCCAGGCGTGCATCCAGGTGTCGTCGGGCAAATAAACCCGCATGGATTTTTTTTTCGGTTGGTATACCGGAGCGACCAGGAGGTCTCGGCCGTAGAGATACTGGTATTTTAAGGTGTGCAGTACCGGGTCGGCTTCGTAATGGATATAGGGGTGGCGCATCGGCGGCAGACCGGTATCGGTGTACTCCCGGCCGAGGGCACGGTGATATTCTTTCAGATGAACATAGACCCGGGTCATGCGGGCCACATGGTCCAGGGTTTCGTCATCCGAGTCGAACTGCCAGTTGGAATCGGGCCGGTTGCCCTCGTGGGTGCGCATGATGGGGGTGAACGCCGCCTGCTCGCACCAGCGCATGAACAGCTCTTTTTTGCGCTTGATCCAGGCCACTGTGGTATAGCCGCCGATGTCGGAATGAAAATGCGCCACGGCGCAAAAACCGAGCGAGATCCCGGCCGGAATCACCGTGGCAAAGCCGTCGTCCAGGCTCCAGTTGACCAGCTGATCACCGGCCCAGTGGGCCAGTGAATAACGCGAACTGCCAGTAAACCCGGCCCGCATGAAAAATACGATGTCGCCCAGCTTGCCCGCTTCCTCGACCGCCTCGCGGCATACTCTGGCCCACAGTGCGGGGTACTGGTTGTGCGCTCTCTCGGCGCTTCGGCCCGAATACAAGACCGCGTCGATGGGCAGGGCCTCGCCGAAATCGGCCATCCACCCCGCCATGCCGATGCCGAGCATGTGTTCTTTGATGACCGCCTTGAACCAGGTGACCGCGGCGGGATTGTCCAGGTCGACCAGGGCGGCGGGAAATGTCGTGAGGACGACGTGCATGATCTCGCCGGCCTGGTCGACGATGAGATAGCCCTTGTCGGCCGCTTCCCGGTAGAGGTCGCCCTCGGGAACCAGCATGGGGTTTATATAGCCGAGAAACCGGATGCCCCGCTCAGCTAGCTCGGCGATGTAGTGGGGCAGGTCTTTGTACAGCTCGTGGTCGTATTTCCAGTTCCACCTGAGCTGTTTGCCAAACGAGGTGATGCGTATGCCCTCCCAGTCCTGAGCCCACAGCGCGGCGACCTCGACGCCTTTTTTGCGGGCCCGGCGGAGCTTCTTATCGACGATTTCGGTGCCGCCCTGAATGCCGAGCCATATGCCGTCATACGCCCATTCGGGCAACTCGGGCTGCCGACCCAGATAGTTCGACAGACGGCCGATGACCTCGGGCGCACTGTCTGCCACCTCGATGCGAATTGCGGTCGGAACCTGCCAGATGTGCAGGATATGGCGCTGTGGGTCGCGAAAGTCGAATTCGGCGTACGAGGTGGCGTCGATGTGACACGAGTAGTTGGCCGATGACACGAAGGTCGGCTGGGCAAAATAGGTCGTGTGCCAGGCTCCGCCCGCGCCGGCGCGCAGGTTGGCGAGCAACGTGATCAGGTCTTTGCCGCGGCCCACGCCCTGTTCCTGTACCCACAGCGGGACCAGTTTGCCGCGCAGATCGAGCTCCGAGTACTGCTCGCCGCAGCCGTAGATATGCTCGCCCGGGCTGGCTTCGAGAAAAAACCACAGGCGGTTTAATTGCTCGTCCAATCCGCTGAACCGGATCTCGACCGCTCCGGCCGCCTCGGCCACGGTCATGATTCCGAAGCCCTCGAACTCGATCACCACCCAGGACTCGGTGGCCTCGCGGATGTCCCAGCGATCGGGCGCGATCTTGCGGGTGATCTTGTCTTTGATCCGGTAGTGGCTGTGCCGGGCCAGGTAGGTCGCGCTTCCCTCGCCTGCGCTGACGCAGGGCGCTTCGGGATGATGGCGGATGAGAGTTTTTCGGCCGATGGCGATGGAAAAACCAGAATCACTTTTTTCGAGATCGATCATCGGGGGTGGGTCTCCTTGTTGCCTGGTGCTCACCAGTTACGCCGTGCGCTGTCGGGCGAGACGTAGAGATCGTCGTACGAGCGGCCGGTGAGCTGCTCGAGAATTCTTCGGGTGTTGGTGCCAGCCGATTGTTTGTCGCCGCCCGCGCGCAGTCTGTCGAGCTCCTCGACCAGAATGGCGTGGGTCTCGGGTGTAATGCGGAAGCGCAGCGAGATGACAAAGCCCAGGACGATAAACAGCGACGGCATGGCGAAAAATAGCAGTTTGAGGTGGGCGATGGTCTCGGGCGATTGGCTGTGTGCGCTGTTACCCGCGCTCTCCACATAGCCGATCGCAGTGAGCGCGATGGCGATGGCCTGGGTGGCGACAAGGCCCTGGACCAGCTTGCGGATCAGAGTCATGGCGCCAGCATACACGCCGGACCGCACCCGGGTGGTCATCACTTCATCGACATCGATGATCGAGGGCAAAATGGCCCAGGGCATCATGACCGCCGCGCTCATCCCGGCCCCGATGATGGCGCAGATCGCCACGATTTCGGCTGTTGTGCTGGTCGCGTTGAGAACATACGAGGCCGCCATGCCGAGGCCAAAAACGGCCAGACCGAGGCGAAACGCCGCGCCCTTGCCCCATCGGTTGGCAATCCAGACATAGAGCGGGATGGTGACGAGTTGCGCCCCGACCAGCCCCGCCATGGCCTCGCTCAACACCTCGCGGCCGAGATTCCATCGGACGTAATACTGGACCAGGATGAGCAGCACGTCCATGGCGGTATAGGCGCAGATGTACATCAGAATATGGATGCGAAACGACCGGTTGTGGACCAGCTCGAGCGAGCTCTTGAGGATCCGGGCCAGGTTGAAGCGCTGGGCCCGGGCGGGCTCGCTGGCCCGTTCCCAGGTGCCGACAAATACGAACAGCCAGGGCAGGGCGTAGAGCGCGCCAAATACGATGGATAACCAGAAATAACCCCGCTCGGTGGTGTCGGGCGCGTTGCGGATGGCCGGCCCCAAAACCGCGGCGAGGGCAGACGAGCCCTGCGAAAACAGCGTTCTGGCCGCAGTCAGGCGGGTGCGAACCCGGTAATCGGACGACATCTCGGCGTTGAGCGCCGAGTACGGGACCATGACCATGGTGAAGACCGTGTTGAAGACGATGTAGATCGCGCTGTAGTAACCGGCCTGTACCCACAAATGGTCGCTGCCGATGGGGATCCACAAGAGGTAGAAGCTCAGCGCAATGGGCGCGATGGCGATCAGAAAAAATACCCGCCGGCGGCCGTATCTCGACCGAGTATGGTCCGACAGATGGCCCATGATCGGATCCGAGAGCGCGTCCCATACCTTGCCCGCGCCTATGACCAGACCGGCCAACAGCGGTGTCAAGCCCACTTCTTCGGTCAAGAAGAAGAAATAGAACATGCTGATCAGAACGAATGCGCCGCCGCCGAAGATATCGCCCGCACCATAGGCGATGAGATTTCTGATCTTGACCGGCCTTTCGTCGTTCATCCCACTCTCTGGCGATTGCAGCGCAGCGAGCTGGCTCGGTGGGGCCTCGGGCTCGCCGCCGAGACACTACTACGGAGTCGGGGACGCTGTTAAGCTGGCGCGTCTGGTCGCCAGCCCTACCGGGCGACCTCCATATCGTTTCTCATGCTCAGCCACCCGACCATTCTTGGCCCAATCATGTTATCCAGGTGGAGTTTCTCGCCATGACCCGGACATTTCGCGGAAAAGACCTCCGTGCGGTGTGGCTGCTCGGATTGATCGCGCTTTTTCTGTTTGCCGATCAGAATCTGATGGCGCCCAATCTCACTCAGATCGCCGACGAGTTTGGCTTTTCTGCCGAGCAGCGCGACGTCAAGCTGGGTGGGCACATTTCGCTATCATTCTGGCTTTTCGGCGGCGTCATCGCTCTGTTCATCGGCTATTTGACCGATCGGATGGGGCGCCGCTGGCTTTTTGGTGCAGTCGTCTTGATCGGCGAGATTCCCTGTCTTTTGACCGGGTTTGCGCAGACCTACGAGCAGCTTTTTTGGCTGCGCGCAGCGACTGGAATCGGCATTGGTGGGGCCATGCCGCTGGTCTATTCGCTCATCGGTGATTACTTCCCGGCCGCCCAGCGACCCAGGGCGACTGCGTACATCGGACTGGCCATGGGCCTGGGCATTGCGCTGGGCCAGTTCGCAGCGGGATTTCTCGGCCCGGACTACGGCTGGCGTCTGCCGTTTATCGTCGTGGCTGCGCCCAATTTTGTCCTCGGCGCGCTGTTTCTGATCACTGTCAAGGAGCCGATGCGCGGCCAGGCCGAAGACAGCCTCGACGAGTGGCTGGCCAGCGACCCCATGTCCGAGCAGGGGTACGTCTACACCGGCCAGATCAGCTGGTCCAGCTATCGCGCGCTGTTTCGGGTCCCGAGCAACCTGCTCATCTTTTTGCAGGGCGCGCTGGGCACCGTGCCGTGGGGAGTGTTTTTTGTTTATCTGAACGACTTTTTGGCTCAGGAAAAAGGCTACAGCGTGCGCAGCGCGACCGCGATTGTGCTTTTCATCGGCGCGGCGAGCATCGCCGGTAGCTTCGTGGGCGGTTTGTGGGGCAATCGGCTTTACAACAAGAACCCGGCTCTGTTGCCACTTCTGTGTGGCATTGCCACCCTGGTCGGGGTGCTGCCCACGGCGATTTTATTGAGCTATCCCAGCCAGATCGGCGTTGACGATCCCGCTCTCGTGCCGCCGCTTGTCATCGGTATGGTGGCGGGTTTTTCTGTGGCCATCACAGCGCCCAACGTGCGCGCCATGCTGCTCGACGTCAATCCACCCGAAACCCGCGGCTCGGTTTTTGCGCTGTACAACCTGGCCGACGATGTGGGTCGTGGCCTGGGACCGTTTCTCATCAGTGCGATGATCGTGGTAGCAGGGCGGCTGTGGGCGTTTCACGTGGCCAACGCGCTGTGGATCGGCTGCGGCTTGCTCCTTCTCGCCATGACCCGCACATTTCCCGCCGATGAGACCGCGCTGCGCCGCACTCTTCCGATGCGGGCTGATAAGCTCCCCCGGGCAAAAGTGTCACGTTTGCGCAACCCACGGGCGCGGTGCACTCTTTCGATGCGGGCTGATAAGCTCCCCGGCGGAGAAGACCAATGAGTGAAACAATGCGAGTGACCATGGCGCCAGGCGGACCCGAGGTCTCGCGACTGGCCTACGGCGTTTGGCGACTTCTGGACGATCCCGACGGAGCCGACCCGGCACGGGTTTTGGCCAAAATAGAAGCGTGCCTGGAATGCGGTATCACCTCATTCGACCACGCCGATATCTACGGCGGCTATGGCTGCGAAGAAGCCTTTGGCGCCGCTCTGAAACAGCATCCGAGCCTGCGCCAAAAAATCGAAATCATCACCAAATGCGGCATCATGCTGGTCGATCCGGCGCGACCGCAAAATCGCATCAAGCACTACGATTACTCGAAGCAACACATAATTGCCTCGGTCGAGCGCTCGCTGGCCAACCTGCACACCGATTTCATCGACATCGTGCTCTTGCACCGGCCAAGCCCTCTTCTCGATCCTGACGAAGTGGCCGGGGCGTTCCACCAGCTTCGCGATCAGGGCAAGGTGCGCCACGTCGGAGTATCGAATTTCACGCCCGTCCAGCTCGATACTCTGGCCAGTCGACTCGACATTGCGATCGTCACCAATCAGGTCGAGATCCATCCGTTTCAACTCGACGCCTTTTTAGACGGCACGCTCGACCAGTGCTTGCAGCGGCGCATCGCGCCAATGGCCTGGTCACCGACTGCGGGCGGCCGGGTCTTTGCGGGCGATGGTCCAGCTGACCTTCGGGTACGCGGTGCGCTGGATGAACTGGCTCGCAAGTACGACGCCAGCCCCGACCAGATCCTCTATGCCTGGTTGCTGAAACATCCGTCCGGCATCATTCCTGTCCTGGGCAGCAATCGTCCCGAGCGGATCACCTCGGCAGCGCGCGCGCTGGACATCGACCTGGATATCCAGGACTGGTTTGCTGTATGGGTCGCAGCCACAGGCTCCGAAATGCCCTGATTGCTGCTCCTCGAAATTGCCAACCTCCCGCCATGGACTAGCAGCATTCGGGAAAAATCGTTTTTCCCGAATCGGCGTGCGCCCGGGCCGAGAGCGGCGATCAGCCGATTTCGGGGACATGGGGCGTCCGGCGGGAGTCCACCGGAGGGCTTTGCCCAATAATGGTAGCGGCGTTCGGGATTTTTCCCGAACGCTGCTAGATCGTCTCAACTCAAGCAGGTGTGCCCTGGTCGGCCGGGCGGGATTTTCACCCTTCAGCCACTGATGGCGTCGTTGATGAGTGGCGCCACGATAGACATGCCGGGATCTTCTGCGTTGTACCCGTTCTCGGGCTCATAGATGCGAATCACCTGATCCTGGTTGATGAAGCGCTCGAGGAAGGTCTCCATTGGCACGAATTCGCTGTAGCACTTGAAGCTCTGGCCCCAGGGCCACTCGAGATACTCCCACCAGCGACGCTTTTTCTCCATCTTCTGGCAGGCGTGAGAGCCGATGAAGGTGATGATGGTGCTGCAATGGCTGTCGTTGATCTGTCGCTCGTACGGGATGAAATAGCTGAAATTGTGGTAGTTCTCGAGCTCGTCGAGCAGGTTTTCCTGATCGACCAACCAGTACGCGAGCACATCCTCTTTGTCATTGGCGTCGTAGAAACGCTCGTAGGAGAAGCGAGAGTAGTTGTAATCGCGGGTATAAGCGGTATAGGCCAGCTGATCGTCCGGGAACTCTTCGGCGACCACGCGGTTGATGCTGCCGAAGTCGTTGGGATCGAAGTTCGGGGGCAGGGAGTCAAACACGGTGTCGAGCGCCCACGCCTCGTTGATCGTATCGTGCAGACGGCGCGAGTAGTAATCGGCGTTGGGCGCGAGGTAGAGCGGGCCCGAGTCGTTCAACAGGTAGCCCCGCTGCGGGTCGATGGCCGTGCGGACGGTGTAGTAGCCTGCCGAGGTCGCGGTGCCGCCAGCGCTGAATCCAGTGACCAGGAGTTTGTCGACATCGGGGAAGCGATCGGCAGCGTAATTGGCCGCAGCGCTGGAATTGGCGAAGCCTGAGTGGTTCCAGGCGAGCGGTGGTTGCTCACCTCGGGGGTCGACGTAGGTGGTCTTCTTGTTGCCGACGTGAACATCCCCGGTGCAGTACGGCATGTAGACGATGTTCCAGCCCTTGGTCGGCAGGTCATAACGGCTGCGCAGAGGCAGACCCGGGTCGGCACCATTGACGATCGGCGACACGTAGGTGGCCGTGAACTGCGTCATGTAATCGTCCGCAATGCCGTTTGGATTGGCCGCGCCCAGGACGCCGGCGCGGCCGCTGCAGGAGTCGTAGTCCCAGCACGCGCCGCCGCCCTCCAGGAAGAACAACAAGTGCGGGGATCCCGTATCGTGGACGAAGAACTTGTACTGCGAGCCGTTACCGCAGAATGTTCCCGGGAGCTCCACTCGTTCCCAGTCGTAGTCGTTACCTCCATCGACGATGACATCAAGAATATCCTCGAGGATATCGGCGTGTGCGGTCCCCGGCACCAGCACCAAGGACAGAAGAACGAAAGTTAGATAATGTTTCATCAGGCTCTCTCCATTGGAACAGGCGGCCAGACTAACGTTCTTTGTCGCACCCTCCAAATGGTTTAACAAAGAAAGGTGCCGGGTTGAGGACAGCAGAACGAAAGTTAGACCGTGTTTCATTTCGCTCTCACCGGTACAACCGACCGCCAGACCGGCGTTATTTGGCATTTGGTCCAATGGTTTGAGGAAAGAAACCGATGGTGTGACGGGTGGTTCGGCGAGTAAATGTCGGCTTGCCAAACCTGTGCTGCGCGCGGTAATGATTGAGCTGTGAATGCGCACACTCGACTCAAGAGCTGGTTCGTTGTCGCGGCGATTGCGATTGTCTTGGTGAGCGTGGTTGTTCTGGTAGATCATTTTGGCGGTGGGTCAGCAGGGGGAAAACAGGCCATGGGTTCGATCGCGGCCGGGTCTGCCAGTGAACGTCCAGCTCCCTCGCGGCCCGCTTCCAGCTCCTCGCGGCCCGCTTCCAGCAGCCCGATCCGGGCAGTCGGTCTACCGGCGAGCGAGGCCGAGAGCGGCATTGCCGCGTCGAGCCTGGGCAGCGGCGACGTTGCCAATAACGAATACCCTGTGTCCCTCGACGATCTGCGCGAGCGATTGCCCGATAACCTGTACTGGCGGTTTGGCGCACCGACCAAGGATCCGCAGATCTTGCGGGCCCGCGCCGAGGACGAGAAACGGTGGAACGAGCGCTATGGCAAGGTGTTGTCGAATACTGCCTCCGAGGCCGAGGTGCGCGCTTACTACGATCACCGCCGACAACTTTCCGAGGATTACATCGAGTTTGCCACCCTGGTGCTAAAGGAATACGGCGAGCGACTTCCGGACCGGGATCAGCGATTGTACGAATTGAGCATCGAGCTACACAGTGCTCGACTCGCCGAGATCCCGCGCCAGATCGCGGATGCCCTGGAGCGAAAGAAAGCGCAGGATAGGCGCCGCGAAGAATGGCGTTCAGATCATCAATAAAAAAGGTCGGGAAGTCGAGAGCGGTGGGTGTCGTCGGTTTATTGCTGTCTATTACTGATAATTACTGTTAATTGTATCTATTGCTATTTGCTTGCGGAGAGATATCTGATGCTGAGCGTACGAATGGGCCGACACGGCCGCTTTTATCGATTTGACTTCAGGTGGGTTTTGGCAGTGGCCGCCCTTGGTCTGGGCGGAGCCTGCGGGCAGGTGGAAGAGATGCCCGCGCTGGACGTGGCGAATAACAGCGTTGCACTTGCTTTGCCGGACGGGGAGCATGCCGACGCCATGCGCGACGTGTTGTTGGTTGGAAACAGCTACGACGGCACCGTCAGCTTCATTGACGCGCAGACGTTTGAAAACCTGGGCTCGGTGAATGCCGTCCCTGATTACGTTCAGATGATGTGGAAAATCCATCTGAATCCGATACGTCTGATCGCATACACGGTCGTGAAATATCGCCAACAGCTTCACCATTTCGAGCCCGGGGATGGCGACCGATTCGTCGACGACGTTTTCTTATCCCCAGATGGCACCGTTCTCTATGTATCGCGTTCCAACCTTGGAGACGTGGCGGCATATGATCTGACCGAGCCCGATCATCCGCAACTGTGGCGCAAGTATGTGCATGGCTTCAAGGCAGATCACGCAGCCATTTCACCAGACGGCAGCCATCTAGTTGTATCAGCAACGTCGTCCCGCAAAGCGGATGTATTTGAATCCGCCACCGGTAAGCGCGTTGGCAGTTTCTCCACCGGCGACTACCCCCACCAAAACGACTACTCGAAGGATGGCCGATACATCTACAATAGCAGTATCGGCGACGTCGGGTACAAGTCCGTTCCTTACCGAGACAACCACAAAAAGGGCGACCGCTGGTTGGTGAAAGCGGATGCGGACAGCCTCGAGGTGGTGGCCACCTGGGAGTTTGATTATGGAATTCGGCCCAACGTGATCACTGCCGACGACCGGATCATGTATGCACAACTGTCGTATCTCAACGGAGTGATCAAGTACGACCTCACCACGGGTACGGAGATCGCGCGCAACGAACAACCGCTGAGCGAGTTTGCCCGTGCGACCTATGCCAACGAGGACGAATATCCTCACGATTCGGCGCACCACGGTCTGTCCCTATCGGGAGACGGCAGCAGGCTGTGCGACTGCGGCACCATTGATAATACGGTTGCCATTGTCAAAACCGATGACATGACTGTCGAGCACATGTTGGATGTCGGCCTGATTCCCTATTGGGCCACGACGGGACCAACTGGCAAGTATTGCTTTGTGACTCTCAGTGGCGACGACAGTGTTATTGTCATTGACTTCGAGCGCGGAGAACAGGTGGCAGAAGTGCCGGTCGGCAGATTTCCCCAGCGCAGTCGTCTGGCCCGCGTACCAAATTCCGTGATCGAGCTACTGACGCCGCCGTCCGCCAAAAATTGATGCTATAGAGGCCGCCGGGACAGTGTTGCGCAGCCCCGTTGTCGCCCAGCGCCACGGCCCTGGATCGAGCCGATAGTGCGCTGCTGCGAGCCTGCCCTGGGCCGGCGGCCGCACCGGTTGGACATCGAAGCGGTCGATTCGTGGCCGCCACGGGCCCGAGGACTGTCCCGGGTGCGACGTGTTATCATACGATAGTCCCACGCGCGACTTCCGTGCGGAACGCTGCCGCCCGGTCGAGGTGACGCGGTCGTTCGGGAGTTTGTGGATCGTGAAACCGAATCGAAGCTTACCGTAGTCTTCGTCGGTCTTGGTCGCCGAGCTGATGAGCGGGGTCTCGACAAGGCCCTTGAACACTGCTGCCGCCTCCTGGCCGACTGTGATCTTGCGTATCGGCAGACCGTTGCCGGCATGCTCGGTGGGAAATTGACTGTCGAAATAATCGATATTTTGGCGCAGCTTTGTCTGCAATCGGCTCAGTTCGGGCGATCTGTGGATGTCGACCACGCAAATATTGCCGGTGCTCGCCGCACCCGCAGCGACGATTCGGCGCGCCCTGGCCAGATCGCTCTGTCCGGGCGAAAAACACCTGATTGATCGAGGCGACCTGACTGGGGTGGAACAGTAGCGGGTCGGTATGAACTGTATGGGTTCGGCGAGCCTGTATGCGCCGTGTACAGTGTCGCAATGTCTGGACGCCAATTGTCTGGTTTTGTAGTCAATAGATTTTGCGCTCAGCGGCGAATGAGCCACGATGACAACGATCGAATTGCACACAGCTCATCTTGTTTTGCGGAGGTTTCGGGACTCTGACGTGGATAGCGTATTTGCTTATCGATCTGACTCACGAGTATGTCGGTATATCGGTGCTCCCATGTCTCGCGAAGAGGTGGTCAAACACATTGAGCGATACCGGGGGGCTGGTATGGGCACGAGAATCGGAGACTCAATCTGGCTGTTCAGCTGCAAGGGGATGGGCGAGTGGTGGGAGAGGGCAAGTATCTGAGTGTCGAGCACCGATAGGTGGAGTGTGGCATTGCTCTTCACCCGCGCCATCAACGCCGCCGGCTCGGTCTCGAACTGGCCGTGGCGGTCTTCGAGTATAGTTTCCGGGTGGAGCGCGCTCATCGGGCGGTCGGATTCATCGACGTCGCCAACCATGCCAGTGTCAACTGTGTGAAGACCCTGGGATTGACTTACGAGGGTACCTTGCGCGACAACGCGTTTTCGCCACGGTGCGTGGCGAAACGAATACATTGTTTCGGTGTTCTAAGACGAGTGGACAGATATCAGAGCAAGATTTCGCGATCTGCTCGACTCGCATCGCGAGCCGGTTTGCCAGCACGAGGTTCCATGAGTATCGTGGGGCCTTGCCCTACGGCTTGAACAGCGAGTAATAGCTGGTCATCGAGCACGCGCAGATCGCCACGATCGGTCCGGCGAAGCCGTTATTGCGGAGGCGGGCCGCCGCGGCCACGGTGATGCCAGCGGAAGGCCCGATGAGGTAGCCGTCCCCTCGAGCGATGCGCTGGGCCCAGTGCCAGGCGTCAGCGGACGGTTCGCTCAAAAGCCCGGTCAGGTTGTCCTTGTCGAGCAAGGGTTGAGAGATGGGCGGGGCAAGCCCGGGCACGTTGTGCAGGGTCCATTGTCCACCCGCGGCGATCGGCGCTTCGGCCGGTTCCACGCCAAAGACCTGAACCTGGGGCCGGTGGGCGCGAACCGCTCGCATGATTCCGGTCACCGATAGGCCGGTACCAATTCCGGCAGTGATAGCAGTGACGTCGGGGAGTTGTTTTACGATCTCCTCGCCGACCGCGCGGTAGTGGTCGATCAGCCGAGCTTCCGTTGCCTGGTGAAGTACGTAGATATCGGGCGCGGCATCGAGCTCGTTCATGAGCACGTTGGCCTCATCGGGTGGTATCTGGTGTACCGTGGCGCCCAGCCACTCGAGCTGTTTCACGATCTCCCCGGTCGCAAACGGAGGCACCACCGCAGTGACGGGGCATCCGATGCGGGCTCCGGCCCACGCTGCTGTTACCGCTGCAGCGCCCATGCTGCGGATGGCAATCGTCTGCCCGCGCTTTACTTCGCCGGACGCCAGCAACTGCTCGAGAAACACCGGGATGGACCGATGCTTCATGGAGCCGGATGGGTGGAGATACTCGAGCTTGCCGTAGATCGCGTCTCCGGGGCTGGACAGCCGGACCAGCGGCGTTGCATGGGTCATGAGAATACCTTTGCGGAGGCCAAAGAAACGCGGAATCTTAACAGAGTTCGAGTGGCCAGACGCGCGATCCTAGAGCGCTGAACAGGTTGAAACCCTATTTATGCCGCGATCTTACGCTGTATGATCTCGAGGTTTTGCACAGTAGATGCGCGCCTGATGTCGTATTCATTCTTGCGTACACCGAGGTACCTGGCGCGAGGTCCTTTGCGAGATGACACGTGAGCCAAGTTATGCTCGATACCAGTGCGAGTGCGCAGACGCTCTCGCCCTTTCTTGCTAGCCTGATTCTTGCGCAAACGCTTTTGGAGAGCTTCATCCTCGAGGATATGGATGGTTCGCCCCCGACCCAGTGCCTGTGTTGTGCATTGTTGACGCAAGGGGCACTGGGCGCAGGCACGCGGATTGAATTCGACGGTCATACCGAAGTCGAAGAATTCAGACTGCCCGCCTGGGCAGGTGATCGTCTTATCGCGGATGTTGATGTCGAAGTCGGCCTTGCTGAACAGGCCTTTGTTGTTGTTCAACCGCCAAGGCTTGCTCACGATCTCACCCCCATCCTGCTGCACCTGCTCCACAGCTGAGCTCTTGATGTAGCCGCGGTCAATGAACATTTTCTCAATTTCGAAGCCTTGATCGTAAATGTCATCGGTTAGTGTGGCTGCAGCAGTTTGCTCGGGCGCATTTGCTGGAGTCACGGCACAGGCCAAGGTGAGCCGCGTATTGAGGTCGGCTGCAACGTGCTCCTTGTAGCCATTGAAGGCTTTGTTCTTGCTCTTACGCCCATGCCGCATCTCAGGATCTTCGACAGAAACACGACGGTCCTTCGCGACCCCATCGCGAATCTTGACCTTGCCATCAGATTGACGCTCTAGATCCTGCTCCTGGAACTCCGACAACGCATCGAGATAGCGCTGAACGGGATCGTCATTGGACCGCCTCGTAAGGTTCTCATCCACCCAGCCCACCAGGGATTCGACCTGCTCAACAAGCCGATTGATGGCGTCGGATTTTTGCTCCGCGTCACTCCAATCGATGTCGAGTCCAGCCTTCACGCTCGACGCCAAAAACAGTGGACAGCCTGCCTCATCGCAGATCACTTTTGCACGGATTGCTGTTTGCTTTGATGCACATTCCACCACCTTACGTGCCGCGTGACCGAGAAGATTGAAAATGTCCTCAACCCGGCCCGCCCCTACTAAAGGGCGCGAATCAATCCCCACATGCAGCTTTTTCGGCAGTTTCTTCCAGTCGAACTCTTTGTATTTTCGCGCCAATTCGACGGTTCGCTCCAGCAGACGCTTATCCATATCGTGAGCGATGAGACGTTGACGGAACATCTGCAACCCCCCCTGTGAGAACAACGGCTCATTGGAGTCCAGCGAGCCAAGTACAAGTCTCCAACGAGCGTCCGTCTGCGAAGCCACTACTGCCTCCACGTCCGATGCCTTCACATAAGATTGCAATAACAATACTGCGCACATCAATGCAGGCGACTTCGGTGGAGTCCCCGCCCCCGTATCCCGATACATCGTCTCCAGTTCGTCCTGGAATGCGTCGTCAAAGAGTTCATGGCGGTGCATTCGAAGAAACCCGAATAGCTTTCGGTGACGTTTCACCAGTTTCAGGATTCTCTCCTCGTTTCGGGATAGCTCGACTGGTGGGTTCCAACGGGGTATCGGCATGACGTGGTCTCCTTCTCTGCAGGCAGGTAGCCCGAGAAGATCACGCCGCGATCGATCTGTCGATCCCCTTCTTCTAACTGATCGATTCTCCTTTGATTTTAACCTGATCAGCGCCCTAG
>JAKSDA010000562.1 GCA_022360315.1 Pseudomonadota bacterium
CCCGGCGATGATGCGGACGAGCCCGGCGATGATGCGGACGAGCCCGGCGATGATGCGGACGAGCCCGGCGATGATGCGGTGATCCACGCCGACCGCACAGACGACGACTCGAACCAACTCGTGTCCTCATGCACCGACTCGAGCCATGCCGGCGTCGCACAGGCCGGGCCAGGCGGAGGGCTGCACAGCGATGGGGACAGCGATTGGGCTCGGCCCGAGCCGACCGAGCCAAACCTGGGGCGAGAGGCGGCGGAGTCGTCCGAGCTATCGGCGCCCGGTGCGGTTGCGATTCCGACCGTCGAGCCCGGCCAGCCCGATGCGGCATCGGTGCCGGTTGCCATCGAAGATGGGCGAACTTCGCGCATGCTCGCTCTGCCCCTGCCCGCCGCCAGGCCGCCAACTCGAGCAGCGACCGAGCGCCACCGGTCCGGCGACGCAGTTCCCAGGGCGGTGACCGTCGAGCAAACCCTGCCCCGGCCGCCACCGCCGGTCGAGGAGGACCTGGTGACGGTCGAGGTGGTGGCGCCGCAACCATCGAGAATCTGGATCATCGGACTCGCCGTGCTGGCGACGATCACCGCGGTCATGGTGGTTGCCGCGCTCGTGTAATCGGTCGATCCGGCTCTGTTGCACAGCCCGGGAGTCAACCGAGATGCATTCGATTACCTTGCACCCTTTCCAGCGTGATCGTCGGTAGATTCGGGTACTCTCGGCCCATGTTGAACCGTGTCATCTCCTCCTACCCACTTGTTGCTGCCCTCGCCTCGTGTGTGCTGCTCATTGCCGGTTGTGATACCAAACGCAAAGACCCCGTTAGCCCCCAGCAACCGGCGACTAGGCTGGCCTCTGCTGAGACTGCGCAGCGCCAGCTCGCCGAGACCGGACCCGACGATAGCGGCGAGGCCCGGTTGCCGGCCAAGGACGGCGAGGGCACGGCAGTGGGCACGCGCGGGGCAGTGACCAGTGCCGAGGCCAATGCCAGCCAGGTCGGCCTGGACGTGCTACAGCGAGGCGGCAACGCAGTAGACGCGGCTGTGGCCCTCGCTTTTGCCCTCGGTGTCACTCATCCGAGCGCGGCCAACATCGGCGGCGGCGGTTTCATGGTCATCCGCTTTCCCGACGGGCGTTCAACCGCCATCGACTACCGCGAGACCGCGCCCGGCAAGGCGCACCGCGACATGTATCTCGACAAGCAGGGCAACGTGACGCGCGACAGTCGGACCGGGCCGCGGGCCGCCGGCATTCCGGGAACTGTGGCCGGGCTTGCCCTGGTCCACGCCAAATACGGCAGCCTGCCCTGGAAAGAGCTCATCATGCCGGCGGTGAAACTGGCTCGCGACGGCGCGGCGCTCGACGAGTCCCACGCCACCGGGTTGAAATGGGGCCTCAAGCGGATCGTTCCCCTCGCCGAGGACGCCGCGGCAAAGGACCCCAATAGCCCCCTGGCCGCGGCCTACGCCGCAACTGTGGCGACCTTTCGCCGACCCGACGGGACCAACTATCAAGCCGGAGAGGTGTGGAAGCAACCAGCTCTGGCAAAAACCCTGCAAGCCATCGCCGACGGCGGTCGCGACGCCTTTTATCGCGGTCCGCTGGCCAGGGAGATGGTCGAGAAAGTAAATGCCATGGGCGGAATCTGGACGGTCGAGGATCTCGCCAGCTACCGCGTCGTTGTCCGCGAGCCGCTCGTATTCGACTACCGCGGTCATCAGGTCATCACCATGCCACCGCCCTCGGCCGGTGGCCTCGTGCTCCGCCATATCCTGGCGGCGAGCGAGGTTCTCGGCTTGCCCGCGCTGGCCTGGGATTCCCCGGATCGCATCCATCTCTTCGTCGAGGCGTCCCGCCGCATCCACGCCGACCGCAACTCGCTTTTGGGCGATCCCGCCTTCGTCAAGATCCCCATGGAACGACTTCTCGATATGCGTTACATGGAGCAGAGGATGGCCGACGTCAATCGCGTCAGAGCCACGCCGTCGAGTGAGATCGGTTCCGGGATCCCGGTCAAGGAATCGGCCCAGACGACCCATTTCTGTGTCTTTGACAAAAACGGAATTGCGGTTTCCAACACCTATACTCTCAATGGCGGTTTCGGGGCCAAGGTGCAGATTCCCGACACCGGCATCACCCTCAACAACGAGATGGACGACTTTACGGCCAAGGTGGGCGCTGCCAATATGTTCGGATTGGTGCAGGGGGCGCACAACGCCATCGAGCCGGGCAAGCGAATGCTGAGCAGCATGACGCCGACCATCGTGGTCAAGGACGGCAAACTGCGCGTCATGCTCGGCTCTCCGGGTGGCCCGGTCATTCCCACCGCGATCGCACAGGTGATCATGCAGCTCATCGATCACGACCGAACCCTGGGCGTTGCCGTGGCCGCGCCGCGGGTCCACCACCAATGGCTGCCCGACGCCATCTGGCACGAGCCGCTGCCCGAGACGACCGTAAAATCGCTGTCCAATCGCGGCCACGCCATGCGCGAGCGGGGCAGAATGGGCCACATTACCGGTATCGAGGTCGACCCCAAAACCGGCGGCTTGCGCGCTGTGGCCGACGTGGCGCGCCGGGGTGGCAAGGCAGTGGCGTATTGAGCGCCCGCTTATTTCAAGGCTAGCAGGGTTCGGGAAAATCCCGAACGTCGCTACCATGATTGGGCAAAGCCGTCCGGCGGATTCCCGCCAGGCGCTTTGTCGATTGATCACCCGGCCCAAAAACGCATAAGAGTCGCTATGAACAGCCATTTCGTCGCGGGCATGTCCCGGATCGTCGCACTGTGCGCGGTCTTTTCCTCCTTTGCTCTGGCCCCCTTTCACGCGGCCGACGCGGCAACGCTGCGGGTGCATTACGATACCGGCTGGGGCAACGCGATCAGCATTCGCGGCGATGCGGCATCGCTGTCCTGGCAAAAAGGGCGCAACGCGACCTGGACGGCCGGCAACGTGTGGGTATACGAGACGCCGGCGTCGGATGGTGCTTTCGAGTTCAAACCGCTGGTCAACGACGTCGACTGGTCGGTAGGAGCCAATTACATCGTGCCGTCAGGCCACAGCACGGTCGATATCTACCCATTTTTTGGCCCCCAAAACGGCACCCTGGTCACGGTGGAAAACCTCTACTCCCAGGTCTTGCAGAACGAGCGCGATCTCATCATCTACCTGCCGCCCAGCTACCACGAAAACCCGCTCAAGTACTATCCGGTGTTGTACATGCACGATGCGCAGAATCTGTTCGACCCCGATACAGCGTTTGGCGGCGTCGAATGGGAAGTGGACGAGACGATCGATCGCCTGGTCCGACAGGGCGACATGCGCGAGGTCATCGTGGTCGGCATGGCGAATACCTCCAAGCGCATGTCCGAGTACACGCCCATGCCCGATCCGGTCTATGGCGGCGGAAACGGCGACGCCTATCTCGACTTTGTCGAGCTCGAGGTCATGCCGTACATCGAGTCGTCCCACCGCGTGCGCACCGGACCCGCGAACACGTACATCGGCGGATCGTCACTCGGCGGGCTGATCAGCTTTTACGCCGCGTGGACGCGGAGCGGCGTGTTCGGCGCGGCGATCTGCATGTCGAGCAGTTTCTGGTGGAACGATGAGGCATTGACCCGGGATGTGTGGGCTCACACCGGACCGATCTATCCGGCTCGCTTCTACATCGACGCTGGCGGCATCAACGACGGCGCCGACAACACGGCCGAGATGCGCGACGCCCTGCACAGCATTGGCTATACCTTCAACCTCGATCTATTCCACTGGTACGACCCACAGGGCGCCCACAACGAGGCATCCTGGGCCCGGCGCTTTCCCGTCCCGGTAAAGACACTGCTGCCGTTTCACTAGCCCGCTTTTCTCACCGCAGCAAAATCCTGAGCATCGCTTTGCGTTTTTGCCATCCGACTGGCCTCGATCCCTGGGTAAACTGTCCCTATGCCGAGCCCCGAAAAGACGAAGGAGCTGGACGAAGAAGTTTCCGCTCTCGCTGTAGAAGAGCAGACCTCGCTCACGAGCCCCAAGCGTCAATCCGTTTCGCAGGAGGCATGCGCTGTTTGCGACGGACAGACTCAGAAGCCCGAGAGTGTTCTATGCGACTCGTGCAAGGGCAAGCTGGCCCGACCCAGGCTGTTTTGCCCCGAGCAGATCTGGTCCCCGTCGCTCGAACCGGCCAGCCATGACCCACAAGCAGAATTCGATCAGCGCGCAACTATCGCTGACCCGCGGGAGTGTCACGCGATCCTCATCGACGTGTTTGGCCGCCTCCATCTTCTGTCCACGATGGACGGAAAGAAAACTACCGCTCATTCGGTAGGCCGCTCGCGCCGTTGTCGCATTTCCATTGCAGATCCCCACGTCTCTCGTCTGCACGCTTACATCGAGTACCGGGAGCATAGCGGCGCCTGGTTCGTCCGCCACGAGAGCCGCCGCAACGCGACCCGGATCAACCGCCGCCTGGTCAAAAATTACCCGCTGCCGATCGACAGCGGTCATCAGCTCATCTTCGGCACGGTCGGGTTCTATTTTCGCGACCTTGCCGCTGAAGAGCTGAGCTGGGTCAACAAAGCGCTCAATGTTCTGCCCGGATCGTCCGACCCGATCGTGGCCAGTATCCCGACCCAGGAGTCGGCGAGGGCGGTCCTCCTCTCGGTCAACGTCGAGAGCTGGGGCGGTATCGCCACTGCTCGATCGAGGGCTGGCGGCACGGTCGAAGTGTATCTCACCGAGCTCGAGACCCGGTTCTTGAAGTTACTTCTCGACCGCTGCGAAGAGCAACGAGACCGCTCGCCGGACGAACGCGGCTTTGTTCCGTCGGCAGAAATCCTAGTCTCCGACCTGCCATTCGATTCGAATTATCCGGACAAGGACAATCTCAAGGCCCTGGTCCGCCGCATTCGCCGCCGTTTCTCCAGCCACAACGCCCACGACGTCATCGAGAGCCGACAGGGATTCGGTTACCGGATCCACCCCGATATGTAGGTGCCGGCGCCCTCGCGCCAACCAATACCTGAATCTCCGAGTGCGGTGGCGCACTCGATGCCTCGCCATGCGGGCTATCGAGTGCCGCAACGGCTGCCGCCGGACCGACCCCTACACCATCTGATGTGATGCTAACAGAAAACAAAACAGCTATCAATAGTCGCGCGATGGGTCCACAACGACAGGCACATCGGCTCGCACAGCCATATGCGAGCCACCCAGCGTTCCAACCCGAGAAGGACGATCGACGTGCAATCCCCCATCGCGTACCGTCATGCAGTACTGAACGAAATCGAGATGCATTACCAGATTCGTGGCCAGGGCGAGCCACTCCTCTTGCTGCACGGATTTACCGGTTCGAGCGGTGATTGGTCTCATGTCTTTGACCTGGCCGAACTGGCTCGCCGTTATCGGCTCATTGTGCCCGACCTTCGCGGCCATGGCCGGTCGGCCAATCCATCCGGGACATTGACCCATCGCCAGTGTGCAGACGATGTCGCGGCTCTACTCGACCACCTCGACATAGACACGTTCAAGGCCATCGGTCTCAGCTTCGGCGGCAACATCCTGCTCCACATGAGTACTCGACACCCGGCCCGTGCCGACGCCATGGTGCTGGTCAGCTCGCCGAGCTATTTCCCCGACCAGGCCCGGCAGATCATGCGCACGATGACGGTCGAGAGCCGAAGCGACGAGGAGTGGCAGATCATGCGCGAGCGCCACGTTCACGGCGACATGCAGATCCGCGCCCTGTGGAACCAGGCTCGCGCATTCGCCGACAGGTACGATGATATCAACTTCACACCGGCGTATCTGTCCACAATCACGGCGCGCACGCTGCTCGTGGCCGGCGATCGCGATCCGCTGTACCCGGTCGGCATCTTTGTTGAGATGTATCGCGCAATGCCTCGCTCGTTCCTGTGGATCTGCCCGGGCGGCGGGCATGGCCCGATCTTCGGCGCGGCGCGGAACAGCTTTGCCCGCACCGCACTCTCCTTTGTCAGCGACGACTGGACAGCCGGCCCGGACGGCGTTCAGAAACGCGTTTCTGAACCTGTTTCCGAACGACGCGTTACTGATTGATGGGTTTCTCGGTTCAGTCGGCCGGGGCAGACGTACTCGGTTGTTTCTTGAGGCGCAGAATCAGCTGCCGGACGGCGAGGGCGGCGACGAGAATCGCCACAGCGGCCACGGTCTGCGAGCTTCCCACCGGGAGATCCTCCAAGAAGGCGAACACATAGCCGCCTGCTCCGGCGAGCGTGCCCAGGGTCGCGGCGATCACAAAGACCGTCCAGAGATGGGCGCGGACGATGAGTAGAGCGGCCATGCCCGGCAGGGTGGACAAAGCAAAGGAAGGAAGGGCGCCCAGGGCGCGCGCCGATACTCCGACCATTACCCCGATCGAGATGAGAAGCGCGCTGTCCAGCACGCCGACCGGCAAGCCCTGGACTCGAGCGGCGACCGGGTCGAAGCTGGCAAATGTCAGGCCCCGGAACCACCACAGGTGAAATACCATGATCACACCACCGGCCGCGGCCACCCGGTAGAAGTCTTCGGGACTCACCAGAACCGCAGTGCCGAAAAGGATGGCCTGGATATCGTGGGCCTCTTGCGTGATGCGCGAGCCGACCAGCACGGCGGCCCCGCCGGTCAGCGCAAAAGCGGCTCCGAGCATGGTTTCCCGGCTCAGGCCAAAACTCTGCGGATCCAAAACGAGCATGAACGAGACCGCCAGAGAGACCGCGACCGCGCCGTACGCGGGCTCGATCCCGATGCCGAGGTGAATGCTGCTGTAGAAGGCCAGAGCAACGCCGAGTCCGGCGCCCTGGGTCACTGCCGCCGAGACGAACACCATGCGCTTGAGCACGATGTACACGCTGAGAAAGCCGAGCACAAAACCGGCGATCGTCGCGCAGTAGACCGGGTCGCGAAACAACTCCCAGCCGGCGATGAACTCCTCCCAGGTCCCGCCCTGGCCGTCCAGCGCCACCATGTCGTGGTGGGGAGAATCCAGCGAATCGGGCGGCTCACTCGCATGCTGTGCCTGGTCAGGCTGGGCCATCGGGGAGCACCTCGTGGAAATGCCGCTGAAAGTGCCTGTGGGCACAGACGATGTCTGGCGGTCCGACCAGGACCACGCCGTGATCGCTGTGGAATTCGGCCGGGCCGGGGCTTGTCTCGGCGTCCCTATCAGCTGGTTTTTCGGCCTGTTTGCGAAGCTGTGCGGCGCCCTTATCGGCCTCGCCGTCCCGCCGGGCTCGCTCGGTGCGATCGACGAACAGCAGCTGGTCGGCGTACGGAGTCACCTGGCTGATGGTATGGGTCACGACGATGACCGCCGTGCCGCCCTTGTGGCGAATGTTGTCCAATCGCCTGTAGGCTTCGCGTTCGCTGGCCTGATCCATAGATGCAGTGGGCTCGTCGAGCAGGATGACGTCGGCATCGCTGGCCAGCATACGAGCGAACAGGATGCGCTGTTTCTGGCCCCCGGACAGCTCGCGGAACGCCTGGTCGGCAAAGGCTTCGGCTTCGGCCTCGGCCAGTGCGCTATCGGTGGCCACGCGGTCGGCCCGGGCGGCCAGCGGGCGCAAAAATTGCCAGCCGTGCAATCGCCCCCACGCTGCCACGTCTCGCCCGCGCACCGGCAGGATCGCGTCGAGCGCTGCGGCCTGGGGCACGTAGGTCAGGCGTGGCCGTGGCTCGGCCATGCGCACGCGCCCGGACACCGGCGGGATCAATCCGAGCACGGTCTTGAGCCAGGTGCTCTTGCCAGTGCCGTTGCGGCCCACGACCAGGGTGAAGCTGCCAGGCGCGATGGTCAGATCAAATGCCGGCAGCAAACTGTGGCCCTTGTAGCCGACTGCCAGGCACTCGCAGGACAGGTGTGGTGCGGAGGTGGCGCGTCCGGGTGCGGGCTGCCGGGAAGTACGAGGGGTCATTCGCCCGGGGAGACTATCGCGAGATGGGGACCGCGGGCGGGGGACCGAGCGAACTTTTTAACGTCGAGAGGCGAGTCGCGCAACACTCGAAGAGTTCGTTCTGCCGGCCCGGGAATGCTGGTGGGCTGAACACGGTATCGGCTAGTGGTATGGCCAGACCGTCCCAGCGCTCGTTTCCTCCGTCCGGCTGAGGTACTCTCGCCAGAGGAGCTCTTCGTGTACGACTCCCGGAATTCCACTCCCAGTCCCCATCGCGGCCCCACGGCAATAACTCGTTGGCTGGCCATCTTGCTGTTGCTGGTCGCTGCTGCGCTGGTTTACACAGTACTTCAGCAGCGCAATCTGTCCCGCGATACGGGCCCGGCCGAGGAGCCTCGAGCCATCACGCCGCGCGGTGATCTCGCTGCCGACGAACAGGCGACCATCGAGCTGTTCAGAGAGCTATCCCCGTCGGTCGTTCACATCACCAATGTCACGACCCGGCGCAACCGGTTCAGTCTCAATGTCATGGAGATCCCCCAGGGCACGGGCAGTGGTCTGGTCTGGGATGACCACGGCCACATCGTGACCAACTTTCACGTCATCCGCGGGGCCAGCCACGCTGAAGTACAGTTCAGCGGCCATCCAGAGGTATACCGCGGAGAGATCATCGGTGTGGCCGAGGACAAAGACCTGGCAGTGGTCAGGATTGACGCGCCGCGCAGCAAACTCAGAGCAATTCCGGTCGGCACCTCGAACAACTTGCAGGTGGGACAAAAAGTATTTGCCATCGGCAACCCATTCGGGCTGGACCAAACCCTTACCACGGGAGTGATCAGCGGGTTGGGACGAGAGATTCAGTCGGTGACCGAGCGGCCGATCTACGATGTCATCCAGACCGACGCATCCATCAATCCGGGCAATTCGGGCGGGCCGCTGATCGACAGTGCGGGCCGACTCATCGGCGTCAATACAGCGATCTACAGCCCGTCGGGAGGGAGCGCTGGCATTGGCTTTGCGGTCCCGGTGGACACGGTCAATCGCATTGTTCCCCAGCTCATCCAGCACGGCCGGGTGGTGCGACCCGGGCTGGGTATCAGTATTGGCAGCGCCCAGGCGGCTGCGCAGCTCAACCTCGAAGGCGTGCTCATCGTCAAGGTTTTCGAGGGAACGGCCGCTGCTGCAGCGGGTCTGCGAGGAGTCTATCGAGGTCCATCCGGCGGTTGGATCTTGGGCGATATTATCGTGGCGATGAGCGGCGTCAGGGTTCTCGACGCCAACGACCTGTACCGCTTACTCGACCAGCACAAAGTGGGAGATAAGGTGCCGTTGACCATTGTGCGCAAGGGCCAGCGACTCGAAGTCGAGGTGACGTTGCAGGCCCTGCCGAATTAGTCCGCATTATTCACCACACGATCTGCTGCGCTCGTATCTGCCAAAAACCTTTGGCAGCCTCCGGGGCGGCGGTTGACATTGGCAAGTTAGTAGTACTTTTCAACATCTAGCAGTGTCCAGGCGTGCCACGGCGGTTCGTTTCGACACCGAGAAGTAGGCCCAAGAGTAGGCCCCGAAAACGAGTCATGAGTAGGCGATATTGCCGTCGCGAAGACGTCGTAATTCGCAGATGAGCCGCTTGGGTAGGGTCGTGCGCTGAATCGCGAGCGCCCGCGTAGTGATCAACCGCGTCGTAGTCTTCTACTACGGTGACCGAGGAAGTTGGGAGGTACGCCGCATTTTGGCCATACACGACGTCCGCAGTGAGTTAGTCAGGCCGAATCTGGTGCGAAGTCGCCGAAACGCTCAAATTCCCAAGAGCATCGTGCAGCGAGTACTCTCCCAAAAATGCCCTCGCCAGGAACGGCGCTGTAGCATCAGATTCGGCCGATCGATCTCTGGCCCGCGCTGCACCGCAGCCACTGGCTCACTTCGCCGCGATCTAGTGGGTCACTGGTAGGCCGCGTTCAACACCTAGGTCTTGATCACGATGAAATTCTAACGTGACGGGGCGGCTGCATGCTCCCGGCGTTCTCGGTCAAACTCTCAGCCAGAATCGAAGACTACCTCGACATTCTCCCGATCCGAACCAGGGTAGTAGACGAAGCCTGCGACTGCGAGCGCGTCGTCGGAGAGCTTTATGATGAGGGATACCGCGAACCGTGCATTTGTCTGGGGATCGTTGACGGTGTCTGACATGGTCGCGTCGTCCTCCGTGCTCGGTCGGAGAACAAAGTGCGGATGCGAGTGCCACTCGCCTAAGTAGTTGAACCGCTGATAGTCATGTCGCGTTCGGTGGAAGAACTGCTCCAGCCTCGAGAGGCTGTTTCGGAGACCGCGCACGAAGCGCGCGAAGCTGCCAGCTCCGGCCACAGTAGCCTCGGCCACCCGGAACGTGTCCTCCGCGACGTGTTCTCCAAAGAGCATGCCCCCTGTCTCGTTCGGGTGGGCCTTGCGGCAGGCTCCCTCCATGACCCGCCTTGCGTCAGGTGGAAGGTGAATCTTGAGCATGTTCGGTGTTCTTGAATAGCGCCTTGGCGCGTTCGAGCTTCCCGGTATCAGGATCAGACGCAGTTTGCCAGCACCGGGCACACGACCAGTCGTCCCCACGCACGCGCAGTGACCGGCTCGCCATCGGCTCGTCGAAGATCCAACCGGCGCGCAGACCGAGGAGGGTCACGGCAGGACCATCGTACAGACCCGAGGCGATGTCGATCGCGCGGGCGGTTGCTGCTGCGGCGATGTAGCCAACGTCAGCGTCGGTGGCGACGACCGGGGACTCCTCGGTTCCCGAATAGGGGGTGTCGCTTTCGCTGCGAGGCGCGGGAGGCCATTCCTGGGACTCCGAAATGAAGGCGGCACGGATGCAACGGGGGCACGGGTCTTGGTCCGGTTGCGCGGAGGCGACCATGCCGCCGAGTCCACCGCCGTACACCTCGGCCCATACGAGGGGACGCCCGTGGTCCGAGGCGACCATGGCGAGGAGACAGAACGCGTCAGCGTCGGCGGTCGCATCGACGAGCAAGTCGCATCCGCCGAGGGCTTGTAGGGCCTTGGCGTGCGCCTCGGGGCTCGTGGCCGAGGCGATGTTCATCTTGAAGGTCTGCACCACTGGCTCCTCGGAACAGACGTCACGAATCAGCTCTTTGACCGCTTGCACTTTGGGCGTTCCGACGTCGAGATATGACGCCTCGTTGCGGCAGACCTTGTCTGAGGTGACGACCTTGCGGTCGACGAGGACAAAGTCGCGGACGCTGCTCCGGGCGAGTGAAACAGCGACCTTGCTGCCCAAGGAGCCGAGTCCTACGATCCCGACGCGCATCTTAGTAAGAGTCTGCTCGACCACGTCCGGGGTGCGCCTTTGGTTGTTCCGACTGAGGCCCATGTTCACGAGCTCGAGAATGTTCTTCTTCAGGTGTAGGTATCCGCAAGACCGACCGTCCGTCCATCGCAGTACTGCGCAAAGCCGTTTCTCTAGCGAGGTTTCGCTGTGGGTCGCGATGTACTCGTCGAACTTCTCGGGCTCCGTTGGGACCAGGTGCGGCGCTCCGTTCTTCAACGGCACGATGATGCCGGGAAAGCTCGAGTCTTCTCTGATGAGCGCCGGTGGGATGTCGGTGAGCTTGGTTCCCTTGGGTATCGCTGTCGGAATGACGCGGAGGTTGTTCCGCGATGGCCACGCCCACTCGAACTCCACTTCTGCGCTGCTATTCGCGAGCGCCTCGTCGAACTGCGCGGAGCGCAGCAGCACGCCGTCACCGAATGCGACCTCTTCCGATAGGTCGGGCGTGTGCCTTGTAGGGATCTCGATCGCCTCGACTTTGCGAATCGTTTCCATCGCGAGCAGCTTCCACGCGCTGCGAATCATATCGGCGGCTGTGCGATCGGGATGCCAGTTATCGGGGCCGATCTCGAGGCAGAGGACTCCGCTCACGAATTGGTGCGAGCTCAGCCGCGTGTCATAGGGAACGGGACGCACGGACGGACATCCGTCCGGGTAGTGCGGCGGGAACCGGACTTCCAACTCTTGCTCCTTGAAGTCCAGCGTGGCGCAGAGGCGCGGCTCGCCCGCCTCATCCAGTCGCCAGCAGTGGGATTTCAGAAAAGGATACTTACCCTCGTACAGCGCCAAGATCGTCTCTTGCTCGCGAAGAAGGCGGTCGGGCAGGCGATTCCACCAGTCCGACGGCATTACGCGAAGCCAGCGGGCTTGTTAGGGCGGACAGGCGCAGGTGGAAACGATGCATTTTTCTTCTCGGGAGCCTTGGGGAACTTGTCGCCGAACACCTTGCGCCAGAGAGCCGCGGACTTCTTCTTGTCCTCCTCTTCAAGTGCCTGGCGGGCAACGGAGGCCGCGTCCTTGACCTTGTCGATGAAGGTCTTGAAGTTCGACGCTTCCAGGCGATGGGCGACGTTGTGTTCGGGAACACCCGGATCGGGCAGATAGGGCACGAGGTCTGCGAGTGCGTATATTTCGTACTCGCTTACGATGTTCTCGAGCAGGGCGACAAAACCCTCGGCATGGTCGCGTTTGGTCGTGTCGACACATTCGCCTGCGAGGCGTTCGAGCACGTAGCCCTTCGGGCGCTTAGGGAGCTTGTATGCCTCCTGCCGCCACCACTTGAACATCTTGACCAGGGGCACGAAGTAGCCACCGCAAGCCTTGTTCTTGTCGGTGGTCCAGGTCATCTGCTTTTTCGGATGGGTCTTGACCCACTCTCCGAGGTTCCGATCGGGGATCAGCAGAGGGTGTTCTTTCCACTCGGTCGCGTCCTCGAGCGCGGCGGCCATGCGGAACGATGCCATGAGCCTCTCGTCATTGAGGTGGCGCGAGGTCGCAAGCACCACATCGAGCGAGACGTAGCTCAGCTCGATACCGAACGAACGATTCTGAGGGACGACGTTGTCATAGTACTTGTCGAGGCACTTCTTGAGCCGTTTGTTCGCGTCCGCCGGGGTCACTTCGTCCGGGTCGAGCGAGGTGACGACGACGATATCGACGTCCTTGCCGGGATTGATAGCCGTGTCGCGCTTGTAGGAGCCCTGGAGGAAGGTGTTGACGTGGATCTCCTTGAAATCCTCGTCATTGGCGAGCCGCTTGCGAAGCGTCTTGTGCCCGGTCTGCTGGTCCTTCTTGTAGCTCGGGCTTGGTTCGATCTCCTTTAGGAAGTCTTTGAAGTAGGAGGGCAGTCTCATGGTGACTTGTCCGTTAGTGTTGTCATGCCGGGAGCGTAGCCGCGATCGCTGCCTCCGAAGTTGAACTCGTAGATGGTCGCAGGGCCGAGCACGCGGGACTCCTGGCCGAGCAGGAACGCGAGGCTGACCGGACATGCCGCGAATACGTGGACATGTGAAGGGCGTTTATGGGCTACCTGTGCGCTGGAAAGACGGATGAGCTCCTCCGCCAGCCATCGCGCATGAGCGCCGTCGGCGATCACTCGAGGACCCAGTTTCGGTGCTTGAGCGTGAATGAACGTGCCGACTTGAGGGAGGGATGCGCGGATGGTGTTCATGGCGTCGGTCAACGCGGAGTGCGTCACCGAGATGACGAGTGCAAGCTCCTCACCCTCGCCAATACCTTCCGTCTCAATCACCCACGTCTCAGCCCCGTTCGGGGGCGTGGCCGATAGGTCCCACAGTTCGATGCCGCGCCCTAGTACGCGTTGGCGCAGGACGGCATGAATACCCGCCTTCGGATCGAGAAGAAATCCGGCATACCACGCGATCGAGAGGTGCGCGTCCAAGGCGACGTTGACGGGTTGGGCGAGATCCGCCGCTTGGGGCACGAGGCTGTCGAGAGCGTCACGTATCTCATGACCCCATGCTTGGTCGCGCTTCGGATGCCGTCCGTCGAAATGCTCGGTCAGGTCGACGACAATGGCTCCCTCCGCTGGGGGCTCGGCGGCGAAGCGAGAGAACGAGCGGATTGCGAGCGTGGAGGCGAGTGGCGGGGTTACGACCGCGACGAGCCCCTGCTCCTCGACGAGTTGGCGAAGCGTCTCAGGCGTGTGCTCGGTTCGGCCGGTTTCGAGAAAGCGGGCGGCAAGGTCGTCGTAGGGGCTATGGTCCTGGCCGTGTTGGACCGGAACGAGGCCGGCGAGCTGGCAGCGATCTATGAGCCACAGCTCGGTGTCCTGCTGTGAGACGGCAGAGGTACGGAATCGGAGGGCCTTTGTGAAAGCGCGAAACTCGTCATCCTTCAGGCCGGTCGCGGAGTGCCACTCTTCTCGGATTGTGCCTAGGATTGACTTGGAGCCCTTGGTGAGAAACTCATCCTTTAGGCGTCCATCGTGCCGAATTGCGGCGGCGAGGGGGCACTCCGGGTGCCACACCCAGTTTGTGACGAGGCTAAGACGAGGATTCGCGTGCTCGTCCTTGAGATCGCGCCATGAGTCCGCGAATCGCTTGAGCATAGATTCCTTCGTCCCTGTCCAGTCGGGATCGATCAGGTTCTCTGCGCTCACCGAGCCGTTTTGAGCGACATGGAACTTCAGCTGAAAGAAATCGACGGACACGCGCTGACCGGCGTCGTTCAAACCCGGCCGCGAGTAGTAGACGACTACGTCGTCGACAACGCCGATGCCTGGGTGCTCGAGTACGACGCGAAGTACTCGCGGATCGGGGGCGAGCATCTGCACGGCGTGAAGCCAGAAGAAGCGGGATTGGTAACGGATGCCGCCTGAGACGGCTCCGAGTGCGGGTGGCGAGGTCATGCGAGTAGGCTGAACATACATCTAGGCTGTGACGGCGGCTGGCGCTGTCGGCCCCACGAGTGATCTTGGCGCGCCAATGGGAGCGCCACAGTTGTTGTCGCGCAGAAGATCTCTTTTGACGCCGACATAGCTCGGAATTTTCGTGGCAAGTTCATCCACATAATCAAAGTAATTACTATTAGTTAGTGGGCAACCCGAGATCAATCTTGCGATCTCGGCGAGATCATGATGATCTACAACGGATCACGATGGGTGACGGCATGGGGGATCGGATCCTTGAGATCCTTAGACACTTGATCGAGGGCGCGGAACTCGATCGGCACGGCGCCGCCAAGGTCGCGGCTGTCCAGCTGGCTGCAGCCGACCGGTACTTGAAAGCACTCGAACACCACATCCCCGGTGTTGAGTCGAGGCGCGCCGGCAAGAAGCGCCGTTACCGCTTCGACAGGAGTGAGCTGATCGAGCCCCCGGAGCCCGGCCATGCAATCGCCGCCTGTTTGGCTGCTAGCCTCGCTCCCCTGTTCAAGGGTACGGATTATGAAACGTCGTTGCGCGATGTACTGGGTCTTCTCGTTCAGCGTGCTCGTGAGCGAACGGAGTACAAACACATCGATAGGAAGTTCCTGTTTGTCCAACGCGGCGGCGAGGCCATGCTGCCCGAGCTAGCCGGTGAGCTGCACGACGTCGTCGAGGCCACGCTGGGCTCCGAATATTTGCAGGTGCAGTGGCGTGGATTCAAGGGCGACGTGCGACGCGCACGCGTTCAACCGCTATCGCTGGCGATCTACCAGCACCAGCTCTACCTGGTCGCTCGGAAGACCGAGAATGAGGACCCGTTTCTAATCAGGTTCTCCAGGGTTGAGGATGTTCTCCGCGAGGACGAGACCTTCAACTATCCGCGATTAACACAGTATGACCCGGAAGAGCGGTTCGGCCAGTCGATCGGCGTTTTCATCTCGGACGACTTTCCGGTTGAGACGGTCGTCGTTCGCCTTACAGCGGATTGGCAGCTCTACACTGAAACGCACCGCTGGCATCCTAGCCAACGCGTTCGCATCGACGATGACGGGCGGGTTTGCGTTGAGCTTCGCGCCCGCATCTGTCCCGAGCTCAAGAGTTGGGTCCGCGGCTTCGGACCTGATGCGGAGGTATTGAGCCCTGACAGCCTTCGAACCGAGATCCGAGACGAGGTCCATCAGCTGAGCCTGCTGTACCAGGTGGGGACGGAGTAATTCCCACTCCGACTGTTTCCGCTGCCAGCATGGGTTTGCCGTTTCGTGCGGATGACGACGCCGCTTTGGATGGCTGTTTGGTCGATGCTGATTGTGACGGCCCCGTGGATCTGTTCCCGCCACTGATAACGATGTCGGGGGACAAAAGCTGGACAGTCATCCCGCCACTTTGGCCGAGTTGGCCAAGACCATCGCTAGGCATGTCCAGACACATCATTTTACCGCTTTGGTCTCTCTTCAGTTAATCGCGCCCAGCGCGCGGAGTTAGTCGGCCGCTCTGACGTTCGACGTCGCTCATCGTCTCTCCAGTGGTCCATGTGGGCACCAGCAGTGGCCTCCACCCGGCCGCTCATCCACGCTACCAGTGCTGCCAAGTAACACTCCGTGTTCACGCTTTGCAGCAGTTATGCGGCGCTCGCGGGCGACGTGTAGTGTCGCCCTTCCGTCAAAACACTCATGAACTCGGGATTCGGCCGTTCGAGCGGACAACTGGTCGAACCTCATTGCGCGCAAAGCGCGTCAGAGCCGGCGCCGGTGTACTGCGGGCCGTGGTCGGTTCGCAGCTCGGCGCCCTCGGGCAGGTTCCCGGGCTTGCCGAATGCGTGGACCTTCGACGCCGACGAATTTTCGGATCCACCCGCGGCGGAGAAACGGATCCACCCGAGGCTGTGGTTCTGGAGAATACCGTGCTCGACGGATTGTACATCGTCGCCGCGATGGCCCTGACGTTGCCATCCCGTGAACATCGGGCCATTGGCCAAAACTCGCTTCGCGGGCTACCCGGCGCTTGCCGTGCGAGCCTGGAGCCACTTATCGGCGCTGGGTGGGTCCGGTTACGCTGGCGCTAAAGGCGTGAACCACTGTGTCAGGCGCACGCCGGTGTGGCAGTGTGTCAGGAGAATACTTCTCAGCCGTAGGCGACGGCAGCCGATGGCGCTCGATCGCTTACCGGTCCCAATAAGCAGTCCCGGTGCGGACTCAGGGTGTACGTGGGAAGCAGATTGTAGGTACATGGACGCCATGCAAACGGTGGCCATTTGATGCGGATACAATTCGCGAGTCCTGGCAAAAGTGTTTCAGCTTGGCTATTGATGCATGCGTCAGTCATAAACTCCTCGCAAGGTCATATGTGGCATGTATGTCTACTTCGTTCTATGGATCGCAGCATTGCTCTTCGGCTGCTTGCCTATGGCGATGCCGCCACTTGACGTTGAAGCAGCCGCCGGAATCGCTAGCGCTAGAAATAGCAACTCCAACAAAGTCGATCGCGCCGATCAGCTGCGACATATACAGTCTCTCCGCGTAGGAACCAATCTCCTACAAGGATTCGAGAGGCTGAAAAATCGCCGCTTTGATCTCGGAGGTGGTTTCATCGCCAGCGAGTCAATTTCAGACTTATATGATGAGCAAGGTTGGTATGTTCGTGTCTCGTACTACCCGCGCATCGGTATCGAGTCGTTTCAGGATATACGTAATCCAACACGAGCGCTCCTGTATCCTTTCGCAGCGCATGCGTTTCCGCGCATCCGTTTGGGGATACATGCGACTGGCAGTGTGCTGGACGTCGATTCTTTCAGCGATCCTGGTATCAGCGTCGCCTTAACAGGTGAAATGGTTCTTGATAATGGCCAACGTCATACCATCGCTTGCGGTGTCGCCAACTTCGGTTATAGCGGGGACACCAGTGTCGGCTTGAAAGTGACCGGTGGTGTGCGTGAGTTTGCCGGCGAGCGCTATTGGCTGGCAACTGTGGGGATGACAGTCAAGTTGCCCGCCATCGGTGGCGTGGTCGGGGTACCCACCATCTTTTGCCGGGATGATGATGATGATGATGATGATGAGGCGAGCGATGCGACGTAGCGGCTTCTCTCGACGCCCCCTGGTCTTGATTGGTCTCATCGCGGCGATCGTTGGATGTGACAAGAGCAAGTTCATAGAACACGACGCCCAAGCAATACGGGTACATAAAAAGTGTATTGAGAGCAAAATCGTCAAGGTACCTCGTGGTTTATACCGTATTCAAAATATCACGCTAGATTACGGTCGATTGGTCCCCAAACCCGATCCTCGTCGGGGCGTCGATATGTCTTACGTTGCCGAGACGTACAAAAGTCCGGCACGACTCGAGCAAGTATACTACGACGCTACTCACGGCAACCAGCGGGCCGCGCTGTTCATATGCTTGGGCGAAGCTTCCGTTAGGAGCTTCGGTCGAGGTGCAGCGCGGTACCTGGCGAGCCCCCAATGTCTCGCGGGCGGTCATTGCCTTATAGAACTGCAAAAGCTCAAGTTCTCAACACAGACGGCCTCGGGAAATCGGCTTTGGCATACATTCACGGCAGCTTTCCAGAGCCAGGCTAAAATAGAACAAGTCCACCAAGACCTGATTGTTAATGTGTTGGCGCTGTTTGCACTGCGGGGCGGCCCAAGGCCCTCACTCCTGGTGTTAGTGACGCAAAAATGTGGCAGCTCGGCAAGCACTTTAACAAGCACGGCCGAGCTATGGGATTCGCGAGCAAGCAACAATACGATGCGGCTGCTAAAGCCTTTGCTCGAAAATATAGGAACCATCCGCGTGCCCAGGTCTTCGAGGGAGTTTGGGGTGGTAAAGGACAACTCGCTGGTAGCAGTCAGGTTGCTGTCGTCTATCGAGGACGAACAGTCATACTAGATCTACGCACGGGACAGGTGATTGATTTCTACCTCGGCTCCGAACTCCGTGGGCTCATCAACGTTCGGCAAATAAAATAATGAGTGATCGCGAGTGCAACAAGTCGGTACAACCCGGTAAACGAATCGGAGCTGTGTCTCTAGGCGATTGTATGGATGAGGTCGTTCGTAAGCTGAGAGATCGCCCTATAACCTGGGAGGAGCGAGCGACGCAGCGTGTTATGTACGCCCCACCCTACAGGATCTGGTTTGACAAAGATAGCGGGATCATCTCACAAATATCAGTAGGAAAAGGATTTCGTGGGTGTTTTCTGTCCTGTATTGGGATTGGTTCTACGTTGCAGGAGGTGAAGTCAGTTGCCGGCGATTATCGAGACGTAGACGATGCCTACCATCTTGACGACTATCCAGGTATCTGCTTCGAGTTAGAGGATATCGATGACTGGGACGAAGCGACAGCACCGATCGAGTTTATAACAGTCTTCCCATGCGACTAGGCGATATTAACTCTTTGGGCTCAAATCATCGACAGATGATTTATGGAAGACAACACCGTTATCACTAATTATTGATAGGCAATTTATTGGCGCTAGGCTGGCGAGTTCATCAGATTCGCCGAATGGGACGCGATGCGACTCACTATGTCCTTCTGCGCCATCGCGTGCTGGACGACTTCGCCACCCAACCCGGACGTACACACGCGGTACTCCTCGGTGCTGGACTCGATACAAAGAGCCTTCGATATCCCGATCTAGAGATCATCGAAGTGGATGACCCAGAGATGGTCCGCTACAAGAGAGTGCAGTTCGAGAAGGCAGGACTCGCTCCCCCGAATACCATTATGATTTGGCAAATGGCTCGGATGTGAGGCTCTGAGAGCACATCCCCGCAATGTGCTCTTATCAACGAGCGGGTTCGATCTACCTTGTGAAAAACCGCCCGCCAACGCCGAAGACCCCACCAGGACCAATGCGATCATGAGCGACAACGACCTACGCCTTTATACGACGGAGCAAGCGGCCACGTACCTGGGATATCGGACGCCAAGCGGAATTCGCCAGGCCGTCAGGCGCGGAGACCTGCAGGTATTCGGCCGGGGAGCACGCGGACGGCTTCTATTCACCAGGGAAGCACTCGATCAGTTTGCACAGGTACGAGCCGCGACGTATAGTGCGTCTCGCCGTGGCATGCCTGGGACTGAGAAAGGACGTGGTGCTGATGAAAGTAAAAGGCACCAAAACTCGATACCCAGGCGTTTACCGCATCGATGCGCGGACGTACCGGATCACAGCCAAATTTCGGGATCCGCGCACGGGAAAGGACCGGTGGATACAAAGGCTCCTGAAAGGGGTGACGAAGCAGGCGATCGGGTCAAGACTGGGGATTACGCGAAATCGTGGCTCGAGTCCAAAGCGCTGCACGTCGACGTCGGGACGGTTGAGCGATACGGGCTTGCGCTGAGACATGCACTCGACAAGCTCGGCGAGATCTACTTGCACGAGCTGAGATCGGCGGACATTCAGAGCTGGGTTGACAGCGAGATTCGCGCCGGGTATGCGCCCGATACCATTCGGTCCTGGTTTTCGGCCGTGCGAACGATGGTACGCGATGCAGTGGCCGCGCTCGAGTTGCCACGCGATGCAACGCAGCGGATCCGGCTGCCCGAGCCGGCTGAGAAGCGAGAAGAGAACGCGTTCACGCCCGAAGAGTTGATGCGATTTCTCGCGCTCATGCGCGAGCACTATCCGCAACACTATGGGCTGGTCGCGACTTTGGCGTTTACTGGACTTCGGTTCTGTCACGTCAGTCCGCTCATGTGGGCTGATATCGACTTCGACGCCAAGACGATCACCATCCGGCGCAAGCAGGTCAAAGGCGTGATCGGTCCGGTGAGCCGCAAGAAGCGGGCGCTGCGGACTTATTCAATGAGTCCGAAGCTGGCGGAGATCCTCAAATGGCATCGAAGCGAGTCCCCGGGCCTGCCCAAAGCGTGGGTCTTTCCTTCGTGTGAGGGCAAGCTGCGCCGTGGGGCGTCATCGAGCCTGTCCAGAGCATGGTCAAAGTGCCTGGATCTCTCGGGCATCCAGCGGCGCATCACGGTGCATGGCCTCCGGCGCACCTTCACGGATCTGGCCCGGCTGGCTGGCGTGGGCGAGGTGGTTGCTCGTTCGCTGGTGGGTCACACCAAGCGGATGCGCGAGCACTACTCTCTTGCGTTCGCGAAGCCGAGCAGCGCGAGGCCGTACACCGCGTACTCGACGTCGTGCACTAAGCCGACCCGTCTGACCCTCCATCCACAGAAAGTAGGCCCGCGGGTAGGCCCGGGCCGAAAGCCAAGAAAGCCCTGCCAGACTCATGATGTCCAACAGGACGATTTTCTTGGCCCTTGAAAGCCCGAACCCATGGGTATCACCGCCCGAGAGGAACCTTTGGCAATACGTCCTCGCCGTGCCCCGACGTATTGCAATACACGCTGCGGCGTGTGGCTCTGCCGGAGGGCTTTGCCCAATAATGGAAGCGGGGTTCGGGATTTTTCCCAAACGTCGCTAGAGTAAGGGACGGTTTTTGCTTTTTACTTTTTTTCAGGGAAACCGTGTTTTCAGAGAAACAATGTCGACCGGGCATGTCGATATCCCCGGAAAAGTAAAAACGTCCTGCCCCGCTGCCCAGGAAACGTGAAAGCGTAAAAACCGTCCTGCTGCTCGCGGTCAGTAATGGGCATTGTTGCCGCGGCCGGCGAGCGAGTCGGCAGCGGGCCGAGTCATCGACGCGGTGGTCGCAGGGACGACCAACGCATCTGGCTCGGCGGCCTGGTCGGCCGCGATCTCGGGTTCCCGATAGATCACCGGCTGTTCCTCGCCATTGCCGATCGCGGGGGCTTGCTTGTACGCATCGCGCACGTGGCGAGGCGGACCACTCACGCCAGAGACCAGGCCGACGAACGAGAGCACCTTGAGGATGTAATACGTGATATCGATCTCCCACCAGAAAAAACCCTGAGCGGTCGACCGCTGGTAGTAGTGGTGATTGTTGTGCCAACCCTCGCCCAACGTGATCAGCGAAAAGAGAAAGCTGTTGCGACTGTCGTCACCGGTTTGGTAGCGGCGGCGACCCCATATATGAGTGAATGAGTTGATGGTGAAGGTTCCGTGCCAGAGCAGAGTCTGCTGCACAAAGTAACCCCACAGCAACGCGTGCACGCCGCTGTATCCAAACGCTTCGGCAACCAGGTAGAACGACGCGGCCCACGCGACTACAAAACACATCTGGTATTTCTGCAAGAACACGAGCTCGGGATATCTGGCGAGATCTTTGACCCGATCCCAATGCACAACATTGTGTTTCTTGACCAGGATCCAGCCCATGTGCGACCAGTAGAAACCGCGCTGGCGCGGTGAGTGCACATCATCGGGCTGATCAGAATACTTGTGATGGTGGCGATGGTGAGCGGCCCACCACAACACACCCTTCTGAGTTGTAAATGTGCCGAGAAGCGCCAAGATGAACTGAAATGCCCGGCTGGTCTTGTACGTGCGATGCGCGAAGTAGCGGTGCATTCCCCCGGTGACGGCAAAGATCATCAGGAAGTACACCGACATGCACAGCGCAAAGCCAGACCACGACCAGCCGTAGTAGGCAATGCCCGCCACCGCGAGTACGTGAACCGACCAGAATGGAATCGAATCCAGGTAGCGCACCTGGTAATCGCCGGCGTCATCCGGCCGGACCGTGGTTTTGTTCGACATCACGAGCAAACCTAGTGGGTTATCGATAACCGTACAGTCACGATGTGTTCACGTTCTTGTCAGGGGTGTGAAAGCCCACGTGCAACCGCTGCCCCGAGCAAAACTCAGCACGATCGCCCGAGTTCGTGAAAACCTGTGAAAGCGACTAGATCGGCCGCGCCCGCTCGCCCCGCGCAGCCAGGCGGCTGTGGCACTTGGAGAGACGACCAATACGACTCGTGTAGTGGACGGATCATCGGCTCTGGTTCGTACCAGGACTGGTCCGGCCAGCACTGACGAACCGAACATCGTGTCACCCAAAAATCGGCGCTGTACTCGAGCAATAACCGACGAGGTCGATGCGGAGTAGAGCGACCCAGCCGCCGCCAGTTCGAGCGGAGACAATACAAATTTCCGCCGTTTCATGGCCGAGGCACGGGCTACTGCCCCATGCCCAGCGTGAGCGAACACCATTCGGCGGCGTTCAGCCCAAACGGGACCGGTATTGTCACCGCGTCGGCGCTGGTCCTGCGCGGCCACGAAGACTGGGTCTCTTCAGCGCTGTTCAGCCCGGACAGGACCCGCATCGTCACTTCCTCGGTGGACAAGACCGTGCGGGTGTGGAGTGACATCAAACCGCTCGCACTCGACGATGCGAAACCGTGGAGCCGGACTACCTACTGCATGCCAGTTGCGCGCCGACAGCAGCTTCTCGGCGTGACCCTGGACATTGCCACCAAAACCGCGACAAATGCCTTTCTCGCCTCCCCCGTTCGCCACTGCGCGAACCGAGAGCCGATGCCGAAGAAAACCGAGACCGATAGGCCAGCCGAAAACCGAGACCAGACTCAAAATGCCGCGGTTTCAGAGCGATATGGTTTTATGCACTGTCCCTGTACCTGCACGATCTCGATGTCCATACCGTAGTAAAAGCGCAGGATATCCAGGTATGACCAGCCCGCTTTGGCCAGGCAACTAGCCCCATTTTGAGACATGCAGCCGCGATTGGCGTGATTGTCGGGATGAATCCAGCCCAGACGGGTTTTAGTCACCTTGTCGCCGCGTTTGCCCCTGTTATAGGTGACGTATCCTTCGGTGGCAGTTGGATCTCGCTTGCCCAGTGTGCAGGCAGGAGGCTTCTGCAGCGCGCCTGCGACGTAAAATCCGGCGACCTGGGTGCGGCTGTAGATCAATACCTGGCCGCTGGTTTCTCGGACCGCGCGATAGACCAGCGGATTCATCGGGCGCGTACAGCTGTAGACCTGGTCGCGCGGGCTATCTCCGATCGTGCCATCGCGATCGAGACGATAGTAGAGGTAGGACCGCGCCGCCACGGCTTGTGCCTTGAGCGCCTCGAAACCGGCGCGACCGTTCTCGCAATTAACTACCTTGGGCAGGTAGTTACTCTCCACGTCGACGACTCCTGCACCGCCCACTGCAGCCTGGCAGTAGGCGCTGCCCAGGGATACCCGTTGCCCCATTGGTCGTGAGCGGCCGCACGCACAGATCGTGGCCCCGATGAGTACGAGGGCCAGGCGAAGTTGCATGCGAGAGCATCGCATGGCCCAAGACTACGGTACCTGGTCGCTGTGCGCTAATCGATCGCGCAGCGATCACTCATGGGATCCATGGAATCGGACAGTGGGAAGGTCGAATCGGACAGTGGGGAGCCATGGAATGGGACAGTGGGAAGTCGGACGGTGGTACCATAGGCCGGTAAGCATGGAGACAGGCATTTCGCAGGAAGAGGCAACGACTGGGTAATCCAGTGCGGCGCAACGCATCGCCCACTGCGGCCCAAAGCGGATAACAAGGAAATCCATGGGTTTCAAAGCGCTACCAGCAGACTCCATCGCAATGCTCGACGCCTCGCATCGACGGCAAGAACAGAGGCTCGACGAGTGCCTGGACGCAGTCCAAGCTCTGACCGACGGCCGAGCTGGCCAGGACCAGGTTGCGACCATCGCCCGAGTATTGGAGTTCTTGCGCAAGCAGGCTGCTCGCCATGTAGAAGACGAAGAAGAGTCGGTGTTTCCCCGTCTCGCTGCGAGACCTGATTTCAGCGAGCTATTGGTTGCACTCGAGTCCGAGCACCGCGAGCACGAGACGATGATCGCCGAGCTCGAAGATCTCTTCGAAGCCTGGGCCGATGCGGTGCCTCCGTCCCGAGCCGTCTCGGTGTTTGCCAGCCGATTCGCCGAGTTTTCGGCTCATTACCGCGCCCATATCGCCCGCGAAGACGACGAACTCGTGCCCGCCATGCGGCGTGAATTGACCGCCAACGAGCTGGCCGACATCTCCAGCGAAATGATCTCCCGGCGGCCCAAGAGCAGCCGCTGGAGCCGGGTTGGACGCGGCCGCAAGCGGCGATCGCTGTGAGGCAAACAGACCCGCATCGGTGGTGGATCACACCGGGGTTTCGGTTGCGAGACCGGCGAGGAGTTACCATCGGGGCGTTACATACCAGAAGAATGATCCGGGCCAGCGCCGCAGGTCGTCATTCCACCGTCCGGCGATGCCGTGGCAAGCAGTACTGCGAAGGGGCTTGTATGGGGTTGGTAGACCCCGGCAAATCTGCCCGAATCCGTTTGTCAGCCGGCCCGGCGGCTGCCATACAGAGAGTGACTTTTTGCGACGCGAAGACCGGGCGCTTTTGCCCCGGAAATGAGGTCTCAATCTGAACAGTTTCCAACAGATACAGCGTTTGGCCCCGGGCGGGACCGGGTCTATCGTCGCCGGCTCGGGGTCCGCGTCTGGTCCGGTCCGGCCGGCCGGCCGGTGCCCGGGGTTAGCGAGACCCTTGACCGGCCGGGCCGGCAATGCTAAAGCAGCGCGTCTTTTCGGTTTTTTCCGGGCGTTTTTTCCGGGTTTTCCACTCGGAAAACGGCCCGGGGTTCAAACCAATCCACGAATTCAACCGAGGTAGTCACTGTGCAGGCAGCAAGTCCCATCATCATGATGCTTCTCATGTTCGCGGTCTTCTACTTTATCCTGATACGGCCTCAGGTGAAGAAGCAGCGGCAACACCAAGATATGTTGAGCAAACTCGAGAAGGGCGACATGATCATCACCAATGGCGGGCTGATCGGCAAGATCTCGGGTATTACCGATACTGTGCTCACCATCGAGTTGCAGGAAAAAGTTCGGGTCCGGGTACTCCGGTCGTCCGTTCAGGGGAAATACCAACCGCTTCAGAATGCGGCGAAGAAAGCCGCCTGATCGCATTTGGTACTCCCTGTGATACTGGCCTCTGGCGACACTCCGAGTGTCGCCAGCGGTCGACCGATGGATAGTCGGCTCCGGCCGGCACTGGAATTGTCGGCTCCGGCCGGCGCTGGAATTTGTCGGCTCCGGCCGATACGGACCGCGACCAAAATCGATCAGCATCGAGAAGACCTATGGATCGCAAGATACGTTGGCGAACGTTCTGGCTAGCACTACTGATAGTGCTGGCCGTATTCACGCTCATTCCCACCTGGGTTCCCTCGGAAAAACTGCCCCGCTGGTTCAACAGTGTTTTCGACAAGAAGGTCCAGCTCGGCCTGGACTTGCAGGGTGGTCTGTACATCGTCTACAGCATCGATCTGAACAAGGCCGTCGACGACAAGGCATCGGACCTCAAGCGCAATATTGAGGAAGAGATGAGGCAGCAGTCGATCAAGGGCAAGGTGAGCACGCCGGCCCAGCCGATCGGCGCGGTTACCATCCGGCTCGAGAATGCGACCGAGAAGGCCAAGATCGACAGCAAGTTTCTGTCGGCCTGGGACAGCGTCATCGACCCGAGCTACGAGTGTCCCGACGGCAAGCAAGAGACCGTGGTTTGCCTGCGGGTGTCGACCGACTATGCCGACGGCATCCGCGACGCGGCGCTGCAGCAGGCCATTGCGACCATCCGCGACCGGATCAATGAACGCGGCGTGTCCGAGCCATCAGTCAAGCAAAAAGGTGGCCAGATCATCGTCGAGCTACCCGGCCTTGACAAGGAAGAGACCCAGCGGGTCAGAGATATCATTGCCCGCACTGCCCAGCTCTCCTTCAAGATGGTCGACAACAGCAGCGACGGTCAGTTCAACGACCAGAACGGCTCTGAGTACATGCGTCTCATCTACCGTCAGGTCAACGGCGAATCGGGCGAGAAAGCCGACCCCAGGGCCGAAGAGATGGGCATCAAGGCACAGATCGACATCTGGTACCACGACGAAAAGGGCAAGTTTCAGGACTACTATCTGACCGCCAGTGACTACGAGCAGTCGTTCACCATCGCGGAAGCCAAAAAGCGCGGCTGCTGGAACCGCAACCTGCGCGAGTATCAGGGCACGGTCAAGTGTCTGGTCAAGGGTTCGAGCCGCATTCAGGACTATCTCGACGAGCTGGCCGCCAAGGATGCCAAGTTCAAACTCGACGACGATCATCAGATCACCTTCGAACGGGTCCAGCCCCGCTCTCTCGATCTGGAGGAGCAGACCGAGCCGTACTGGCGCAGCTATTATTTGACCCGTCCGGTCGAGCTGGGCGGCAAGGAGGTATCCGAGGCGATCGTGCAGTGGGATCCGCAGACCAACCGGCCCGCTGTGTTGGTCTCGTTCAACCGCTATGGCGGCCGTCGTTTCGAGGACATGACCGGAGCAAATGTGGGCCGCAAGATGGCCATCATCCTGGACGAGAAGGTCATCTCGGCGCCGGTCATTCAGACCCGGATTGGTGGCGGTGCCTCGCAGATCACCATGGGCGGCGGCACCAACGACGAGATCTTGAAAGAGGCTGAGAATCTGGTCAGCGGGCTCAAGACCGGTTCTCTGCCGGCACCGCTGCAAGAGGAGTCGTCCAACTCGGTCGGCCCGCTGCTCGGTATGGATGCGGTGGACAAGGGCGTGGTTTCGTTCCTGGTCGGCTCGGTCCTGGTCGTGGTCATCATGTCATTCATCTACCGGTTTGCCGGGGTCATTTCGATTTTTGCGGTGGTCCTCAACCTGACCTTCATGATGGCCATTCTGGCCGCTTTTGGCGCGACCTTGACCCTTCCTGGCATCGCTGCTCTGGTCTTGACCGTGGGCATGGCGGTCGACGCAAGCATCATCATCTACGAGCGCATACGGGAAGAGTTGCGGGCCGGCAAATCGATACGCGGTGCTGTGGACGCGGGATTCAGCCGCGGCTTTGCCGCCATTTTCGACGGTCAGCTGACCACTGCCGTGGCCGGCTACGTACTGATGCAGTACGGCTCGGGTCCGATCCGGGGTTTTGCCGTCATGTTGCTCATCGGCATCGTGTGCACGCTATTTACCGCGACCTGGTGCACCCGTCTGTTCTTCGAGCTCTACGTGGGCAAAGGCCGAAAAGTCAAACAGATCGCGATCTAAGCCAATCGCGGGGACATCGTAGGAACACGTATCATGGCATCCACGCACAAGCCATTTCGCGAGCTGGTCAAGCCCGGTAGTAACTTCGAGTTTGTCGGGCGTACCCGGGTATGGGCGATCATATCGGTCATCCTGGTGATCAGTAGTATCGGCATGCTGTTCGTCAACAAGGCGTGGCGGGGCAGCTATCTCAACTGGACCATCGACTTCAAGGGTGGAACCGAGATGCGCTTTGGATTCCGCGACAAGGAGTCGAAAGAGCGCACCGAGGTCTATTCCGGCGACGTCCGCACTGCGCTCAAGGCAGCCGGCTTCGACAAGTTCGAGGTATCCGAGTTCTCGTGGAGCGAGGAGACCGCGTCGGGCGAAACCGTCACGGCCAACGGTATGCTGTTGCGCACGCCGAGTTTTGGCGCGGTTCGGGAGGAGCGCGGCGACGAGGTGATCAAGCAGTTTCGCGAAAAGTTCAAGGATCGGGAGTTACTCAGTGTCAGGTGGTCGGGCGACCGTATTTTCGTGCGCTCGAAAAAACCCCTGACCGAAGACGAATCGCGGCAATTTTTGGCCGGCTTTGAACTCGAGATGAAGGATTGGGGGGATGAAGCACTGCGGTTTGGCGCAGTTGACGAGGCCACCGGCGAGTACGAGACCGAATTGGCCGTCTACGGACTCGAGCGGCAGTTTGAAAAGGCCCTGGCCGAAGCCACTGGTTTACAGGTCGAGCTGATCGAGTCGTACGCAGTCGGCGCCCGAGCCGGCGAGGAGCTGGGCAACGACGGCATCCGCTCGCTGTTTTACGTCATTGCGCTGATCATGCTCTACCTGGCGTTCCGGTTCGACATTCGCTACGCGCCCGGAGCGGTGGCCGCTCTGTTTCACGACGCCATCCTGGTCACCGGGGTATTCGCGGTGACCTGGGTGGATGTATCACTCACCAGTGTGGCCGCGCTTCTCACAGTGATCGGTTATTCGGTCAACGACACTGTGGTGATTTACGACCGTATCCGCGAAAACGTCGGCCGACTCAAAGACAAAAAAATGGCCCGAGTCATCAATATCTCGCTCAACGAGACCCTGGCGCGGACTCTGTTGACCTCGCTGACTCTGTTTGTGGTCACGCTGTCGATGAACATTCTGGGCACGGGTCTGGTCCGCAACTTTGCTTTTGCCATGAACGTGGGCGTGATCGTCGGTGTGTACTCGTCGGTATTTGTCGCCTCGCCGGTCATGCTCTACTTGGACACCAGGTTCTATTCGGGCCGCGCGCCGACAGCCGGCAAGAAGGGCAAGACTGCCGCCAGCAGCAAGAAAAAGTAACCGGCCGGCCCGGGCCAATTCTCAGCGGTTCGGAATGAGAACCGGGCTAGCCAGCTGGTACAACTGATCGGCCAGATCGTGCAGCATGGCCGAGTTCTCGATCTGCTCGCGCCATTCCGCTGGTATCGCTTCGACTCCGTTCAGCGCGCCGGAAATGCCGCCAGCAATGCACGCAATGCTGTCCGAGTCGCCGTCGGTGTTGGCCGCAGTGAGCACGGTCTGCGCAAAGTCGTCCGGCCAGCGCCATACACAGTACAACGCCGAGGCAACCGCTTCCTCGGCCACCCAGCTCTCACCCAGGCCGTCCTCGGACAGAGCCAGCTCGGGCGGTTCGGCCACGAACTCGAGCAACCTGGCCCAGCACGCAGCAAAATCGGCCGAACGCGGGCTGCACTCGTCTGCGATCTCACGGTACATGGCCTCGGCACTGGTATTGCCCAGCGCCAGCGCGACCAATAGAGCCGCCGCTGCTGCTCCTTCCACCGCCGCATCGTGACCGTGGGTGAGCAGGCTGCTGTGCCGCGCGACCTCGAGTACCGGTCACGCCAGCAGGACCAAATGTCGCCAAGATGGCCTCGCGACTGCGAAACTCACACGGATACCCCAGCGCATCGCCGATGGCCAGACCCAGCATCGCCCCCTGAAACCGAGAAGCCATTGTGGGATCGCCCTGGTTGCTCGTCATGCCGATAACCTCGAATCTGCCGGATCGAACTGCACCAACCCCGGTATTCTTGGCCGGCACATCCGTCGAGTCAACCCGGAAGCTCCTATACTCCGATCATGGCCGAGCCTACCCCCAACCAGGCCAACTCGACCGAGAGCAACCGCAGCCCGGGCCTCAACCTCGCTCTGTTTGCAGCCACCTGCTTCACCACTGTGTACGCCGGCTATCTCAGCTTCGGATCCGCAATGGGCGGAATCAGCTTTGGTGGCACTCTCATGACCATCCTGATCTGCCACGAAATGGGACATTACATTGTCGCCAAATATCACAAAATCGATGCGTCTCTGCCCTATTTTGTGCCGTTGCCGCCACAGATTTCACTCGGCACGCTGGGCGCAGTGATCCGCATGCGCCGGCCCATCTCAGATCGGAACCAGCTCATCGATGTGGGCGCTGCGGGACCATTTGCCGGTCTGATCGTGACCTTGCCTCTGCTTCTTGTCGGACTTGAGCGCTCCGAGCTCCAGCCGATCGGCGAGGGAGCGTACCTCGAGGGCAATTCACTCCTTTATCTGGCGATCAAGTACGCGGTGTTCGGTCAGTATTTGCCAACCGCTGACGGCTGGGATGTACACCTCCATCCGATGGCATTTGCCGCCTGGGTGGGCCTTTTGATCACGATGATCAACTTGATACCGATCGGCCAACTCGACGGTGGGCACATTGCCTGCGCAGCGCTTGGTGACAGACACGAGAGTTCGTCGAGCTGGCTGCACCGAGGACTGGTCGGCGTCGCCGCGATCGTCTTTGCAGCCCTGATGTGGGAAGCTCTGAGCGCTGGCCGGAGCGGGACCGAGGCGTTCTGGCACGGAGTCAAGGGCGGCCTGCCGTGGCTGGTCTGGGCTGGTATTCTCGCGGTCATGCGCCGTCTGTCGGGCGGTGTCTATCATCCTCCGATCGGACAGGCCGCTCTCACTCCACAGCGCCGGATCGTGGTCTGGTTCACCCTGGTTGTGTTTTTGGCCATCCTCACCCCGGTGCCTCTGCGTCCCGCCTTGGTTCCAGGTACCTGATAGGTGCCTCTGCGTCCCGCCTCGGTTCCCCGCCTTGGTTCCAGGGACCTAGCAGCGTTCGGGAAAAATCCCGAACGCCGCTACCATTATTGGGCAAAGCCCTCCGGCGGACTCCCGCCGGGCGCCCCATGTGCCCGAAATCGGCTAATCGCCGCTCTCGGCCGGGACGCACGCAGATTCGGGAAAACG
>JAKSDA010000494.1 GCA_022360315.1 Pseudomonadota bacterium
ACCCGCCCCATTCCACGACTGACGTCCCCTCCCGATACCAGTTTTTACCCCCTCAAGCCGCCTAATCCTTCGAATTCGGCCTTTAATCAGGAAATGACCCGTCCCAGCCTCCCCAGCAGAATGCCAGATTGTCTATTATTTTCAGATAATTAGCCATTTCGGGGCAGGCACAAGCTAGAGAAACTCAAGAATGGACGGGTTTTTAAGGGGAAGACGGTCAAGAAAGGGAAGCCCAAAGAATCGGGTCTCTCGAAAAAACCATCGACAATCACTTGATCGTCTTGCGTCGGATACTGAACGTGGCCCGCGAATGGGAGCTGATCGATCGAGTACCCAAACACGAGCTGTATCGACCAAAGCAGAGAATCTTCCACTTCTACGACTTCGCAGAAGCGGAACGGCTGATTGCGGCAGCTGCTACACTTCCGTCGTGTTTTCCTCGCGATCAATTTTCTGTGGCGCCAGGAGATTGGGGGCGGATGATTCTGGTCGCACTGCGTGCGGGTCTGCGCATCGGCGAGCTGCTCGCCCTGCGTTGGCCTCACATACAGCTGCAAAATCGAAAGCTGTACGTGTGCGAAGCAACGACCCGGAAGGTTACCGACACTCCGAAGTCGGGCAACGCTCGAGAGATTCCTCTCAGTGCCCAAGCAGTCGAGGCCCTGCAAACACATCAGCACCCACGCAGTGAGCTTGTCTTCTGTGATCTGGAAGGCCGGGAACTCTGCCGGGACCAAATGCGTTAAGCCGTTGGCCGAGGCGCGCAAGCGGACCGAACTCACCCGAGGCACGTGGCATTCGCTGCGGCATACATTTGCCTCACATTTGGTCATGCGTGGTATTCCCCTGAAAGTAGTTCAGGAACTGCTTGGCCACGCGTCGATCGAGATGACGATGAAATACGCTCATCTCGCCCCAGGGGGTCAAGCAGACAGCGGTGCAAGTGCTCGACGAACCCGCCCCGTCTTTCGACTGAGGCCACGACCTCAGTTTGTGGCAGCATTTTGGCAGCAAACCCAATTCCGACCCCGAAAGCGAAAAATGCTCGCCAGCATAAGTACTGGCAAGCATTGAATTTCTTCAGTAGCGGGGACAGGATTTGAACCTGTGACCTTCGGGTTATGAGCCCGACGAGCTACCAGACTGCTCCACCCCGCATCGAGTGAGCAACTCTTCTATCCGAGCCCGACCAGGTTGTCAAGCCGAGCGGCGAAGGAATCATCCGCATGCGAGGTCAAACCGGTCATACCCCGCATGGTATCTACAAGAATTAAATAATTTCATAAGACTATAGTTCCGCGCTAGGCGATCTGCGAGTTTTCCGAGGAGTCCTACTCGGGTATGCTGGGCACGTGGTATTTCCCGGCCGACGCGGTACGATCTGGTGGTCCAACCGAAACATGCCACTGTGGGCTGCGGCTCTGGCCGCCACTGTGTGCTCGGCACTCTACCTCGGCCACGGACATGGTTGTCTGACCGTGTCGGGTCTGGACGAACTCGAGCTGCTCTCGGTCGATATCCGTTTCCGCATTCGCGGGGTGCAAACACCCCGGGGAAATCACATCGCCATTGTCGGCCTGGACGACCGGTCGCGACAGGAGACGCCGGAACTGTTTCAGTCCAGGCGCGCAATGGCTACCCTCATCGATGCACTCGGCAACTACCAGCCGCGGGCGATCGGCATGGACCTGCTCTTCGACTCGCCCGAGGTCGTGCTGCCAGCATCGGTCGTCGGCGAGGTTGCCGCGGCCCGAAAGGCCCTGGCACAACCCGAGACGGTGGGCGATCCCGAGACCGCGCAGGTCATGGACGCGGCTCGCTCCGCTCTCGACGCGGTTTTCGCGCAGACCCGTGGAGACGAAATACTGGCCACAGCGATCGACAGGGCAAAACGAATCCATCTCGGCGTGTTATTTCACCTGTCCGACAGCGACCGCGACAAAAACAGCGATGATCAACTCGCCTCACCGGACAGACCGCGGGCCGAGCCGGCCGGGCTGATGCGAGCCCGGTATGGAGAATGGGTGGCGGGACAGGGACCGCGGGTCCGACGGCCTCCAGTTGCGCACACCGTGTCGACATCGCTGCCGTCCATCGCGGTCAATGCCAGTTCAGCTGGCGCGGTCAATGTCATCCCGGACGTCGATGGCAGTGTCCGCCGGGTCCACGGCGTGCTCGACTACAGCGGTCACTACTATATGCCGCTGGGACTGTCCATGGCGCTGGCTGCCCTCGGTGGTGACGCTTCATACGTCGCCGGGCACAAGCACATCCGCGCCGGCGACCGCGTACTTCCGGTGACTGCACGGGGTGAGTTCACGCTGTCCTTTCTCGGCCCGCAAAAAACCTTCACCCATGTCTCGGCTGCCGACGTGCTGGCAAAGCGCACCCCACGCCAGGCCCTGGCCGACAAACTGGTTCTTGTCGGGTATACCGACACGGCGCGCGACAAGGTGATCACTCCGTTCGATCCCCGGCTCGACGGGGTTGAGATCCACGCCACGCTGATCCACAACATCGTGCACGACGAGCTCTTGTCCCCGGCTTCTCCTCTGACCACCCTGCTCGTCATGGCACTCCTCGGTGTGGCGATCACCGCGCTGCAGAGCCGGCGAATTCGCCAGACACGCTGGTGGGTGGCGCCGAGTTCCGCACTGGTCATCATCGCGATTTATCTCGTCACCGCGCAGATTTTGTTCCACGTCCATGCAGTGGTCGTCGATGTGGCCGCTCCTCTGGCCAGCGGCGTGGTGGTTGCCGCGAGTTCGCTGTGCGCCGCACTGGCCACCGAGGGGCGCGAAAAGACACAGATTCGCGCTGCGTTCTCACAATACGTCAGCGCATCATTGGTCGAACGGCTGCTCGCCGATCCCGATCAGGCCACTCTGGGAGGCAAACGCCGCGAGCTGACTGTGCTCTTTTCAGATATTCGCGGCTTTGCCAGCCTGTCCGAACAACTCGAGCCCGAAATCCTATCGGCCTACCTCAACGAGTACCTCACACCTATGACCGATACGGTGATGAAATACGGCGGTATGCTCGATAAGTATATCGGCGACGCGATCATGGCAGTGTACGGCGCACCGGTCGACCTGCGCGATCACGCCGAACGGGCCTGCGCTACAGCCCTGGCCATGCTGCAGGCCCTCGAACCACTCAACCGCGACTGGCGCAAGCGCGGCCTGCCCGTCCTGTCCATCGGTATCGGACTCAATAGCGGCCCAATGTCCGTGGGCAATATGGGCTCGGAAGCGCGTTTCGACTACACCGTGCTGGGCGACGCAGTAAACCTCGGCGCCCGCATGGAAGGCTTGACCAAGGTGTATCGGGTCGATGTGCTGGTCGGCAAAAATACCGCCGAACGCGCCAAATCCACCCACGCATTCCGCGAACTCGACCGGGTACGGGTGAAGGGACGCCAGGGCTCGGCACCTATCTACCAGCTGCTCGGTCCCCACGCGGATAACTCGATCAAAAACCACGCGCTCGATCTCTACGCCGAGGCACTCGACGCCTACCGCAAGCAGGATTGGAACGCCGCTCGTACCGGGTTCTCGAACTTTCTCGAACAAGTCCCCGGCGATGGCCCAGCCCAGGTCATGCTCGACCGCATCCGCGACCTTCGCCAGCACCCGCCAGACAATACATGGGACGGCGTATTCGAGCAAACAAGCAAATGAACCCCATTCGCGGCAAAAAAATCGGTAGAACAGGGGTTCGAACTGGAACGATTTCCATACCGAATCAACCAGACAGTCAACTACAACACGGACACGAGGGGGAACAATGTTTGGCTCCGATAGCGCCATTATCTCCTGCGCCCTCACCGGCGCAGTTACCACCAAGACTCACTGCCCGGCCATCCCGTACACTCCCGAAGAGATCGCCGACGAGGCCAGGCGGGCCTACGACGCCGGTGCCGCGATCGTACATATCCACGCCCGTACCGAGAAGGGGGCGCCGACCTGGGACAAGGGTGTATTCGAACGCATCATGACCGAGGTCAGAAAGCGCTGCCCGGTGCTGATCAACTGGTCCACCGGTGGCGCCGGGCCGATGCAGGACCGAGTGGCCCATATCGCGCTCAAGCCGGCCATTGCGGCCCTCAACATGGGCTCGATGAACTACGCCAAATGGAGCAAAAAGCGCAAGGGCTTCGCCTTCAAGTTCGTCTTTCAGAACTCGTTCGACGACATCGTGGGGTTTGCCACGGCGATCAAGGAGGCCAACGCAAAGCCGGAAATGGAGTGCTTCGATACCGGTCACGTCCATTCGCACACCGTACTCGAGGACATGGGTCTGCTCGAAAAGCCGTATCACTTTTCATTCATCATGGGCGTCCTGGGCGGCATTCCGGCCACGGCCCGCCATCTCGCTTTTCAAGCCGATCAAGTGCCCCCGGGCTCGCGCTGGAAAGTCATCGGGATCAGCCGCGACCAGTGGACGCTGTGCATGGCAGCGCTCAGCCTGGGCGGCGATATCCGGGTCGGCCTGGAGGATAATTTTTATCTGCCCAGCGGCACGATGGCAAAGTCCAACGGCGAGCTGGTCGAGGCCGCAGCCAAACTGGTCAAACTGTCCGGCCGCAGTGTGGCCAGCGTGGACGAAACCAAACAGATCTTGTGGCCCAACGGCAACGGAAACTATTAACCCTGGCAACCGGATTACATCGATACAAGCCATATCGACACAAGCCAAATAATACAATGCTATTATCTATTTTTATTGCATTGTATTCCTTTCATTCATTACTCATAACGTCATACATCCATCGCCGTGGGTTAAGGAGAGCGATTCATGTTCGAGTTTACCGAAGAACACAAAATGGTGGGGCAAATGGTCCGCCGCTGGGCGACCGAGAAGCTCGAGCCAGAAGTCGATGCCATCGAGGCCGGCGAGCCGCCCTACGATCTGATGCGCGATTTCGCCAAGACTTTCGGCCTCGCCGAGATGGCCAAAAGCGCATTCGAGCGCGCGGAAAAGCGGGCCCGACAAGGTCACGACAATGACAGTGCTGACAGCGACCGGAGCAAAAACGACAAAAAGGCCCGGGGTGCTGGCGGTCTAGCCGGGGCCGATCCGGCGCTGAGTGCAGTGGTTGGTATCGAGCTCACGCGAGTTTGTCCCGGGTTCATGCTCGCATTCGGCGCCTCGGCCGGGCTGGCCGGCGGTGCCATCATGGGCAAGGGCACGCTGGAGCAAAAACGACGCTGGGGCCTGCCGCTCTTGACCTGGGAAAAAGTCGGCGCCTGGGGCATGACCGAGCCGGGCGCCGGCTCGGACGCCTTCCGCTCGATGCGCACCGTCGCAATACCCGACGGTGATGGTTACATTTTGAACGGGCAGAAAACATTTATCACCAACGCGCCATATGCCGACATCATGGTGATCTACGCCAAGATCGACCATCGCGATGGCGTGTCGATGGCTGACCGTCCGATCCAGACCTTTATCCTGGACAAGGACGACCCCGGTGTCACCCGGTCCAAGCCGATGGCCAAGATGGGTATGCACGCTTCCCCGACCGGCGAGATCTTCATGGAAGACGTCCGGGTGGGCAGAGATCGCTTGCTCGGCATGAACGAAAAACCGGTCGGGCGGCAGAGTGGCAAGGATGTGTTCCATTCCGAGCGCACCGGCATGGCGCCGATGTGCGTGGGCATCATCCAGCGCTGCCTGGAGATCTGCGTCGACTATGCCAGAGAGCGGCAGACCTGGAGTCGGCATATTGCCGAGTACCAGCTCGTTCAAGAAAAGCTGGCACGCATGTTTATGCACCTGCAAAACGCAGAAAATCTCATGTTCAAGCAGCTTTCTCTGAGCAAGGCTGGCAAGTCGATGAGCGCGGCCGAGGCCAGCGCGACCAAGCTATACTGTGCCCGGGCTGCGACCGAATGCGCGCTCGAGGCGGTACAGCTACTCGGCGGCAACGGTTACATGAGAGAATACCGGGTCGAAATGTTCATGCGCGACGCCAAGCTGCTCCAGATCGGCGGCGGGACCGATGAGATTCAGATCATCAATATTGCCCGCCATGTGCTCAAAGAGAATTGAGGTGTGGTCGCCCTGGCGAGGGCATGGAATCTTTTACGGAGCAAGGAGAGCGCGCAGCAATATGACCTACCAAAAAGAGCTGAACTCGGCCCGGCACCTGGCTCGCGAGGCTGGATATCTCATCATGAAGTATCGCGACGGCGAGCTCGAGGTAGAGCTCAAAGAGCAGGAGGAGCCGGTCACTGTCGCTGATCGCGCCGCCTCGGAGCTCATCGTGGGCGGCTTGTCCGCCGCGTTCCCGGACGACGTGGTCATCTCGGAGGAGAATGCCGATGACCTTCGCCGTCTCGATGCCGAGCGGGTCTGGTATGTCGATCCGATCGACGGCACGAGAGACTTCATCAAGGGTCGCGACGGATTCGCAGTCATGATCGGGTTGACCGTGAGCCACGCGCCGGTGATCGGGGTGGTCTATGCCCCGGTGTCCGATCGCATGTTCTGGGCCGATACGGGCCATGCCTGGCTGGAATTTCCCGGCTGCGAGGAGCCGCGTCAGATCGCGGCCTCTTCGGTGAACCGTATGTCCGACATTCGACTGGTCGCCTCTCGGTCAAATCGCTCCGGAACGATCGATGCGGTCAAGAGTGCTCTGGGTATCACCGAGGAGTACAACGTCGGCTCGGTAGGACTCAAGCTGGCGCTGATCGCCCTGGGCGAACGCGATCTCTACGTCAATCCATCGTCCCGGTGCAAATCGTGGGACACTTGCGCACCCGAGGCTCTGTTGCGCGCGGCCGGTGGCGCGCTCACCGATGTCCACGGCGATCCGCTGCGCTATGACCTCCAAGACCTCGGACGGCGGAGCGGCCTGGTGGCGTCCAACGGACTGGTCCACGAGGCAGTTATCGAGCACATGCGACCACTCTTTGCAGCTTCGCGTCCTACCGGCAATTCTCCCGACCGCCCTGGCGAGCTGACCTGAAGCAGATTGAACCGCAGCCTATGGATAAACGTGTAGCTCTGGTGATCGGCGCGACGGGTACGATCGGCTCGGCGATCACCAAGGCACTCATTGCAGCGAATGGTTGGCGGGTGTTGGCGACCACCCGTCGCACCGAGCCGGGCCTACCAGATGGAGTGACGCCCCTGGTGGTCGACGTGTTAGATCGCGATGCATTACGTGCCGCGTTGGCGACTCACTCGGTCACGCATGTGTTCTACGCGGCCTTGTTTTCCAACCCGCGCACGAGGCGGCCAAGGGAATTCGATGAGATGCGCCGGCTGCTCGGTCTGATCGGGAAGATGTACCGGACGCTCGGGTGGATACCCGGCTTGCGTGGGCAGATCCTGAAGGCTATCGCGCTCAACTCAGCATCACAGACCCCCGGCAACGAGAACGAGCGCATGTTTGAAAACGTTCTCGCCATCGTCGAAGCTTCTCCTCATCGGTTGCAACACGTTGGGCTGGTCACCGGAGGCAAGACCTACGGGATGCATCTGACCCCTTATGTCTATCCGGACTGGCGAGAGCTGATGCGTGAGGATACCCCGCGCGCGCCCGGCCCCAACTTTTACTACAACCAGGAAGATCGGCTCGCCGAAGGTGCCCGGACGTGTGGCTACAGCTACACGATTTCGCGCCCCCCCTTTGTGATCGGGTTTGCGGATAGCGTGAGCTTCAGCGTGCTCTCGAGCCTTGCCGTCTACGCGGCGTTGCTCAAGGAGCAAGGCCGGCCGCTGATCTTCCCCGGAGATGTTGCCGCCGCCAACAACGTCTACAACTGGTGCGATGCCGAGCAGATCGCCGCGCTGCACCTGTGGGCGGTGGAACAACCCCGTGCACATAACGAAGCGTTTAATGTCGATAACGACGACCCTCAGCCGTTTCGGACCCTCTGGCCGAGGATCGCAGACGCGCTGGAGATGACCCCGGAGTTTCGCGAACAGGGTTTCAAGGTGACGGCCTTTATGCGCGAGCACCGACACAGGTGGCCGCAGATCGTGGCAGCCCATGATCTGCAAGACATCTCGTACGCGCGTATGACGAGTGATGATCAGATGGCCATATTGGTCATGCATGATTGGGATATGCGTTATGATCTCCGTAAACTGCGAGCGGCGGGGTTTACCCGTCGTGTCGATTCTGCGGAGATGTTTGACCGCTGGATCACCCGTTTACGCCGATGGCGGGTGATCCCCTGACATCGCGCGCAGCGCATGCGGACAACTCAGACTGTCCTGTTCGTACATTTCTGCCCGGGCCACAGTCGCATCTTTGCGCCGGCCACTATTCCGTCGCAATCGCAGCGAGTCCAGACTCCATTTGCGCCAATTCGCCATGAAATGCTCCTACAAGGCGACGGAACGTCATATACCCGATTGCTTATAGCGCAGCTTTCTGGCCCAGGCCAAAAACTCGTCGTAGTCGATATATCGCTGGAGAAGAGCGAGCTGGCGAGCCGGGGTGGGCGCCCGTGCCCGCATGGCGCGGTAAAACTCGTCGAGCTGGCCGCGCCGGTCGAGATACAGGAGCACATAGCGGCTCATAGCGTAATAGGTCGCGGCCGTGTCACCGCGGACCTGGCGATGACTCGAGCTGGCCAGATCGCCGAGAGCTGGCAACTGGCCGCGCCGGTCGGCAGCGCGAAAATGGCGCAGCCGATAGTTGACGACAAAGCGAAAACGCCGACCTTGCCGCTGGGTCTGCCTGGCCGTGCCGTACAGCGATCCCAGGCCCTCGTTGAGCCAGGCCGGGATTTTGGCGAAATCGTCGCCGACCAGCGGGTGGACGAGTTCGTGGCGCAGATTGCCAACACTGCGGGCCAGATTGGCCACAGCCACACGCTTGGCCGGCGAGTAAAAACCCATGGGTGAGTGGTCGCCAGCGCCGAACACCGCTGTCACAAAGGCGTGATAGGACCGATTTGAATCGAAGAGACAAAAATCGACCGGAATCGGCTTGCGCCGGTCACGGCGAACGCCATCCATTTGCACAAAACGCGGCCCCACAAAGCGCTGATTGACATCGCGGTACACCGCGCGGGCCAGTCGAGTCATGCGCCGAGCCCGTCGCGCTGTCAGCTTGCCGCGCAGGATGATCACGGTCATACCGCTGTCGAACCGCGCGATCTCGGGCAATGCTGCGACCACCGGATGGCGCTGAAAAGGTTCGGCCCAGGCCTGCCCGCTCTGCGCCTCCACGACCAGTAGCCCTGCCACAGCTTGCACAGCGATCAGAGCTGCAGTGCGATGCAGTTTGTTCATTCTTGAGTATGATCGCCCCGAATTCGCCCGCCAGCTACTGTGCTGGGGGTCCTGCGGCCAACAATCGCGCTGTTTTCACCGATCCCGACCAATCGCTTCGCGAAACTCCCGGATTAGCCCGCTGTCCGCGCCGCCAATCGCTCGTAATCCTTCCATTCACTCCGTGCAAGTGGACGTACTCATCATCTGCTGGACCGCTCCACTCATCGCCAAAGCGAGCGTCTCGCCTCGCGATCCCTGCTTGACTAAACCTGTGAGATGCTCTGTCACTCTACAGTCAGGTCAGCCAGGACAATCGCCGGAGTTTTATCCGAAATGCCTCGGCAGACCGCGTCAATTCAGGCGGACGGCATCAGCTCGGGATATCGGCATTGGGATATTCGGATAGTAGCATCGGCTTGTTTGCCGGGTTGCCCGATCATGTACTATTGGCGCCGCGCAAAAAGCGCACTGGTAACCAAGAGTAGCCCACTGGTGGGCAGGGAGAGCTCGATGATGAAGTCTCTGGCATTTCTTGTACCGCTGATACCGCTCGTGGCATATGCCGAGGACAAAGCCGACAACTCGCGTGACGGCGTCGAGATCGTGTCGCGTACAAGCGACCCACAGCTCGTCGATCTGGCCATTGCACCGAGCATTAGCGATCGCCAGCCACAAGACGTGAGCGACAGCTATCCGGCGACGATCGGCAGTCTCTATTGCTGGAGTTCCGTGAAGAACCGCGGAGAAGCGACTCAGGTCGTTCACATCTGGCGCTACGGGGACCGCGTCATAAACCAGCATCAGATGAAGATCGGCAAGAGCATACGGTGGCGCACCTGGTCTCAACAGCGTATCAACAGCAAGTTGACCGGAACCTGGTCGTGTGAGGTCGTCGACCAGGGCGGCGAGACGCTGGGCAAGGCCACGGTCAAAGTACAGTAGCCGCACCGACCTTAACGGCCGAATATTTGCCTCCCCTCCCGGGACGACAGCTCCACGTCGCCGACTGCACCGCATACATCGTTGGTGTGACCTTCGCCGAGTAAGCGCGCCTCGTCGGGTCGCGTCAGCCAGCCAGACACCTCTCTATCCGACCCTGCAATGCATCCGAGTTCGACGGGGTTGTCCTGGATATGTTCGGCTTGCCGGGCTACCAGGTGCCGAAGAGCATCAGGGTGACGATCCCGGTCATGCACAGAAACATGACAAATATCGATGTGATACCGATGGCGACAAGCGCTGCCTGCGCCACCTGCAACTGACCGATCAGTTTCTGTTTACCGGCACCTCGATGCCATTGATTGCCCGGCTGCCTGCCCACGCCGTGCAGTTCGGCGCGCGGAATCTCGGGCTCGAACGAATGGACGCGGGTCTTGGTGGTCTCTCTGAGAGCGAACTTGAACGCCGCGATGAATACGACACCGGCCAGGAGAGCACAGGTGGTAAATAGGGTCTGCAGAATCGACCAGGACACCCCTCTATTGTTGCACACCACGAGCCGTCTGTGCACGAGTTGAGGTACCCCGGCAGGATTCCCGCGGGACGGCATTGCCCAACCGGGCTAGTGGCGCTCGCAGATAAATGGATACTGCGTTCCGCACACGAGATCATCCCACGTGCCGACTCAACGAGGTCTGCGCATCGACGCCGCCCTCCATACCGTCATTGCTGGTTCCGCAAATTGTACGCCGAGAGCAGGGAGCGCAGTAGCAATCATCCCAGCTACTTATGATGCAATTAGGATTACATGGAGACAGCGGTTCGCGGCCAAACCGAGCGATCCGGTGACTGCAGTCCCCACGCTGGGGAATTTGCCGCGCGGCGAGCGCAGGCTGTTTGATGCAGCCTGTTTTGTCGCTATTTCGTCACCGACTGATCGAGGACTCGCATGATTTCCTCGCGAATCACCCGGGCGAGTGTTGCGCTGGACGCGTCTGGCGAGGCCGGCGAGGCGGACTCATGTGTGGTGGCGCGATCGGGTGTTGTGGAGTGTTGGCCGGGCGTTCGAACGGCGTTATCGGCGGCCTTGCCCAGACCGGCGCGAGCGCGTCTTTCCAGGAGTGATTTGATCGCCGAATCGGGAAGCGGCTGGACACCTCCGAGTGGCTGGGCGAGCACGGCGATCCGCGCCAGGTGTTCGAGCAACTCGAGGCGCAGGTAGGCCTGTTCGACGTCGGCCCCCCAGGCGATGGCGCCGTGATTTGCGAGCAGGACAGCGTCTACATCATCGACTGCAGCTGACAGAGCGCCTGTGGCCTCGGCGCCGGGCATGGCAAAGCCAATTTTTGGAATTGCCGCTCCGATCGACACCACGGCCTCGGCGATGAACGGCCGTTCGATGGGATTTCCCCGGCTGCACGCAATGGCTGTGGCATGTGGCGGATGGGCGTGGACCACCGCTCCGACATCATCGCGACGCGAGTATACCGCCAGGTGTAGACCGAGTTCGCCAAACGGCCGTCCAGTACCGGCCAGGCGCTTGCCAGAGCGGTCGACCTCGATGAGCGAGCCCTCTGTGATGTTGCCCTTGGAGGTCGCGGTCGGCGTGGCCAGATAGCGATCGCCGTCCAGGCGCACGGTAATATTGCCGTCGTGATTTGCCACCCATCCGCGTTGAAAAAGCAGCTGGCAGGTTTCTACGACGTCTTTGCGCAGTCCTCGCGCTGCTCTCATGTACGCCTCACTATCACACCTCAGCGGGGCAATCGACCTGGTCGACGATGCCGACGATGAGTGATCGGATGGGAAGCTGGACGTCCATGTCGAGGATTTGCCTGACCCCGTTGCCCTCGCTCATGACGATGACTCGATCGCCCGGGCCGGCCTGTACTGTATCCACGGCCAGAAAGCTCGTGCCGCTATCATTGCCGTGCTGGTCCAGCGGTTGTACGATCATAAGTTTCTGTCCCTGATAGACCGGGTGTTTCTCGGTGGCGACTACGTTGCCGACGACTCGACACATTTTCACGGGGTCTGCTCCGGGGTATAGAGTTGATCGACGATGCCGACGATGGCTGCATCCACTGGCACGAACCACGGATCGAGAGCCAGAGCTGCCTCGCGCGAGCCGACCAGGTAGACGAGATCATCGGGGCCGGCCTTGACCGTATCCACGGCGGCCTGGACCGGTCCGTTCGGCTGGAGCCGATCATCGAGCGGTTGCACCAGCAGAAGCTTGGACCCGACCAGCCCATGTGCGACGCGGCTGGCAACCACAGTCCCTATGACGCGGCCCAGATACATGGGGGCAGACTACTTCCGGCCGGCGAGCCCGGTCAAGCCGGGCAATTGTCGGGCACAGTGCGATCGGCCGGAGGTCCCGACAAGGAATGCGAAGCGAAGTTCTTAGGGAGCGGAGCGGTCGGGCGGCCGGAAGTTCGATCGGCGACGCAGACGGGGCTGCTGTGGGTGGACGTGACAGTGCGCCCGCTTATACTCCGGCGGTGACTTCAGCCCTGACCATCGCTCACGTGCTGGTTTCGTATGGCATGGGCGGCGCCGAGCGAGTTGCCCTCGATCTTGCCATCGTGCAGCAGCGATTCGGCCACCGAGTATTCGTGGTATCGCTATCGCCCGATCCCGAGGGGCCGCTTGCGGCCGAGTATCGTGCGGCCGGAATTTCGGCGCGCACAGTGGCCAAGCGGCCCGGCATCGATTTCACTCTGCCGTTTCGCGTTGCGCGTCTGCTCCGGACACAACGGGTCGATGTGCTGCATACCCACAACTCGCTGCCGCTGATCTATGCGGCTCCGGCCGGTCGTATTCTCGGTATTCCAGTCATTTACACCAAGCACGGCCAGGGGCACAACGATTCGCGGGGCGACAAGTTACTGCGCCGATTGGCCTCGCCGTGTGTGCAGAGCTTTGTCGCGGTGTCCGAAACCACTGCGCAACATGCCAGGGAGCAGCGAGAATGCCTGTTGCCCGGTCGGCTTGAGGTGATTGCCAACGGCATCCGGCTCGATCGCTTTGGCCCCAATGCCGGGGCGCGCCGCGACATTCGGCGCGAGCTCGGGGTCGGCGCCGAGGTCTGGCTGGTCGGCACGATCGGACGCTTCGACGACAACAAGAATCAGTCGTCCCTGGTTCGTGCAGTTGCGCCGCTGCTCGGTGACGATTTTCAGCTCGTCCTGGTTGGCGACGGGCCGAGCATGGACACCGTGAAGCAGACTGTGACCGACCTGGCCAGGCCCGAGCTCGTCCACGTGCTCGGACGTCGCACCGAGGTCAGCTCGATCCTGGCTGCTCTTGACGTATTTGCTCTACCCTCGCTGAGCGAGGGGTTGCCCCTGGTCATTCCCGAGGCCATGGCCAGTGCCCTTCCCGTGGTGAGCACCGCAGTAGGTGGCATTCCGCACGTGGTGGTCGATGGCGAAACCGGCTATCTTGTGCCAGCCGGCGACGAGAACGCCATGCGCGAGCGTCTAAGCGCTCTCGCCAACCACCGAGAGCGCGCCACAGAACTGGGCCGGGCCGGCCGCGAGCGCGCATTGCAGGAGTATTCAGCCGAGCGCATGACCCGCCAGTACATGGAGCTCTACGACCGGGCTCTGGCGCGCCGCAGACGTATTTTTGCCCGCCTGTGACCGGTGCGTCGGCACTGTCATCCGGCTCATCGGCCCCGCATAGTCCGCTTTTATGAGCCTGAACAAGCCTACGCTTGCAAGCAACATCTCTCGATCATAGGAGCCATTGGGGTAGATGGGCTTATTGCCCGTGCGACTGTCAAAGGAGGAGTAGGCTCAAGGGAATTTCGCCGCTTCATCGAGCAACAGCTGGTTCCGAAATTGCGACCGGGTAATATCGTCTGCATGGACAATCCCAAGGCACACAAGACCAAGGGGGGTGAGCGAACTCATCGAAGCGGCTGGCCGAGATCCGTGACGAGTTCGTTTGCTCGGACGTCGCTTTCTTGGCGTAACGGCGGTACTGCGACAGCAGCCATCCGATAGTCCGAACTGGGAACTGGGAACTGGGAGAATCAACCCGGGTCCGAACTGAGAGAATCAACCCGGGTCCGAACTGAGAGAACTGAGAGAACTGACATCCGAACGGGGAACGGGGAACTGGAACCCGGGTCCGAACTGGGAGTCCGAACTGGGAACTGGATGTTCAAACCCGGAGCCGGACGACTTGACGACGGTTCAAACCGGGCCCGGACTGGGGACTGTGACTGTTAGATAAAAGTTCTATTCAATCGTCATAAATAATCTGCTTTGATGTTGGGCTATGGAGCGGGCGAGTGGTGCTGTGGGTGGGAGTTATGAGAGCGAGCTATGATCGGGAACATCTTTGGCCGGTATCGAATTACTCACAAATTGGGTGAAGGAGGCATGGCAGAAGTATGGGCTGCCGTCCACGAGGTCAGTGAGCGCGAGGCGGTCGTCAAGATGCTGCGCCCCGAGATGTCCTCCAGGGAGCAGCTTCTCAAACGGTTCTTGCAGGAAGCCAAGGCTGCCGCTCGTATTGATGACCCCGGCATCGTCAACGTCATCGACGTGGGACACGCGCTAGACGGCCGTGCCTATCTCATTTTGGAAAGGCTCTGTGGCGAAACACTGGGAGATCGGCTGAAGGAGCACGGCACTTTGTGCCTGGACAAGGCTATTTGCTTGATGCGTCAACTCGCCCGGACCATGGGAGTCGCCCACGCTCGAGACATCATTCACCGTGACTTAAAGCCCGACAATATATTTCTCACTCCTGATCCCGAGGTGCGAGGCGGCGAGCGCGTTAAAGTCTTGGATTTCGGACTCGCCAAACTGACCCGGGCAACGGGATCGGTCCGCACTGTAGAGGGCACCGTGTTTGGTACCCCGGCCTACATGGCTCCAGAGCAATGCCAGGACTCTGCGAACGTCGACCGGCGTGCAGATTTGTATTCCATTGGCTGCATTTTTTACCGTTGTCTGTGCGGACACCCTCCCTTTGGCACGGGAGGGTTGGAGGTGCTGCAGGCACAGCTTCGCGACGCCCCGGTTCCGCCCGAGCAATTGCAGCCGGCAATCCCGTCGACCCTCAGCGCGCTGATTCTCCAACTCCTGGACAAATCGCCAGACCGGCGCATCTCTTCATGTGAAGAGTTTCTCCGCGCCCTCGACAATGCGGAGTCGCCGGTTTGCCCGACCCCCGTCTCGATCAACAACCACCGTACTATTCCTGTAGAGCGACCAGGAGGTAGAACGGTGCTCTCTGCTCGAGCAGACGAGAAAACCCTTCTCGATCGCGGAGAGGCCGAAGTGTCGGCCTCCGGCTCCGGTACTGCAAAGCCAGATTCTCCGCTGCTCGACTCCCCGACCATCATCGAATGGTCCGCCCCGCGTCGCGGCAGTTCCGGCGCGGAAGGCAGTGTCCCCTCGGTCGATGGCGTTGAACTTTGCGTCCGCCACCAGGCGGCAGGGCGCAAGTGGCTAACCTGGGCTGCGATTGCTGTTGTGTTCATGGCAATTTCGCTAGCTGCTGCGCTTGTCCCGGTGCCCGATGATGCCGTTGGACCTGTTGATAGTGATTTGCCAGATGGGTTACCGGCCGAGCGGGCCGAGGTGCGAGATCGAGTTGCCTCACCTGCCTCCGCGGACGACAACAAGAGCGACAATGACGGCAAGGGCAGCGATGGCGCGGACGCTGCCTCTCCGCCCGAGGCCGCCCCAGTGCATCAAACCATTGAGGACGACCACGCGGATCAATCGTTCGATGACATGCGTGCGCAAGCCGAAGACCTGGTACGCACTGGCGAGTGTAAAAAGCTCGAGAACTTGCTCACGCAAAATGAGATGGCCGCTCACGTTGCACGTCCCAGGCACGATGTATTCCGCGAGGCGTGCCAGATCCGACGTCGGCAGATCCGCCGAATCGAAGCCGAGAAGGCAAGCAAACGCAAACAAATCGTGGCTGAGATCATTGCCGCCGCAAGTAACGAGGAGTACGGCCGGGCCCAGCAGCTTTGCGCAGGGGCCAACAGGTTTCTCCGAGGCGATAATCGGATGCTGGCTATCTGCGCGATTGCTGCCTGTAAGACGCGAAACCAAGCGGCCGCAAAACGATACTTTAGGCGTCTATCTTCGAGTCATCAATCCGCTGTTCAGCAGAGCTGCCTGCAAGAAGGAATACGGCTTTCGTCCTCGAAGTCGACCAGGCCCTGAGAATGGAGTTGCAACCATGCCGCGTATGCAAAATATATCCCCTCTTACTCGACGACATGCTGACAAAGTCTGAGTGTGGAACATATACGGCAGCGGGGAGCCCAAGGTCCTGGTGGGTCACTGGCATTCGATCACGGCAGCCCGGTTTAGTCCGGATGGCGATCGGATCGTCACAGTCGCCCAGGACGGAATCGCCAAAGTATGGCTCTCCGACGACAGCGGCGAACCCACCCTCGTCGATCCGCCTCGCTTTGACATGACTCCCGAGTTGTTCGAGGAGGTGAGTCCATCGAGTGAACCGGTCCCGGTTCGACTGGATCAAGTACGCGTAGAACGCGGCCGCCGCTTTGGGGACATATGGCTTGGACTGACGTTATGGCAAGCGTTGGGACTGGATGCACTTCTGCGCGTCCATGCGGAATGGAGCGGCGTCGAAAGCTGCAGATAAGTTATTGAGAGGCCCTTAAACGGATTGATCGGCGAAATTATATCTCATAGTGGGCGCCGAGACTGATGGTATACCCGTAATACAACAAGCGCATGGGCATCTCTTTCGTAATACAGGCGAAATGGCGGCATTGGCCAACTTCGAACTTCTTCGCCCGTAGACAGAGCCGCAACAGGTCCGGCAAAGTCTCCTGTAGCTAATTGCTCAGCAAGGTCAAAGACTCGATCGACGAGTGCGGATGCAGCCTCCGGGTTGCGGTCCAACAGGTATTCGACTGCGGCTTGGAGATCCTCTAGCGCCTGTGGGGCAAGTATGACCTTCACTTGCCCAGCAGAGCCTCGAGTTGCGCTCGTGCTCGCTCTGCGGGAATGCCATCTCCAGCCCTCACGGAGGCCATGGCATCGCGAAGCCCTTCTTCTTGTTCTTGGGTGAGCTCAATGGCCGTATCTACGGGCTCCAGTACGTACCTGCCCTTCGGCAAGTTACGAAGCTCCTTTGGTATCTCCACGCCGTTCCAGGTCAAGACGATACTCATAGCTCAACTGTACACTAATAGAGCGGAGTGGCGCCCATCTCAGCCGCAGAGCGGTTGCCGAACCGGTTGGAGCATGCCCATCCGCTTGGCACCGAATGCTACTAGAGCTTCGGGCTACCTAGCGTTGCTCACCCTGCTCCATAAAACCTGTGCTCTTCGGCACGATTCTCTCACCCCTCGCTTCGGTATTCGGTGTTCACCGTTTCAATGCAAAGCGCACAACCAGCTGAAACAAAAAGACTTTCCCGTTCTGTACAAAGTTGCCAATCCAACCCGTCTGCGCCGATGGGTGGGATGGTCGGGCTAAAACCGACTGTTCTCCCTACCGTTCGATTCGACTCATGAAGTATAGGATAGCCGACCTAAGCATCAGAGAGGCTCGCTACGAAAATGGATCGCGATCATCCCGGATACCTCTGCCACCGGCTTGTCGTAGGCTATCGCGGCTGCGATTGTAGAACCGCAGAGCGCGTACTGCTCCGCGGAGAGCATCTTCGAAAGAGCCGTAACGCGTACGATTGGTTGGGAGAAGGCATCTACTTTTGGGAGCATGGTTATCAGCGCGCAGCTGAGTTTGCGCAGTGGAAGAAGACGCGCGGCGAGATCGAGGATCCGGTAGTGATCGGCGCGTACATTCATCTCGGTCGCTGTTTTGATCTCACCGATACTTGGGCGACGTCGCGGCTATCCGATTACTACGATTTGATGCGAGAGTCGTTCGAGCAGCAAGAGAGACCTATGCCGCAGAATCGCCCGGCAGGGGTCGATGATTTCGATCTCGTTCTCCGCGATCTCGACTGTGCAGTACTGAATATCGCGCTTCGGATGCTTGACGAGAAGGTCGGCGCAGAAAGGACATATTTTCAGACCGTCAGAGGTGCCTTCGTCGAAGGCGAACCGGCCTACCAAGGCGCGTGCATCCACGCCAAAACCCACGTCCAGATCTCCGTGCGTGAGCAATCGTGCATTTTGGGTTACTTTCAACCATCTGCACGCTACACTGAGGGAAGCTGATGAAACTCCGTGATCCATATGAAGAAGCTCACCGCCGTGCAATCGAAGCGTTGCCAAACCAACCCGTCTGCGAAATCACAAGTCCAGTTCGGAGGGGGTGTGAAACGGCAGACGCCGAAGCGAGGGAGGCCACCGAGGCCATTCCTCGGCGCGGCAGTGAGGATGGCGGTGACGCATGCAACCAACCTCTGCCAACGCCGAAACCTGGTCGCCGAAACGGAACATTTCGCGAAGGCGGCGAGTTTGGTAAAAGTCTCGAGTGGCTAAGATACTCTTTGTGGCTGCGAGCCCCAACTTGCTCGCCAAGCTCGATCATGATGTGGAGCTCGACGCGGTCGAGAAGAGTATTAAGACAGCCGAGTACGGTGGCTCCCTGACATTCGAGCACCAATTGGCGGCTCGGTACCGCGATCTCATCGAGCGCCTTGGCCTCGGCTCTCCAGATATAGTCCATCTGAGCGGACATTTCGAGGAGGGGCACTTAGAGCCGGTCCAAAAACCTCGGACCGAGCCAGAGCGACGAGGCGCGCCGCCAGTGGGTGCGCGAGGAGTGGAGAATACTGGCTGTATTTGACCGACGAGCAAGCCCGCTGGCGGTGATGGATCGCCGCTCTGGCGATGCGGAGAGTTTTTGGACCGGCTCTTAGTATTGGCTGCCGCCAACGAACAAGCAAATCAAATAGAGCCTACGCGTTTGGTGGCGGTGTTCTACAAATTACGTGACAGCGTTAGACTGGTAGTGCTTAGTGGTTGTCACACTCGACCACTCGGAGATGCACTGCTTCGGAACGTTCTCTGACGGATCGGGTCAATAAGCTGACGGGCCCTTAGCGCGACAGCGCTCGCACAACCAGCTGAAACAGAAACACTTTCCGGCTCCCCGTAAAGTTGCACGTCACCAAGACGAATCTGACCGACAATACACTAGCCACCCGCGAAGCAGAGCGCGAGATATGGCTGAATCGGTGGAAAGAGCGCGAATACCTGCTTTGAGCACTGATGGCGTGGCTGCACCGTGCGGGATGTTGAGAGTATGGGAAGCGCTGGAACTCTGAGCGCCACGGAAGACCTTGCAAGGCCGCAACTGATCGGTCTGGACGGCACTCCTATCCAGGTGGGGACGACCGATGTGAACGTCCAGGAACTGCAGTCAGGTATCGGTGATCCACGAGATTTGGTAGAATAAGAGCGTGAGGTATAAGGTTCGGCTGGCGACTGACGACGATCGAGAAAACGTGACTCGGTTAATTCGGGTCTACCTACCCCAAGTCGACCCTGAGCGACGGTATGAGTGGCTCTATCGGGGGTGCCCTCACGGCAGTGCCCTCACGTGGTTGGCGTCCGACGATGATAGCGGGAAGGTGATCGGGATGACTTCTTTCTTCCTGCGCCGCCTTTGGGTCGACGGAACCGAACGGCTCGGCGCCCTTGGGGGAGACGGGTTCGTCCTTCCAGAGGCTCGGGGACATGGCATCGGCACCTCCATGCATCGATCGTCACGCGCAATGCTCGCCGACCAAGGCGTCGACGTCATGTTTGGCACACCGAGCGACCTGAACAGGGGTCCGCTCGATCGCTCTGGGGCCAGCGATGTGACGGCGGTGGGGCGCTATAGCCGGCCGTTGAAACTTGCCGTGGGTCCACTGGCCGGGATTCCGGGGATCCACCGACTGTCGTGGGTCCTCCAGCCGCGCAGTTATCGCGATGAGCTACAACCGATGCTCCGAAATGATCGGCGGGTCGACGAGGTGTGGCAGGGCTTCATTTCTGCCCATCACGGCCGCGGTATCGCCACCGTCCGCAGTGCGGAGTTTTACACCTGGCGTTTCCTCGACAGCCCATCCCGCCAACAATTACCATATGTGATCACGTCCCGCGACGGAACCCCGATCGGGGCGTGCGCACTTCAACGTCTGGGTCGGCGATTGATTATCGTCGACCTTATCAGCAGCCCAGCCAGTATCGGTCGGTGTCTGACTGCCATCGGTGCGAATAGCCGGGGAAGCAATGTAGTGGATCTTCGATTAGCGTTGGGCCACTGGACAACGAAACGACTGTGGCGTCATGGGTACTTTTTGCGCGACAAGCCGCGAATGCTCAACGTGATGACACCAGCGGGATCCGAGCTGGAGCAGATCTTCCGCGATGGCCAGCGCTGGTACTTTACTTGGCTCGAGTCAGACATGGATTCCTTGGACTGAGCCTCGGTCGTCGCTCTCTGGACCACTTTGTCTTCGAGCGTGGGCATTCCCAGAGGCCTCATCCGCCCGTCTGCCTTTGGTATATAGGCTCGACGAACAACTGGTTTGGCCCGGTAGCTACCCCGTTTGAGGCGTTCGCTGAGATCAGCGGTGGTCGTGGACACCGTGCGACCGACATTCTCGTCCCCGGCCAGGTAAGTCAATATGCCCTGTTGGCCGTCCGAATGCGCAATATCCAACTGTCTAGCTCACCCACATCGATTCGTGCCAAGTCCTTGATTACAAGTTTCCAGGTACCCGCCGCAGATTGGCCGTTGCATGCCGTCACATCGTAGGTTTGATTGAGGTTATCGCTGCTGCCTCCAGTGCGGTTGTGCAACACAGTCTCGACTCCATTAGGGCAATGCAATGCGATGTTCAGATCACCAATATATGTATGAGTAATAGCAACCTCAACCTCGACCCCGATCACCTGCCCCCCCTGGCCCACAGAAATGAGACTTTGCACACCGGTCGAATTGTTGTCTGGAATGGCAAGTGGAGTATCCTGAGAGTTCTTGACAATATCCCATTGTGCCCCGGAATCCTCGACGACTACGCTCACCGAATCGGCCTGGCTCTGCAGCGATCCGTCGGAAACTACCAATTCAAACACGAGCGTGGTCGATTGGTTTACATCGGGCGCCTTGAACGAGGGGCGTGCCGCTTGTGGGTCATCCAAGGTGACAACGGGGCCCGATTTTTGCGTCCATGCGTACGTCAGCGCATCGCCATTTGGGTCTGAGCTGTTGGTACCGTCCAAGGTCACGGTGTCGCCCTCGGTCACTACTAGGTCCGAGCCTGCATTGGCGATCGGAGGCAGGTTGCCACTCTGTGGATGTAGGACAACGTCCACTCGGGTCGCGAGTGAATCCGAAACCACCACGTCCTCGACCAACGATTCAACAAAGCCCGTGGCGTTGAATCGCAAGGTATAGGTGCCGGGTAACAGCATGCGGTGGTAATCGCCGACGTCCGGATCAGTGGAGACTCGGGAGCGATCGAGCGCAATATCGTGACCTACAACCTCGATCGTTGCCGACAGCGGTTCGCCTTGAGGATCCAGGACGAGACCGCGGACGCCTGTCAGACTGTTGGCCAAGTGGTCCAAAAGGGCGCGCCGGTTGGCTTGCCAATAGGTTGGCAAACTGGCGCCGCTGGGATTCTTCGTCTGCGAGATCTCCAACGTAACCTCGCGGCTATCGTGGTAGTAATTCATGAAGTCTTGACGGCCTCCATAAACCGGGTACCAGTCCCAGCCGTTGGTTATTCCGTTGTTCAGGTCGGTCATGTACCCGGGCGAGCTATCCGCCTGCGCTAGATCAGCGTAGTTCCGCGAGGTGTGAATATACCACTCGTCATCAGCGTGGCGCCTCGAGAACATATCCCATGGGTAGTTGACGACCTCGGCGCCACCGTGAAAATTAATTGATAAGACGAAGCTATGCTCGGCGGCAAAGTCCATCATGGCCTGCGTTTCCGGATAAATCGCCAATGTGCTCGCGCTATTACCGGGCTCGGGAAAGTTGCGATTTGGATCGACACCGGCTGATTGACCAGTTGTAGTGGTGTAGTATCGAATGGCGTTGGCGACCGTATGGTCGCCACCAAAGTAGGTACCGTCCGGGTTCGCCAGCGGATTAATCCAGATCTCCAGCCCATTCACCAACTCAGTTATTTCAGCATCGGAACCGTACTTGGTAACGAGTTCGTCGATGAGGCGCAGCATGACGACATAGCCGGCCGTCTCGTCACCATGCATCGTCGAGGTGTAGAAGACCTCTGGCTCGTCTTCTTCTACCTCGGGCTGGTCGGTGATCTTCAGTGCCCACAAATTGTGTGGCCGGACCTGATTGTTGGTAACACCGAGATTGTACAGCTTGCAGATGTTGGGGTAATCCTGTGCGTACTGTTGCATCAATGCGGTATATTCAGCGTACGTAGGGAAACTATCCCAAGATGGTGCGGTTTCACCAGAGCGGGTTAGACCCATGCGCGCCAGTGGATTTTTCCCAGGATGATCGAGCTCGACCCACTCACTGTGGTCCAACCTTTCTAGCTCATCCGTGGACGCATATGCCCAAACTCGATGGCCCTCGACCCGATCAATGCTGACCTTCCTGGTTAGGTCGCTCAGTTGATCGCGGTTACTAATGGTCAAAAGAATGTAATGCTCACCGCTCGATGAGAAGTTGGCGGGTGTGAGACCGGCTTGCTGGACCCGAAGTCCATCGGTCTCTGGGTACCAAAAATCTGCATCGCTGCAGGCGGTGAGAGTGAGTCCTAAATAGATTACTGCCCCAAGAGATATAATGACGGTTTTTTTACTATTCATGATCCATTCCTGCGATGGGAAGTAGACACGTGAACAGCGACAACCGAGCAAGCCTTTTGCTGACGCTTTTGGTCCTTCCGATCGCTGACCAAAGGAGGCCACGCCCCCCGCCCAAAGGCAAGGTCGTAGCGCGGTGACAGTTGGGCATACTGCCAACGACGTGCATGGCTCATTCAGTTATAGTGTTAAACTACCAAATGCGCGTGCAGCGCCGAACTCTGCGCTCTAGCAGGGTTCGGGAAAAATCCCGAACGCCGCTACCATTATTGGGCAAAGCCCTCCGGCGGACTCCCGTCGGGCGCTCCATGTGCCCGAAATCGGCTGATCGCCGCTCTCGGCCGGAGCGCACGCAGATTCGAGAAAAACGATTTTTCCCGAATGCTACTAGTAATTTCTATCGAATGCACTTTTACAATCCCTCTGAGTTTGCCGGGCCTTGGGCGAAAAAAGAACCGAGTATCGCGACGTCTTTCGCTGTTGCGATTGTGCGTATGTGAGTTGCGGTTGGCCAACCGGTCTGGCTATGTGACCTCATCCAGCCAGACCAGGCCCGGCCCAGCCGGGGTCGAGGTCAGCTCGAGGAGCTCGCCCACGATGCCGACGTATCGCACCCAGCGCTCGAATCGTGCCGATTCGCCCATAATAAGGCTGAGAAAGCCGCTCAGCGGTGTGGCGGTCGGATGTTGCTCGGTTTGTTGCGCCGCGGACAGGTCGGCATTGGCATCCGCCGATGCGGAGATCGTCTTGCCAGCCAGCGGTTGACCTGCCAGGGCGATAAAGGTATCCCTGGGTTGATCGGGGTCATGGTTAGCGTGTGAACAAACTCGCGAAGCTCGCCCAGCTGATCGGCACCCAAAACGTCATCGAAAACCGCTAGCTGGTCGCTCTCGAGAGTGATCTTCATCGCAACTCGTGGGTGGAACATACTCAGTTGGCAATGGCCCGTCAACCGGCATGCTTCGCGTCAGCAGCCCTGTCCCGTCCCTCACGGGTTGACCCATCGGTGGCCAGCATCGCCACATCGACGGCGATGGCGCGAAATCGGTAGTTTCCTGGCTGCAGACCCGGCCGACCTGCGGTGCAAAATGGTACCCGGCGCTTGGTGTGTTGGCCTACTTTCGGAAAAAAGCTCTGGTCGGGACGCCCACACCCGGCTCGCACCCGCCGGGATTGATAGCATCCCAGCGCCGGCCAGTGCTTTGCCATCGCCGCTCTGGCCGCTATGATCCCGGCACGCTCCCAAGGCGCGGAGAGCTGAGGCGCGGAGACTGTGCAATGGCGAAGAAACGCTCACACCGGATGGAGAAACTGGCCAGGATCTACGACGATGAGATCCTGCCCGTGTGGGGGCAGCCCTTTGCCCGCATGCTGCTGCGCGGACTGGTGGTCCCCGAACGCAGCCAGGTGTTGAACGTCGCTTGCGGGACGGGCTATGTAGCAGTCGAGATCGTGCGCCGCATGGGCCGGGGCAGCCGCCTAATCGCCATCGACTCGTCGTCCACGCTGCTCGATGTCGCCCGCCGCAAAGTGGAGAAGCTGGGCACGCGCGACGTATTCTTTCGCACTGAGAGCATCGGGCCCCGACTGTCATTTGCCGACGGTGTCTATGACCTGCTGGTGTGCAACCTGGGTCTGCTCGAAATGGAGGACATCGGCCGGGCCCTGGCCGAGTTTGCTCGCGTGGTCAAACCGGGCGGGCACGTGCGCTGCACCATTCCCCTCGCCGGAACCTATCAGGAATTCTACGACATCTATCGCGAGGTGCTCATCAAGCACGACAAGCACGAGATCCTCGCCCGTCTCGACGAGCACCTGGCCGGTTACGCCACCGCTGCCGATTGCGAGGTCTGGATGAACAACGCCCAACTCGGCGACCCGCGCATCGAAGTCGAAGAGTTCTCGATGCTCTTCAAATCGTCGCGCGAGTTCTTTTTCGCACCGGTCGTCGAGTATGGCCCATTGCCCGGTTGGAAAGAGCTGTCCGGGCATGGCCAGGAGTTGCAGGACATCTTCTGGTACATCAAGGAGGCCATCGACGCCTACTTCAGCGGGCGGGCATTCGAGGTCTCGGTCAAGGGTGCCTGTCTCATCGGTCTGGTGCAGGAACGCTCCCACAGCGATATCGCCGCAGCGGGCGAACACAGCCGGCCGGAAAAACTCAACGGCGAACGGCCGATCGCCGCATCGCTCATCGAGAGCGAAGAGGTCAGCGTTTCCGGCCAGGCCGATGGCACCAGGGAGATCGACGTCGCCGAACTCGAGGAGATCGAAGAAATCGATCCAGACCTCGATCCCGACGACATCGGGCTGGTATTTCACGATGCCAGTCAAATGCCCGAGGAAGAGCCGACTTAACGAGAATAGAGTGCGATGAGGACCGAGCGTTTTATCGCCGGGGAGTCACCATGAGTGTTTCGCAGTCCGAGTACCTCGAGCTCGCCATGGAGCTCACCGAGCACAATCGGCGCTACTATGTCGAGGCAGCGCCCATCATCAGCGATTACGAATACGATAGGCTGCTCGAAAAACTCCGCAAAATCGAGCAGTCACATCCCAATTGGGTGGTCGATTGGTCACCGGCACAGCGGGTCGGTCACCAGCCGTTATCATCGTTCCCCAAAGTTGTGCGCGATGAGCCCATGCTCTCGCTCGACAACACCTACGACGAGGCCGAACTCAAGGCCTTTCACGATCGGGTATTGCGCGGGCTCGACATCGACCCGGCCGATCCACAGGCGGCGAGTCAATTGACCTACGTGGTCGAACCCAAGATCGACGGCTTTGGCATTGAGCTCACCTTCGAGAGCGGAGTGCTGGCCCTGGCGGCCACTCGCGGTGACGGCACCACGGGCGAGGATGTCACGGCCAATTTGCGCACCGTGCGCGGAGTGCCGCTGCGGCTGCGCCAGGAGGTCGATGTGGTCGTGCGCGGCGAGGTGTATATGACCCGTGCAGACTTCGCCAAGCTCAACCAGGCACGTGCCGCTGCCGGCGAGGAGACCTTCAAGAATCCCCGCAATACAGCGGCCGGGTCGATCAAACTGCTCGATCCGCGCCAGGTTGCCGAACGGCCCATGCACGTCACCCTGTACGAGGTCGTGGACGGCGAGCGTTTTGCAAGAGGACATTTCGAGGTACTGGCATGGATGCGCGAGGTCGGCTTGCCCACGTCGGCCCACAACAGCGAGGCCCATACCTGGGACGACCTTCACCAACAGGTTCAAGACTGGTTCGAGCGGCGCCAGCTCTTGCCGTTTGAGGCCGACGGTCTGGTCATCAAGGTCAATTCGTTTGAGCAGCGGGCCATCCTGGGAGCGACGTCCAAGTTTCCCCGCTGGGCCATCGCCTACAAGTTTCCCGCCGAGCGGGTCACCACGGTGGTCGTCGATCTCGAGATCAACGTGGGCCGGACTGGAGCGGTCACTCCGGTGGCGATTCTCGAACCAGTCGACATCAGCGGCACCACGGTCAAGCGCGCATCTCTGCACAACTGGGATCAAGTTCAGAGATTGGGACTGGGCCGTGGCGATCGCGTATTGCTCGAAAAGGCCGGCGAGATCATTCCGCAGGTGCTAGAGGTGGTAAAGCGCGCTTCGGACCAGGCATTCGAGGCGCCCACCGAGTGCCCTTCGTGCCACACCACGCTCACCCGCGAAGAGGGCAAAGTCGTGCTCACCTGTCCCAACGCCCTGTCGTGCCCGGAGCAGCTGTTGGCCTCGCTCGAGTTTTTTGCCGGTCGCGGACAAATGAATATCGACGGCCTGGGCACCAAAATCTGCCAGGCCTTGCTCGACGCCGGATTGGTCCACAATGTGGCAGATCTCTTTATCCTGACCAAAAAACAATTGCTGGCGCTGGATCGATTTGCCGAGATGAGCGCGCAGAACTTGCTCGTGGCCATTGCGGCGGCCAGGGATAACGCGACGTTTTCGCGTCTTTTGGCCGCTCTCGGCGTTCCACTGGTCGGTGGCGTGGCGGCCAGGGCCATTGCCCAGCGCTATCGTTCGATGAATGAGCTACTCGCCCTCATCGACTCGACCCGGCCAGACCAGGGCTTTGTCGAGGCGCTCACCGAGATCGACGGCATCGGCAACGTGATGGCCCGATCGCTCGAGAAGTTTTTGCGCGATCCCAACACCCGCACAGTGCTGGCCCTGCTCGTCGAGCGCGGCGTCAATCCGGTCGAGCCAGTGGCTCCGTCGGGCCAGGGCCATCTCAACGGCAACACGTTTGTGATCACCGGAACCCTGTCCAGACCGCGCTCGGAGATCAAAAAGAGCATCGAGGCAGCCGGCGGAAAAGTCGTCACCTCGGTCAGCAAGAAGACCGACTACCTCGTCGCTGGCGAAAAAACCGGCAAATCCAAATTGACCGCGGCCGAAAAACACGGCGTCGAGGTCCTCGACGAAGCTGCTCTGGACGGATTGCTGGCCCAGGCCGAGTAGGTAGACGGAACCTGCAGCTACCGTCCGCCTCGCCTGCCGGTCGCGTCGCCCTGGCCCGAGGTCGCGACGGCTCCGAGTCGAAACCCGGGCGAGACAGGACTGGCAGATACGCTGTGCGGGCGGCCGTGGTTGCGCGATGATGGGCAGAGACTTCACTGTGGAGAGTTCATTGCGCCAAGACGATCATCGAACTCAGTTTCGCGATGCCGCATCGGTGGCCAACGCGTTGACTCGCATGTACGGTGCCGAATTCGGCCAACCCGTGGCCAAGCCCGAAATCATTCACGTCATGGCAGTGTGGCAGAGAGGCGATGACTACATCACTCTGCGCATCAACCAGGACACGCCCAAAAGCGACCGGGACTTTTTTGTACTCAATGCAGCCCGGGCCCGGGCCGACGCGATTGTCACGACCGGAAGGATTCTGCGCGACGAGCCCGACCTGGTCCATGACCTGGACGGGCCGGGCCAGACCGGTAGTGGGCTGGCCGCCTGGCGGCGAGATATCCTGGGCAAGCCCGAACCGCCCCATGTCCTGATCTTGACCTCGGGACGCGGTATACCCGGCGCGTCGGACCCGCCCCGGCCGGATTGCTCTGTGGCCGATTGGCATCCGGCAGTGCGCGGTTGGGCCAGGCCCATCATCTACACGACCGAGACAACCGCTGCAGCGCTGCGCGGCCGCGAGGGCGATCGTATCCGCGTGGTCGGCGCCGAGTCGCCCGGTCTGCGCAGCGCCATCGTCTATCTGCGCGACCAGCTCGGCTGCCGGACCATCTCGATCGAAGCCGGACCCAGCACGGTCCGCGATCTGTACAACGACCCGGTGCTGGTGGACGAATTACTTCTATCCGTGTTTCACGGCAAGCGCGTTCCAGACAGTGTTCGCGGCGCTCCATTTATCCCATCCGAGACAGTAGCGGCCATGTTTGCGCGCACCGCGCCGGCCTTTTCTCTGACCGAGCCGAGCGGACCATGGCGTTTTCACCGTCTTGTCCGCACATGAGAGGGCCGTGGCAAGGGTCTTGCGGAGGCGGGAACTGGCCCGGCTGACCGCTTCTCGATGACAGCCGAGACCGCTTGCGCTGGACGCGCAGCGATGCGAACGTGGCCCTCCGATGAAAGGCTCGCGATCCGCAACACAAATGCGCAGGCCCATCACGGGGATGCACAGCGGGTTCGGCCGACGGTGATTACGACGACCAGGAGGCTCTAGCACGATGGCGGCCGAAAAACAGCACGATAGGCGAGCGAGTATCGAATCGCTGGTCAGGTACTTGTGCTCTGCCGAATGTGCGGGCCGGGCACCGGGCACCCCGGGCGGAATGGCCGCCCGGGCCCGCATTGTCCGCGAGTTCGAACGGGCAGGCGTGGAGCCGGCTGGCACCGACGGCTACTTACAGGCCGTGCCCGACTGTGGGGCCAATATCCTCAGCCGCATCGAGGGATCCGGCGATCTGGCCGAACGCGCCATCCTGGTCGCAGCTCATTACGACCACCTGGGCACAGCCCGGGACGGACAGGCCTTTTGGGGCGCCGATGACAACGCCGCTGCTGTGGCCATCCTGATCGACGTGGCCCAAACTCTGGTCAAACGGTCCGATGATCTCGACCGCCAGGTCATCCTGGCCTCGTTCGATGGCGAAGAGCCCCCTCACTTTCTCGACGATACCATGGGGTCCATCCACTACGTGCGCTACCCGACCGTGCCGATCGACCAGATCGATACGATGATCTGTATGGACTTGGTCGGCCATGCACTGGGGCCACCCGGTTTTCCAGATTCGGTCCGGCAAACGCTGATGGTCCTCGGTGCCGAGTTGAGCCTGGGCACCGGAGAACTGGTCGAACGCGTGGCTGTGCGGGCCCGGGGGGTCATACCGCGGCGGCTGCACCTGGATGTCGTGCCGCCTATGTCGGACTACTACGCGTTCCGCCGCGCCGGGGTGCCGGTCCTTTTTCTCACCTGCGGCCGCTGGCAACACTACCACCAGATCACCGATACTCCCGAAAAGCTCGACTACGACAAGATCGTCGCAACAGCCGATTTTCTGGCTGAGCTGGTTGTCGAACTGTCGATCCGACCCGAGTTCCTGGTCGATATCGACGAGAGTGGCCGCGACGATGCCACCTCGGTGGCAACCATACGCGACCTGGCCACCGAAATGGCCGCATTCGTTCCCGACATCGCAGTCGCTCTGCCCGCGCTAGAGGCCCTGGCCGAGGAGGCTGCTCAAGGACCGCTGACCGCAGAGAAACGACATCTTCTCGCGGCACTGCTGCTCGAATTCGAGAGCGCATTGGCCTGACTGACTCGGCGCACCCGCGACAGGGCGCCATCCGTGCGCCAGAATACTGCTTTTAGCCGGCTCTCCCATGAACAAGGCATTTCGGGGCAGGCACCAGCTAGCAGCGTTCGGGAAAAATCCCGAACGCCGCTACCATTATTGGGCAAAGCCCTCCGGCGGACTCCCGCCGGGCGCCCCATGTGCCCGAAATCGGCTAATCGCCGCTCTCGGCCGGGACGCACGCAGATTCGGGAAAACG
>JAKSDA010000152.1 GCA_022360315.1 Pseudomonadota bacterium
CTCATCGAATTCGGCGGCCGCTGGCTGTCCGATGTGGATGCTCAAAGGTGGACGCAATAACGTAACGTCGCCGGATCGATGCTCTTTGCTATTGAATCGAGTTGTTGTGGTGCGCGCCGGCTCCGCTGGCGCAGCCGAGGCCGTTGTCGATGGTGCAGGCGTTGCAGATCGAGTTATGTGCCTGCTTTCCTGTCCGACCTTGCCCGGCACGGCCGACCAGACTGCGGAGTCACGGGTCTGCAGCAAGGGTACTGAGTTGAATTCAGACGATTTCTGTACGGCTGAGTGTGAATTGGATGGTTCCAGAACCCGGCTCGTGACGGCCAACTCCGTGTTGGGGTTTTGCTCTGAAAATACCGAGTGCGGTCGAGTAGACTCGGTATCTGAGTTTGATGGCGCCAGAGATTCGGGTACATGTGGCTCGACAGGCGGTTGCGATATCCATTTTGCTTCGGATTCGTCATGCCCAAGCAGTGAGGGCTCGAACTCTTGTGTATCGAGCTTTTCGACTTCCTGGTCGAACGCGGGCGGTTGGAGTACTTGCTCATCGGATATTTCTCGGTTGTGATTGGCCGGTTTTTCGCCGCTTCTCGATATAAGCGCGTGTGACCCGGACGTCCATACTGGCGCCAGGTTTTCACGGGCTAGAACTGGATGTGGATTTGGGACGAGCTGTCGGATTAGCTGCGGTCCAGCGGACTGTGATCGAACCTTCTGCGATCGCGCCGTCAATCGACCGGTCGGCCGGCCCATCCACTGATAACTCGTGAGATCGGATGATGTGGAATTGATTTTCTGGTCAGAATCGGTATTCGTTACAGTTGTTGCCGGCTGATACGAAATAGGGGGCTCGGTAGTGTTCTGAATGGCTGACCGGGTCGCCGAGTTGTCTGGTGCGACGGGGTCGAGCAATGCAACTGGGTCGAACAATTCAACCGGGTCGTGTGCTTCAACCGGGTCGGGCGTCTCGACGGGGTCGCGCGAATCGACTCGGGTGCTCGGAGCCGGAATGATGCCGGGCCACGGCTCATCCCGGCTCGGAATGTATGTCGGTGGGCGCGGAGCAACGCTCTCTCGGTCGTCAGAATGCCGGGCGGCTGACATCTGTCTGCGCTCGCGGCTCGGCCACAGAGTTGGACCGATATCGAATCCTACCGAGTCATGATGCTGCTGGCGCGGTTTGAGCACGGGTAGGCTGTCGGTCGCGCGGTCGGCAAATCGGGTCAATAAATTGCTCATATCACTCTCCGATCGAGATAGAACTGCCGCCTGCGTCCGCTCATGGACAGGATATCCATTTCGCGCCAGCCGTACTCGCGGGCGAGGAGTCGCACTTCGTCGAGTAATTGCTCGGCCTGGCTGATGAGTTCAGTCCATAAATACGAAGCAATATCCAGGAGAACAAACTCGATATGTTCACAGTTTGAACAAGTGAGTTGTAGTCGTATTTCTGATAATGGATCGGATAATTCCAATTCTTGTGCGATTCGTGCGAGTGTGACATCGTCGAGTTGGTCTGCAGCGACCGAGGCGCCGTCCTGTGTCGCGGAGACGATGCATTGTCTCAGCAACGCGCGCCGGGCCTGATCACCATGGCTGTGACGCGATACCAGGACGGCGTCGTTGGTCGTGGGAAGTCGAAATGAGACATCGACCTCGCCGACGCGGAGGGAGCTGTGAGTCTCGGCCGGAGGCGATTGGTTGCCCGCAACAAAATCCGAGATCTGCAACTCCACTTCCAGTTGCTCATCGCACTGGGTGCAAGTGGCCAATCCATCCAGCTGATTGCCGAACAGGCGCGTGCGGAGTTCGAGCAAGATCCTGTCGCGCTCGCCGATGGTCAATGCACCGATCTGATCGCGCGATTTGTCGGGACAGGCCAGTTCGAGCAAGAGCACGGCTTGCTCTGCTGCCGGCAGCCCACGGTCTTGCTCCCACAGGGCGATGAGGTCGTATGTGTCAAACGAGGTCATGGCTCATCTCTAGGCCGGTTCGACGAAGCTGGGCTCGGTCGGCTCGGTCACGGCATAATCTTGCTCCCAGCCCTCGTTCTCCAGCTTGATGGTCTGAATGGCCACAGCGTTGGCGTTGGCGTCGAGATCGGGCAGAGCCTGAAATTCGGACACCCAGCAGCGGAACAGTTTGTACGAGATGGCGAGCTGGCCGGCTTCGTTATAGACCTCGATGATGACGTCTTTGCGGAAATCGGCGAGCGAGACTTCGCTGCCCAGGGCCGAACCGTAGTTCCACACTTTGTTGGCCCATTTGACGAACTCGGGGTCGTGAGTCACGCCGCGCTCGAGTGTGACGGCTTCGAATTTGGTTCGGCCGGGCGATTTGCGACCGGTCGAGGGGTCGCCGCCCTCGCGGTGCTCGACCACCTCGGTGGTGCGTTTGAGCGCACCCACCTTGCTGATGCCGGCGACGTATACGCCGTCCCACTTGACGCGAAATTTGATGTTCTTGTACGGGTCGAATCGCTTCGCATTGACACTGAATTGAGCCATGGTGTCGCCTTTCTATGCCGCGAGCTGGCCAGCGATCTGCTGCAGCTTTATGATCACGAACTCGGCCGGCTTGAGCGGTGCGAAGCCGACCACAATGTTGACAATGCCCAGGTTGATATCGCTCTGGGTGGTGGTCTCTTTATCGCATTTGACAAAATATGCATCGGCCGGACTGCTGCCCTGGAACGCGCCCTTGCGGAACAGGTCGTTCATGAAGGCGCCGAGATTGAGCCGGATCTGTGCCCACAGCGGCTCGTCGTTGGGCTCGAATACGACCCACTGGGTGCCGCGATACAGGCTCTCTTCGATATACAGAGCCAGGCGGCGAATGGGGACGTATTTCCATTCGGATGCGAGTCGGTCGTCACCCTTTCGAGTCCGGGCGCCCCAGACCACGCGGCCAGCCGGCGGCATGGCCTTGAGGCAGTTGACGCCGAGCGGGTTGAGCAGGCCGATGTTTTCGTCGGTCAACGGCACGGCCAGTTTGGGCGCGCCGTTGATGGTGGCCTCGAGCCCGGCCGGGGCCTTCCAGATGCCGCGTTGCGCATCGGTACGGGCGATGACACCGGCAATGGCGCCGCACGGGGGGCGTTCGACGAGCTGGTTGTCGCGCAGAGGATCGGGCTGAAGCAGGCGGGGAAAGTACAGTGCCGCGTTGGTACTGGATGGAACATCGGCGAGGTCAACTGCCTGCGCGTCTGGCCAGTCGCTGCTCGGTTTGGGATCGATGATCAGCATGGCCCGTCTTTTAAGGCAGTAGGCAACCGCCTTTTCGCGCAGCTCCGGAAAACTCAGAATATCGGGAATACACAGCAGATTAAATATATCTGCCTTATCGAGTGCATACATTCCCGACTTAGCGTCCTCGTTGCCCAGGAGGTCTGCTTCTACGAGATCGTTGCCGTCGTCTCCACCGGTAAAATCGATGTCTGATTGTTCAGTGGGCTGATCCGCGTTGTCGTTTTTGCCGGTTTGTTGCACGATCATTCGAATCAGCTTCGAGGTATTCTCCAACACTGCCGGCAAGTAGCGCGGATGTTTCTCGTTGCTGTTGCCGACAACAACATTGCGGAAGACTTCTTGGCTCTTGACCTCAGTTGCGCTCGCGAACTCGGTAATGGTCAGATTAAATGCATCAGACGGGGCATCCTCGGCAACGGTATGATCCACGGTGGCTTTGAGAGAATTGCCCCATAGACCGGGGTTGGCAGCATCGAGGATGATGCCGTTGGTGGCGCCCGGAAGAGTTACCGTGGCGATGCCATTGCCGGTATCTTCATTAAATCGGCGGATGACGATGGCCTGGCTGCCGCCGTTGAGATAAAAATCGCGGACAGCATAGCTGATTTTGCTATCGATCCACAGACCGCCAAATGCGCGCTCGAAATCGGCGTAGCTGAAAATGGTAATGGGTTCGTCGAGCGTGCCTCGCTGAGCGCGGCCGACAAACGCGGTGAGCGACGTGGCCACACCGGTGAGGGTGCGGACGCCGCTGGGGATCTCCTCGATGTAAACACCGGGATAAGTTGGTTGGGTAGGCATAGAAATCTCCTTGTCTCAGTAGTCCGCCCCGATGTGGGCGAGTTCGCCATGGTCAGGTTGCTGTGTGAGTCGTTGTGGTTGCAATGGTGGTTTCCTCCCTGGTCGTTGCGACTCGTACGCGGTACAGGCGGCGTGGCAGCCGCTACACCGAGCGTGGAAAATGCGCTGCGATGTCGTTTTCTGATCAGCATTGGCCGTTCCTCGCTCGGTTCAACCAGATGGCGCCATGGCAGCAGTAGCGAGTGCTACAGCGGGCGTAGAAAACGCATGGCCGGTGCTTTTTTCGGCAAAATCGCCCGGCAGGTCTGCTGGGCCTCGACTCTGCGAAGCCAGATTGCTGCCAGTTTCCAGTCAGCAGACATCTGGATGGCGCAGACGTGCGCCTGCTGCCATGGGTGGACGAGACAGCAGACCCCGATTTCAGGCCCGGGCTAGGGCAGTCGTATCTGGATGTCGCTCAGAGCTTGCAGGAGTTCCCAGCGCAACGCTTCGGCCGTCTGTTTATAGGTGTGCAAAAACGCGACGAGCTCTTGATTGGCAAAGGCAAACTCGATGGCCGCACCGGTCTCGCTGCCAAAGGGCAGAGTTCGGACTACATGACCGGTAGCCTCGCAGATGGTGCTGTGCTGGTAGACCATGTGGACAAACGTTCCAGCACCGAGTTCGATGGCCGTGCGCGCAGTGATGAATGCACCGCCGGCCGAGAGATCGAGCAATTTGCCCGGGACGGGGGTTTTTTCGGCACCGATCAAGACGGTGAGCTCGGTCTGCAAGACGTATCTGCGATGGCGGCGGCGATCGACTGCCATTGACTCATTGTAGTGCGAAACTTGGGCGTCGTGGCCCCACAAGCGAGCCAGATGGCAATATGATCGGCTGGCCCGACTTGGCCGGTCTGCGTGGGCCAGCCGATCGCGGGCGGTCGATCGGTGATAGAGGCGGCCACGGGCGACCAAAGGTGCGCTCTACGCCTCGGGGGGCGACTGTCTCTGCCAGCGCAAGACGTGTACTCGCAAGAAGCCGCGCGCAGAGATGATCCAGGCAACCAGATAGGTGGCGGTGAACGTCCATCCCATCTTGACCAGCTCCATCGAAGGAGGCGGGGTCAGGGTTACCACCAGAGCAAAGATGGTGGCAAACACGGCTCCCATTCCGACCATGATCATATTGAGTCCGGAAAACATGCGCATTGTATGGGGAAACTGATCGTGATTGGTTCGCTTCATGGCAGCCCAATGGATTGCGTATACCAGGGCTCCCAGCATGAACAACCCCCCTCCAAGGGGGCCGGCCCCGATCTCATTGCGGGGTTGAGAAATGCCGAAGAGAAACAGACTAAATCCGATGACACCGATCTGAAAGCCGACCAGTTTAAAAAACGACCAAATCGCCTTGAGGCCGAGCTGGGGATCGGGTACGCGATATTCTTTGCTGTGGCGCCAACGAGCAACGATGTAAACCGCGACCGGTATCAGGGTACACACCGCGACCAGCGGGACCCAGAGCATGGCGATCACAAGAACCGTCACAGCAGTAGAAAATTCAACCATGGGGTAAGGTACCCCGATCCCGACCAAAGGTAATACCGCCCGGATACAAGGATCCCAGGATCCCCCCGAATCCCCGACCAAAGTTAATGCTGGAAGGCACCAAAAAAGAGCCTGAATTCGGGCTATACACTGACACAGGCAGTAAATGTGGCTGTGTGATGATGTATTCTGGCCTACTAAGTACCGCGACCCGCAAGTAAGTACCCATTATGGCCGACCAGCCCGCCGATGGCTGTGGTGCTCATCGGTCACGTAGGCTCACTATGCTCCCTCTTCGCGCCTTGCCATCGACGGGTTGGACCGACCCTACTGGGCACTTACTCACGGGTCGCGGTACTTAGTCTGTTGGCTGCCGCAGCTCGCAGACATGGTCAGGATGACGAACGCGGCGACTGCACGGTGCGCATTCGCTGCATCGGCGTGAGACCTCGTGCGGTCCAGAAATCCTCTTCGATGACACTGTTGAGCACGACGAAGTGCACCCCTTTGTGGTCAAACGAACATCGTCGACCGCGCGCAGAAGCGAGCGCACGAACCGGTCATTCAGGTTTCGTTCGTAGAGATGCGAATCCGAGATGTAGGCGATGCGAAATGCACCAGCGCCACCTGGTCGGGACGGCTGGGCATTAGCGACGTTGATGGTGGAGAACGAATGGGGCGAAATGAGTCCACCGGCGGCCACGGCCCCCGCGGCCGCGCCGGCCACTTTGATGAACTGCTGGCGATCCAGTGCGGCCAGACCGCGAAACAGTTGGTCGCGTTCTTCCATGTATTTGGTCTCGACGCTTTTTATCTTTTTCATGGCTGCCTCTCTATTTGCTGGGCTCGAATGCCAGGGTGCGCCGAAAGGCGAGATCGCGGCCGCGGAATGGCCGCTGTTTGTCGGCCCGGGCGCGCTGGATCTTCATCTGCTGGCGATTGTCGGTATCGAGGCGGTGGTCGGTCAGGGCGAACATGAAGGCGACCAGCTGATCGATCTCCCGATCGCTGAGCGCCAGCGGTTCGATGCCGCTGTCGAGGTATGGGTTGGCCTCGCCACCCTTGTTGTAGTGATCGACTACGCCCCACAATGTCTGCATGGAACCATCGTGCATGTACGGACCGGTGATGTCGATGTTGCGCAACTGCGAGGTGCGGAAGGCGCCGATGTCGGACCGGTTCTTGGTCACCATAAAGCGGCCGAGTTCGGATTTGTCGGTCGCCAGGGCCAGATCGTCGAGGTTTTCCATCGACGGATCGCGTTGCAGAATCTTGACTGCCTCGGTGGCCAGTTTTTCGAAATCTCGATTCCGCGCTGAAACGCCGATATTGTGAAACGATTGTCGGTGCCGAGGGGGTTGGCGGTATTGATCGGGTGGCAGGTGACGCAACGAGCCTTGCCATTGAAGAGCACCCAGCCTTTTTGGCATCGGCAGAGATGGCGTCGACATCGCCGAGTATGTAGCGATCGAACGGTGCATCGAGAAAGATCAAGGCGCGCTCGAAGGCGGCGATGGCGCGTCTGATATCGGCGAAATTGGGCGCGCGGCCGTATGCGGCCCGGAACATCCTGTCGTACTCGGCATCCCCGAGATGGCCGCGACTGCGGCGTCTTTGCTGGGGTGTCCCATCTCGATGGGATTGATGATAGGCAATCTGGCCTGCTCCTCGAGGTCGGCAGCACGGCCGTCGAGAAAGAGCGTGGTGAGCAGGGCGGCATTGAGTGTCGTCGGGGCATGGCGACGCCCGAGCTGGTCGCCTATTCCCTCGGACACCGGCCGCTGGTCGGTGAAACCGCGCATCGTATCGTGGCAGGTCGCGCACGATACCGTGGAGTCGGCCGACAGGCGCACGTCGAAGTAGAGCTTGCGGCCGAGGCGATCCGCGCTGGGGTCATCTCGTTGCCGGTCGGAATCGACGCAGCCCATACATCTGGATCGAGTCTTGGCGGGGTTTTGGTCGCGTCTGTGCCGGCCAGCAGCTTGTCGAGAGCCGCTTCCTGGATATCTATCGCCGTTGCCCCGTGGGGCGCGCGAGCCGGGTTGCCCGGTGCGGCACGAGCAATGTCGGTGCAGCCGGCGGCTGTACCGCTCAAGAGCAGCGGCGCTGTGAATTTCGAACAATGTGAGACTGTGTAGAGTCTCTCCGAGAAGCACTCATTCGTCCAATTGTTAAATAGAATCGCGTCTATCGGTTTGTTTATCAACCATTCCAGGTCGGAGGAACATCTTCCTGGATGGGCTTGGCGAGTTCGCCCGGCACGGCGACGTCGATGATGCCGAGACAATCCTCGAGTTGCTGCTCGAGGAACAGCGCCTGTTCGGGCTCGTTCAGGTGGCCGGACAGCTTGATAGCGCCGCCCTGGCGCAGCCGGGCATGGAGCGAATACATCATGATCGGGCGGTTGGTGGCTCTGTACGCGACTTCTTTTTTGCAATAGAACTGGCTCAACTCTCGCACCGACAGTCGTTTATTGCCGGACCAGGGCAGAGGGCCGTGGTGTACTTCGAGGACCTCGCCGCGGACAGAAACCGCGGTGCGGTTTTTGACCATGGCAATCGACAAGTAGAGCAGTCCGAGCCCGGCAATCAGGTGAACCACGGCAAACCACATCATGAATTGGTCGTCCTTGAGTACCGCTACGCTGTACCAGACGATCAGGAAAACCAGCCACAGCCCGGTAATTCCGAACAGAAACCAGTGCTTTTTGTGAAACCAGCGCCACTCGATGGTCAGCGCGTCGCGCACTCGTCCCGGGCTGCGGTACGGCTGGCCCGGCCGGGAGGCGACTTCGGGCTCGCGCTCGATCCGAAATCCCTCGGGCAATCGCACCGGATCGCGGCGCTCCTGGCGGCGCCTGGTCGAGTGTGGCGAGTCGGCGGCGGCGCCATTTTTTGCGATGAGTTGCTCGCTGATGTCGAACACTGTATTGCAGGCGATGCAGGTGGCCAGGCGGGAGCGCAGACTCACGCTCGCGCCGACAACGTCACGAGCACAGAACGGGCATTGGATCCTCACAGCTCGAGTATAGAGCGCCTTTCGAAGATCTCCCATGGCCAGGCCGGCGATCCATCGGCGTTGGTGGCGGTGCTCGCTGCAGCGCCTGCTCACCTGGACAATGCGAGTTGCAGTTCGCCGGCTAGCAGAGTTCGGGAAAAATCCCGAACTCTGCTACCATTGTTGGGCAAAGCCCTCCGGCGGACTCCCGCCGGGCGCCCCAGGTGCCCGAAATCGGCCGATCGCCGCTCTCGGCCGGGGCGCGCGCAGATTCGGGAAAAC
>JAKSDA010000422.1 GCA_022360315.1 Pseudomonadota bacterium
CCAGATTCCCCCAGCTTCCCCCCCTTTCCCCGCCATTTCCCCTTCCTTGGCTCGGTCCCTCTCGGCCTGTCTCTTGAGATCGCGCTCTTGCGCGATCGAAGGCGGGAAGGCCAGCTGGCGTGAGGGGTCTTCAGTGAGGTAGGCAGTAAGGTGGCGGGCGAAATCCTTCCGCCGATCCGTGTTGGCCCGTGGTAGGCCGTTTGCTAGCAACATGGCCCGTAGTCCTGCGTCGGTCAGCTGTTCAACGGCCGCAGCTTCAGGGCGAACGTCCAGCTGCGTTAACTGCATCCGTGACAAGCAACTGAGAGGGGGCAAGCGCCGCTTTGGACGAGAAGGGGGAGGGCGCTGGCTCTGGGCGGGGGGGCCCATGGGGGCTTGGGGAGCCGGGGGCTCACCCATGGCTAAGCCAGAATGGTCCCCCCTGGTTTGAATTTGGGGCAGATCGGGGGCGGTCCAAATGGAGTCGATCGACCGCTGCTGTTCGCCCTGCCCAGCAACCGACTCCTCTTGAGCTACCTGGTGGTCCATCACCTCCACTTGCTCCATCGAGTCTGTAAATTGCCGCTGAAATGGTTCCCCGCCAAATCCCAGCTCCGCTCTTCCCCCGCCATTTCCTCCATCCCCTGCAGTCGACAGTCTCTCCCTCGGCATTGGCAGCTGGCGCACGGTCTCGGGGGTCTCCCCGGTTTGCCGGCTCCCCCCCACATGGGCTGTACTGGGCGAGGCACAGCCTTCCTCCGCCTCGCGCTTAAGATGCCGAATTCCGAAATATTGCAAAATAAGTTTCTGCCTGCCGGGATGCGTTCGCCCTCCGCATAAACCCAAGTCGGTGTAGACGGAGAGGGTCTCGTGCTCGTCCCAGCTCTCAATTTCCTCTCGTGTAGGGTGATCTCTCGCTGCCATGGCTGGGATGCCCTCCAAGGTCGGTCAACCCCGCCAAAAAGTGGCCCACCCAACGACGACTCTCCTCCCCGGCCTTGTGGATCGGTGGAAGCGGTGCTGCCACCCCTCGAAGGGTCCTTAGGGTGTCCTTGATCGGACAAGCACGTGTTGCGAGGGGAGGGACCGGGGCTCGATCGATAAACTGGCCGTCGGCTTGTGGGCCCCGAGGGCCCAGCAACCAGTGGTGGTGGTGGTGGTGGTGTGTGTGTGTGTGTGTGTGTGTGTGTGTGGGTGAGCGGGTGCGTGAGCATGGCCATATA
>JAKSDA010000044.1 GCA_022360315.1 Pseudomonadota bacterium
ACAATAGTATAGACCGAGCCAGTCAGGCGCACATACCCACCGCCAAGCGGCTGGGGCCGCAGGCCGCCGGAGTCGTAGTCGCGCAGCAGAGTAGGAGTCTCTTTGGGGACGGCGAGAACAAGGCTCAGTTGAGACGGTTTGGCCGCGCTACTGTCCTGTTGCGCCCAGTACTCCCAGCCATAACTGAGCAGCTTGCCCAGCTCGCGAGGCCGAAGGCCCCGGGTTGGCCCCTTGAATTCGAGCAGAGCCACATCGGTCAACAGTGGCCACAAACCACGCATGACGCGAGCCTCGTGGTCGCGACGTTTGGTGCCCTTGCGGCGAAGGAGCAAGAGATCAACGGCGCGGGGGGCGAGGGACAGAAGTTTCTCAACAACGACCTCCCAGTTGGAGGGCTTTCGCTCCTTGACCAGGCTGGCGTAGGGATAGTGCCAGAACGTCTTGAGGGCTGGCTGCGCACGAGGGCCGTTATGAGCCTGTACGGTCGGGCGTTTTTCACGCTCCTTCACGGTTCCTCAAGGGTAGTCACGAGAGACGGGACCAAGGCAAGCGATCGGGCGGCAAATCGAAGAGTGGGACGGAAATCAGGCCGTCGATTTGTGCTCATTTGTGATTTTTGTCTACAAGGAATGTTTGGCGGATGGGGCGGCGCGAAGCACGGACCGTGTTTTCGTGGGACGAGGACAGGTTGCGCGGGGATGCTCCGCTGGCTGGAGTCAGTGTTGCTGGGTCTGGAAATCGAGCTGATACCAGTCGTTGGAAGTCGTTGGAATGGTACCAGATGGTGGGGCCGCGCGTGCCACTGGCACGTACTGAGACAAGCCGGGGCGACGCGGTGTTCCTCAAGCTCGACAGCGACGGCCTCGCAGTCATAGTACGTTCTCGGCATAGTAGCTTTTTCTAGGCGGGGCGGGCGGTTCTCCGTTTGCGGGCTCGCAGAATCGGGGGAACGATGAGCAGACCAGCGCCGGCCAGAGCGCCCCATTTGAGCCATGTGCTTGCGGCTCTCAGTCCCCGGGCAGTGGCTCTGGCGGCGCGTGTGGCGTTGTCCGCTGCAGTACCGGCGGCCGATGCCAGGGTCTCGGGTAGCTCGGAGACTGATTGCTCGAGAACCTCGGAAACGATGTCCATGCGGGAGGGCTGGCCTCGCTGGCGTTCGTTGAGATATTTGGCCAGGTCTTCAAGCCAAATGGCCCAAAATTTGGCGTTATCGGCGAACTCGTCGCTGTCGGGCCGGACTCGGGTGAGTTGTCTGACCCGCCGCTTGGTAGGGTACCAGGCACATTCGTGTAAAAATGCACGCTAAGGCCGAATTCGGGGGGCTATGGCCTCGTATGCGCTGATGCAACGCGAGAAGAACCCGGCAGCCTATTGGTCCAAGGCCGTGCGAGGAGATACGCGAGTAGTGCACAAACGAACGGTTGTGCACTACTCGCAGCCTTCATGTAATTTCAGTGGCTTAGCTCTTGCAAAAACCTATTGCTTTCGGTTACCCATTGGCAATAGGTTTTCGCCGGGGTTCAGCTCAACCATTTCGGTTGGGATACGTACGAGTATCCAGCCACGATCGGCAAGCCGTTCATTTGCAGACCGAGGCACTTCGCGCTGCTGGAGTAACTCGTGTCTTCGAGGAGAGAGCTTCGGGTGGTCGGTGGGATCGGCCCGAGCTTCGCCGGATGCTCGAACAACTTCGCCCCAACGACATTGTGTAGGTCTGGAAACTGGACAGGTTGTCTCGCCCCCTCAAGGACCTGCTGCACATTCTCGACCAGGTGAAGGCGGCCGGGGCAGGCTTCCGCAGCTTGACCGAGTCCATCGACACAACCACAGCAGCGGGACGAATGCTCATGCAGATGCTTGGCAGTTTCGCCGAATTCGAGCGTGCGATGCTCCGGGAACGGACGCGGGCCGGCCTGGCGACAGCTCGTACGCAGGGGCGCATCGGCGGACGCCGACCGAAGTTGAGCCCCGAGCAACAAAACGAGGCGATTGCGATGGTGAAATCGGGACGTAAGACGGTCTCCGCGGTGGCGCGTCTGTTTGGTGTGCACTCTTCGACGGTGTCACGGATAGTCGCTCGTTCGATCATCGAGAGCGCCTGACAAGGCGACAAGTCCACCGCTGGGTTTCTGCACCCATCCCAACAGCTCCGACAGCCGAAATCAGCGCGAATTCGGCCATAACCCCCCGAATTCGGCCTTAGCGTGCATTTTTACACGAATGTGCCTGGTACCCTCGCGTCGAGGGCAAGGCGCGAAGAGGGAGCATAGTGGGCCTACGTGACCGATGAGCAACACAGCCATCGGCGGGCTGGTCGGCCGTAATGGGTACTTACTTGCGGGTCGCGGTACTTAGTATTCGTGCAATACGAAATTGCCGCTGTCCACGCGCAAAAGGACTGCCTGGCGTTCGATCTGTCCCGATGGGCCGATGTGAGCCGGGCCGCAGGCGCCGGCAGTGAGCCGGGTGGTGGCGAGAATCTGTGCAAATCGGGCCCGCAGCTGCCGGTCGCTGGCGCCTCGCCGCAGCGTGGCCCAAAGCTGCTCTTGCGCGGCAAAAACCAGCGCCGCGGCATCGTGAGCCTGGGCGGTGAGCGCATTGGGCAACCGTCCCTCGCGGTCGCGAAATAACCGCGCAAACGCGGCACTGTCCTCGCTGGCATACTCTTCACTGTCGCTGCCGGCATATACGTCGATGACCAGCGCCCCCTCCACAGCCTTTCCGCCGCGCGGGATCAGGCTGTCGTGATGCCAGCCCGACGAGCCGAGTAGCTGGACCACCTGGGGGATGCGGCCGCGGTGCTTTCGGCGCAGGGCAATCACGTCCATGACGTCGCGGGTGCGGACCTCCACATTGAAATACAGCAAAAACGACGCCACCAGCGCTGCCCGGTGATACTCGTCGGGGATATAGAGCAGATCAAACGCCACGTCGGGCGAAAACGTCTTCCAGCCGCTCTTGCCATGACGACGCAAATGACGACGCAAGCGCAGATTCTTGGCCGGATCGAGTCCGAGAAAGGCGCGGATATCGGGCTCGACATGGCCGCCAGTGGGGTCATAGGTGCCGCGCGCGACCACGCTCTGTCCCAGCGCCTGCGCGGCCTCGGTAAATTCTCGCGCCGCGCGCTCGCCGTGCTCGTCGCGCGGGGCCAGGACGGCCAGTCGGTCATAGCCCTGAACAATGGCCACACGCGCCGCTTCGCGCGCCTGCCAGGCCGGTGACGACCACAGGCGAAACACCCCCGCCCGCGGCGCCGCTCCGGCCGACCCCGGCGACAAGAGCGCAATGGCAATGCCCAGCTCGACAGCACGCCGAGCTGCGACCAGGCTCTCTTTTTCGCCCACCGGTCCGATCACTGCTAGCGCCCGGTGCTCAAACACCGCCGCTTCCACCGCAGCACGGGCCCCGGCCGGCTCACCGCCGGTGTCGAGAAACTGCAGCCGCACCAATGGATCAGATTTCTGGCCGCTATGTCGACCAGAAAGCCGGCCATTGTCTCGGCCACCGCGGGCCAGGTGAGCGGCCAAGCGGATCCCGGCGGCCATCTCGGCCCCGAGCGGGGCAAACAGACCCGACATGGGCAGCGCTACGGCAATCACCGCACCATCGGCGGTTGCCCGCGCCGCGATGGTCCGGCGGAGGGCGGCAATTCGCCCGGCTCCGACTGTCTGCTCTGCTCCAGTACTCCGCTCGAGCCACGTCGCGGCTGCCTCGTCGTCGCCAGTATGGGCTGTAATAAGGGCCAGGCGAAAGGCGACCAGGGGCGCGGGATAGACTGGTACCCGCATGTCGCGATGGACATTCTCCAGCACCGACCGGGGCAAGGTGTCGATGGCCGCGGCGATCTCACCCCGGCGCCGGGCATCGAGTGTGCCGCCGCTGGCCACGACTCGATTGGCCAGGACCAGCGCCGCAGCGTGGGCACCGCGGGCCAGCGCCGATGCCAGAGCCGCCTCGGCCTGGTCGCGGCTGAGCTCGGCCGGGCCAGCCCACGGTGGCTGCTTTTCGTCGCTCGCAACGTGGGTGTCGCCCAGCCAATCGGTCACCCCGGGACTTGTTTGCGCCGGGCAGCCGACCATGGCAATCGAAAGCCAAACGATGCCGAGAACCCCGCGCACAGGCACCATATAGAGCGATCCGATCATCGATGCTCGACCGCGGGCCTGGCCATGGCAGAGGTCCGGGATGGCTAATCCTGAAACAGCGATTTAAACGCGTCGAGAAAGGTTTTCTTTTGCGGATGAGCAACCGTCTCGCCGGTCTCCACTGCAAATTCTTCGAGTAACTGGCGCTGGCGTGGAGTGAGCCCGATCGGCGTCTCGACAATGACCTTGATCAACTGATCGCCCCGCAAAGCGCTCTTGCTCGAGCCCTTTGGAATGCCCTTGCCGCGCAACCTGAACACTCGACCGCTCTGCGTGCCCTGGGGGATTCGCATACGCACTTTGGCATCCACGGTGGGTATGTCGATCGCCGAGCCGAGTGCAGCCTGGGTGAAACTGACCGGCACCTCGCACCACACATCGTACCCCTCGCGGCGAAACAGAGGATGCTCCTTGATCCGGACAATCACGTGCAGATCGCCCGGTGGGCCACCGGCAATTCCCGGCTCGCCCTCGCCCTTGATCATCTTGACCGCGCTCTCTTTGGTCCCGGGCGGAATACTCACCTTGAAGGTCCGGTCGGCGGCCACACCTGTGCGCTTTTTCTGGCCTTCAGACTGGCCGCGGCCCGGAATGGTGATGGTCTTGCCGCAGCCAAACACTGCCTCTTCAAAAGAAATCTCGAGCGTGTAGCGAAGATCGCGGCCGCGTTTTCGCTGTCTGCGGCGACGCCAGGCGTCGCCGATGATGTCGCCGAGGATATCGTCGACCGCGTCGACCACCGAGCCAAAGCCCCCGCCTCCCTGGACGTCGTGCCCCTTGACTGCGGAAAAACCGAAGCGGTCGTAGCGCGCTCGCGTTCTCGGGTCGGATAACACCGCATAGGCCTCGTTGGCCTCCTTGAAGCGATCTTCAGCGCCGTGGTCCTCCCGGTTGACATCGGGGTGATATTTGCGCGCCAACTCGCGAAAGGCGCGCTTGAGCTCGACCTCGTCGGCGTTGCGCTCTACCCCCAGGACTTCGTAATAATCGCGTTTTTGACTGCGAGACTTGCTCACGAGGAACCTCCCCCCGCTGCGTCGTCGGGATCGTGTCGAGGCCCGTACGGCGCGGTCGATGTGCCAGGGGAGGTCCCGGATGAGGTCCGGCCCGCTCCTGGATTGGTGCGGGATACCCCGGGCGAAGTCTGTCTTACATCCGCGTGTACCCCCGGATGGGTGGTCCCGGTCGGCGCATTCGATGGGGCCGGCGAGGTCTCCGTCAGCCCGGGCGCAGTACGCGACACGTTCTGCACTGCCGGTCCGGGATAGGTGCCGGTCGATCGCGAACTCGCAGGAGCACCGGGATACGTGCCCGCTGCCGTGGCCAGCCCGCCCGGCCGGGTGGTTGCCAGCTCGGTGTCGTCGTGGCCACCAACCGACTGGATGGTCGTGTCTTGTCCGTCCGCATCGGCTGCATTGGCGTAGATGATCTCGCCTATCTGCTGGGCACTCTGTTCGAGTCGAGCCAGAACTTCGCGGACCTCCTCGACATTGCCCTCCTCGATGACCCGCCGACAATCGGCCAGATCCTGCTCGAGATTGCTGCGCTCGGCCGGACCGAGCACGTGACCGTATTCGCCGAGCGCCCGCTCGGAGGTGTATAGCAGCGACTCAGCTTGATTGCGCAGATCAACGAGCTGTCGCCGCACCTGGTCGGTTGCCGCCGATTCGGCCGCCTCGTTGATGATGCGATCGATGTCGCTCTCGTCCAGGCCGCTGGTCGGCATGACGTGAACCAGCTGTTCTTTGCCAGTGCCGAGGTCGGCGGCCGATACGGTCAGAATGCCGTTGCTGTCCAGGTCAAAGGCGACCTCGATACGGGGGACTCCGCGCGGCGCCGGGGGAATTCCGACCAGCTGAAAGTAGGCCAGCGATTTGTTGTCCTCGGCCATCTCGCGTTCCCCCTGCAAGACGTGCACGTTGACGAAATCCTGGTTGTCGACCGCAGTCGAAAACACTTCGGTGGCCCGGCATGGAACCGTGGTGTTGCGATCGATGAGCTTGGTGAACACGCCGCCCGCGGTCTCCACGCCGAGCGACAGCGGAGTGACGTCGAGCAGCAGCACTTCCTCGACCTCCCCGGTGAGCACGCCGCCCTGAATGGCCGCACCAATGGCCACCACCTCATCGGGATTGACCCCGCGGTGCGGTTCCCGGCCAAAAAACTCGGCGACTAGACCCTGAATGCGCGGCATGCGGGTCTGGCCGCCGACCAGGATGACCACATCGACGTCCCCGGGCCCCATCTCGATGTCGGCAAGAGCGCGCCGGCACGGCTCGAGAGTGCGCAAAACCAGCGGCTCGACCAGAGACTCCAGTTCGGCGCGAGTGAGCGCGAGCTGCAAATGCCTGGGACCGTCATCACCAGCTGCGATGAAGGGCAGGTTGATCTCGGTTTCCATCGTGCTCGACAGCTCCTGCTTGGCCTTTTCGGCGGCCTCCTTGATGCGCTGCAAGGCCATTTTGTCGCCGCGCAGATCCATGCCGCCGTTCTGCTGGGCGAACGTGTCGAGTATGTGGCCGACCAGGGCGTTGTCAAAATCCTCTCCGCCCAGAAACGTGTCTCCGGCAGTGGCCAGGACTTGAAATACTCCTCCTGCCATTTCCAGGATCGAGACGTCAAACGTGCCGCCGCCCAGGTCGTAGACCGCGATGCGGCCGGCGTCCTCGGTGGCCTGGCCGTAGGCGAGCGCCGCCGCCGTGGGCTCGTTGATGATGCGCAATACGTCCAGGCCGGCAATGCGACCAGCGTCCTTGGTGGCCTGGCGCTGGGCGTCGTCGAAATATGCCGGCACGGTGATCACCGCCTCGGACACCGTATCACCGAGAAAATCCTCCGCGGTCTGGCGCATCTTGTCGAGCACCATGGCAGAAACCTCGGGAGGAGAATACGTGCGACCCCTGACCAGTACATGAGCATCGCCGTTGGACGCGGCCACGACCTCGTAGGGCGAGATCGCGACCAGCCGCTGAATTTCGAGATCGTCGAACTTTCGGCCCATGAGGCGCTTGATGGCGTAGATCGTGTTCTCCGGGTTGGTCAGGGCTTGCCGCTTGGCGATCTGGCCGACCAGCCGCTCGCCGCCATCGGTGAACGCAACCACGCTCGGCGTGGTACGCGATCCCTCGGCGTTGGCAATGACCGTTGCCTGGTCGCCGTCCATCACGGAGACACATGAGTTGGTGGTACCCAGGTCGATGCCGATGACGTACGCCAAACGCTATGCCTCGCGTCCTTCGCCGGCTTCTGGCCCGGCACCGGAGTCGGATAACGACCCCTCACCAGATCCGGCCGAGTCCGGATTTCCGGCTTCATCAACACCGGCCGGGGTGCCCCCGGGTTCGGCCGGGGCGCCCCCGGGTTCGGCCGGGGCGCCCCCGGGTTCGGCCGGGGCGCCCCCGGGTTCGGCCGGGGCGCCCGATTCTGGCTGCTCGGCAGCGGCAGGCGCGGGTTCGGCCGGCGCCTTGGCAACCACGACCAGCGATGGTCGGAGCAGACGATCGCCGATGGTGTACCCTTTCTGAGGGACATTTACCACCGAACCCGGTGGGTGTTCCGCGCTCTCGAACTGCTGGATGGCCTCGTGCAGATTGGGATCGAACGGCTCGCCCAGCGCATTCACCGGCTTGACCTCGAAGCGCTCGAGCGCCTGGGCAAACTGGCGCAGGACCAGCTTGACCCCCTCGAGCATGGCCTGATGGACTTTTTCGGGATCGTCGGCCCCTTCGGCGTGGTCGACGGCGCGCTCGAGACTGTCGATGACGTCGAGCATGGCCCTGAGCACTTTGCTGCGCGCGTCGATCCTGGCCTCTTCAATGTCGCGCCGCGCGCGCTTGCGGTAGTTTTCGAGATCCGCTGTGGCGCGCAGCAATCGGTCCCAATTGTCCTGTTTCTCTTTCTCGAGCTGGACCTTATCAGCCTCGAGCTGTGCGATCCGCTCGGCCGTATCGCTGTCCCGGCTGTCGACCTCGACCGCAATCTCTTCGCCGGCGACCGCGCCGACAGTGGCGGGATCGCCCGCGCTGGCCGGATCCTCGGAATCGGTCTCGACCTCAATGGATATGTCGTCCGCTCGAAGACCAGAAGCCGCAGGCTCGCCGCCTCCAGTGCTTGCTCCATTTGTCGGGTTATCGCTCATCCCGGGGAAGATTACACGAATCTACTGGCAATGTGAGCCGTCCCATCGTGGTCACGCCATGGTCGCCACCCCCATCGACCGGCCGCCCCCGGGTTACCCGACCAGGCCGGCGCGACACGTGGGAGCAGCCGGGTTATTGCAGAGCATTCATTCAGGTTGTAATGATTCAGCTTAAAGTGTCTCAATTTCCGATGATCGAGCTCACAATTCTGAGATGATCTCGGAGACCACGTCGGCGGTGAAGTCGACGATCGACATCACCTTGCCGTAGTTCATGCGCATGGGACCGATCACCGCGATGGCGCCGATGGGGCGCTCCTCCGGACCGTAGGACACAGCCACCAGCGACGACTCGCCGAGCGCGTCGAACGAGTTTTCAGCGCCGAGGAAAACCCGGATTCCCTCGGCGTCGAGGGTCTGGTCGAGCAGCTTGACCATGATTTCTTTGTCCTCGAGCGCGCGCAACAGGTTCCGTATCCGCTCCACATAGCTCGGGTCGGCGCGACCGAGGTCGTCGAGCAGATTGGCCTGCCCGGTGACCACCACGTCGGCGCTGCGCTCGGCTTGATCGAACGCGGCTTTGCCGAGGCGCAGCGCATCGGCCACGAGCGAGTCATAGCGGTCTTTTTCGGCGCCCAGGGCAGACAGGACGCGCTGCCTGACCTCGTTGAGATCGAGTCCGCCGAGCAGTTCGTCGAGGTAGTTGTGGATGCGTTCGAGTCGGCTGGCATCGACCTGGAAATCGACTTCAATCAACCGGTTCTCGACGCGCCCCTCCGTGGTTACCAGGATGCAGAGAAATTTGCCGCCGTGCAGCGGCCGAAACTCGATGTGCCGCAAACGCTGCATGGCCGGATCGGGTGCGAGCACGATCCCGGCGTGCATGGTCAATTCAGACAGGATTTTGGACGTTCTGCGCACGACGTCGTCCAGGTTGTCAGTGGCGCCCTTGAGCTCGTCGAAGCGCTGGCGGATCTCTTCTTTTTCTTTGGGTCCCAGGCTGCGCACGGTGAGCAGCGAATCGATGAAAAAGCGCAGCCCAGACTCGGTCGGGACACGACCGGCCGAGGTATGCGGCTGGTCGAGCAAACCGAGGTCTTCGAGATCGGCCATCACGTTGCGCACCGTGGCCGGCGAGAGTTGAATGCTGTGACGACGTGTGATGGTTCGCGAACCGATCGCATCGCCGCTGCGCAAATACTCGCTCACCACAGCGTGCAAGATCTTGCGGGCACGGCGACTGAGATCAGGAGGTGGCATCTATTGAGTAGTTTAGCGCCATGCGCCGAGCACGCGCGAAGCGATGCGATCACAGTATAAAAATCCTTTTAAAGTCGGGCAGATGCGATCGTTGCACAGAGTGGCCAGACGCTCGCCGAGAAGCCAGTCGCGGACCCGGGGCAGCTCGTCGAAAGCGTCTTTGGGAACGCCGTCGACCGTGCGCATTCCCAGCCATAGAGCGTCGTTGGACACGTCGCGGGCGTCGAGTACGTCGCGGCTAGCAATGCGGTCTGCGCCTTTTGTCCGCATGTAGCGCCTGACCGAGCGATGGTTGGTGATGCGCTCGCCACCGCGGTGAAAACGCCGAAACGAGGCCGCGCCGTTGCCCAGACCCAGGTACTCGACCCCGCGCCAGTACAGCTGGTTGTGCACCGAACGCTGGCCCGGTCGGGCATACGACGATACTTCGTAGTGTTCGTAGCCCCGTTCGGTGAGAGTTCGATGAGCGGCCACGTACATGTCGGCCAGGATATCCTGGTCGACCGCGACCAGCCTGCCCTGGCGAGCTGCCCGGCCAAATGCGGTGCGCTCTTCGATGGTAAGTTCATAAACCGACATATGACCCACACCGAGATCGGCCACGCCAGCGACGCTGCTTTCGTCTCGCCCGCGCGCGCCCGGGACACCGAAGATGACGTCGGCCGAGACGCGGGGAAATCCCGCGGTCAGAGCAGCGCGCACCGAAGCAGCGCCGTCACCCATGCGATGATCGCGACCGAGCGCGACCAGCTTGTCGGCGTCCATCGATTGCACTCCGATGGACAGGCGATCAATGCCCAGGACGCGCCACATAGGCAGGTTTTTTTCGGTACAGTCGGTGGGATTGGCCTCGATGGTGATCTCGAGCTGGCCGGGGCGGGCTTCGAAAGCCCCGGTGATCGCCTCGATCACACGGGCCAGACAATCGCCGCGCCACAGCGACGGGGTTCCACCGCCAAAATAGATCGACACCAGGCGGCGCCCGGCATAGTCGGCCGCGCGCTCGTCGAGTTCGGCCATAATCGCAGCCAGATAGTCGTGGTGGGGAATATCGCGCTCGCCCGCGACAGCGACCGGAAAGTCGCAATACGGGCACAGATTGCGGCACCACGGAACATGCACGTAGACGCCGAATTGGGCCGCCTCGCCCCGGCTAGGCCCAATCAAACGGCTCACCGCTGACATCGAACGCCCGCACCTCGGCTGCGGCGACAGGACTCGCGAGCAGCTCATCGCGAAACAAGCTCCATACCATGAGGTCCCTGGGCTGTCCTGTGGCGTCGGGCAGCCGACGGCGCAGAGTGCCGTCGTGGTGAAAGCCGAGTTTGCGCGGCACCCCGGCGCTGGCCAGGTTTTCCGGGTCGCAGCGGATCTCGATGCGACCCACGCGATGAATCTCAAAGCCGACCCGGGTGAGAGCCGCCGCTAGCTCGGTGGCATAACCCCGTCCGACTGTGTCCTTGTGAATCCAGTAGCCGATCTCCAGGACTCCCGGACCGAGCCGGGGGTGCAGTCCGCACCCGCCCACCAGCCGGGTTTCATCCGCTTCGAATACGGCAAAGACAAAATCGAGGCCGAGGTCGAACTTGCCACGAAACTCGCGCAAACGCTGGACCTTGGCAGCCAGCTCTTCGGGTTCGTGGGCGATCCAGGGCAGCCACGGCCACAGGTGGTCGAGGTTGTCGTCGATCGCCCGCTTCAGGCGCGGCGCGTCCGCAGGCGACCAACAGCGCAAGACCAGACGCTCGGTCTCGATGCGGTAAGCCGGCCCTCGATCGATGGAGTCCGCTTGTTCCGGTTGGCGGTCGTTGGATATTCTGTCGTCTTGGCTCATCGCTGTGGCCCGCCATTGTCGCACTGTTCACCGGTTGCACTGCTTGCTCATCGCGCTGGTCGCCGCGACAGCCTCAATGGTTCGACCGAGAGACATCATCGGCCCCGGGGCCGAGCGGCTGGCCGTAGCTGAACTCGACAAAGTTGCCGTCTGGGTCCCGCACTCCGCAGTAATAGCCGACCGGATACGGCTCTTGCCGGGGCGGCCATACCAGGTAACCGGCAGCGCGCGCCCTGCTGGCCACGTCGTCGACCGCTTGCTTGCTGTCGAGAGCAAAGCCGAGGTGGCTGTAGTCGCCATCCTGTTGATCCCGTCCCGGCCCGCCGGGAATCAGCACAAAGATGAACTCGTTCTCGCGGCCGGCCTCGGCCAGCCAGACCACGCGTTTGCCGCCGTCGACGCGCTCGTGCACCACGCCCATGTTGCAGTAGTCGCGATAGAAGGCGATGCAGGCGTCGACATCGCGAACGTGAAGCGCAATATGAGTCATGAAGGGAGTCATGAAGGGAGTCATGAAGGGCATCATGATCGACGTCATGATCCAATGTCACAGTCGAGCCTCATCGTCCAGTCCCATCTTCCAGCCTCATCGTCGGCGACGACTACGGGGCATCGACAAAGGCCGCGAGGTCGGCAAAGGTGCCCCGGCCGACCAGTCCGTGGCCGCCGATCAAGTCGGTGGGGGTCGGGGTGATGTTGTCCTCGATGCCCTGGCGCAGCTGGGTGGCAGAGGCCTTGGACAGAGAATTTCCGCCGCCCATGGCAGTGGGCTCGGGATTCCATAGATCGCTCTCAAACACCGCCGATATGCGGGGGACGTGCACGATCAACATGTCGTTCGAATGGTCGGTGGCGATGTGATAGACCTCGACGTCGTTGCGGTCGGTCGTCGCAGTGTCGTCGAAATCGAGACTGCCGCCCTCGGCCACTGCCGTGATGACCGGGTTTTTCGGCGCCATCGCCTGGGTATCCGGCAAGATGGTCGAGGGGGCGCGGAATACCTCGCGGAAAAATGCTGCCGAGTTCTGTTGCACGACGATGGTGGCTCCGGCCGCCACAAAGGCGCGCAGTCCCGCCGAGTGGTCGATGTGATGATGGGTCGCGATGACGTGGGTGACCGGCTTGCCGATGTTTTCGTCCACCCAGCTCAGGATGGCCGCGCTGCGCGCGGCATCGAGCGGCGCTTCGGCGATGATCACGCCGTTTTCCTGCGCGATGGCCAGAGAATGGTGAGTTCCGCCCTGCAGATGAAAGATGCCGGTGTCGGTGCCGCCGTCCTGAAACTGGTGGGGAGTGACCACGATCTGCTGCTGGTCAAGGGGAATGCCAAGGGCGACGAACATCTGGTGAAACTGGTGGTTCTTTTGGCCCAACGCGGCATCGGCGTCCACGAACATCGGGTCGGCCCCGGTCGGAAAAGCGAACATGGTGGCCGCAAAGGTCGGGTTGACCTCGATCGATGTACGCCGCTCGCGGTGCAGAACTTGACCGTTCTTGACGATGAACACATCGGCCGGAAACATCACGTCCTCGTCGTAGACCTTCCAGCCGACGTAGTGGACCTCGATCTCGCTGTCGCGCAGCAATGGATCGTTCTCCCGGGTGGTCAACTTGCTGATCAGCCCGGTCCTGGCGTTGACCCATACCGCGAGCGGGGCAACCGGGTCCACGATGTTGAGTAGCTCGTGAATCGAGCCGTCGTGAAAGCCAAATCCCGCCTCACTGGCGATCGAGCTGTCGGCCATGATCTCTTTTAAGAGGACGTGCGGGTTGAGCAAGCGCTGCTGCCTGCGCGACGACGCCATGCGCGCCGATGGCATATCCTCGCCCATGTCGGCCGGATTCAAGATCGCGTCGCGGGCGTCGATATGGCCCACATTGCCCTGGATGATCTCATTGTAGGCAAGCTCGGGCACCGGCCCAAACCCATAATCACGCTCGTACTTCAAATGGATATTGTCGTTTTCCATATCATAGCTCACCGTGACGTCGAAGGTGCTGACCTCGACCGCAGAATCGCGCGGTGTGGTTCCCTGCAAGACCAGACCACGGCCGCCCTTTGCCACGATCTGGAACCGGTTCATCGCCTGCAGCGGTACCTCGCCGCCCACACCAACCATTGCTTTGTCCATCGTACTGAGATTGGAATCGAGCTCGACCGATGGCCCCGCCGGGCCCTCTGGCCCGACTGGACCGGTATCGCCCTCATCTCCCCTGCAGCCCATGGCCAGAACCGCGACTGCAATGACAAGGATAGATGGAATCGACCGGGTAACTCGATGGCTCCGGTAATTCAATGTTTTGCTCACAATGTTCTCCTCATCGTATATCGATATATCCAGTGCGCACCGTACAAGCTCTTTTCTCAGCTGCCATTGCAAACGCTGCACGGCAACGGCATCAGCGCCCCAGGGCGACACGACCGGGATGGCTCAGGTTCCTAACCTACCTGCTTTACCTCGACAAGGCATTCACTGGGCTGCACCGCTATCCCCGGACCAGTAGCGCTCATTCATGCGGTCGCAAAACGAGACCAGGTTGGGCAAACTACGGAGAACTGCTTTTTCTTCGGATTCCCACGGCACGTCGAGCACCTGTGGGAAGAAGCCGTACATGATGGCATCGAGGCTGGTCGGCTCATCGCCGAGGAAAAACGGTTGTTCGCCGAGCATGCCCGATGCGGCTTTGAAGTCACGCGTGATGCGCTCGATGATCTCCTGCTTGCTGTGCCGCCCCATCCCCTGGGCGTGACATTGCTTTATGACGGTTTTGCGGATGCTCGACATGATCACGCCGTGGACCAGTTTGGGCACCATGGGCACAAATGCGGTCTTTAAATGCGGCCAGCCTTCCTGCGACATCCAGCGCAAGTACTGCATGCCGAAGTAGGTATGCTCTTCGATCATGCGCTGCGTGGCCAGGGCTGCGCCACGCTGCGAGTCGTCGAGCCGTCGGTCGAGGGGATCGCCGTGATGTTCCTTGAGGTAGTCGATAATGGCGCTCGAATCGGCGACAATCGTACCGGCATCGTCGATCCAGGGAATCTTGCCCTTGGGGGCCTGGCGCACGTCGGCGACCTCGGCCCGGTAATCGAGGCCGGTCATGCGCAAGTAGGTCTCGACCTTGAGGCAAAACGGGCTGAAGCTCGCCAGTCCCCAGGCCGGTGGGGTTTGATACAGGATGATCATGGAGAGTTGATTGTCTCAGCTGGCTCGGACACACACAAATGGGTAGCTTTGCAGCACACAAATTCATACTCGCCGGGCCGGCCCTGCCCAATTGCCCAGAAAATCAATTACTTGATACCTGCCCAGTGCAATCGCCAATGCACCGTCTCAGATCTATTCGTCGATACGGTCGACTGAGACAGTTCGCAGGCCATTCCGGTCCAACCATTCGGGGCAAATAACTTACGACGCGGTCGGTCACACGGCTGAAAAAGTGGACGCAGAGGCTGGTGCGAGCCGAGTGGCCCATGCGAGTGACACACGGTCGTCGCACATGATTTTGGAGAAAGTCGGGCCAGGGCGATCGTCCGGGGCGAAGGCACGGTATGATACGCCCAGCGGCTATCGCATATATCCATATTCCTCCGCGTATTCCCGTAGTTTGGCCACAGTAGTTTGGCAACAGCCGCGGCGTGCTCCTGTAGCGCTGAAATCACCATCGCATGTTGGCTCCCCCGCACCTGGACAGGCCAGTGGCCACTCTCGCTTCACTCGCAGTGTTGCTGGTCGGGTTGTGGTCTGGCTGCACTGCTGCGGGCGAGCCACAGGGACAGATGCGCCTGGTGGTGGCCGGCGAGCCAGCGCCACGGCCTGGCAACGCCGATGCAGACAGGCGTGTGGGGTTGATCGTGCCGACCCTGACCAATCCGCTGTACGCAGACATGGCCAGAGGAGCGCGCCGTGCCGCGATCGAACTCGGCGTTCCCCTCTCGGTTGGCGATGCGGCCAACGAGGCGTACGTCGCCGGTCAGCTCGCTTTTGTCGAACAGTTCACCCGCGCGCGCGTGGCCGCCATGGTCATTGCGCCGGCCAGTTCTCGGGCGCTCGTGCCGGCGCTGGAGCGAGCTCGAAGAGCCGGTGTGGTGGTGGTCCAGGTGGCCAATCGCCTCGCTGGCGGCAAGCCCGGGTCGGATGACAGCGACATTCCATTCGTCGGCGGAGACGACGAACACGGCGCCTACCTGGCCGCCAAGCTGCTCGCCGATCGGCTCGGCAAGCGCACCACCCAGGTCGCCATGATCGACGGAATGAGTGGGACGCACAGCGCCGATCAGCGCGCCAAAGGAGCTTTGCGGGCTTTTTCCGAAAACCCCAAACTCACCGTCGTGACCAGGGCAGCTGCCGACTGGAAGATCGATGAGGCGTTCGCGGTTGCCGGTCGGATCTTCACCCGCCACCCGAACGTCGGAGCGATATTTTGTGCCAGTGACATGATGGCCCTCGGGGCCATCGAATATTTGAAACAGAGCGGCCGCAAGCGAGTTCTCGTCGCATCCTCCGGGGGCATGATGGAGGAGGCGCGCGCGGCAATTGCGGCGGGCACTCTGCTCGCCACGGTCGACCACAAAGCAGATGTAGTGGGCTACAAGGGTGTTCAGCTGGCTCTACGCGGGCTGAACGGCCAGGCCTTGTCAGCCGACAAGGTCGTTGACGTCGAGTTGATCACTGCCGAGACAGTGAAGCCAAAAGAGCGATGAAAAGACCATCTCCGCGCCTGAGCCTCACGCGCAAGCTGACCCTGTATCTGCTCTTGATCGGCATCGTCCCGGTCCTCATAGCCGGCGTGTACTCCCATCGCATCTCGCGCGCCAATCTGGAACAACTGATCGAACGCCAGACCGCACGGCTGGTGGCCCAGCACAGGGACCAGATCGATTCTCTATTTCGCCAGATCGAAAACCTCACGGTCCATATTGCCGAGAGCTCGGCCATCACCGAGGTCCTGGCCAGGCCCGAGCCGGCCGCTGACGACTACAGCAAACTGGCCACCGAGGCCAGGATGGGTTACGCGCTGAGCAGCTATGCAGAGCTCGTCGGACTGGTCACCGTCGATCTCTTTGCCGACAATGGCGCCCACTACCGGGTCGGCAACTCGGCCGGTTCTCGCGACCTCACCAAGCCGGAACGAGCTCGCATCGGCGAAGAGATCTCGCGCGCGGGGGCGCCGGTTTTGTGGCGGGGATTCGAGGACGGCATCGGGGCCTGGGACGTATCTCACCCCAAGGGAATCATCACCGCCACCCGAATGGTCGAGGTCGCCGATCGCAAGAGTGGGCGAGACCCCCCGGTGGCATTGCTCCTGGTCAGCTGCGACCTCAGCCGCCTACATGCCTTGCTGTCCCGGCTCGACCCCGATGAGGGGGCCTCTGTACTCGTCCTCGATCCCGGTCAGCGGGTCGTCTATCACTCCGACCCGAATCGGATCGGAGTGCGACTGGACGGCGACTTCCGGCACCATATGAAGCGCGATCGGGGTTCGTTCATCACCCTGGTCGAGGATCGCGAGACCATGGTTTCCTACAGTATGCCAAGCGGCTCGGGCTGGGCCGTTCTCGGGCTGGTCTCGATCGCCGACCTCGACGACAAGGCTGCCGCTATCAGGGACAATACCGCCCTGCTCTTGGCTCTTTGCACCGCGCTCATCCTGGTCATCGCGTCACTGATCTCACGCCGTGTGGTGGCGCCCATCAAAAATGTCACCGAGGCCATCGACCAGCTGCGCCAGGGCAGCCCCGATCCCGAGGCCCGCATTCTGTCGGTTAGCTCGCGCGACGAGGTCAACGCGCTGGTCGACTCGTACAATGGACTGCTCGACGAGCTGGTCGAGCGCAAACGCTGCGAGGATGAACTGACCCGGGCCAAGGAGGCCGCGGACACGGCCAATCGTGCCAAGAGCGAATTTCTGGCCAATATGAGTCACGAGATTCGCACGCCCATGAACGGCATCGTCGGCATGACCGAACTGGCCCTGCAAACCGATTTGACCGCCGAACAACGCGATTACCTCGAGACCATCAAAAACTCGTCGGTATCGCTGCAGGCGCTGCTCAACCACATTCTCGACTTCTCCGAGGTAGAAGCCGGCCAGATTCACCTCATTCCCGGCGAGTTCGAGGTCCGCGATGAGCTCAGCGAGATCATGCGCATCGTGACTCTGCCAGCCCATCAGAAGGGTCTGGAGCTGGCCTATTACGTCTCACCCGAGGTTCCCCACGCGCTGATCGGCGACGCCAGGCGGCTCGGTCAGATTCTGGTCAATCTGATCGAAAATGCCATCAAGTTCACCGCGCGCGGCGAGGTGGTGGTCAGCGTGGAAAAGACCCACCAGGAGGACGACGAGGTGGTCTTGCGCTTCACGGTCCGCGACTCGGGAGTCGGCATAGCGCAAGAGGGACAGGCGGCCATCTTCGAAAAGTTCTCCCGCACCGACACATCGACCAGCAAGCCGAGCAGTCCCGGCCTGGGCCTGGGTCTGGCCATCTCGTCCCGCCTGGTCGAGTTGCTCGACGGCGTCATCTGGCTCGACAGCGAAGTTGGCAAGGGCAGCGCGTTCCACTTCACGGCCCGGTTCAAAGTTCCCGAGGAGCCGGCTTCACGCAGCTCTCGGTTTGCTCTCATTCCCGAGGAGCTGAACCAGATGCCGGTATTGGTCGTGGACGACAATCGCTCGACGCGCAATATCCTGGTCGCCCTGATCCAGAGCTGGGGCATGAACGTGCACGAGGCGGTCAACGGCGAGGATGCGCTCGGCATGATCGGCCGCTGGTCGCACGACGGGGTGGCCTTGCCGATCGTCGTGCTCGACGCCCGCATGCCCGACGTGGACGGCTTTGCCGTGGCCGAGGCCATGCGGCGCGACCATCACCTCGGCAACAAGGCGGTCATGCTGCTCACCTCGGACAATCAGAGCGTCGACATTGCCCGATGCGAAAAGCTGGGCGTCGAGCACTACGTGATCAAGCCGGTACGGGAAGACGAGCTGCTGAGCACGATCGCGACCGTGGTGCGCAGAAGCCTGGCTGACACGGCGCGCATCGAGAGCAATCGGCCCATCATGGGTGACGCACCCGGCGACGCGTCTGGCAACCCGTTGGGCCTGCACATCCTCCTGGTCGAGGACACGCCGGTAAACCAAAAAGTGGCCAGTTTGGTACTGACCAAGCGGGGCCATCGGGTGGAGATCGCCGCCAACGGACAGCAGGCCCTGAGCATGCTCGATGCCGAGCCCGGAAGCTTCGACCTCGTGCTCATGGATGTGCAGATGCCGGGCATGGACGGCTATGAAACCACCGCGGCCATCCGGGACAGAGAACGCGAGAACGGTGGCCACATCCCCATCATCGCCATGACCGCCGCCGCCATGAAGGGCGATCGCGAGCGCTGCTTCGAGGCCGGTATGGACGGCTACGTGTCCAAACCCATCCAGGCACGCCGGCTCTTCGAAGTCATCGACGGCCTGGGCATCGGCCCGCTGTCGCCCAGCGATAACCAGGTCAGCGCCGACTAGCAGCGTTCGGGAAAAATCCCGAACGCCGCTACCGTTATTGGGCGAAGCCCTCCGGCGGGCGCCCGCCGGGCGCCCCATGTGCCCGAAATCGGCTGATTGCCCCGATGCGCTGGATCGAACCTAGCCCTACTTGATTAGGGATGTTTCAGCGCCAGAATGAGCGAGGATGGCCAGCTGCAAGGCGTTTTGAGAACCGGAGCGCAGTTTATTGAAATAAATGAGCACCGGAAGCTCACAACGTCTTCACACCTTCTTTGCTGCTTCTCGCGTGCGCCGACTCCATCACAAGTCGCCAGGCTAAAACGCTCACAACGTCTTCACACCCTACCTGCCCCGGCGGCTCAATCGTGCTTCTCGAGTTCCTTTACCAGCAGATTGACCAGACGTAGCGTGGCAGGTGTCGCCTTGCGCAAACGACGGACCAGACGGCGAACCTCGGGCTTATCCGTGGGCGGCGCCAGCGCCCAGCGATGCGAGGTATCACGCGGGGGTCCCAAATCGACACGCCCAATGAGTACATCCGCGCTGACCCCGAGGGCCGAACAAATACGGGCCAGAGTGGGAACGCTCGGCAGGGCGTGACCACGCTCGATCCGGGCGTAAAACTCGGCACTCACGCCAATTCGCTCGGCCGCGTCTTCTTGGGTCAGCTTCAGCGCCTTCCTCGCGGCCCTGGCTGCCGTGCCAATTGATTCCGATAGTTCCTTATCCAATGCACTAACCGATTGGTAGGCTATAATGCATACGACACCGGCGGCACACGAGAACAGGAACCTATACTTCCTGTACTTCGATCTAACACTACGGGACTGTAGAACACCGTGTGAGATCGAGCTCTTGGAGGCGCCCCCAGCGTTCTGATCGCCACAGCAAAAAAACCGGAATCGCGAGTTTCGGCGGGTCGAGCGGGCGAACTCATCGCTCCGTCGGACCATGGCCTATCCTGCCAAATAGGGGGGTAGCCGATTCTTCGAGCGCGGCGGCGGCGCGGCGCGCGGCGGTGCAGCCGGGCCGGCACGGCGCGGATCAATAATGCCAGGGGAATGGCGCGTAATCCCGCCGGCGCTTTTCGAGAAACGCGTCGCGGCCTTCTCTGGCCTCGTCGGTACCGTAGGCCAGCCGGGTTGCCTCCCCGGCGAACATCTGCTGGCCTACCATGCCATCGTCGACCATGTTGAAACCGAATTTGAGCATCCGCATGGCGGTCGGGCTCTTCGTATTGATGACTCGCGCCCATTCAAGAGCCGTATCTTCCAGCTGGGCATGGGGCACAACGGCGTTGACCATGCCCATATCTGCGGCTTGCCGGGCCGAGTATTCGAAGCCGAGAAAGAACACCTCGCGGGCTTTTTTTTGTCCGACCTGGCGGGCCAGCAAGGCCGAGCCGTAGCCGCTATCGAAGCTGGCCACATCGGGATCGGTCTGTTTGAAGACGGCGTGCTCCTCGCTGGCCATGGTCAGATCGCAAACCACGTGAAGGCTGTGGCCGCCACCTGCTGCCCAGCCCGGAACCACGGCGATGACGATCTTGGGCATGAAGCGGATGAGACGCTGAACCTCGAGAATGTGCAGCCGGCCGAGCCGGGCCGGATCGATCTGTCCGGCCTCTTGTCCCTCGTACTTGTAGCCGTCCGCGCCGCGGATGCGCTGGTCGCCACCGGACGAGAAGGCCCAGCCGCCGTCTCTTGGCGACGGACCGTTGCCGGTCACCAGGACGCATCCCACATCGGAGGTCGTGCGCGCGTGTTCGAGAGCCGTGTAGAGCTCGTCGACCGTCTTGGGGCGAAATGCGTTGCGCACTTCCGGCCGGTTGAACGCGACGCGCACAGTGCCGTGCTCGGCCGCGCGGTGATAGGTAATGTCCTCAAAGTTGAAGCCGGGCACGGCGCGCCAGCGGTCTGGATTAAAGATCGCGGAAACAGTCATCCTCCACTCCTTGTCGTTGGTAAAGCGGGTACCGACTCCTTATCGCGGCGTCGGGGCGCTGACAAGGTCGGGCTCGGCGATCGAACAATCTGCCCCAGCCGTGCCATCGCGTGTCCGGCCCGGCCGCTCAGCTCGGTCAGAACGCCGCTTTGCATTGCTTGCCGGGACGGCCGGACCTCCGAGCCGGGCGATCGCGCAATTGATCAGTTGCGCGATCGCCCAGCTCAACCGACACTGACTGGACCATGTGTGGACGCTACACGCTCACCTCGACCGATGGGCTGGTCGAGGAGTTCGGTCTGATCCAGCAGCCACTCGACTTGCAGCCGCGTTACAACATTGCGCCAACCCAGCGTGTACCGGTGGTCGCCCACCGGGCCAGCCACGAGCGCGAACTCATCGTGATGCGCTGGGGCCTGGTTCCCTCTTGGGCCAAAGATCTGTCCATTGGCAATCGATTGATAAACGCGCGCTGCGAGACCGTGGCCGAAAAGCCGGCCTTTCGCGAGGCTCTGCTCCGGCGCCGTTGTCTGGTCGCAGCCAACGGCTTCTACGAGTGGAAGCGGGCCGGCAAGCGCAAGATTCCCCATTACATCTACCGTCGCTCGGGCCTGCTCATCGCGTTCGCCGGGCTGTGGGAACGATGGAAAGACCCCGACGAGAGCTGGCTACTTTCGTTCACCATCATTACCACAGCGGCCAACGACCTCATGGCACCGATCCACAACCGCATGCCGGTGATTATCGAAAGGGCCGACTACGAGCGCTGGCTCGACCCCCATATTCAATCGCACGACGCTGTGGTCGACCTTTTGACGCCGCCGCCGGTCGACTCCCTGGAGATGCGCGAAGTATCGACGCTGGTCAATTCGGTCAAGAACGATAGTGCCAGTTGCGTCGAGCCCGCCGCCGAGCAGCGCTGGTTATTCGATTGACCGCGCGCTGGTGCGGTATTGCGGTGAATTGCTCATGCGAAAACGAAGTGCCCGGCGCGGCGAGGTACACGAGGGGGCAATTGGAGGATCACTTCTGTCTATATATTCACCATGACCAGACTGGCCACGCCGGACACTTCGAATCTTCATTCCTTTGACGCCCTGGTTGCCATTTTGGTTACGGCAGGCCGCGCGCGGTGTCCAGGGCCGGATGTGGCCGATCGCCTGGCTATCATGTAGCGGCGCACCGCGCGGCGGGCGCGAAACGCGCGTTGCTTGGCTGCGTTGGTCGATACGCCCAACATCTCTCCCAGCTCGCGCTCTGTCGTCCCGAGTACAAACCGCTCGATAAACGCTCGCCGATCGATCTCGCGCATGTCGGCGAGGCATCCCATCAGGCACTCGACCAGCTGCGACGAGTTGGCGTCGTCCTCCGGAGACTGGCCCGGCGCCTCCAGATTGGCCAGTTCGCTGTGCCAGTCGCTTCCCCTGGCGGGCGCTTGATAGCGGCGGTAGTACGGCTTGCGCAAAAAACTCAGTGCAGTTGTAAACGCAATTCGATGCAGCCAGGACTCAAACCGCGCTGCACCAGAAAACGAGTGGCGGGCGCAATAGGCGCGCAGCATCGCCTCCTGGGCAGCGTCTTCGGCCTGATCGGGCGCCTTTAGAACCTTCAGAGCAACGCCATAGGCAAGCTGCCACTCTCTGAGTCCGAAACTGGTTGGTACTCGCATCATCGTCACGCCGGTACTACGACGCATGGGCCGCTGTGGTTACGGGTATCTCATCGGATGACAACCGTGGTTTGGCCAAACAGAAACGTATTGAGTGATGAGGCAAGGCGTTTTGTAGCGAGGCCAACGGCCGCCCCGGCCGCCCCGGCCGCACGGAGGCTTGGCCTAACATGATCGCCCGGGCGCACAGCTCTGGAGCCGCGTGCGGTCCCCTGAGGTCGTTCCAAAGTTACCGTGGATAGATTCCGTCGGGCACAGCTCTGGACAGGGGGGTCCGGTTGTAATTACACTACGCGGTCGATTGGCTTCTGAACGACCTCCAATACGATTCTATGGTCCAGTACCGCGTTGCAGTTGCTCCGGACGACGAGTTCAACCGGCGCCTTGTAGATTCTGTACATCCAGCGGAGTGGACGAATCCACATGGCACCGGCACCTATAATCTGGTCGTGATCGGCGCGGGTACCGCCGGACTGGTCACCGCAGCTGGGGCTGCGGGGCTGGGCGCCAGGGTCGCGTTGATCGAGCGGCACCTCATGGGTGGCGACTGTCTCAATACGGGCTGCGTGCCGTCCAAGGCGTTGATCCGATCATCGCGCGTGGCGGCCCAGGCCCGGCGCAGCGCGGAGTACGGTGTACACACTGGCGCCGTGCGGGTCGATTTTGCCGACGTCATGGCTCGCATGCGCCGGTTGCGCGCGGACATTGCGCCGAATGACAGCGCTGCGCGGTTTCGCGACCTGGGCGTGGACGTCTATCTCGGTCACGCCCGTTTTGTCTCCGCGCGCGAGATCGTGGTCGATCGTGCCTCCTGGCTGCCCGATCGCACGGACGACGGCCGCTCGGATGCTGCCCGCCGGCCGCGCGGCGACTCGGACAACTCCGGCCCGCGCCTGCGGTTTGCCCGCGCGGTCATCGCGACCGGGGCGCGCCCTCGCGAGGTACAGATTCCCGGTCTGGCCGGGGCGGGATATCTGACCAGCGACACCATCTTCGAGCTCACCGAGCTACCGGAGCGGCTCGTCGTGATCGGCGGTGGACCGATCGGCTGCGAACTGGCCCAGGCGTTTGCCCGTTTTGGCGCCCGGGTCACCGTGGTGGAAACCGGACCTCGGCTGCTCGGCAAGGAGGAGCCCGATGCCAGTGCGATCGCGGCGCAGGCCCTCGAGCGCGATGGGGTCACTGTACTGGTCGACGCCCGCGTGGTTCGAGTCGAGCCCGATCGCACTGTGGTCGTGGACAGTGCTCGGGGCGTCACGCGGGTGGCCGCAACGGCCGTCCTGGTTGCTGCCGGCCGGACCCCGAACCTGCACCATCTCGATGTGGAGCGCGCCGGTGTCACCTGGGATGAACGCGGTGTTGCGGTGGATGAGCGCATGCGGACCAGCAACCGCCACATTTACGCCGCTGGCGACGTGGCTTCGCCCGAGAGATTCACCCACGCAGCCGACGCCATGGCCCGCCTGATCATCCGCAATGCACTGTTTTTTGGCCGCAACAAGGTCGCTGGTCTGATCATTCCGCGGGTGACATTCACCGATCCGGAAATCGCTTCGGTGGGGCTCACCGGGGAGCAGGCGGCTGCGCGCCGACTCGCCATCGACACCTTCGAGGTGTCGCTCGACCACATCGATCGCGCCGTCCTCGACGGCAGGACCGACGGATTCGTGCGGGTCCACGTGCGCGAGGGCAGAGATGACATTGTCGGAGCCACGGTTGTGGCGCCACACGCCGGAGAGATGATCGGAGAATTCACCGTGGCGATGACCCACAAACTCGGACTCGCCAGACTGGGTAGTACGATCCATCCCTACCCGACCACTGCGCTGGCTGTGCGCCAGGTCGCCGATCGATATCAGCGCACCCGACTCACCCCCTGGCTGGCCCGTCTGTTCGGCAAATTTTTGGCCTGGAGGCGCGGTTAGGTATGTCGCTGGCGATCTGTGTCATGGCCAGGGTACCGATACCCGGGCAGGCCAAGACTCGGCTGAGCCCGCCGCTGACTGCGGAGGAGGCCGCCGATCTGGCCGCGGCCTTTCTGCTCGACGTCTGGAGCGCCGCCACCAGGGTATCCGGTGCCGAGGTATTTCTGTCCTATCGCGGGGATGAGGGCAAACTTCCCGGCGAGTTTGGCAACGTCGCCCGTTTCTCGCAGGAGGGCGCCGACCTGGGCGCTCGCATGGAGCATACCGCGCGGGTCGGTTTGACTCGCGCCAGCAGCGTTTTGGTGATCGGCAGTGATCTGCCCGGACTCTCGGCCAGCTGCTTGCAAACTGCGCGGGACGCTCTCATCGATCACGATGCAGTTCTCGGCCCGTCGATCGACGGCGGGTTTTATCTGATCGGCCTGCGCGACAGCCCTCCCGGTCTTCTGGCCGATTTGCCGTGGAGCGCGAAAAACACCCATGAGGCGACCCGATCCCGCCTCATCGACCGGGGCATGCGAGTCGCCGAGGCGCCTCGCTTCGACGACGTCGACACCATCGACGACGTGGTGGCGCTGCGCAACGCCATTGTTGCCGGGAGTTTACTCGCTCCGGCCAGCGCCCTGGTACTTTCGCGACTCACATGCGTCTGAGTGTCGTCATACCAGCAATCGACGAGGCCGCGACCATCGATGCCTGCCTCGATCGAGTCGCCGCCCAGCCGGGCGTATTCGAGTGCATCGTGGCCGACGGTGGCAGCGCGGATGACACAGTGGCCCGGGTGCGCCAGCACCGGGGTGTGCGGGTCATCGAGGCCGAGCCCGGTCGAGGTCGTCAGCTCAACGCGGGCGCCGGCCTGGCGTCGGGCGACACACTTTTGTTTCTTCACGTCGACACCGAGCTGCCGGTCCATGCCAGCGCCACGATCGACCGTATTCTGCACCGGCCAGGGGTCGTGGCGGGCGGTTTTCGCACCTGGCATGTGGCCGACAAATGGCGCGGTACGGCCAGAGCTGCGCTGCTTCACCTGGCCGACCTGCGCTCGCGCTACAGCTCGGTCCTCTACGGCGACCAGGCCATGTTCATGCGCCACGCGACCTTCGTCCGGGCGGGCGGCTTCCCCGAGATCGCGCTCATGGAGGATATTGCATTGTCCAAAAAACTGGCCAAATTGGGTCGCATCGAGATCGCTCGCCGCTCGGTCCGGGTATCGGGACGCCGCTTCGAGGCGGCACCCGTGACCCAGACCGTTCTGGTCAACGTATTTCCCCTGCTCTACGCGGCTGGCGTATCGCCAAACGTTCTGGCCCGGCTGTACGGGCGTCCGAGATGAGTATGCCGACATTTTCGGAGCGGATCACCGGGCATCTGCATCCGGCATCGACCCGGTCGTCCGGCAGGCAGTTCGATCGTCCCGGCTCGATGCCAGGCCCGCCCTGGCGGGCAGCTCGGTCGCCCCGGGTCGATACCACACCGGTCCCCGCGATGATCGGCTATGGTGGCGTCTGCCGGGATTCCGGTGCAACCGAACAGAGTTCCGAGATGATCGCACACACCGCTGCCCAATCCGCCCGCTGGCTCGCTTGCCTGGTTCTCTTGACCAGTGTCGACTGCAAGCCCGATCGGCGAAGTTCCACTGGCTCGGACGAATCGAGCTCGGCGCAAACAACCGTGCAACCGGTACAGCAAACTCCTGGGCAAGGCGGGCCCGGCGACTTTGTTCTGCCCGGCGCGCAGCCGTTCGACGCCGCATTGGCGGCCCGTCTGCGGCAGGCCGTGGCCAGGCGCGGCGCCGGCTACAAGCCGCGCACCCGCCACAAGCACGCCGACGGCTCGGCCCTTTACATCAACCGGCTGATCTTCGAATCGAGCCCCTATCTTCTCCAACACGCTCATAACCCGGTCAACTGGTACCCGTGGGGCGAGCGGGCATTCGAAACCGCCAAACGGCTCGATCGCCCGGTTCTGCTCAGCGTGGGCTACTCGACCTGCCACTGGTGTCACGTCATGGAGGAAGAATCGTTCGAGGATCCGGACATCGCCGCCTATATCAACGCCAATTATGTGGCCATCAAAGTCGACCGCGAAGAGCTTCCCGACGTCGACTCCATCTACATGGGGGCGGTGCGATATTTCACCAGGGGACGGGGCGGCTGGCCCATGACCGTGTGGCTCACGCCGGATCGCAAACCGTTCTTTGGCGGCACCTATTTTCCCCCCCGCGCCGGCGTGCGCGGCAGTGGAGTCGGCTTTTTCGAATTGCTCGAAGGCCTCAAAACCGCCTATGACGGGGAAAGGGAGCAGATCGCCGAGCGAGCTCACCACGCCGTCGCTGTGATTCAGCGCATGAATACACCACCGGCCAGCCTCGCCTTCGACGCCAGCGACGCCGAGGCGGCGCTGCACCAAGCCATCGCCTATTACAAATCGGGCTTCGACCCGGTAAACGGCGGCATGAAAGGGCAACCCAAGTTTCCCAGCTCTCTGCCCGTGCGCGTCCTGCTGCGCTACTACCGCCGCACCAACGACGCCGCGGTGTTGCGCATGGCCGAGACCACCCTGACCAGAATGGCCGCGGGCGGCATCTACGACCACGTGGCTGGCGGATTTCACCGCTATTCCACCGACCGGCGCTGGCTGGTACCACACTTCGAAAAAATGCTCTACGACAACGCTCGGTTGACTCTGGCCTATCTCGAAGCCCATCAGATTACCGGCCGGGACGATTTCGCCGAAGTGGCGCGCGAAATCTTGCACTACGTGGCGCGGGACATGACTGCCCCGGAAGGACCTTTTTATTCGGCGACCGACGCCGACAGCAAAAATCCCGCCGGGCATACCGAGGAGGGCTGGTTTTTCACCTGGACCCCCAACGAGCTGGCCGCCGTACTCGACCCCGATGGCTACGCACTGGCACGGGCGTTGTTTGCAGTCGAATGGGATGGCAACTTCGAGGGCCGCACCATTTTGTCCCGTCCCGCGCCGCTCGACGAGGTCGCCAGCGGCCTCGGCATGTCCCCGGCCGAAGCCCGGCAAACCCTCGCTGCCATCAAGCAAATCCTCTATCGCGAGCGGGCCAAACGGCCGCGCCCGCTGCGCGACGAGAAGTTTCTCACCTCGTGGAACGGCCTGATGATATCGGCCTTTGCCCGCGCCGCCGTGGTCCTCTCGCCGGCCGCGAATCAGCCCGACTACGCCGAGCATGCCGGGCGCGCAGCCGATTTCATTCTGTCCAGGATGAGGCGCAAAAATGGCCTGTATCGCGTCTACAAGGACGGCAAGGCCAAAATACCCGGCTATCTCGACGACTATGCCTTCTTCATCGCCGCCTTGCTCGACCTCTTCGAGGCGACCTCCGAGCCGCGCTATATCGCCGAGGCCATCGCCCTTGACCGGGTCGTCCAAGAGCGCTTCCAAGACCGCGTCGCCGGTGGCTATTACTACACCTCGAGCGCCGATCACGAGCCCTTGCTGGCCCGCGAAAAACCCACCTACGATGGCGCCATCCCCAGTGGCAGTTCGATCTCTCTGGTCAATTTGTTGCGCCTTTACGAGCTGACCACCGAGACCGAATACCGCAAACGAGCCGATGAGCTGATAGCCAGTTTATCGGCCGTAGTCAAGCGCGACCCGACGGCCATGTCCGAACTTCTTCTCGGCCTGGACTTCGTCACCGACACGGCCAAGGAGATCGTCATCGTCGTGCCCCGAGAGCGCCGGCAAGCGCAGCCCTTTCTCGACGTGATCTCGACCAGTTTTCTGCCCAATACAGTCCTTGCCGTGGTCGACGAAGAAACCACCCGGGGCAAACTGGGGCGACGGATTCCACTGCTGAAGAGCAAGGTGGCCCAGCGCGGCCAGGCCACCGCCTATGTCTGCGAAAGGCAGCGCTGCGAACTACCCACCCGCGACCCCGCCGTGTTCCGCCGCCAGATCGCCGAGGTCGTGCCGATGGGTCCTGTCACCGGGCAATCGTCTGGGCCATCTTCCCGGCCACCGGCAAAAACCCCGACCGCCGGGCCGTGACGCCAGCTGCCCATCGGCGCCGCGGTCGAGCGGCCCGCTGGCGGGAATGGGCGAGACCAGGCCGATGCGAGCAGTCCCGCGCAGCGTACACCGGGTACGCGAGTGGCAACCGGGCATGCAACGTGAGTTCGCGCCGTGGATCTCGAACCAGGTGAGGCTGTATACTGCGGCGCCCGCCATTCAGGAAGGACCTCATGCACATCGCATTCGACGCCGACGATACGCTGTGGCACAACGAGTCGGTCTTTTCACTCACCTGCGAACGCTTCGCCGAGCTGCTCGCCGATCATTGCGAGGCCGGCGAACTCGACAACAAATTGATCGAGACTGAGCAGCGCAATTTGCGCCTGTACGGCTACGGCGTAAAGGGCTTCACTCTGTCCATGCTCGAAACCGCGCTCGAAGTCTCGGCCCATCAGATCGATCCGGCCAATATTCAAGCCATTCTCGATGCTGGCAAGGCCATGCTCGAGCACCCCATCGAACTCCTTCCCGGGGTGAAAAACGCCGTCATCGACCTGGCCGCGCAGCATCCGCTCATGATCATCACCAAAGGCGACCTATTCGACCAGGAGTCCAAGATCGCTCGCTCCGGGCTGAGCGACCTGTTCGCGATCATCGAAGTGGTGTCGGAAAAAAACCCCGACACGTATCGCCGCATTCTCGACCGCCACGACATTGCAGCTGAGCGATTCGTCATGGTGGGTAACTCGGTAAAGTCGGATATCTTGCCGGTCGTGGCCATCGGAGGCAATGCGGTTCATGTCCCCTATGCCACGACCTGGGTGCTCGACCGGGTCGCCCACCGCGGCGCCCGGGGCGAGGGATTCTGGCAGATCGAGCACATGTCGGAGCTGCCCGCAGTGCTCGACCAAATCGCCGCTCTGGGCTGGGCGTGAGCGTTCGGCCGATCGGACTGGATCGCCGTGGGGCGTTTGATGATAGAGTTTCCTCTTGCCCTCACTTCAAGGAAACGCGACATGACCCAAGGCAGCGGTGAGCCGGCCGGCACCAACGGCATGTCACGCGATCAACGAGGCATCCGGGGCGAAACCAACCTTATCCGGGACCAAAGCACCCTTGTCCAGTCGACGGAAGCCACAGAGACCCGACTGAGTCAGGGCTCTCGCCGCAATTTCAAGCTCGAGATCGGCTCCCACCTCGATCCCATGGTCGACAGTTATGAGCTGATCCGTCCGCTGGGTCGCGGTGGCATGGGCCAGGTGTTCTTGGCCCGGGATACTCGCCTCGGTCGCCTGGTCGCGATCAAGTTCCTCACCAGCAAGAGCGACGTCAGCGCTCAGCGTTTCGTCGCAGAAGCCAGGGCGACCGCGCAGTTCGATCACCCGAATGTCGTGGCAATTCACGATGCCGGCGAGCATCGCGGTCATCCTTATATGGTCCTTCAGTACGTCAAGGGCCAGTCCCTAAAAGAGTGGCTCGACCAGCGCAAACGAGCCCGGCTGCAACAGAAATCCGTACCGACACCGGCGGACAAAGCAAGGCTTGCAGTCCCGGCCACGACCCAGACCGGGCTATCGCCGAGCCGCATCGCCGAGCTGATGATTCCAGTGGTAAGGGCGCTGGTCCACGCCCACGAACTCGGCATCGTCCATCGCGACCTCAACCCGTGCAACATCATGATCACGGATACGGGTGTGGTCAAAGTGCTCGATTTTGGCATCGCCAAGATCATGGGCGCGATCGAATCGACTCCCGGCCAGCCAGATGAGCATGCCGAAGTATCCCAGTTCACCCAGGCCGGGCGGATCATTGGAACCAGGGCGTATATGTCGCCCGAACAGCTGGGCGCTGATACGGTCGATGATCGCACCGACGTATGGGCTGTGGGGTTGCTCCTCTACAAACTGGCATTTGGCACCAATCCGCAGGAATCGCTGCCGCTCAACGAATTACCAACGGTCGCCGACCTGAGCGTACCCATGCCGAGTGCCAGCGAGCAGGCGCCAGAACTCGGCAAGCTGGCAACCATCATCGATCGCTGCCTCATCAAGCGCAAGGCCGACCGGATCGGTTCGGCGCGCGAGGTTCTGGCCGAACTGGAGACCGTGGCCTCGCCCCGTAGCGCCCCGTACAGACACGGCGAAGAGCCCGAACCCTATCCTGGTCTGGCCGCCTTTCAAGAGAGCGATGCCGAACGTTTCTTCGGTCGCGACCAGGCAGTCGGCGAGGTGATCAGTCGCCTGGCCGATCAGCCCATGGTGGCCATCGTCGGCCCCTCGGGGGTCGGCAAGTCGTCGTTTGTCCGCGCCGGGGTGATTCCCGCGCTCAAACGCGCCGACCAGGCCTGGCAGGCCTTCGTCATTCGCCCCGGTCCCCATCCTCTGGCCGGCCTGGCCGAACTCCTTCTCCGCAGCTTCTGGCGCACTGCGCAGCATGGCTGCGAACCTGTGTTGCCAAAGACCAGCGACACCACCGAGACCCTGGTCTCGGAACGCTCCTCGACCGAAAGCAGTGACCAGCCAAAGGCCGTGAAAACCGACTCGTCCGAGCTGAACCGACTCGATGAACGAGAACCCATCTGTCGCCGTCTACAAGACGAACCCGGCTACCTGGGCGCGCAACTGCGCGACCGGGCCCGGCGCAAGCTCACCCGCATCTTGCTCTTTGTCGATCAATTCGAAGAGCTCTACACCCTCGCCGATGCAGCACAGCGAGACGTATTTCTGGCTTGTCTGACCAGTGTAGCCGATGAGGTCGGCTCGCCGCTGCGCGTGATCGTGTCCCTGCGCTCGGACTTTCTCGACTCGGTGGCCGAGAACCATGAAACTCTGCCCAAATTCAGTCGCGGTATTGCTTTGCTCAGTCCCATGACCCGCAACGACATGCGCGACGCCTTGCTCCGGCCACTGGCGGCGACCGAGTACCGCTTTGAAGACCGGGCGCTGGTCGACGAGTTGCTCGATTCCCTGGAGCACACGGCAGGAGCGCTGCCGTTATTGCAGTTCACCGCGGCCAAGCTGTGGCATCACCGCGATACCTCACGACATCAGCTCACCTGGGCCAGTTATCGCGCCCTGGGTGGCGTGGCCGGGGCACTGGCTGGGCATGCCGACGCGGTGCTGAGCGCCATGTCGGCCGGTGAAAAGCAATGGACCCGATCGCTCTTTTTGCGCCTGGTCACTCCCGAGCGCACCCGGACTCTGGCCACGGTGAACGAACTCCGCCAGTGCTGCGGCAGGGTTGCTACCAAGTTCGACCCTGTACTCGACCACTTGATCGACGCACGCCTGTTGACCGTGACGGGTAGCGGTGGTGCCGACAAGATGGTCGAGATCGTGCACGAGTCGCTCATCAACCAGTGGCCGACACTGGCCGGTTGGCTCACTGACAATGAAGAAGATATCGCGTTTTTGGCCCGGCTACACCATGCCGCCGATGAGTGGCAAAAAAATGGCCGCGTCGACGATCTATTGTGGCGCGGGCGCGCAGCCCAGGATGCGCAGAACTGGTACGAGCGCTATCAGGGCGAGTCCGAGAGCACGCTCAGTCCGCTGGAGGAGCGCTATGTGGTCGCTGTCCTGGCTCTGGACCAGCGCGCGCGCCGGCACCGACATTGCGTCGCGCTGGGTGTATTTGCCTTGTTGGGCGTTCTGGCCGTGGTTCTGTCATACCTGACAATCCGCGCCGAGAGTGAAGCTGCGCGGGCCGAAAGAGAAGCTCTCCGGGCCGAGAGCGAGGCGATTCGGAGTCGCAACGAAGCGATACGGGCGCGCAATGCCAGTCGCGTCGCTGCCGCGGAAGCCGCTCGCAGCGATCCGACGACCGTACTCGCATTGCTGCGCGAAGTGGAGCCCGGTGCCATACCGGCCAGCTGGTCTGGCCTGGTTCGCTGGGCCCTCTCGGCGGGTGTGGCGCATACAGTATTGCCCATACCCGCGTATGGCAACGCGGTGGCGTTCAGCCCCGACGGCACTCGTATCGTTCTGGCCGGTCTGGATCGCACCGTACGGGTATTGCGGGCCGACGGCGGTGGCGAGTTCACGGTGTTTCGCGGTCACACGGCCACGGTCAATTCAGCGGCATTTGGTCCCGATGGTTCGCGCATCGTCTCGGCTTCCGACGACCGTACTGCACGCGTGTGGCGGAGCGATGGCAGCGGCGAGCCGGTGGTCTTGCGCGGTCACGCGGCCCGGCTCGCCTCGGTCGGCTTCAGCCCGGACGGCGCGCGCATTGTCTCCGCTTCCGAGGACCGAACCGTCCGGGTGTGGCCGGCTGACGGCAGCGGTGAGGTGCGTATCCTGCGCGGTCACTCCAGCGCAGTCCACTCGGCAGCGTTCAGTCCCGACGGCACCCGCATTGTCTCTGCGTCCGCCGACCGCACGGTGACAATCTGGTCGCTCGACGGCAGGAGCAAGCCGCGCATCCTGCGCGGTCACACCGATGCGGTCCGCTCGGCAGAATTCAGTCCCGACGGCACCCGTATCGTGTCTGGCTCAGAAGACCATACTGTGCGGATCTGGTCCATCGACGGCAGCCTGCCCGCAATCGTCATGCGCGGGCATTCGGATGTGGTCACCTCGGCCAGGTTCAGTCCCGACGGTGCTCTGGTCGTGTCCACGTCACAGGACAGGACTGTGCGACTGTGGCGAGCTGATGGAACCGAGTTATTCGTCCTTCGCGGCCATCGAGATATTGTGGTTTCGGCAGATTTTAGCCCGGACGGCAAGCGGATTGTTTCGACCGGGGACCCCACGGTGCGAATCTGGCGAATCCCCGGTGCCAAGTCGGTGGTGATTCTGCGCGGTCACACAGGACCGGTAGGAGCAGCAGAATTCAGCCCCGACGGCGCACGCATCGTATCGTGTGGGGACAAGACCGTGCGAGTATGGCCGGCCGACGGCAAGGGCGAGCCGCTCGTCCTGCGCGGTCATACCGACATCGTGCGATCGGCAGAATTCAGCCCCGACGGCCATCGTATTGTTTCCGCCTCCTGGGATAGGACGGTGCGGCTGTGGTCGGCCGACGGCAAGGGTGAGCCGATCACCCTGCGCGGTCATACCGACACACTCGTCTCGGCAGTTTTCAGCCCGGACGGCAAACGCATCATGTCGAGTGCCTGGGATAAGACTGTGCGACTATGGCCGGTCGATGGCAGCGATGGGCCAGGCGCGGTCACTGTTCTCGACGAGGCACCTGCATGGACAGATTTCAGCCCCGACGGCACTCGCATTGTCTCGGGTCTCGATGATATGACCGTGCGGGCGTGGCGGGTCGACGGCAGCGGCGAACCGATCATCCTGCGCGGTCACACAGCTCCGGTGTTGGTGGCAACGTTCAGCCCCGACGGCAGCCGCATTGCCTCGGCTTCCGAGGATCGCACCATACGGGTATGGCCGGCCGATGGCACTGAACAACCCCACATCCTTCGCGGTCATACAGGTGAGGTCTACAGCGTGGAATTCAGCCCCGACGGCACTCGACTGGTATCGGCTTCTGCCGATACCAGTGTGCGGTTGTGGTCGGTCGACGGCAGCGGCGAACCGATCATCTTGCGCGGCCATATGGACGGGGTCCTGTCGGCCGACTTCAGCCCCGATGGCACTCGCATTGTCTCGGCGTCATGGGACAAAACCATCCGGATCTGGAACAACCTCACCCCGATCCGCCCCACCGATACCGCGTTATGGACCGAGACCACGTTCTGTCTGTCGATCGAGCGCCGTCAAGCCCTGTTGGGGGTAACCAAAGAGACTGCCCTGGCAAATTACAAACAGTGTCTGGAACGGGTAATCCGGGCCCGACAATCCTCGCCCTGACTCCGTTTCGCATCGTCACCACAGCTCGCACCCGCGCTTGAGCATAGTCAGGCAAATCGATGGGAAAGGCGCTTCCGGTGAGCACGCTTTGTGATGGAAACGCGGGAACTCCATCGTCGACCGTGCACGCTGGGAACAAACGCAGGAAGGTGCAACGGAGTGATAGCGATTCTGGCTATTGAGAGATGATGTAGGAATTCCTTGCTGGGAATGACTACATCATGGCCGCTGTAGCCCCGCCGGCAACGGTCGCGCTCGAACCACGGGATAGGTGCCCCGCTTTGCGAGTACCTCGGTCAGGTTGAGGCTGGAGGAGGCGGCCGCGGCCTGACGACGCAGCGCGTCATTTAGCTATTAAAGCCGGACTATCCTGATGATGTTTGCGCTGCGCGCCAAACGTTGACATAGCCGCACTTATCCGACACAGCGCTCGATGATCGTCCTCGACGCAGCGTTGTGTGGCATTGGTCATGCCTGGTCGCCTTCGTCGAACAAGTCGGTGACCGACGCGACGACCAGCGCGCGATCGAACCAGCGCGCGATTGAATCGCGATCACGGCATGCGAGAATGCGAGCCCTCGCATCGTCAGGGACGGCAACGTTCCGAGTTTCAAGGGCGCGCACAACCAGCTCGGCCTGGCCTTCAAGTCGACCTTCGCGGTGGCCCTCGCGGCGGAGGCGATCGGCGGTGGTTTCGATGATCTGCTGCATGGCTGGGTGAACGTCTTGCATGGCCTCTACCAGGGCATCGACAGCATCGTCTCTGGCTTGCACCAAGTACTCTATCACGAGCTGAAGGGCCCGCAATCCTGTGGTTTCTTCGGCGGCGACCGAGCGCAGGAGCTCGCGCCATGAGACCAGCTTGGCGGGGAGATCGTGGTCCCATATGTGCTTGAACAGCCGATAGACAACTTCGACGAGGGCGCCGACTCGCAGAGTCTCGTCGGACATCTCGGAGAGGTCGGTGAGTAGCAACTGAAACTGCGGAAGATAGCTGCCAAGGGCATGGAGGACATCGGCTGGTCCCTCAAACAGCTCAGTGAACGCGACCGGAGCTTGCCAGCCTTCCGGGCCATGATGAAGCACCATCGGGATGATCGGCGGCAACGTTCGGCGGGTCGGTTCATTGCTGAGCAGCTGATCCCATATACGCAGCATGTAGCGCAAAAGGCGCAGCGGCATCAACGGGTCGCTTGAGCTCTGATGCTCGAACAAGAGATAGAGAAATGCTCGACTCTCGCTGTGATGAAATGGCGCCTCAAACAGAAGATCGGTGTGACGCTGGCGAAGATTTTGGTCGACGAAGCTGCCGGACCGTAGGGACAGTAAGTCGAGGTCCAAGCTCTGGACCACGGCGTTGGGCAGAAAGCGGGCGATATGGACAGCGGCGTGGCGCGGATTGCCAAATACCGACTTGAATAACGCGTCATGGGGAGTTGCCACAACGAGGGACCCTTGCACAGACGGAGAGGCTTCGCAAAAATCGGTGCGGCAAAGTCGAGCTGTGTAGCCGTAACTCACAACGTTGACCGATCGCCGAGTGAAGTGAGCACGGATTACAACCGTAATAGATCCTGGGGGGATGATTGGTAATCCGCGCCAGGTGCAACCGCTCAGGTCATTCGCTCCTGTAGTTATCACGAGGTCAACCGCACCGGTTTTTTGCCCCGCTGGCGCCGTCCTCGCCGGCCGTAGCGGGCGCCATGGATGTGTAGCAATCGCGAGCCCCCACAGTTGGTATGCGGTAAGCCGTGCTCGGACATGGCATAGAGCGGCTCCGAACCCGACCACGCGCCGATACGACCGGCCCGCAACTCCTCGATCCGCGCCCATCTGGACATATATCTGTCCACATCTCGATCGGCCATCGGTACGATACCCTCAGTCTCCCCCACCTCGCCATACGCCGTCCCATCGCGGTCGAGCTCGATGGTTGTATTCCGGTGATCTATTCTCGCTTCGCCGTCCCGCTCACCACCCGTACACCCCGACAAGACGGCAACCGTCAAAGCGCTTACGAATAATTGTTTCCATCTAGCTATCATTTTCACTGGTTCTCCAGAATCAATGAGTTGTATCTTTCTGATATATATATAAATTTGTACACGACATCCTATCTTTGGCCACAACAAATTGTCTCAAATTTGCTCAAAAATAAAGATCTCAGCGAGTTGCCGGATCACTGCCACAACCGACGTTCGCCGACTTATGTTCCATTTAACCGGCACGTAAATGCCTCTACACACGATCACGCTGGAAAGGATGCAACGCGATCGGTTTTTTTTTGCAGACGAAACGCGTTGTTTCCGTCCAGACTAGAAGAAGCACCGATATTTGTAGTTGGTAGTAACTGATTTTATTATTTATAATCAGACTGCTACCCGCTACTGAGTACAATGCAGTCCTCACTGGACCGCGGTCGGAGCCGGCAAGCTCGGTTTACTACCGTAATGATTACTGTTCGTAGCGGATACCGATCATTACATTGGGCGGGGTGTCGGCCCGGTAGACCGCATTGCCGAGCGGCAGACTGGCGACGGCAAAGGGATGAATACCGCCCGGGCGTAGGCGCCAATCGACGATCACACCGGGCACGAGGAAGACTTCGTCCAACTCGGTCTTGCCGGTGATGGTCAGGCCAGCTACCTGACCAAGCAGGAGGAACGGGCCGAATCTGACCCCGGCTGCCAGGAGAGCAGAGAACAGAGGTCTAATCTCAGTGTCGGCTGCGCGACTCACAACCGTTCCGATACCGGCATCGGCCTCGGCAATGGCCAGAAATACGCCATGTTCGTATTCGTAGTATGTCGTTGCGCCGATCAAGATCTCGGTGGTCTGTCCGTCATCCGCGCTGTCCACACAGCGGTAGATCTCCACTACCACACCGAGGCGGTTTAGAAGACCGCGCCGCGCCATCCACGGATAGACGTCGCCGCGGATAAAGACATACGATGTGCCAGGGCGGTGGCTCACGTTCATGACCGTGCGCTCGAATCCGGCAGTCAGCTCGATCGGTATGGACGCCAGACCACCGGGAACCGACTCGCCGGTCCTTTTGACCGCTGGCTCGACCCCGCTCTCTGTTGCTCTGCGCTGTGATAGCGAGATGTCCTCGGGTCGGTCGCCTTCTTGCTGCTGTACAGACGGAACCAGGCTGCGGATGGACAAGCGCAGCCGCCTCAGCAACCTGCGGCGCATACTCGCGCGCAGGCGCGGCTTGTCGAGCCGAAATTTCAATTGCATGATCCGCTTGCCGGTGTCTGGCTCGACCAGCTGGAGTTGGAGCAAATAGCGGTGCGTACGATCACGTGTCACCAGACCGTTGATCACTCCGTGGACCACATCAGCGTTTGTGGCAACAATGTGATACTCAGTCTCCAGGACCCGGCGCACATCTCGCTCGACCCGTTTTGCCATCGCATGGCCATGGAAGGATGCAATTGCGATCCGCTTCCTGGCCGCTGCAGAACCCGACAAGATCATTACGGTCGGGATTGCAACTGCGACATAGAAATGCGTCCAGCGTGTAAAAAAATTCAGCAACTCTAAATTTTTTCACGGGGAGTACGGCCTGTCAAAAATTTGGGCCGAAATCACGCAGTCCAGCGGCCTTGGTTTCGGCGTGATTATCATCACGAACAAAAGTCGGCAGGCCCGGCCGAGTTGCGGGGCAATACGGTTGTTCCCCGCACGTAGGTGCCGACCCGGGAGGGTCAGATACCCGATGACATCATTGGCTCCGAGCTGCGCCGGGGTCCAGGCCAGCCAATGCACAGCTCACTTGCCACAGTCGTCTAGCCACCTCGGGGTCGCGCGACTCCTGCGACGAACGAGCTGGATTTTGCCCGATGAAGTACTCGCCAGTGACCCCCTCGACCCGGGCCGAGGTGGCCAGATAAATCGCTGTCTGCGCGCCTTGCTCGGGACTGGCCATGAATGGGCGCAAGAGAGGTGCGATCGCGCGAACCAGCGGACTGGCGTCGCGGCCAAAGCCAGTCCGCACCATCCCCGAGTGTGCTGCGTTCACAGTAATGCCGGTCGCCTCAACACGTCTGGCCAGCTCTCTGGTAAATACAATATTGGCCAGCTTGGACTGCGCATAGGCCCGGAACTGTCCGTATCTCTTCTCGGCTTGTAGGTCGTCAAAATCGATGTGACCGCGTTTATGTGCCGCCGAACTCACGTTAACAATACGGGCAGGGGCGCTTTTCTCCATGACCGGCAGCAAGAGCCAGGTGAGCAGAAAGTAGGCCATGTGATTGACTGCAAACGTGGCCTCGAGACCATCCCCGGTGATCATGCGCCTGCCGTGCAGCACACCCGCATTGTTGATGAGGACGTGCAGCTGATCGAAACGGTCCAGAAATTCAGCTGCTGCAGCGCGGATCGATCTCTGCGCAGCCAGGTCGCATACGATCAGCTCGGCCTTGCCCGAGCCGCCGCCCTCGAATTCGGCCAGTGCGGCCTCACCGCGCTCGGGGTTGCGGGCGATGATGACCACGTCGGCGCCCAGGCGAGCCAGTTCGAGCGCTGCGACCCGGCCAATGCCCGACGTGGCACCGGTGACCAACACAGTTTTTCCTCTCATGTCTGATTGCATGCAAGTTCTTTCCCGGGCGAGTGCAGGCAACTACAACAACAAATGCGATACCAATGCGCAGCCAGGGTAGCCAACTCCGACTCGCCCATCGACCCTCGCAGGGCCATTTCGCGGCCTCTTCACGCTTGCTGGCCGACCATGGACCACTGTCGATATTGTTCTGCACCCTCTTGCAACTTGCCGGAATAAAAGGGTTTCCTGTTGGTATGGGGCGTGCAGAACGAGCCTGCAACAACACGACGAACGGACAACATCCCATCAGGAGTTTGGACTGTGACGACTCGATTTCTCATCCCCACAAGCGCTGCGCTTTTTTTTGGCCTCTCTGCCCTGGCTGGCTGCCCCGGGGACAACGATGCTCTCACCCAGGACGACTACGACGACGTCGCGGTGGCAGTGGGATCTCTGGTGGCCAACCCATCGGGTGGTGAGAGCGGCTCCATCGACGACAGTATCAATCTGGTCAAGGGCACTGCTTCGGCCAGCAAAGCAGTCGAGGGAGAAAGCGCCCACGAGACCTATCGCCGCGCCGGATTGACCTACGAGTACGTTGTGGATTGCGTGGACGCGGCCGGCAATGTGCAGAGTGCCTGCGACAGAGCTACCACCGGCGCTGCATCCATCGCGGTCAACTGGACTGGCAACCTCGATCTGCCCGCTTACCAGGCCTTGGTGACGCGTACCGGCGAATGGACTCTTGCGGGCCTGCAGTCGGCCACAGCCGAGCTGAGCGGGGCGGGCAGTTTTGACGTCGAGTGCCACTTTCAGGCCCTGTACCGTCCCGTGATGAAGGACCTGGTTCTGTCCTACAACGCGCAATACCAGGCAGTCGCGATCGACATGGCGACGGGCCGGATCACTGGCGGTACCATCCGGTATCAGATCGACGGTCAGCGCAGCGTTCGGCGCGGCGAAAGCGACCGCGACTCGGAGTTCAGCACCGTCGCGGAAGTGACCTTCGACGGCAGTGGCAGCGCCCGGCTGATCCTCGACAGTAGCCGCAGCTACACCATCGACCTGGCCACTGGCCAAGTCGACGAAGCCGAGTAATACGCTCTTCGCTGCCCTACCTCGCCGCGCCCCGCCTTTGCGGCGCAAAAAAGTAACAACCTCACCCTGGGCGGACACAGCATGGGGTAAAACAGCAACCTCATGTCGTCGCCGCAGTCACCTCTCGAACAGCAGGTCCACTCCTTGAAAGAGGAGAACCGCGCCCTGCGGGACGAGCTCGCTCGCTACCACAAGCGGGACGAGCTCGCTGGGCAAGGTCGGGCCCAGGTCGTCCGCATTGGCTGGCGGGTGCTGATTCCCATTCTCGACCGCCAGAAGGTGGTCCGGTCGTTTGCCCGGCTGACCAATACCCTGTCCGGCTTTTCAGGACCGTCGTCGCAGTGGCCGGAGCGAGAGGACATTCTCAAAGACGCGCGCACGTTCATGGAAGCGTGCGTGCGCTATGCGGTGCGCCGGCGCCTGATCCTGGTCATCTTTTCGCTGGTCGCGGCGACCATTCCGGCCTTCCAGCTGATGCTGTTCATCCAGCAAAACACGTTCATCGAACAGCAGAATGAGTTCTTCAAGATCGAGGTTTACGACATCCTGGCCCGCTCCATGACGGAGACCGAATCAAATACCCGCGAGGTGTCGGGAGCGCTCCTGGCCAACGCAAAGCTCGAGTTTGTGCAGGGTGTGGTCGAAGAAGTGTTCGATCCCGAGAACGCCAGCATCGTCTTGCGTCAAGAAGGGGTGAAACAGGCCGAGCGGCACTTTCGCGACGCGGGATTCCGCGGCTCTCTCATCCGCGCAGCAGCGCGCGGCGTGCGCCAGCGCGGACGCAGAGGCATGGACAAAGACGAGCTCTACGCCGTGGCCAGGCCCATGTTCAGCGCCGTGGTCGGCGATGCGGTGGTTCGCATGCCGCAGATCCTGCGACTCGGTCGGCAGGAACACGATGAGGAGGAAGAGGGCGAGGCCGACTATTACCTGTATCAGATGGGTTATATGCTGCGCATTTACGCGCGACTATCGCGTGCAGTCGATGCCGAAAAACAGTTTTTTGCCGACGTGAAGCCACTGCTACAAGAACTCGTGCGCAGTCGATTCACCGCGCAGAGCCGTTTCGCCTCGGTGTATCGTGCAGCGATGGAAGAATTTCTCATCGATCTGGCACTGGCCCCCGAGTTTGGCGCCCCGCCGGTCAACCTGGACACGAGCGGAAAAACCCCGGAGCAAGCCCTGCGCGCCGGCCTCGACCGCCTGCGCGCAGGGGTCGGCAAGAACGCGCTCGACTGGAAGCAACTGGCAAAACAGGTGGAAGAGAAATGAACCGCAATACACATGCCGGCAAAAAAGGCCCGCTATGGGTCGCTGTGGCGAGTCTTTTCGGGATGTCCTCATTCGGTTGCGGCGGCAATACCCCGGTCTCCCCACCGAACAGGCCAATCGCGACCACGCCGGTCGCGACCTCGCCAGTGGATGCTCCGGAGCCGACCCCGGTCACCGCCCCGCTCATCGAGGCGCGCGGCCACGGCACAGACAGCGAACAAGCGTATGCCGCTGCCCTGGTCAGCCTGGAAAAAACCCTTTACGACTCCGACGCCTGGGCCGAGGTACTCGAGGTCCCGGTATTCGATGCCGAGCGCGACTCGATAAAGCGAGACCAGGGCAGCAGCGACGCTCAGGTGGTTCTTGGCCTGAGCGCAGAGCGGGTCGCCGAAGTGCTCGCTGCAGTCGAACAGAGCCCCTGGCAGCCATCCGTGCCCGGGCCTCTGGCCGACACGGTCGAACGAGCAGCCCGGCTCCAGTTTGCCGGCTTTTTGTGCCAACGCCGGCGCGACCTGCTCGACATACCGCCGCCAAACCCGTGCACATCGCCCGATGTCGACGCCATACCCGGCGAACTGCAAAAACTGGCCGAGGCTGTACGAGTGCGCTTGCACTATGTCGACGGCGTGCCCCTGGCCAGCGACGGTCGCCCACTGCGCCCCCTGGTGGTCATCGCCGAACACCGTTTGTCCGGGCACGGTGGGTCCGCCGCGTGGCAGCCGCTGCGCGGCCTGCCCTTTTTGGCCTCACCGGACCAGGCCAGCGCAGTGCTGCAAGCGGAAACACTGATCTCGGACGACACGGGCGTGGTGCGCTTCGAGGTACAAGCCGATGCAGCGTGGCCCGATGGGTTGACCGTGGCAGTGAATCGCCGCCAGCTGCTCGGTCCGCTCGCCTCGCTGTGGCCCGAAACTGCGCTCAGCGCACCCGGTCGCCAGGTCAGAGGCGGCGCGCTCGGGCTCGATCGGTGGAGTCTGGTCACGACCGAGCGGGTGGGCGGGAAAATCGCCAACAAACCGGTCTTTGCCGGCAAGTTGGCCGACATCCTCACCGCGCGCGGCGCGGAAAAGCGGCTCACCATACCGGCCGACCTGGCCCGCAAACTGGCCAGCGCATCACCCGAAGCACTGGCCGGTAACCTGCCCGAACTGGCCGATGCCTGGCAAGGACAGGTCGATGTGTTGATCGTGGCCGACATCGACAGCGACTATGCCAGCCGGGCCGGCACCCACCGACGGTGGTACGAAGCGAGCGGTCGGGTCAAAACGTTCGATGTGTGGACCGGCAAAGAGCTGAGCACATACGAGGACACAGTCACCGCCTCGGGGATCGGCGAAAGCCGGGCCGACCGCGCAGCTCGCATCCGACTGGCCGACGCATTGGCGGCCCGATTGCTCGCTGCCAGACCGTGAGCGCAGCGCTCACATCAGTACTGGGCACGATGGCCAGCGGAGCTTGACGCCATGGATGTCGGGTATGTCGTCATCGGCGCCGGAATGGCCGGCCTGGCAACCGCTCGAGCGCTGGCCGACGCCGGCCGAGACGCGGTGGTCGTCGAGGCGCGAGGGCGCATCGGCGGCCGCGTGTACACCCCCCGTATCGACCGCGATTCTGGCCGTATTTCGACAATTGGTGCCGACCCGATGTGGGCCGACGGCGCTGGTCAGACTCCGGTCGACCTCGGCGCATCGTGGATTCACGGCATCACCGGCAACCCCATCGCCGAGCTGGCCCGGCAATACAGTATCGCGACCGCGCCCGGCAAAAACCGCGAGCCGACCTTTATCGGGCCAGACGGCGCCCGGCTGCCGCGGAAAAAACTGGTAGGCACGCTCGATCGCACGCTCGATCGCGCCGCCACCCTGGCCTGGGCTGAACCGAGTGATCTATCGCTGAGCGACGCCATCGCCCGAGTGCGCAAAACCCGCGACCATCGCAAAGGCGCGGCTCTCGATCTCGGCCTTTCCTGGCTCTCTCTGATCATGGGCACTGATATCGACACTCTGTCGGCCCGTCACTGGGATCAGGACGACGAGCTCGGCGGCGGTGATGTCGTGTTTCCGGGCGGCTATGACCACATACCGCGGGCTCTCGTCAATGATCTGGATATTTGGCTCGACAGCCCGGTCACGGAAATCGCCCGCGACGGCGAGCATGTCCGCATCACGACCGATTCACGGACGGTCAGTGCCGATGCGGTGATCGTCACCGTGCCGCTCGGCGTGCTCAAGGCCCGAACCATCAGCTTTGTGCCCGACCTGCCCGACAAAAAATGGGCGGCAGTGGATCGCCTGGGCGTTGGCCTCTTGAACAAGATCGCGCTGGTATTTGCCGAGCGGTTCTGGCCGCGTCAGCTCGAGCAGGTGGTGGTCGCACCACAGCGCGAGCCCGACATAACCGGCTTTAGCTGCGTGCAGACCACGGAGCATCCGGTCCTTTTGGCCTGGCTCGCCGGTCGCACGGCTCGCCTGCTCGAGGCGCGCAGCGACAGCGAACTGGCCGATATGGCCATTCACACCGTGTCGCGCACACTCGGGCGTCCGGCCCCGGATCCGGCCGGCGTACTGGTCAGCCGGTGGGCCAGCGATCCCCACAGTATGGGCTCGTACAGCTACATTCCGGTGGGCGCAACCGGCCGCGAATACGACCATCTCGCCGAGCCGATCCGGCCCTGGCTCTACTTTGCCGGCGAAGCGTGCCATCGCGCCCATCCGGGCACCGTGCACGGCGCATATCTGTCGGGCCAAGAGGCCGCGGCTGCCGCCATGGCCGATGAACCCGATCGACCGGGCTACACCATATCACCTCGTTTGACCTGATCGCGCAGCCGACCCACGTACTCCTGTAACTCGCGCCGGGCAGCGCGAAATGCGTCGCGCAGGGCGACATACACATCGCCGTGGCCGGGCTCGCCTCCGCCCTGATGAGCGACCACGAGCTCGCTACCGGGCACGGTCACGTCGATGCGAATATGGTACTCGGCGCCGGTTTTGTGGTGTTTGTGCGGACACTCAACCATCACGCGACAGCGCTGAATGCGGCTGTAATACTGGCCGAGCTTGGCGACTTTTTCACGGATAGCCGACTCGATGGCAGGGGATGGTTCCATATCGCGAAAAGTGACCTGAAGCGGTACTGACACAACGTGCTCCTTTCTTCGACAGAGGTGAGTGAATAGGTCGACAAGGTCGACAAGTCCGACCGCGACGATCGACAGGCAAGTAGACATCTGGTCAATCAGGCATGTCCGGTTATGTAGCACTGTGTGTGCCAGACGAGTGGACCCCGGCATTCCTGCCTCAGGCCGCGCCAGGCCCCCAATGACGCGCATGGTTTGCCGGCTCGACCGTGTTCGCGCACAGTTTGCGGACTTCTTCCCCGCGACAGGCATGTGCACCGGACAGCTGACCCGTGATTCGCCATCGCCGGACGCGGCGATCGCGCAACCCTCGAACGACTTGCCGGTTGCGCGCATCTCTTGCAGTCCCGCCCGACTCACCGGGTATTCTCTTTGCACAGTGCCAGATGAGGCTATGATCCGTCCGGTCTCGTGGCCCGGAGATTGTAAATAGGAGCCAGTGTGTCAGCCATACTCGAAGCGCGAGCCATCACCAAGATCTACCGTATGGGCGAAGTCGACGTGCACGCTCTGCGGGGCGTTGACGCTTCTCTGTACGAAAGCGAGTTCATGGTTCTACTGGGTGCGTCGGGGAGCGGCAAGTCGACCTTGCTCAACATCATGGGCGGCCTCGATGTGCCGACCATGGGTCGGGTGTTCTACGGCGACATGGAACTCACTGACGCCGACGAGGACGAGCTCACCGAATTTCGCCGCCAGAGTGTCGGGTTTGTCTTTCAGTTCTACAACCTCATTCCCAGCCTCACCGCGCGCGAAAATGTCGCCCTGGTCACCGAGATCGCCGACGATCCTCTCGAGCCGGCAGAAGCGCTCGATCTGGTCGGCCTCGGCGAGCGGCTCGACCACTTTCCAGCCCAGCTATCGGGCGGCGAGCAGCAGCGGGTGGCCATCGCCCGCGCCGTGGCCAAACGCCCGGCGGTGTTGCTGTGCGACGAGCCCACCGGTGCACTCGACTTCAAAACCGGTATCCTGGTACTCGAAGTGATCGCGCGGGTCAATCGAGAGCTGGGCACCACCACAGCGGTGATCACACACAACGCGCCCATCGCCAGCATCGCCGATCGGGTCATCACCCTGGCCGACGGGCAGGTGCACAGCGAGGTGCACAATGAGAGCAAGGCCCAACCCGAGGAACTGCGCTGGTAGGCAATCCGGATGAGTGATCTGTGTTGAGTGCAATCGACAAAAAACTGATGCGCGATGTGGTCCGCCTCAAGGGACAGGTCTTGACCATCGCCCTGGTCGTGGCGGCCGGCATCGCCAGTTATGTGACCATGCGCAGCACGTGGTCGTCGCTCGAGACCTCGCGCAGCAGCTATTACGCGCGATACCGCTTTGCCGATGTGTTTGCCACCCTGAAGCGGGCGCCCGACTCGATCGCCCACCGCATCGCCGACATTCCCGGGGTCGCGGTGGTCTACCCGCGCATCGTGCGAGACGTCATGCTGCCGATCGAGGGCATGCCCGAGCCGGCCACCGGGCGCCTCATTTCGATTCCGGCCGGCCGGGACATTCCGCTCAATGGACTGTATCTGCGCTCGGGCCGCATGCCCGAACCGAGACAGGATGACGAGGTACTGGTCATCGAGTCGTTTGCCAAGGCACACAACCTCCATCCCGGCGACCGCATTCCAGCTGTGATCAACGGCAAATGGCGCGACCTTCTCATCGTCGGCATCGCCCTGTCTCCGGAATATGTATTTCCGGCGTCGCTCGGCGACTTTGCCCCCGACGACCGCAGATTGGCCATCATGTGGATGGATCGCGATGTACTCGGCCCGGCCTTTCAGATGGAGGGCGCGTTTAACGATATCTCGCTGCACCTGCAGCCAGGCGTATCCGGACAAGAAGTACTCGGCGCGGTCGACCGGATTCTCGAGCCCTATGGCGGGCTCGGTGCTGTCACCAGCGAAAAGCAAGTATCCAATTTCATATTAAACGGTGAGCTCAGCCAGCTCGAGCAGTTTGCCACCGTGTTCCCGTTCATCTTTTTGAGCGTGGCGGCGTTTCTGCTCAATGTCGTGCTCTCGCGCCTGATCAACTTGCAGCGCCAGCAGATTGCAGTGCTCAAGGCACTCGGTTATTCCAACCGCCAGATCGGCCTGCACTATCTACAGCTGGTCTCGATCATTGTCGTACTCGGCGCCCTTTGCGGCATTGCCGTGGGCGCATGGCTGGGCAGTGGCATGACCAACATGTACGGGCAGTGGTTTCGCTTTCCGGCGCAGGATTATCGTCTCGATTTCTCGGTTGCTGCGGTGAGCGTGATGGTGAGCCTGGTGGCCGGATTTGCCGGCGCGCTTCTCGCTGTGCGCAATGTCGTTCGCCTGCCCCCTGCCGAGGCCATGCGACCGCCGGCCCCGGCCAGTTATCGGGTCTCATTGCTCGATCGCCTGGGCCTCGGTCGGGTGCTCGGCCAGGCGGCCATGATGATCGTGCGCGAACTGCGCCGCCGGCCGCTGCGCACCATCTTTTCATCGCTGGGCATCGCCGCAGCCGTGGGCATTCTGGTCGTCGGCCGGTTTGGCTACGACTCGTTCGAGTCTCTCATCAATACGATTCTGCACGAAGAACAGCGCGCCGACGTCACTGTGGCGTTCTTCGAGCCGATCCCGGCCAGTGCAGCGCGCGAGATCGTCCATCTACCCGGGGTTCTCGACTCCGAAGGCGGGCGTGCGATCCCGGTGCGCTTTCGGTCCGGACACCGATACCGGGACAGTACGATCATTGCACTGGCCGACCAGCCCGAGCTGCGCCGGGTTGTCAACCGCGACGCCCGCCAGGTAGAGATCCCGGCAGATGGCCTGGCCATCAGCCGCAAACTCGGCGAGATCCTGGGCGTCGGGGTGGGCGATTCGATCGACATCGAGATCCGCGAGGGCAACCGCGGAACACGCAGGTTTGCAGTGGCCACGCTGGTCGACGACGCCTTTGGCCTGCAGGGGTATATGCGAATGACCAGCCTGCACCGGGTCATGGGCCAGGAATCCGCCGTCTCGATGGTGTATTTGCGGGTCGACCCGGCCTGGCTCGACGAGATTCACCGCCGGCTCAAGGAGATGCCCGAGGTCGCCGGGGTCACCCGTATGGACAGCATCGTCAAGCGCATGCGCGATCAGATGGGCCAGAGCATGCTGATGATGACGATCATCCTCACTCTCTTCGGCTCGACCATCGCCATTGGCGTGGTGTACAACAACGCTCGGGTGGCCCTGTCCATGCGCAGCCGCGATCTGGCCAGCCTGCGCGTACTCGGCTTCACCCGCCGCGAGATCTCGGCAGTCTTGCTCGGCGAGCTGGCCGTGCAGATTCTGGCCGCTTTGCCCATCGGCCTCTTGCTCGGCACCTATTGGGCCCACGCCGTCATGGAATCGGTCGATCCCGAGGTCTACCGCATGCCCATCGTGATCTCGACTCAGACCTACGCCTTTGCGGTCGCAGTGACCGTGGTGTCGGGAATCGTCAGTGCGCTTTTGGTCCGGCGCAAGCTCGACCATCTCGATCTCATTGCAGTCCTCAAGACCAGGGAGTAACCCCGTGTCCGAAACAGCCCACCGTCGTCTGCTCACTGCGGACAACCCTGCCAAACCGTCAGCGCGGCGGCAAAGCCGCAAAAACCGCCGTACTGCCGTCAAATGGCTCAAGCGGGTCGTCCTCACCGCTGCCGCAGGCGGTCTGGCCGCCTCCAGCGTGGTCGCGTTCTTGCCCAAGCCAATCCCGGTGGACCTGACCGCTGCCACGCGCGGCCGCATGACCGTCACTGTCGACGAAGACGGCAAGACCCGGGTCAAAGACCGTTACATCGTATCGGCGCCGCTGTCCGGCAACATTCCCAGGCTGGGTCTTCTGCCCGGCGATTCGGTTGCCGAGAGCCAGATTTTGACCCGTATTGTCCCGGTCACGCCGCCGCTTCTCGACGCCCGCACGCGCGCCGAAGCCAGAGCCCGCCTGGCTTCGGCACAGGCCAGCCGACGCCAGGCGTTGAGCCTGGTCGAACGGGTGCGCGCACTGCACCAGCAGGCCCAGCGCGAAGTCGCCCGGCAGCGACCGCTGGCCGCGCGCGGTGCGGTATCCGAATCCATTGCCGAGCGTGCCGAGTACGAACTGCGCGCCACCACCGAGGATCTTCGCTCGGCCGAGTTCGGGGTCAAAGTGGCCAACCAGGAAGTCGCCTCGGCCCGTGCTGCGCTCGGCCTGCTCGAACAGGGAACAACCGCTGGCGAGCCCCATCTCGAGCTGCCGTCGCCGACCTCGGGCCAGGTCCTGCGGGTATTTCGCCAGGACGAGGGTCTGGTGCAAGCTGCAACCCGGATCATTGAACTCGGTGATCCGGCCAGTCTCGAGGTGGTTGCCGATGTCCTCACCCGCGACGCGGTCCAGATCCGCCCGGGGGCACCGGTCGCGATCGTGCGCTGGGGCGGAGATTCGAGCATCCGGGGCCATGTCCGCCGCGTCGAGCCGTCCGCATTCACCCGCATTTCTGCGCTGGGTGTCGAGGAGCAGCGAGTCAACGTGATCGTCGATATCGACGATCCGCGCGAGCAATGGTCGGCACTCGGAGACGGCTATCGAGTCGAGGTCGCTATTGAAGTATGGAACAGCGACGATGTCCTGTCGGTCCCGGCCAGTTCGGTCTTTCGCCAGGGCGACCGCTGGGCGGTCTACCGCGTCGACAACGCCATGACCCATCTCACCCCGGTGAAAATCGGCCGGCGCAACGAACGCCGCGTGCAGATCGTCGAAGGCCTGGATAGCGGCACCCAGGTCGTTCTACATCCCAGCGATCAAGTCACCCACGGCGTCGAGGTCATCTCACGCGGTCCGTGACCAGAGCGGACCAGGACGGCAACACAGCGGGATCCATTGTCGAACAAAAAGCTCGGTCATCGGTCAATCGGGGGTCAGCAGGACCTTGCCGAAGTTCTTGCGGTCCTGAATGAAGGCGTGCGCCTCGGCCGCCCTGGTGAACGGGAATGCAGTATCGACGACCGGATCCAGGACTCCCTGGTCGATGAGGCCGCAGACCTCGCCGAGCATGCTGCTGAGCTGATCCGCGAGATTCCAAAGGTGGCCGAGATTGACCCCGAACACGCCCCGGTTCTCATTCATGAGCGGGATCGGCTTGAACGTCGGCAGTGACAAGAAACCGCGCAGCGCGGTGATGATGCTGCGAGACGTACTCGGCGCAAAACTCGAGATACCGAACAGGAACAGGCGGCCCATCGGGGTCAGCGATCGGTAGCTCTTCTTGAACGAGGTGCCGCCGACAGCGTCGATGACCAGATGCACGCCTTGCCCGTCGGTGAGCCGTGCGATCTCCTCCTCGAAATCGTTGCTGCGGTAGTCGATGCAGTGGTCGACGCCGGCCTCGCGCAGCCGCTCGTGCTTGTCCGGGCTCGCCGTTCCGTAGATCTCGGCACCGCGCCACCTGGCCAGCTGCACTGCGGCCTGCCCCACCCCGCCGCCGGCCGCGTGGATCAAGATGCGCTCGCCCTCGGCCAGGTTGCCCAGCTTGATCAGCATCAACCACGCAGTGAGGTAGTTGACCGGCACTGCCGCAGCCTTCTCAAAGCTGATGGCGTCGCTGATCGGAATCACCTGCACCTCGGGTACGGCAACGACGTCGCTGTAGCCGCCAAACCGGGTCATCCCGATGACCCGCTGACCGATGCCGAGGCCGGTCACGCCCCTGCCGAGCCCTTCGACCACGCCCGAGATCTCGTAACCGACCACTGCCGGAAGCCTGGGAGCATCCGGGTACAGGCCCATTCGGGCCAGGATATCGGCGAAGTTGATCCCGCATGCCGAGACCCGGATGAGGACGTCACCCGCCCGCGCCGTCGGGTCCGGCGCTTCGCGAACTTCGAGGACATCGGGGCTACCCTTACGAGGAATCCACACCTGGCGCATCGCCCCGAGCATACGCCATACAGTCTCACGTACACACGATCGCGCCGAAAAGGCTCCAACGTGATCGTGCGCGGCCCGACCGCTTCGCGCTCGGGCTAATGAGAGTCTCGAAGAATGGCGGGCACGATGGGTTGCCACAACGTGTGTGGACGCTTTATAGAGCGGACATTCTCATTCGTTGCCGACGCTGATCGCAAAGCCCGGGCGCCAGGCGGGTCCCCGCAGTTCGCTGTCCCAGCCGCTCTCCCCGAGCACGTGGCGCCGGGCAAAGCCCAGCGCGTAAGCACCGAGTACGGGCACAGCCTGGGCGACGGGGATGAAGTCCGGGCCGCAGCCGTCCATGTACGCGTTGGGTAAAAACGCCCGCAAAATCGTATCGGGCAGGTCGTCGCACACCGTGATAAACGTGTGGTGCGCGCCCATGGGCACGTCGATCCACAGATCGTCGGGACCGTCGAGCGCCGACCACGTGGGTTCGGCTTCTGCGGCCTGGGTGGTGGTCTGGTCGAGTCGACCGCTTTGCAGCATGACGGCAACCTCCAGGGCTGCGATCTCGCCGTCGGCGAAGCCCGCCGTCACTGCCGGCGCCTGGGGCACTACTGCGACCACACGCGGGTCGCCAAAGCCGGCCTGAAACGCTGCCGCAACCTGCGCGTCGGCAAGGACATCGCAGTTGACCCCCTGGCAGCTCTCCACCAGCCGATCGAGACTCATGTCGGCCCCCGCGCTGGCCAGCGCAGTATAGCCGCCCAGGCTGTGCCCGATGACGAATACCCGCGAGGTGTCGGATTGCTCGCCGAGCGCGGGCCGGCCGAGTCCGTTGTCGAGGCCGTCGATCAAGGCGGTGATGTCGTTCGGGCGGTTGAGCAAGATCTGGGCAAAGGGGTCCTGCAAACCGTCCACGGCCGTATTGCCGATGTGGCTCGGAGCGGCGAAAACCCAGCCATGGGACGCAAATAGTTCGCCGTAGGGGTAGCCGAGCACGGCCGTACCCCTGGATCCGTGGGAGTATATCGCGACCGGGAAGCGGCCATCATCGGCCACAGGCGGCTCGACCAGTGCTCGGTCACTCGCCACGCTAACGACCCCGGCCACCGAGTACTCGACAGCGGGTGCTCCCGAGCCCGATGCTGCGGGATACCACACCGATACCGGCAGAGTGCGGTCCTCCGCGGCCGCGGCCGGGCGATACGTCAACTCGAGCTCTTGGTATCCGACCTCGTAGGATCCCGCGGCGAAGAGGAGCTCCGGGTCGGTGTCTGACCCATCGTCACTGCACGCGGCGGAGACCAGCAGAACCAAAAACACAGAGAAACCCGCAGTGCGGGGACGTATACAACGCATGTGGCCGAGTATGCGACCCGTGCGCACTTGACGTCAACCGGGCGCACGCCGGGCTACCGGACGATGATTTACGCGGCTCGCCCCAATCGGGCAGTCGACGGTGAAAATTCAGCTCTCCGAACAGTCCGATCAGCTGGACTTGCGACCCCGGCACAGCTTGCGTACCAGGGCCCACACGAATAGCAAGGGGCCGAAATAGAACGCCACGCCGGCAGCATATCCGGCATTTCGCCCCAACTGGGCCTCGATCCCATTGAGGTATGGGTCGTCGTTGACGAGATAGGTCCAGGTCGCCGACGGGCCGCGCAGCTTCTCGGCAACCGCGGTCAAGCCGGTCGAGGTCAGCTCGAGTTCGTCGAATACCGCGCACACCGCGTCCTCGATGCGCTGACGCAGAGTCGAGAATGCCGCTACCAGGTCGCGCCGGTATTGATCGAGTGGGTTTTTCCCCGCTGCCGATAGCAGGTGGACGCCCTCGCGCACATAGGCGGCCAGTTCCAGGTGTTCGGACCACAAGCGATCGATATGAAAGAGCGTGATTCTGCGCTCGAGGTTGTCGAGTTCATCAGTACCGAGGGCCGCGGCAGCCGCAGCCCAGCGTTCGGGGGCGTGCTGGCGCAATACGGAGCTGGCCGCGCCGTGCAGGACCTCGCGGCGCCAGTTGTGCAGCACCCTGCCCTGCCCGTCCAGGATATCGCAGTATTTGGCCAGCGTGTGCCGGATCGCGGCGTGCTGGCCCTCGACCACGCGCTGGGTATGGCCGATTCTCTGCGCGATGAGCGGCGCGTCGACCGTTGCGTCGCCGTCATCGCCTGGCGCCGGTTCGCTGGCGCTCGACCGCCAACGCGCCGGGATCGAATCGGCAAGCCCGTGGTTGGCCAGCAAATCGTCCTCCAGGCTGATAAAGAATCGCGAGGATCCCGGGTCGCCCTGGCGGCCGGCGCGACCGCGCAGCTGATCGTCCACCCTGCGGCTCTCGTGCCGATTGGTCCCGATCACGTAGAGCCCGCCCAGTGCAGCGACTTGCTCTCGATTGACTTCTGACCTGCCGCCCAGGCGAATGTCCGTGCCGCGACCGGCCATGTTAGTCGACACGGTGATCGCGCCGATGTCGCCAGCCTCGGCGATGATCGCGGCCTCGCGCTCGCCGTCGACCCGGGCGTTCAGAACGCTGCACTCGAGCCCCTCGGCAGCCAGCGCAGCGGCCAGTCGCTCCGACTCCTCGACGCTGCGCGTGCCGATCAACACCGGTCTGCCGGTCGCGTGAACCCGGCCGATCTCGCCGACCAGGGCCCGCTCTTTGGCCGCCTTGTCGCGATACACCCGATCCTCACGGTCGCTGCGGATGCACCGACGATTGGGCGGAATTACCACGACCTTGAGTCCGTAGGTCTCAACCAGTTCGGTGGCGGCCGGGCGCGCCGTGGCGGTCATGCCGCACAACACGGGATAGCGCTGGAGCAGTTGTTGCACCGTCATCTGGCCCAAAACCCGGCCTTCTGGTTTGAGCCGTACACCTTCCTTGGCCTCGAGCGCGGCCTGCAGTCCAGCGGGCCAGTAGCGATCTTCGGCAATGCGCCCGGTGAGTTCGTCGACCAGAGCGATCTCGCCGTCGCGGATCACGTAGTCGACGTCGCGGCGCAGGACAGCCCGGGCGTGCAGGGCGAGATAGATCTGATTGACCACAGCCAGGTTGGGTGCGCCGTGAAGCTGACCACAGCCCAGCATGGCCTCGACGCGCTCGACGCCGGAGTCGGTCAAGTGCACATTGCGGCCGCAGTCGACGATCTCAAAATCGCGCTCGGGCGCCAGCCTGGCCACTACTTCGGCCATCCGGTGCACGCTGTGGTCGGCGGTCGTGACCGTTCCGGCAATGACGAGCGGAATGCGCGCCTCGTCGATGAGAATCGAGTCGGCCTCGTCGACCAGGGCGGCACCGAACGGTCGGTGGACTTGCCCATCCGCGGCAAAGCAGAGATCGTCGCGCAAAACGTCGAACCCGACCTCCTTGGCGGTGGCGTAGGTGATGTCGCACCGATAGGCATCGCGCCGCTCGGTCGGGTCCATATGCTCTTGAATCGCCGCCACGCCGAGGCCGAGAAATCGATACAGTGGCCCCATCCATTCGGCGTCGCGACGGGCCAGATAATCGTTGCAGGTCAGCATGTGCACGCCGCGGCCCGCCATGCCGACGACATACCCGGCCAGAGCCGCGGCGAGTGTTTTGCCCTCGCCGGTCTGCATCTCGGCAATGTGGCCCCGGTGCATGGCCAGCGCGGCGATGATCTGGACGTCGTGGGGCCGCATGCCCAGCACCCGTTCGCTGGCCTTGCGGGCGATGGCCAGCGACTCGATCACATCCCGATCGAACGCAGCATGGCTGCGCCGGCCAGGCACCGGTCCCGCGGGGCCGCTGTTCCTGGCCCGGGCGATGAGCTGGCCCGAGGCTTCTCGCAAGTCATGATCCGTGGCGTTCTGCAGGGATCGCTCGCGTTCGACGACGGCGTTTAAAGCCCGGCGATATGGCGTCAAATCGTATGCGACCGAGCCACCCCGTAGATGGGTAAACCAATCGCGTATGCGGACTGGAGCCCATCTCCAAACGCTCCCACCGCCGGGGCCGCGATCCACCAGCGCTGGCTGCGTCGCTCGCGGCGGCGCCTGCTCACGTGTTTCGACATGCTCCGCGGACTCCTCGCTCGCGCCTTGCCAGCGCTGCACGTCGCGATCCTGGCTCGGTCCGATGTTTGATATAGGCTGTAGAGAAGACATCGAGTAGTTACCCTCCGTCCCGATCACGCGGCGTTGCCGCACAAGTGTGACAAGCACGATCGCGATGGGTAAGGATACACGCGATTTCGGCCCGTTGGCATCTCGCGCTGGCCTGCCGCCTGCTGTCGAGTCAACGGATTGCCACTACCACGGTCGGGTCACCGGTGCATTCATGACCGACAGGTTCGAATAAATGGTGGTTCGCTATTCCTTCAACGATGTAGGGAGCCGTGCAGCACCAAACCGTCGAGTCCCAGTGCGCTGGCCAGGGCCAGCGCACTGTCGTGTCGCTGCGCGATCGGTTGTCCGAGCCCATTGAACGATGTGTTGATGAGAGCGGGAATGTTGTCGCCCTGCCACAGGTGTAGAAGCAGGGCATGCATCCAGGTGTTTTGGCCATCGTCACGTACTACCTGCGCCCGTACCGAGCCATCGGTGTGTAGCACGCCGCGCAGCGCTTTGCGCCATTCAGGGCGGACCTGCCAGGCGCCGAGCATCCAGCGGGATAGCGGGCTGGTCACGGCGATCTCGTCGAGTACCTCCCGGGCTGCCGCCTCGCACAGGATTGGGGCCACTGGTCGGTACCATTCCCGGCGTTTGATCGTCTCGCTCACCCGGATGCGCAGTGCGATGTCATCGGCTCGCGCCACAATACTGCGGTGGCCGAGTGCGCGCGGTCCAACCTCGGCCGCGCCGTTGCATACCCCGAATACGTCTCCGTCCAGCACACGCCGGGCCACCTCGGGTACCACGGTCGGATCAGGCTCTGTTGCCGGGGTGTCGAAGCGATTGAGGAACGGGTCGTGGACGGGAAGCGGCCCGTGGTCGAGGTGCTCGACCCACGCCGCAGCGCCGAGAGCGAGGCCGCTGTCGTTGCTGGCAGGTGGCACCCATACCTGATCGAAATGTTCTTGCAGGGCGGCGTTGGTGGGAATGTTCAGAGCTGCACCACCGGCTAGATACAGAGTGCCACGGCTGGTTTTGCGCGAACGCAGAGCCGATATGACCTCCTGTTGAAATGCTCGTTGCATGGTCGCACACAGGTCTTGGCATCCCTGTGCCCGCGGATCGAGCGTTCCCAGCTGGTCTCGGACACGGCGACTGGCCTCGTCGTCGGGCAGGCCGAGCAACCAGTCCTGGTGTCGCAGCCATGCGTCGAGTTCGTCATCCGCCGTTCCGAGGGCTGCATAGCCCATCAGCCGGCCGGGAATGGCCAGATGCTCCTCGGCGGCGAACCCCAGGATGGCCCGTACGGCCGGGTTGACGTTGAAATTGTTGACCACATCTTTGAGCAGGTCCCAGGATGCTTCCTGCAGTACCGGGCGCCCCTTGTGCAGCGACCAAAAGGAGCTGGCTGAGCGGGATGCGCCGCCGTCGATATGCGCGGCGAGTGCCCCATCTTCGAAGTGCCCGATAAATGGCAGCAGAGATGCGATATGGGCCATCTCATGGCACAGCACCCAGCCTTCGGCTGGCCGGCGTCGCTGTCCGTCGGGGTACCAGATCACCTCGGCCGGCACTAGCTCGGACGAGATGCCGATGTCGCGACGTGGCTCGATGCGAAGGTTTCCACTGGCCGAGATGAATGCATTGCCCACGAAGCTATTGACGCTCACGAAGCGCGCTGGCTCGTCGCGAGGCAGCAACCGATCGAGGATCTCGTCAATATAGACCGGTAGTCGGTTGTCGTGCTTGCGGCCAGTCCACCGTTCCAGTTGCACCACGGTGAGCACGCGTCCGTTCCGCATCAGCGCGACACCATGGTCGTGGGTATGGGTTGGGTGTCGACCGCGGGCAGTATCGTGTGTGGTATCCTGAATGCCGTAGAGGCCGACTGTGATCAATGCGTCACCTCGAAGCGCTGCCCACGCCACACCACGGAGTCAGTGCACACGATGATCCCGTCGAGCGGTTCCAACCAGTCGTCGACAAAGTCGTAACCGGTCGTCTGGGTGATGAATGGCATCACGATGGCGTCGTGAGATATCGCAATCCCTATCCCCGGGTTTGCCGCCACGTTGGTTTGCAGAAGGTCGAGGAGCAGACCCGCGCCTTGATCCAGGGGGCGCATGCAGCCCCACGTTTCGCCGCGAATCTGGCCAAAGACCACCTCGCGGGTGCCCTGGCGCATGAATACCTGCGCCGCGATGTCCCGGTCGATGACGAAGGGGCCGGGATCACCGAGTAGCTGCGAGGTAACTGGATTGGCACCCATCAACTCCGCAGTACGCGTACAGCGCACAAGCGGGCTGCTCAAGGACCAGGTGATGCTCTCACCAAGAGCTTGGCCAAGGGCGCGGGCTCGCTGCTCGCCCACATGGGTGAGCCGTGTCGCGTCGCCGGATTTGCCCTCGGGAAACGCGTGACGGTCGCTGTGTCGCAACAGCAAAGCGCGGGGGCCGGACGAAGCTGCCATGGAGGACAGCAATCCAGCCGAAACGGCACCATCATCGGCCATGAGCACCTCCGGGCTGCAATCTCGCAAACGCGACGCTGGAGCGCATGCCCGGCCGCAGGGCCACGATCTCGGCTCCAGTCTCGTCCACCACGGCCAGGCTACCGTCGAAGTGCTCGATCCTGGCCTGTCCGTTGTAGAACGGCTCCACCATGGCAAAGCGGCGCGGGTAGATCGGCCTGCCGCGATCGTCGACGTGCATCCAGCCGCCCTCGTCGCGGGCTCGGGCGCGACCCTTGTGAAATACGTCCAGGTCGACGAACCAGCGACCGTGCAGGAGATCGCCGGCTCGATCGATGTGAGTATGCAGTCCGTTGTCGGCCTGGACCACCGCCACTCCATCGCGATAGTCGCCGGCGTAGCGCCAGCGTCTGGCGTAAATCGCGCGTCCTCGGCGGTCGATGTGCATGTACTGTCCGTCGGGATCCCGCACAGGGCATCGGTCGCCCTGGAAGTTGCCGCACCAATCGTAGCGCCGGGCATAGGCGTCCTCGCCATCGGGTTCGATGTGATGCCAGCCGTCTGCTCCGGCGACCGCGGCGAGTTTTTGGTAGAAGCCGAAGGTTCGCGCGAAGCGGCGCGGATAAGCCGGGCTGCCATCGGCCGTGATGTGCCAGGCTTCATTGCCGCGCAAGACCGGCGCGAGCCCCGGTGCATGGAACTTCAGAACGGTGTCGAAACGCTCGCTGTAGGCCGGGCGTCCATCCTCCCCCACGTGGTGTGAGCCATCGGATGAGACCGCGAGTTGTGTCCACTTCATGACCGATCTCCAGCTGGCTTGCGCATGTTGCAGCCCAAGCACAGACTGCGATTGCGATATGTCGATGTGAGTTCGCGGTAGGCGCTGCCGTTCCAGATGTCCATGAAGCCCTGCTCGTGCAGGTTTCCAAACTCGCCGAGGGTGCGGCGCTGAGCGTCGGGAGCGCAGCAGGGATCGAAGCGCCCCTGTGCACTTACCCACGCTTCCTGGCCGAGGAACGGGCATGGACCGCCCGGAGCGAGATCCTCGATTGCATCGTCGTCGAGCGGGAAGATGTTGTCGAGCAATAGGTGGCTACCGTCTGGCAGCGCGCGCTCGGCGGCGGCCTCACGGGCGTCGAGCACGGCCTGGTTCCAGCGCCGGATCGCCGCTTTGCTGCGACGCATCGACTGACCCCTGATCTGGTCGAAATGCGCCCACAGGTGATGTCCTTTGAGCCGGTCCACGCCGAGGTCGATGGCCAGGCGAACCATGTCGGCCAGTTCGCCGACGTTGGACTCCAGGAAGGTGAGCTGAAAGGTGACCCGGCAGCGATTGCCACCGCCGGCCGCATGATTGTCGCGGACCGCGATGAAGGTACGGACGTTGTCGAGCACCTGATCCCAGCGGCTGCCGCGCATGATCGACTCGTGGGTCGCCGGGGTCGCACCGTTCCAGGAGATCTTCACATCCGATGTGACCGGCACGATGCGCTCGGCCCACGTCCGGGCACCGAGCCGTGGAAACGTGCCGTTCGTGGTGAGGTTGAGCTTGACCCCATGGCGTACGCATAGCTCGAGAATTTTCTCGAAGTGCTCGTACAGCAGCGGCTCGCCCATGGTCGACGGAATAATTTCCTCGAGTCCGTGCCTGGCCGCGTCGGCGACCACCCGTTCGATCATATCGAAGGGCATGATGCGTCTGCGCCGGCCTTCTGCCTTGCGCTGGCTCTGCAGGTGGCTATGCGGCGAATGCTCCTCGCACATGATGCACTGCAGATTACAGGTATCCGGGTTGGTATCGAAGGTGATACGCCACGGTCCGGGACGGGATTTGACCCGCGTAGAGGCGCGCCGGGTCAGCACCCGTGCGTACAGCCGTTCCACCTGCCGGATGTGAGATTCGACCTCGGGCACATCGCCCGAATCGCTGTAGAGGTAACCGTGCTGTCCCAGCCGGGCAGCGAGTTCAGGGGATTCGACCAGGCGTTGCATCGCTTCGGCCAACGAGGCGAACGAGCGGTGCTCGAACAGCAGTCCGTTGACCTCGTGATGAACGTATTCGGCCATGCCGCCGACGTTCGCGGTGATGACCGGCACCCGCGCTTGCTGCGCTTCGTGGATGACCAGCGGCGAATTCTCGACCCACACCGATGGCACCACGATGGCGTCGCAGCGATTGAACACGTCGTTGACAATCTCCTGGTTCTTGTATTCGTGCAGCCACTCGACCCGCTGCCCAACTCGGCCGGGTAGCCCCATCGCGATGCCTTTCAGGGCCCTGGTGTCTTGACCGCGCGGGCGCCCCCATATGCGCAGCCTGGCGTCACCGCGCACCCGGCCGAAGGCGCGGATGAGATCGTGGATCCCCTTGGCCGGGATATGGGTGCCGATATAGCCGAATGTGAATGGCTCGCCGGGGCTGCGCGAGCGCCCGTGCATGCGGTGCCGCGCAAAGCCGTAATCGAGATACACCAGCTTCTGCCCGGGCAGGCCAAACGAGTCCCGGTAGCGGTCGTGCAGGTAGCGAGCCGGTGCGATAAATAGGTCGACGAGCTCGGTGATCTCACGAATGTGCTGCATTCGGCGTCCGACCCAATGAGTCCAGTAGGCGACATCGATCTCGCGCTCGTCGGGTGCTCCACCGAAGTAGCGAGCGTAGCAGCGCTCGGCACATTTTCGGTCTTGCTGGCCGTCGCACGCTGCCCACAGGGTATCCGGATTCTCTGGAAACATCTGCATGAACTGCCCGCGCGGGCACATCAGCCAGTAGTCGTGCAGCGTGTAGACGATGGGTAGCTCGCGCAGTGCAGCTTGCCGAAGCAGCGAGGTCGACAGGTGGTTGAGGTGACCGATATGGACCAGATCGGGCTGCACGCGCTCAAGTACCTCGGCGAATCGCCGGTCGATGCCGGCCGCTCGATAGCGATCCTTGAAGCGCGGATTGTTGACCACGTGCAGGGTGATCCGCGGGTCGTCGGGGTCGTGCTCGCGCTGGAGATGAAAATCTGGCGCAAATGAGTCCTCCTGCCGGGTGAATACGTGGACCTCGTGACGCGCGGCGAGGCCTTGGCACAGGGTCTGACTGTAGACCTCGGATCCGGCGTTGTAGCGCATTGGATAGCCGTGGATGACTTTGAGGATCTTCATGATGCCGTTGCCTCCGTATGCACTGCGCTCCGCTCATTGCGGAATCCGTGAATGAGTCTGGTCAATCCTTCTCTGAGCCCGACCTGTGGTAGCCAACCCAGCAGTGCACCGGCCCTGGCTGGGTTGCCGACGAACCGGGCGACATCGAAGTCGCGCGGTGCGGAATGCAGAATTCGCGAGCGGCTGCCGGCGATCTCGATGGCCATCTGCGCCAGTTCGCCCAGGGTCGTCGGGATGCCGGTGACAAAGTGGATGGGTGGAGGCGGCTTGCCGCCCTCGCCGAGCAGTGCGGCAAGCGACACAATGCCGCGCGCCACGTCGTCGATATGGGTGAAGTCGAAGGCATGGTCCGCGCCATCGACCCGAAGTGGTTCGCCCGCAATGGCGCCGCGGGCAAAGGCGGGAACCACTCGGTCGGCGTGGTCTGCGGTCGTGCCGAATACGTTGGATAGCCGGATGACGCAGGCTCGTATACCATCTCGCTGCGCCGCTGCGACGAGCTGCTCGCCCGCGACCTTCGAGCGACCGTAGATATTCACCGGACGGAGTGGGCAGTCCTCGCTAGCCGGCAAGCGGGCTGGCTGCCCATAGACCTCTCGGCTACTGGCGAATACCACCCACGGGCGTCGCCCGGAACAGGCCGCGGCCTCGAGCACGTTGCGCAGCCCGTCGACGTTGGTCGACCAGCAAAAATCTGGCGCGTGTTGCCCCCAGATGACGCGCGATACCGCTGCGAGATGGATAACTCCTTCGCAGTCGCGCATGGCTCGCTGCACCCGGTCGCGATCCCGGACATCGCCGCGGGCCGCACCACGTGCGTGCAGGTCGAGGCGCTCGACGCATACCATCCGCGATTCGAACGCTGGGACCAGTGCGTTGCCGACGAGTCCTGACGAGCCGGTGATCAAGATACGGTGATTCATCGCCTTCCTCCACAGTCATTGACGCGCGCCCCCCTCCCTACACCTTGGACACGCCGGGGAAAGCGAGCAGCTCGAGACCGGTCACAGACGGCCCTTGGCACCCATGCGGCTACTTGCCAGCGAGGCGAACCACGTATCTGACCGAGCGAAATCATCTAGTTGTAAGCAGATCAAAGCGCGATGAGGATGGCGCGGATGAAGCCAGTTATCGTGGTTCGAGTCGTATCCCGTGAGATTACCTGTTCACTAGCTGAACCGTGACCCCGGGGACCCGAAGCAGAAATATGAAGAGGTAACCTCGCGGCCTCATGGTAACAATGGTTCGGACTAGAGTCGAGAGCAAATCGACTCGCAATGAACGTGCCCAAAAATATCGAGTCATGTATCGTTGTGACCGCCACGCCACTGGCCACCAAATCATCGCTCTGGCCAGATAACTGGTTGCGTCTGCGTCTGCGTGACAGCTGGGCAGTAGCTCCCAAAGCTACCGGGCAGAGGCGCAGCTCATCCAGATGCAAACCTTTGCCGATAGCGGTAGGCAACGCACAGCGAACTCAGCTGCCGCATACTCGACCTGGGCAACATGGCCGTATCCAAACTGCTGGTCCCTTTGCTGGGGTGAGTCATCGGGCCGTTTTTTGTGATATCGGCTGTACATTGGTGCACCTGGGCGACAGCTCCTCGGTTCGACGTACACTTGTTCTCGTCACGCCACGGCTGGATCCATGGTTCGCGGTAAACGCGGGTTCGCGGTAAACGCGTTTTACGACCAATGTGTTTCTGTTCAGTCGCTCGGCTCGGGCCTCGCGCCACCGCGCAGCGCGGCGAGCTGGGTCTCGATCGCGTAGACAGCCTGCTCGGGCGGAAACGGCTTTGCACCGCCGCCAGGTGCGCGCAATGCAACCACATCCCGACGACCAGAAACGTCCTCATCCCGCCCGCCATCCGGCTCGAATACGGGCAGGGTGACCCGCGCAATGGTTCCACCGCTAGCACTGCTGTCAAGGACGAGCTGGCCGTCGAATCCCTCGATGATGCTCCTGCAGATCGACAGACCCAGTCCGGTCCCCTCTCCGACCGCCCGGGTGGTAAAAAATGGATCGAATACTCGATCGGCGATTTCAGATGGAATGCCGTGTCCAGTGTCGCGGATCTCGACCGCGACCATGTGGTTCGAGCTGGCTCGCGTAGACACCCGAATCAGGTTGCCCGCGCCACCCTCGGGCAATGCCTGCACCGCATTCAAGAGCAAATTGATAAATACTTGCTCGACCCGCTGCTGGTCGGCGGCCACTCGAGCCACGTCGCCATACTCCTCGACCAACCGGGCCCGGTGGTGGATCTCGTTGCCGACGATCTTGATCGCCCCCTGCAAGGCCTTGCGCAGGTCGACCGCGGCTTTTCTCCCCTCGTCGGGGTGGGCAAATGCCCGCACATCACGAATCACCCGGCGGATGCGCTCGGCACCCTCGAACGCCTCCTCAACCACCTCGCGCAACTCGACCACGCATTCGCCGGCCAGGCCGCCGCGCACTTCCGCCAGTCTGCGCCGGCCAAAGTCCAGATTGCCAAGCACATAACTGAGCGGATTATTGATCTCGTGGCTGATCCCCGCCGTGAGACGTCCCAGCGCTTCGAGCTTCTGGCTGTGCCTCAATTCTCGCTCCACCCGCAAGCGCTCTTCCATCTCGTGACGCAGCTCGTGGTTGGCTTGCTCCAGCTTGTGGTTGGCCTGCTCCAGCTCCTGAGTGCGCAGTCGGACCTCGCTCTCGAGGTCGTTCAAGAGCCGTTGCTTCTGGTGCAGCAGCTCCCATTTCTCGGTGAGAGCACAGGCTAGCTGGCGCACCTCGACGTTGTCGAACGGCTTTTTTAAGACGAGAAAGCGGTCGCTCTGGCCCAGTTTCGCGCTCAGCTGTTCCCACGAATAGTCCGAATAGGCCGTGCAGATCACGACCTGGATATTGGGATCTGCCCGCAGAATGTGTTCTGTAGTCTCGATACCATCCCATCCCGGAGGCATGCGCACATCGATAAATGCCAGCGTATACGGCTGGCCCTGCTCGGCGGCGCAGCGGACAAACTCCAGCCCTTGCCTGCCCTGATACGCCGAATCGATCTCGAACGGTCTGGAACTCTGCGCTGTGCTGCCCCGACCAAACAAAACTTCCTCAAGAGCGTCGACCTCGTTGTCAGCAGCCGACCGATAGGCGAGAATTTTGCGGATGTCGCGATGGATCCGCTCGTTGTCATCGACCACCAGAAGCCGGCGCAGCTCCGATCCGAGCGCAACTCTGTCCCGACCGTCGCGATCCAGTGCGGGTTGCCGGCCACAACGGTCGTTGTCGATCCACGGCGCTGCGTCGCTCACAATCGATGGCCGGTGGGAAAACGGCTCGAGGTCGTGGCGCTCGGTCGACATCACGCCCCCCCCTGGGGCGCATGCACCGGCAGTTCCAGGGTGAATGCAGCCCCGCAATTGTCCCCGTCATTGGGGCAGGTGAGCTCTCCACCCATCGCCCTGGCCGCATTGACCGCGCTGTGCAAGCCAAACCCGTGGCCGGCCTTCTTGGCGGTAAAACCATATTTGAAGATCTTGTCGAGATTGCTCCTGGTTATCCCCACTCCGTTGTCTTTCACCCGGATGTGGAATCGGTCGTTTTTGCTGTGCGCAGCTTCGATGCGGATTTCCTTGGCCGGACGCTGCGCGGCCACGAGCGCGTGCTCGGCGTTGCTCAATAAGTTGACCATAATCTGCAGAATACGGTGCCTGTCCACGTCGATTGCGCCCGAGTCGGCGACCTCACGTACCAACGCGATATCGTGATTCTCGCAAGAGGCACGGACCAACGCAAGAGCATCGTCGATCAACCCAGCCAGTGAACAGGTTTCGATCGGCGCGGCCTTGCCGGCATAGTGCTGCCTGCTCACGATCGTCGTTAGGTGTTGCACTCGCTGCTGGTCTCGAAACAGGAATGTGTCCAGGCTATCTTTTGTCCAGGCTATCTTTATGGGAGGCGAAAAGGTCGAGTGCTTTGCCGACGCCGGATTACTGTATAGAACGTCGCCAGAGGCCAGGATCGCGATCGGCTGTGGTGCGTTCACGATCAACTCGCGCCACATGATGGCGACCGGCTCATCCGAGCGTGTTGCAATCTGATATGCACTTGTCATCCCGATATCGCAGCTGCTCTTGGTTTTGATCCAACAGTGTCCACCCGGGTCATATCGTTCTGCGCGGGCCCGAACAGTAGGCCGTCGAACGAACTATTGCCGCAAAGGTGCCGGCACATTCTCGGTCAGGTTGGCTCGCTGGCGAACGATGGCGGGCAGTGCTTTTTCTGCATCGGCTGGGCCGGCCGAATCTTTAGCCGAGGCAGTCGGTCGCGCGGTTGCGAACGAGTCGATCCGGCGCACTGACTGAACCCTGCGCCCGCGCCTGCGCCGTCACTGGAGTCGTCATGGCTTCGAGGCCGCCAAAACCGAGGCGGGCGAGTCGTGCACGAGGCCGCCCCGCTTCGCTCGCTCCGTACACGCCGAGCGCTTTGGCGACCTCGGCCGGCTTGACCGACCCCTGCGGAGTAATTCTCACCCGGGCCTGGAGCAGTCCCTCGTGCGCTGGCCAATCGAGTGCCCGGCACAGCGCGATCCCATGATCGGTGTGCACTCGGTCGACGTTTTCGACCAGGTTGCGCACGTCGATACGGCGGGTTTTCTTGCGCTGCTCGCGGATGACCTCGACCCGATCTCTGGCCAGGAAGGCGGCGGCGATTCGGTCCAGGCGGGCCTGATCAAAGGCGATCCCGTCCGGCGCCGGCATCAGCAGCAGCTGATAGGACACGATCAATTTGGCCAGACTCGGGTCGTCCTGGCCGAGCTTGTGCGCGGCCAGAAAATCGAGACCCTCGGGCGCGACCTGGCGCAGCGCCTCGACCAGCTGATCGGCCTCGGTGATCGGGCCGGCATCCTCGATGGCGACATCGAGCATCTCGCCAAAGCTGGGTACGCCGAGCGGCAGGGCCGGGCTGAACTGCATGATCGGCTTGGGGTGAAATCCCCGGCTGTAGGCGGTTTGAATGCCGGCGCGGCGAAACAGCCGCATGAGCATGCGCGCCGTATCCAGATGGCCGATATACGCGACGCGGCCCAGTTTGGCATAGCGCAGTCGATAGCGCGTGTAGGCCGCATCTGGAAAGGATAGCCGGGGTTGGCGCGGATCGGGCCGCGCCGGTGAGTCGCTGGTGCCCTGCTTGTTGCCGGCACAGGCAGGGGCCGCGCCGCCGCGCCGCGCCGGCCGCTCTCGGCGCGCGGCGGGCACGTCGGCACCGAGTTCGGTCAAGTAGTCCAGACGCTCTTGCCGCATGCTCGACAGATCGCAGGCAACGCCGCAGTCGTAGCAGACCAGGCGTCTTGTATCTGCGCGAGCATCGCGCAAATTGGTGTGATGGATCAGCTGGCCGGCGACCTTGCCGCACGGCGGCGACAGGCGATTTTTGAACGCCTTGCGGTACTCGGCGAGCAAGAAGCCGTCGTCCAGGCCGACGTCGATATGATCCCAGGGCAGGCGCGCAGTGACCGGCCTGGTCGTCAGGTAGGCCTCGGTATCGACGCCGCAATCGGCAAATGCGCCGCGCCAGGCGTCGAGTTCGAAGAGTTCGTCCCAGCCGTCGAATCGGGCGCCGCCCTGCCAGACGTTTTCGATGGCATCGGCCAGCCGGCGATCGCCGCGGGCCAGCACGCCCTCCACGAAACTGATCCCGCAATCGTGGTATTTGAGCTTGAGTCCGCGTTCGGATACGGTGTGGCGCAGCATGGCTTGTTTGCGCTGAATCTCGGCGAGGCTGTCCTGGGCGCACCATTGAAACGGCGTATGCGGCTTGGGCACGTGGGACGACACACTGACCGTTACCTCGGCCTTGCGCCCGACGTGCCCTCGTCCGATGCGGAGCATGCGCTGGCCGGTTTCGACGATGCCGCGCACGTCGTCGTCTTGTTCGGTTGGCAAGCCGATCATGAAATAGAGTTTCAGTCGGTTCCAGCCGCGGGCAAATACCCGGTGCGACGACTCCTCGATATGGGCCTCGGTGACGTTTTTGTTGACCACATCGCGCATGCGCTGGGTGCCGGCTTCGGGGGCAAAGGTCAAACCGGTGATCCGCATGGACGCCATCTCGTCGAGGATCTCTTCGTTGAGGCCATAGGCGCGCAGCGACGACACCGACATCGAGGTTTTGCGCCGTCTGAGCTCGCCCATGACGCGTTTGACCAGAGGCGTGATACACGAGTAATCGGCCGTGCTGAGGCTGGTGAGCGCGGTCTCGTCGTAGCCGGCGCCCTCGACGCCCTCGATCACGCTGTTCACGATCGATTGCGGCGAGCGCTCGCGGACCGGGCGGTAGATCATGCCGGCCTGGCAAAACCGGCATCCCTCGGTGCAGCCGCGGGCGATCTCGATACCGGCGCGGTCGAATACGGCCTCGGCATAGGGCACTGGCGTGTCTGACGGAAATGGATATTCATCGATGTTTTCGACCACGCCGCGCCGGACCCGGGCGGGCACGCGCGGATCGCGGGGCGCGCCGACCACGACCATGCCGGTACTGTAGTCGATTTCGGTGTGGTAGAGCGCGGGCACGTAGAGAGGATAGGAGGCGGCGAGTTCGGCCAGTGCATCGAGTCGGGAGCGCCGCTGGGCGCGCAGGCGGGCCCAATCGAGCAGCAGTGCGGGCAGTTCTTGTTCGGCCTCGCCGATGTAAAATCCGTCGAAAAACGGCGCCATGGGCTCGGGATGCGACGCTGTCGGTCCTCCGCCGATGACCAGCGGATCGCTCGCGCTGCGCTGCTCGGCGCGCAGCGGAACTCCGCCCAGGGAAAGGGTGGTCAGGACATTGGTGAAGGTGAGCTCGTACTGCAGGGAAAACCCGATGACGTCGAATTCGCCGAGGGGGGTCGAGGATTCCAGCGAGACCAGAGGCAATCCGCGTGCGCGCAGTTCTGCCTCCATGTCGATCCACGGAGTGAACACCCGCTCGGCGGCGATGCGCGGGTGTTTGTTGAGCAGCGAGTAAAGGATCTTGGTGCCCATATGCGACATGCCGATGTCGTAGACATCGGGAAATGCCAGGGCGATGCGGACGTCCACATCGCCCTGCCGCTTGACCACCGAGAGGTACTCACCGCCGAGATAGCGCGCTGGTTTGGCCACGTTTTCGATGAAATCCGAGTAGATATGCCGCATTCTGACCTCTGGCTGACGACCCGCACGCGAGCGGGCGCAGAACTGCACATGTTGCTCGCTCCCGGGCTGATTGCAAGCATTTGCCCGGACTTTGGCCGGTTTACCCCGGGCCGGGAAACTCGGCTCCGGGTTTGCCGGGCAGCCACGGGTCCGGGCCCGGCCACATCTCGATGGCAAACATCCGGGTGTGGCTCGGTCCTCTTTCGATGGCGGAAACAGGCCTGGTCGACATCATCGACGCCGATCCGGTACTCGGACGCCGATCCGGTACTCGTCGATGTGCTCGGCGCGGACCGCGGCGTCATGCCGCCACCCGCTGGTCCGTATAGAGTTCGGCATAGAGATGCTCGAGGGCCGCGATGCTCGCGCCCCAGGCTCCGGCCAGGGTCAGCTCAAAGATCGCATCCTTACTGTATCCCAGGGCGAAAAGCGACTCTACCTCCTCATCTGTGATCCGGTACGCGTGCAGGGACAGCTTTTCGAGATAGGGCACGAGGTCTTCGGGAACTGGCAGATTGGGCCGCACTCCACCCCGTAGTCGAGCGGTAAATGCCTCCACAGCGCAGCGGAGGTCGAGGCTGCTAGCCCCCACTGTGCCCAGTAGAGCCTCGTGTACCAGTGCGATCTCGATGGGCCGAACCCGACCGTCCGCAGCTTGTTTCCACGACGGCGATGGACGCTTCTTGGAAGCTATGCTCTTGGCCCGGTTGAGCATCTGAGCCAGGAGCTCGACCTTGCCTTGCCCGGGAAGGTCGAAATCAAATGCGTCGGCGAGACGGTTCATCAGATTAAAATGAAACGCGATATTGGCGGCGTCTTCGATCGCCACATCGTCGAGTCCATCGATGCGGGACCGGGCCAGAACAGCGCTCATTGGATCCGAGGGATACAGGGTCAGCGCCTCGACCAGAGACAACCCAGCACGAAGGCGCTCGGAGATCGGCGCACGCGCATAATCCTCGAAAACCGCCTGGACCGTCTCGGGATCCGTGCCGATTACCGCAACTGCGGTATGGGCCTCCAGTCAAAAATGGCAGGTATTGAGGTTAGAAATGAACGCCGCGAATAATTCGGCCTCACTCCCGGACCACGGCCCCACCCCTGACATCCCTCGCGACAAGTAGCGTCGCAGCGGCCGCGGCAACATTCTTGGACGATACGTCATAACCTGAACCGGCCCCGGGACGACCCCGAGCTTGCGCTCGACCACCTTGAAGAGCAGGCGAATAAGCCACGGACGCCGGCCGCCAGACATCAAGTCGATTCTCATAGCTCGACCCTAGCGGCTCGTCTTTCAAATGCAAGCAAGTACTTGCATACACTTGACAAACATTTGTTATTTATTGATTATTTTCATCCTGATGCCCAGGCAGATTCTGGATGAGCAGGTTCTCGAAGCGGCTGTGGACGTGATGGCGACCCATGGATACGCCGGCGCGACGACAAAACAGATCGCGCAGGCAGCGGGGATCAACGAAGTCACACTGTTTCGGCGATTTGGCAGCAAGGCCAAGCTGCTTCGAGCAGCGATGCGCAAGGAGTTCGAACGGTTTGGCGGGGACGATGGCGTCGTATTCACTGGCGAGGTCGCAGCGGACCTCGAGCATATCGTGCGGTCTTATCAGGGCCTGTTGCATCGGCGTGGGCGTCTGATTCCGGTGATACTGGCAGAGTTGCCCCGCCAGCCCGAGCTCCGCGAGATTATCGAGATGCCTCTCGGCCTCATCTCGTCGGTTGCGCAGCTGATCGCTCAGTACCAAAAGCGCGGCATCCTGGTCGACGACTCTCCTTTCGGGGCCGCGGCTGCCTTGCTCGCTCCCCTCTTGATGCCGGCCCTGCTGGGCTCATCAGGTCTGATGAGCAGCGCTTTCCGCCCCGTGGAGCCATTCGAGCATGTGCGAGCGTATCTACGCGGTCGTGAGATCCGCGAGTAGCGACCGGAGGGGGCGCCGGCCCGGTGAGTCGTTGGCTTTGCATTGCCCTCTGAATGTGACAACAAGGTGGCTTTAGCCCCGTGGGTCTTTCTTGTAAACGTTCACCGTTAGCCTACAAGGGTCGATGCAAGAAAAAGCAACAAATCGCGTTACCACCGGTCAAGTACTATGACCGCTCGCACGACGTCGATCGCTCGAGCGACCAGGGAATCGTGACGCCGCACACTCCATGGGCGATGGTCGCTCGACTCCAGCTGACAGTGACAACGCCGCGGCGAAAATATCCCCCAATGCCGACCATAGCGCCCGGCCTGTCCCCGCTCCGCCGAGTCGACCCCTGGCTCCCTTCCACTACAACGACCCCCGGTGGATAGTCGAAACGTCGAAACGTCGAAACGTCGGAAGGTCGTCGCAACCAACCCGATAAACCAAACTCGTTACATCAAATTCAATTCATCCCATGAATGCAACTCGACGTGTCTCGGTGTGTCTGGAGTATCGCCATGGGATGATCGGCCCTTGAAGTAGATTCACAGAAACTGCGTCGGGAACAGGAAACCGCGCCTGGGTCGGCCGAATTGGGTGTTCTACCGCGTTGTCGGCGATCGGCGCGGCGCTCGATCGGCCACGGACAGAATATAAATTTATTGCGAGTCGTCCTTTCTCATTCTATCTTTGGTCGTTTACCCCTTGTGGGGTATCAGGTGAATCATATGACTCATTCCATCAAGATTGTGGAGTGTCCGGCCCGTCTCGCATTTGCGTCCGCGTTCACCTCATCGGTGCTGGTCGCTCGCGATCTGGCACAACTGGTCCTGTACGAGGACGGTCGGGCGGTCAAAGACCCGGTCGCCTCCGTCGACACGGCGCCGGCCTCTGTTAACCGGGCAGGCGCCGGCCGCACCGACGATTCGCGCGCCGACCATTCTATCGAACCAGCCAGCCAGCCCCAGCCGCCTGCGCGCGCGGCCTGACCCGGCCCGGGCGCCTGTGTCGCGGGCCTGAGCCGGCACCCTGGTCACCGCGGTCGGTGACCCGACGGGGAGATCAGCGCAGGGCCAGAGACTGCAGGCAGTTCGCCGACTCGCTATCGGCGTCTCTGCTCAGCGACACGCAGGCGCGAACCACGCCGCTGCCGTTGCGCGCCGACGAACCGACCGTGCGATTGAGGCCGACGTGCCACTGGTACTGATCGCGCTGTTCGCGATCGGCCCAGTCGCAGTCCACACTGCGTCCGGGATCGGTCGGGCTGGCGCACGCTTCGTAGCCGAGCTTGAGGCCGTGAATCGAGCCGATGATCAGCGACGATGCGTCGGTCGCATCAAACTCGAGACGCGAGGTCTTGTGCTCGCGCGGGTGCAGAGCGGCCATGTGCACAACCCGACAGCCATGGCGTGACGGCCCCAGCAGGCGCGGCAAGCGCATGCGCGACTGATGCTCGTGCCGGGTGTAGTCCCCGGTCGAATCGAAGCCAAAATCCGAGCCGTTGTACACATATGCCTCGGCGTCGTGATCCGAGGTCTGAGAGTCGCCGCCAAAACCATTGGCAGTCGGCGAGTCGGCCAGGTGGAGTACCCAGTCTCTGGCCATGCAGACCTCGGCATAGATATCGAGACGCCGGAACCGATCTTCACCCATGTCCACGGCAAGCACCCATTCACCACGAACCGTCGAGGTCGCCTCAACCCGGCCGACACAATTGTGACGGTCACCCTTGATGTCGATATTGCACGTGTATCGAGAACTGTCGGACAGCTCCCCCGGGATGGTTCGAGGCTCCATTGAAGGTGCCGAGCCAACTGCCCCGGAGATCAATAACGTGGCACCTGTCATCCCCACGCATACGGCAAACAAGGTCCTGCGAAAGCGAAGCATCAAATCTCTTACTCCTTATCTGTGAGCCTTTGCAGCGTTACCCCTCGGAGAAAGTTTGGTAGCGCCCGCAACCTTGCTTTGACTCGGTATCTCCCTGGCCGTCTTGAGTCTCTGCGCGCACAGCCGTGCACCGTGCCCCGGCAATGTGGCGCCAATCGGGGGTTTGATCGGCGCCACCAGAATTCGCTCGAGTGTCCTAATCCGGATTATCCGGCCAGATCTCCCCGATCGCCCGCCACATAACGCAAACCACGCAATCAACACAATCCGGATTCCATCCGGATTATGTCATCGCTGCACTGATCGCACCATGCACGATCACCGGGGTTGATTCGCCGACCCGGTTGCGACCCCGATCACCAGAGTTGATTCTCCGAGGTCTGCATATGCGCGTTGTCGCCCAAGCACATACGATTCGACATGATCACCGGGGTTGATGCTCTGATCACCGGGGTTGATTCTCCGAGCTTCATATGCGCGCTGTCGCCCAAGCACATACGATTTGCTATCGACGACGACCCACAGCCTCCAGCCTCGCTAGCCCGTCCTGCAGACCGGGAGCAAGGCGAGTGCGAGCGGGCTTCTGAGCGAAGCCGGGGTCGGTGCTCTCACCGCTGCTCTCGATCCAGGGTCCGTGCTCTCCATACAAAACGGCATGATGATTACATCAATTACAGACTTGCCCATTGCTATTGGAATGATTTGGCTGTGATCCGGAACATGCCCTGAAACTCCGGCCTGGCGTCTGGTGTCCAGTCAGGTACCATCGCAGGCGAGCCCACCGAATGTATTGGAAGTGAGCCATGAAAAAGACTTTATTATTTGCCTTTGCGGTCGCGTTTATCGCGGCCCTCGGCACGGCCCAGGCCGAGGTGACCAAAAAAGTCCAGAAGACGTTTCGCGGTCAGATCTTGATCACTGACGCGCCACTGCCAACCGGTGGGGCGACCGACGCCGAGACCATCTCGGCGTTCAAGAAGGCCCGTGCGAAGTCACTCAAGCACGTCGAGAGCAACGGGGTCGCCGAGTGGTCGTTTCTGTTCACCGCCTTTCTCAAGAAGCCGCCCAAGGTCACCAGCATGAGCGTGGACTTCTACACAGCCGACCGGGAAAAGCTATATGTGGCCAACAAACGGCTGCTCGGCATCGATCCCAAGGTTCCCATCCTGTCCGGCTCGCTGTCCATCTCCGAGGACGACGGTCTGGTCCGGGGTCGGACGTACATGGTCAAGCTGACCGGTTCGGTCCGGGGCAAGGAAGTCGTGTTTGCCGAGACCAAAGTCAAGATGAATTGACCGGGGATTCGCCTCGGGGCCATGGCACGGGACTGCCCGGCGTTGTGGAGACCCGATGAGCGCGCTGGTACCATGCGCCGTGATGCGCATCCTCGGCGTGGATCCGGGCAGCCGCGTGTGCGGCTACGGCGTGGTCGAATCCGCTGGAGCCGCGGGTCAGGTGGCTGGCCGACGGCGTGCCGACCGGGCTTTGCCAGAATATCGCTATATCGAATGTGGCGTGCTCACGGCCAGGGCCAGCGCGCCGATGGAAGAGCGGCTGGGCGAAATGGCCCGCTGGCTCACCGACGTGATCACCGATCTCCGGCCCGTCGAAATCGCCCTCGAGGATGTGTTCGCCCGGGTCAATACGCGCTCGGCATTGGCCCTGGCCCAGGCCCGCGGCATGGTTTTGGCCGTGGCCGGCATGGCGAGCCTGCCCGTGTATTCGTATGCTCCAGCGGTGGTAAAAAAGACTGTAACCGGCCGCGGGCGAGCCAGCAAAGAACAGGTGAGCGCCATGGTGCAAGCCCTGGTCGGCCTGCACACATCGCCGCGCACCGATGCCACCGACGCGCTGGCTGTCGCGATCACCCATGCCCAGCGCAGCGCGCTCGCCCAGCGACTTGGAGAACACTCGTGATCGGCAGGCTGCGCGGCACTCTGGCCGAGCAAAACGACACCCAGGTACTCGTCGAGTGCGGCGGAGTGGGGTACTTGGTCTCTGTGTCCACCCACACGCTGCTCTCGCTGCCGCCGGTCGGCGACCCGGTCACCCTGCGCGTATTCACCCATATGATGGACAGTAAGATCACGCTCTACGGCTTCGGCTCGCCGTTCGAACGCGATCTCTTCGATCTGTTGATCACGGTCAAGAAGGTCGGCCCGTCGTCGGCTGTGGGCATCTTGTCAGGAGGAGCCGATCCCGAGAGCGTGGCCCGGCTGATCGCCGATGAGGAGATCGGCATGCTGACCAAATTGCGCGGGGTGGGCAAAAAAACCGCCGAGATGCTGGTGGTCGAGCTGCGCGAGAAATGTCTCGAACTACTGAGTCGGCGCGCCGGATCGGGCACCTCAGCACGGCCGACCCCGGCGGTGGTTTCGCCCCGGTCACCGGGACGTCCAGCGGTCCTGGACCAGGTCGGCGCGGCGCTGATCCAGCTCGGCTGGCGGCCGGCCGAGGCCGACAAAGTAGTTGCCGAACTCGAGGCCGAGATCGATCCACAAAGCGACCCCAGCCTCGAGTCGCTGATTCGCCAGGCGCTCCGCTCTATGCCAAGATAGCCCGACATTTTGGCCCGAAAACCCCACAGAGAGAGCACCGCGCCCCCGGCCGAGACCACGGCGCCGCGCGGCGACAGTGCGATCACCCCGGTCGAGCAGGAGCACGAGGGGATCTACCAGGCCGCGCTCCGGCCCCAGCGCTTCGGCGACTACATCGGCCAGCGCGAGGTCATCGACAACGTCAAGGTCTCGGTTCTCGCGGCCAAGAAAGGCGGCTGGGCACTGGACCATTTCTTGTTCGCCGGCCCGCCCGGGCTGGGCAAGACCACCCTGGCCCACGTCATCGCCAACGAACTGGGCGCCGATCTCCATGTGACCAGCGGGCCAGCCATCGATCACAAGGGCATGCTGGCCAGTCTGCTGACCTCGCTGGGCGAGCACGACGTGCTCTTCATCGACGAGATCCATCGGCTCAATCCCGTGGTCGAGGAGAACCTCTACCCGGCCATGGAGGACTTCAAGTTCGATCTGTTCATCGGCGACGGCCCCCACGCCAAAGCCATCACCATGACCCTGCCCCGGTTCACGCTGCTCGGCGCGACCACCCGCATGGGTCTTCTGAGCTCACCTCTGCTCGACCGGTTCGGCTTTCACTGGCAGCTTCGCTTCTACGAACTCGACGACATGACGGCGATCGTCAAGCGCTCGGCACAATTGATCGAGGTCGCGGTGGACGACAACGGCGCTGCCGAGATCGCCAGGCGATCGCGCGGCACTCCCCGCATCGCCAACCGTTTGTTGCGCCGTGTCCGCGACTTTGCCTCGGTCGAGGGCGACGGCCTGATCACGCGGAAGATAGCGGCCTCGGCACTGGATCGCCTCAGCGTCGACCACGCCGGACTCGACGCTCTGGACCGGGCGTATCTCTTGACCGTGGTCGAACGATTTGACGGTGGCCCGGCCGGGATCGACGCCATTGCCGCGTCGCTGTCCGAGCAGCGCGGAACCCTCGAGGACGTGGTCGAGCCGTTTCTGTTACAGGCCGGCTTCATCGCCCGGACATCGCGCGGTCGGGTCGCCACAGCGGCCGCATTTCGCCATCTCGGTCTGCCCGTGCCCGGCCGATCCCGGTCGGGCGGCTCGGCCCAGGGCACTCTGTTTTGAGCTGGTTTTCGAGCCCGTGAGCCCGGATTATTCACAAGGGATGGCGTCGCCAGCAGATACGACCGCAGCAGCCGGACTCGTCACCAAGCCGGGCCAGGTCGACTGGCGCCAGGCGGCGGCAAAACGCGATCGGGCACGCCGGCGTCGAAAACAGCCTGCCAGCGGTGATCGGACTGGCGCTGCCAGATGATCACGTAGCTGCCGCTCTCGAGCGCGTGTGCCGATCGAGCGGCCGTCCCGGCCCCGGCCGTCTCGGCCCCGCTGGTCTGGGCCGAAAGGCGGACGAGCTGGTAGCGTCCGGCGGTAAAGCCCATATCGCTGCGCGGTGATAGACCGCTGTGCATCGGTTGCCATTGCAGCGCGGCATCCCCGCGTCCCAGCACCCGCTCCATGGCCTGATAGATGGCCTGGGTGCCGTGGATCCGTCCCGATCGACGGGTCCACAGGGCGCCTTCTGGATCGAAGGTATCGGCCCACGCCTGGGCGCCGCGGATCGCCGACCGGGCGGCAAAGCGGCGGTCGACTTCCTCGAGTTCCTCACTCCGGGCGAGCTCGCGTCGCTCCGCCGAGAGCTCGGCCGCCGGGCGACCGTCGCCCGCAAGGCGGGTCGACAAGACGTCGCCGGCACGCTCGTAGTGGATGCGTTTGGGCCAGTCGTGGTCGAGGTTGGCGAAGTGCGCATGGCGCTGGCCGAACTCCACCGCCGGGAACACAACCGCGCGCAGGCCATTGGGAAGGGCGGTATAGGTGGCAGTACCGTCCACCTCGTCCACGATCATGACCTCGAAAAACGCGGTCTCGCCGGCGCGCACACCAAAGCCCACGCCAAACAGGGACGAGCCGACTGCTACCCAGGTCTCGCTGGTCTGTTCGCCCACCCAGTGCCCGCGCAGCCAGTCGAGACGCTCGCGGAACCCGGCCGGCGCAGTGGGCTCGGCCTTTTCGCGTCCACTCGATACCGGCGGATCGACCCCCGGTGCGGACTGGGTCGGCGCCCCACATCCGACTACCACGGCCAGGCCGGCACCGCACAAAACCGAACAAAGATCCTTCATGGTTGGTTGGCGACGATATCATCTTGTGCGCCGCGCGACCCCCGGTACGCTCGGCTCCGAGAGGAACCACATGTTGCGAGCATCGGATTTTTTCGACCTGGACCAGCTAGAGCACGCCGCGCTCTTCGAGGACACCGAGTATGTATGGGATGCACTCAAGCGACTGTCGAGCTACATCGACTCGCTCTTTACCGGCGCCGGCCGGGAGATTCACGGCGATGTATCGCCCGGTGCCGAGCTGATTGGCGAGCGGATCTACATCGGCCAGGGCACCGTGGTCGAGAGCGGTGCCACGATTCACGCCCCGGCGTGGATCGGACAGCGTTGCGAAGTGCGGCAGGGGGCGTATCTGCGGGGAAACGTCCTGTCCGACCACGGCTGCGTAATGGGCCACACCAGCGAATTCAAGAATGCCATCTTGCTGGCCGACGCCAAGGCGGCTCATTTTGCCTATGTCGGGGACAGCATTCTGGGCCGGGATAGCAACATCGGCGCCGGAACCAAGCTGTCCAATCTGACCGTGGTCAGCGAAAAAGATCGGGCCACCGGCAAGCGGCCGACCATTCACATTCGAGTCGAGGGCAAGGACTACGATACCGGGCTGGCCAAACTGGGCGCCATAGTAGGCGACGGCGCTCAAACCGGTTGCAACTCGGTGACCAACCCGGGCTGTCTGATCGGGCCCCGCACCCTGATCTATGCCAATGTCTCGGTGCCCAAGGGACGCTACCCGGGCAACTCGATGGTCAAGCTCAGACAGACCCTCGAGACCGTGCCGCGCCGCTGAGTTGAGCTGCCGCTCTCCCCAACACTACGCCCGGTTGTGCATCTCGGCGATCAGCTTGCGCATGAAGGTCTCGATGTTGTGTCGCAAGCTGTTGTCCGGGCAATGCGGCAGCGAACGGCGCCACATCTCGATCGCCTTGGCCGAGTAGCCCTGCTTGTAGTACAGATAGGCCAGTCGGGTGAGGGCCGGAAAATAGTCGGGTTTGAGGTCGATGGTCGCCTCGTAGGCGTCGATCGCCTCGTAGAGGCGCGCCTTCTTCTGCAGGAGGTTGGCAAGGACAAAATGATGCTTGGCCGAGTGCGGATCGGCCTTGAGCCCGGCGCGCAAAAACTCGACCGAGCCGTCGATGTCACCTGCCTTGTACAACTGGATGGCCCGCTCGAAACTGCCGTCTTCCTCTCTGACCGTGCTCTCCCTGACCTGGAGCAACTCCTTGATCCGGCGCTTGATCGACTCGGTGTCAAGCGGTTTCTCAAAATACGCCTCGGCCTGGTAGCGGCGCACGGCCTGATCGCTAAATCCGATCCCTGCCGAGGTCAAGATCACCGCGATGTTCTTGTACTGGCGGCGCTGGTTGACCGCCCGGTAGAGCTGAAACCCGTCCATGTCAGGAAGCATGGCGTCGATGATCACGACCTCGGGCGGCTGGGCCTCGAGCTGGCGAATCGCCTCTGCCCCGGTCGATGCCGTGATCGTCACCAGGGCCAGAGGCTGCAGCGTCTTGACCAGTAAGTTGCGCGTAGCCAGATCACTGTCCACGATCAGCGCCCGCTTGGGACCCTCGGCCAGAAAACTGCCACTATCCGCGCTCTCGAGAGGAATGACCTCGGTATACGTATCCGGAGATGTCATACCCAATCCCGGCTCGCTGAAATCGGTTTCAAAGCGCGGACTCTTCATGCGCGAATACGGCTCGGTGACGCTGACCTCGGTCCTCGGGAGCCGGGAATATGACTCCGTCTCGACCGTGGGCTGGGACTCATCCACGCCCGTCGTGTCCTGGCTGCGGACCTCTACCCGGCCATCTCCCCACAGGTTCATCCAGTCGAGTTCGCGGGTCACCTCCTCGACCACCGCCTGATCGATCAAAGCCGGCGACCTCGGCCCGGCCACCCCGGGCTCTCCCATTCCGGGCTCCAGTTCGGAGACGACTACCATGCAGGCGGCATGTCTCACCTTGCCGTAGTCGACCCCCGGGCCGTAAAAGAACTGATCACCCCGGTCGCGGGCCGCAAGGCAGACCCGCATCGTGCGCGCCAGGGTCACCTGCAACGCGACGTGCAAAACCGGCTTCTTGCCCCGCAGAAATACCAGGTCGCGGAAAAAATCGGGCAACTGGCTGGGGTCTTCCGCCGCGATAAAAACCGAATGCTCGTCTTCGTGGACCGGCAGCATGTTGTGCTGCAAGGCGGCCTTGCGATCCACTCCCCGGAGCACTTTGAGGTCGATCACGCTGCGATCCAGGACCACGCTGGGCACGCCGTGCTGACGGGACAGAGCACGCGCCAGAGGCTCTTCTTCGACATATCCCAGGACGTAACAAAGCGAGCCAAAGCAGAGCTTGCGACGCTGGAGAGCGAGAACATCGGCCACCCCTTCCTCGGTGAGGGCTCCAGCATGCACGAGCACCCTGCCCAGTGGATCGAACGACGCGCGCATCTGATCCACCTTACCACTTGTACCGTTGTCACCGTACCAGGCCACTCGCAGCGCGCCGCGTCCGTTGCAGAAAAGTCGCCTTTCACCCATGACCAGCCACCGGGCGAAATCAGCCGCGCTCGGCCACCGGACCGGCCCAACGCGTGCTCTGAGCAGACTTCACCGTCACTTGACCGCAACCGGAGTCTCCTCATGTTGTCGGAGTATTTCTTACTGAACTGGCCAGACAGGGGGGCGTTGACCGGTCGTTTTGAAATTCACTCAGGATCGATAACTCAACGCTCCGATTGGCTTTTTCGTGCGTTATCCACAAAGCGATGAGAGCTCGCTCGAGACAAGATGTCACACCCGTGATGTACGATGTCACAACGAGATCAGGTTAACTAGTCGGAATCAAAAATAAACGTTAGAATACCCAGAGCGTCGGGCCCGGTGTGCCCGAGCACTCAGAGCTTCGATCCACTCAGGCGGAGGAATACATGATCGAGTTTTCGATCGGCGAAAAAGCAGTCTACCCGGCACAGGGAGTGGCAGAGGTAGTGGGCATAGAGAACAAGGAGATAAATGCCACAATCTGTCAGTTTTACGTGCTCAAGGTGCTCGACACCGAGATGCAGATTCTCGTGCCGAAAGACAAGGCCGATCAGGTCGGGCTTCGTCCAGTGGCCACCAATGAAGAGGTCGAGGAGGTCTTCGACATTCTGCGCGAGCAGGATGTCCACATTGATAAACAGACCTGGAATCGGCGCTATCGCGGCTTCATGGAGAAGATCAAAACCGGCTCACTGTTCGAGGTAGCCGAGGTATTCCGCGATCTGTACCGTCTCAAGAGCACCAAAACCCTGTCGTTCGGCGAGCGTCGCATGCTCGACACGGCGAGAAATCTGATCGTCAAAGAGCTTTCCGTGGCTCGCAATTGGTCCGAGCAGAAGGTCGAGAAAGAGCTCGAAAAGGCTTTCGCAGCCTGAGCTTCCCTTCCCTTTCCGTCAGGGTGCTGGCGCAGCGGTTCCGGCATCGTAGCGATGCTTGCCCGGACGACGCCCCCGGCGTTTACTACCGGGCGGAGTTCTGACCGAGCGGACTCGCCCAGACGGTCTCGCCGCCATCCGATTTGCCCAGCGAGGTTCTGCGTGGTACCGTCCAACCAGGCCTGAGCGGTATGCAGATTCACGTACAACAGACTGAAATAACAGATATTTCTGTAGACGCAGTGGTCAACCCGGCCAACTCGCAAGGCACTATGGGTGAAGGTATTGCAGAGGCTATCAGGCGCCGGGGTGGCGAGGAGATCGAAGCCGCAGCCAAGAGTGCTGCGCCCATCGCAGTAGGTGCCGCAACGGTCACCAAGGCCGGGTCGTTGCCAGCCAAGCATGTCATTCATGCTCCCACAATGGACCGACCTGGCGTCAAGGTCGGCGCAGAACACATCCGGCGTGCGGCGCGTGCTGCCCTGATTGCAGCCAACGCCAACAGCTTTCAGGAGGTCGCGTTTCCCAGCATGGGTACCGGGGCGGGCGGAGTCGAAGCAGCCGAGGCCGCACGGGCCATCGTCGAAGAGATTCGCGCTCACAAGCGCGCGTTCCCCCACAAAGTGTATCTGGTCGATCCCTCCGACGAGATGATCGAAGCATTCGAGCTCGCCCTCGACAATGCGCAATTAGGGCTCTGATCCCCGGGTTGTCCCGAGCGCGGTTCGGCTACATCCGGTGAATTGCCTCGCCTGGGCAATTGACCTCGGGTACTGCTCTCTGCTCTATAATGCAGCGCTTTGGAACTACAAGCGTATATGCCAGCTGGCCTGGCAATTGTATGCGGCGTGGGCTTCTGCGCAATTCTGACTGCCCTTGCCATCTTTATCGGGCCCAAGCGGGTAACTCCTGAAAAACTCGAACCGTTCGAATGCGGATCTGAGCCGATCGGCACGCCGCGGGGGCGCTACTCGGTCAAATTTTACCAAGTGGCAATCCTGTTCCTGGTCTTCGACATCGAAACAGCATTCATGTACCCGTGGGCGCTCATGTATCGAGAGCTGTCAGTGCATCCAACAACCGGTGCGGTCAGCATGTTCGGCTTTGTCGAAATGCTGGTTTTCGTGGCAGTTCTGGTCGTCGCGCTCTCCTATGTCTGGCGAAAGAAGGCCATCGGATGGGACTAGAACTCACCACGACCCGTCTCGAGGACGCGGCCAACTGGGCCCGCAAGTTCTCGTTTTTTACGTATCCGTTCGTCACTGCGTGCTGCGGTATGGAATTCATGTCGGTGGTGGCGCCCAAGTACGATATTGCCCGGTTTGGTGCCGAATTACCCCGCTTCTCGCCTCGGCAGGCCGATCTCATGATGATCGTCGGGACCATCACCGAGCGACAGGCTCCGGTCCTGAAACGGGTGTACGATCAGATGGCCGAGCCGAAGTGGGTCATTGCGTTTGGGGTGTGTGCATCGACCGGTGGCTTCTATCAGAACTACAGCACTCTGCCCGGCGCTGATCAGGTGATACCGGTGGACGTGTATATACCCGGCTGCCCGCCGCGGCCAGAGCAAGTGCTCGATGCACTGGTATTGCTGCAAGAGCGGGTACAGGCGGGCCGCGGCCACTCTCAGTTGCTCGACAAATACGAGAAGCAGATGGCCGACCAGCAGGCTGGTGAGGACTGACCGGCACGACTTCTCGCCGAAACGGTGCAGAAGATCATCTCACGACCTTGTAGAAACCCGATAGACATCTCGACCAGTCGCGACGAAACGGCGAGGAACGACCATGGCGCAAAAAGTTCTCGACGCCCTCAACAAAAAATTCGGCGACGCCATTGTGGAGACCACCTCCGAGCACGGAGACGAGGTCGCCTACGTGGACCGCGCGCACCTTCTCGAAGTCGCGACCTGGTTGCGCGACGATCCCGCCATGGCGTTCGATTCGCCGGTTTTCTGCTCCTGTATCGACAAGCTCGGCGAAGAGCCGCGCTTTGAGGTGTGTTATCAGCTCCGATCGCACTCTCATCGCCACCGCCTGCGGCTCAAAATCCGGCTCGATGAGGACGATGTAAAATCGCCCAGCCTGGCCGGGATCTGGCCGGGCTTCGGCTGGCTCGAGCGCGAGTGTTACGACATGTACGGCATCCAATTCGAGGGCCACGACGACCTGCGACGCATTTACATGTACGACGAATTCGTCGGCTATCCGCTGCGCAAGGATTATCCCAAAGATAAGCGGCAGCCGCTCATCCGTCGCGACGACTTGCCCAAAACCCTGGCCTGACGCCGGCCGGGCCGCCTCCTTGCAAGGGGTCATCCGCGCCGCACGCAAATCGATAACCGAGCAGAACTCACGAAAACCATGGCCGAACTCAAAACCTACGTCCTCGGACGCAAGACCATTGAAGACCTAGAGGCGCTCGATCAGAGCGACATCAAGGACGATCTGCAGGAGATTCCCAGCGAGCTGATGACCATCAACATGGGCCCGTCTCACCCGGCCATGCACGGTACGGTTCGCATCGTGCTCACCGTGGACGGCGAGCGCATCGTGGCCTCGGACGTACAGCCCGGTTTCCTGCACCGCTGTTTCGAAAAAGAATCGGAGTACGCGACCTATACTCAGATCTTTCCCTACACTGACCGGCTCAACTACGTCTCACCCATGATCAACAATGTCGGCTATGCCCTGGCCGTCGAAAAACTGCTCGACATGGACAGGGACATTCCCGAGCGGGCGAAGTACATCCGGGTCATCGTCAGCGAGATCTCGCGCATCACCGATCACCTGACCTGTATCGGCGCATCGGCCATGGAGCTGGGTGCGTTCACGGTGTTCTTCTATTACATCAAGGCGCGTGAATGGCTGTTCGATTTGCTCGAAGAGCTGTCCGGGGCGCGCCTCACCTATTCGTACGTGCGGGTCGGCGGCGTGGTCAACGACCTGACCGACGATTTCGAAGCCAAGCTAAACCAGCATCTGTCCGGACTCGAAACCATCCTGGGCGAGGTCGAGACCCTGCTCAACAACAACAAGATCTTTCGCGACCGCATGGAAGGCGTGGGGCCGTTCAGCCGCGAAAAAGCCCTCGCCTGGGGCCTGACCGGTCCGGTCGCGCGGGCCTGCGGCCTCGACTACGACGTGCGCAAGGACTATCCGTATCTGGTCTATGACCGGTTCGACTTCGATGTCCCGGTGGGTACCACCGGCGACTGTTTCGATCGCTTTCTGGTCCGGGTCGAGGAGATGCGCCAATCGATCCGCATCCTGCGCCAGGCGTTCGAGCAGATCCCCGATGGCCCGGTCATGATCGACGACCCGCGGGTCGCCTTGCCGGACAAACAAGCGGCCTACAATACCATCGAAGCCATGATCCGCCACTTCAAACACATCATGGACGGCATCCGGGTCCCGCCCGGCGAGGCCTACACATTTGTCGAGGGCGGCAACGGCGAGCTCGGCTTCTTTATCGTGGCCGACGGTACCGGGCAGCCGTACAAATGCTACTGCCGCTCGCCGAGTTTCATCACCCTTCAGACTGTCCCCGAGCTGATCAAGGGCCACCTCATCGCCGATGTGGTCCCCATCTTCGGCATGATCAACATGATCGGCGGAGAGTGCGACAAGTAATGAGCGACCACAAGACCGACAACAAGCCCGACAAGACGGCCGCCGGCAAGGCCGAGACGACCCCGCCAAACACCGTCACTCTGACCATCGATGGCCGCGAGGTGACGGTTCCGCCCAATACCAATGTGCTCGAGGCGGCCCAGTCCATCGGAATCGAGATCAGCCATTTTTGTTACCACCCGGGTCTGTCGATCGCGGCCTGTTGCCGGCAATGCTTGGTCAAGGTCGACAAGATGCCCAAGCTGCAGCCGTCCTGTCAGCTGATCGCCAGTGACGGCATGGTGGTGCACATCGCCGATCCGGACGCCACGCTGGCCCGCCAGCAGATGCTGGAGTTCACCCTGCTCAATCATCCGGTGGACTGCCCGATCTGCGACAAGGCCGGCGAGTGTACCCTGCAGAGGTTCTATTTCGATCACGACAACGCCCCATCTCGCCTCGATGTTGCCAAGGTGCGCAAGCCCAAGGTCGTCGACCTGGGGCCCCATATCGTGCTCGACGCCGAGCGCTGCATCCTGTGCACACGCTGCATCCGGGTGTGCGACGAGGTCGCTGGCGAGCACCAGCTCGAGATGCGCTACCGCAGCGATCGCGAAGAGCTGGGCACGGCGCCCGGTGCGGTCCTTGATAACCCCTATTCGATCAACACGGTCGACGTCTGCCCGGTCGGCGCTCTGACCGCCAAGGACTTTCGCTTCACGATGCGAGCGTGGGAGCTCATGGCCACGCCATCGGTCTGCAACGGCTGCGCGACCGGCTGCAATATCGAAATTCACCACAAAAACGAACGCGCCTGGCGACTCATTCCGCGCCACAATCCCGACGTCAATCAGTATTGGATGTGCGACGAGGGTAGGTTCACCTACCGCGCTCTGCGCGACAATCGCCTGGCCGGTCCGGTAATCGACGGCCTGCCGGCATCGTGGGATCGCGCCCTGGGTGTGGCAGCGGACAAGCTAAAAGCGGCCCTCGACGGCGACAAGAGCAAGCTCGGGGTGATTCTCTCGGCCCAGCACAGCAACGAGGACAACTTCGTCCTGTCCAAGCTGGCCCGCGATATCTGGCAGCTCGGCAAGATCTACCTGGGCGGCAAGGCACCGGTACCCGAGCGGGCCGACGACAAGCTGCGCGATGCCGACGTCAATCCCAATACGGCCGGAGTGAAGGCCGTAGCCCGGGCCGCTGGGTACACCCTCGGCGACAAGAGCGCGCTGGAACGGGATTTGACGGGCGGCACCCTGTCGGCCCTGTTGGTTCTCGGCAACGACATCGAGCTGTCGGACGAGGCATTGACCGCGCTGGCCGGGCTCGACGCGCTGATCGTCATCGCATCGAGTGAAGACCGGATTGCCCGGCGCACCGACGTCACCCTGCCCTGCGCCATGTGGGCCGAGAGTCACGGCACCATCACCAATCGCCAGGGGCGCGTCCAGCGCATGCATGCGGCCTTTCCACCGCCGGGCCAGGCCATGCCGGCCTGGGAGATCATCAACCGCCTGGGCCAGGCGTGCGACGTGGCCCTCGGCTATACCCATCCCAGGACGATTTTTAAGGAGCTTTGCGGCGCTGTCGATGCATTCAAGGATGCCGAGTGGGGCAAACCAGTGCGCCCGCTCCAGCTCCGATTTGCCGGATCGCGAGGCTGAGCCATGCAAGACGTTTTGCACGTTATACACGCGATACTCGATTTTCCCGCGGTCAAGTGGGTGCTTCTGGCCTTTCTTTTTGTCATGCCCGCGGCCTCGCTGCTCACCTGGGCCGAGCGACGGCAGAGCGCCATGATGCAGGACCGACTCGGCCCCAACCGCGCCAACATCGGGCCGATCCGCCTATGGGGCATCCTTCATTTCGTCGCCGACGCCCTGAAGATGATCCACAAGGAGGACTTCGTACCCAAAAACGTCCACCGCGGACTCTTCTCCCTGGCCCCGCTCCTGGCTCTGGCACCGGTTCTCATCGCCATTGCGATCATTCCATTTGGCCCCGAAGTCCACCTCGATGCACTCGGCCAGGTGGTCGGCGCGTGGGGTTTCGATCATGAGGGAGAGCTGTCGGTCAACCTGCAGATCTTTGCAGTCGAGTTTGGCCTGCTCTTCTACTTTGCCATCTTGAGCATCGCCAACTTTGGCTCGACCATCGCCGGCTGGGCCAGCTACAACAAATGGGCCCTGCTCGGCGGACTGCGTTCGTCGTCGCAGATGATGTCCTACGAGGTGGCCATGGGCCTGTCGCTCATGGGCGTGTTTCTGGTCATGGGCACACTCGAGCCCGGCACCATGGTCGACTGGCAGGGGCCCAATCCGCTCCACTGGGGCTGGGCCTTGCAGCCGGTGGCTCTGGTCTTGTTTTTCACCGCGGCCATCGCCGAGACCAAGCGGGCCCCGTTCGACCTGCCCGAAGGCGAACCCGAGATCATCGGCTATTTTGTCGAGTACTCGGGACTGCGCTGGGGCATGTTCTTTCTGGCCGAGTTTGTCGAGATCGTCTTCATCTCGATGGTGATAACCACCGTGTTCTTCGGCGGCTACCACTTTCCGTTTCTCTACCCCGAGGGCTTCCGTTTCGCCGACAGCGTGCTGTATTTGCCGCACGGCGCCGTGGTGGGCATTCAGCTTCTCACCTTCGGGGTCAAGGTGGCCCTCTTGTGCATGCTTCAGCTGGCCATTCGCTGGACCCTGCCGCGCTTCCGCGCCGACCAGCTCATGGAATTCGGCTGGAAACACCTCTTGCCGCTGGCGCTGCTCAACATCATGGTCACTGCGCTGATCGTCCTTTGGGCGCCCGTCGAATCGGCTGCCGACATCTCCGCCATGGTTGCCGACAAAAACCTGGGCATCGCTCTTTGGGACTGGCTGCGCCCAGCACTTCTCTACTTCGTTGCCGCTGGCATTCCCGCCGTGCTGGCTGCTCTAATCATGTCGTCTCAATGGGGACCTCCCGAAGTGATCGTGGACGTCAAGACCACCGACTCGCCGTGAGCCATTGACTCGCTGTGAGTTATTGAAAGGATTTCGCCATGGCCAGCCGCCAGACCAAACCTGTCGATGAAGTTCCCCGTATCGAGGTGCTCGACGAATCGGACCGCAATCCAGGTGTGCGCACGGTGCGCGTCATCCGGCCCGAGCCGCAAAACGCCTCGTTTTTCCCCGCCACTCTCAAGGGACTGGGCGTCACCCTCAAACACTTCACCAAAAACTTCTTCCGCAGCCGGCCCAAAGGCAACACCGACATCGAGACCCTCGACTATCCGGCCATTCCCCGGTCCGGCGAGGCGTTCGGCGATGTCCGCCCCGATCCCGAAACCCGGCCCGAGCGGTTTCCCGACTACTACCCCGATCGATTTCGCGGCCTGCACCGGCTCATGAAACGCGACGACGGTCGGGTTCGCTGTGTCGCGTGCATGTGCTGCCCCACGGTATGCCCGGCCAACTGCATCACCATCATACCGGCCGAGACCGAGGACGCGTCGGTCGAAAAGTACCCCGCTGTATTCGAGATCGACGAGCTTCGCTGCGTGGTATGCGGCCTTTGCGTCGAGGCCTGTCCATGCGACGCCATTCGGATGGACACCGGTATGCATGCACCACCGGTCGAAGAGCGCGGCCAGGCCATCTGGACCAAGGACAAGATGCTGGAAACCAAGCCCGTTCACCGCAAACGCGATGCCACCTCGATCGCCACACAAGGCGGCGTGGGACCCGACTGGCGCGATACTGAATGATCAACCCGGAATTGTGACACGCAGCTCCGAATCGCTGCCCCGCCCGGTCCGGAATTCAAGATGGGCTAAAAATAAATCGCGTCAACCCCAAAACGTCAAAAAAACCAGTTTGCGATCAGCTTGCTCGCACCGGCATTTCCCGCCTTGACGGCTTGGTTGACCCCCGTTATCCTTTTTATCGAGTTTCAGCTGTCCGATGCGATAAACAGGCATTTACTCTTATTCCCTACAGCGTCTATCCCGGGATCTACCGCTGTCCGAGGCGCGCACGCCCGCTCGTCGGGAAGCCCATATCGGTTATCGTGGAGCCCACCTACGTGCAAACGTAGGGGATAGAAGTTCTCGCCTGCGGTCGAACGGGGAGGCTCATTCATGGGCGACCACGGTCGCCCGTTTTGTTTTTCGGCTGACCGATGCATCAGAGAAAGAGTCGATCAAAAAACCGAGGAGAGTCAACGAGCACTACAATCGGTCACCGGCGCAGTGCTGACAACGCACCCACATAGGCGAATCCGGCACAGAATAGCAACAAAACCGGTATAACCGACCAACGTCCGTCGACCGCGGCCAGCCCGGCGAACGCTGCAAAATACATGGCAAGGGCAATTTCGGCGATAGGTGTGAGGTCACGCAGGCCGCGGTAGGGTAGTCCGGCCAGCTTTCGCCGCACGCCACGTCGGGCTGTACCGGTTGGTTTGGAACGGCCGCTGTGCTCCGTATTCGCTTCGCTTCGCAGTGCTTGTCGGCTTATCACGCCACATTTGGGGGTGCGCACAAACGGCGAGCGGTGGCCGAGTGCGCCTTCGATCACAGCGCGCGACTGATTGACGCAGATACCGACAGTGATCGCGATCAGTGCGGGCAGCCGGGTGAGCGCCCGCCATGAACCACGGCCGAGCACTCGCTGCGACGTCGTGCAGTACACGCCCAGGGTAATCGCGGCCAACCCCAGGGACGGGACATGCAAGGCCAGCGCCTCGACCGCGCTCGACGGCCGCAGGATCAGAGCGGGCACGTACAAAAGGACCAGGGCCAGTGTCGCCAGATAGGGCAAATTTTGCGTCAAATGAAAGAATGCTTCGAGTTTGATCCGGGTCGAAACCGGCGCTCGAAGGACCCGGGGCAGCAGTTTGCGGGCGACCTGGATCGACCCCTTGGCCCAGCGAAATTGCTGCGATTTGAAAGCGGTCACCCCCATGGGCAGCTCGGCCGGGGCAGCGGTATGGGTGAGATAGACAAAGCGCCAGCCGGCGAGCAACGCACGATAGGACAGATCGAGGTCCTCGGTGAGTGTATCGTGGTGCCAGCCACCGGCTTGTTCGACCGCTTCGCGCCGCCATATCCCGGCCGTCCCGTTAAAGTTAAAATAGCGGCCTGTGGCGTGGCGTGCTTTTTGCTCGACCGCGAAGTGGCCGTCGAGAATGAGCGCTTGCACCCGGGTGAGCGTGCTGGCCTCGCGATTCAAGTGGTCCCAGCGAACTTGCACCAGGGCGACATCGGGGTCGGAAAAATAGCCGATAGTGTGGCGCAGTAACTCGACCGGCGGCACGAAGTCGGCATCGAGGATCAAGACGAGCTCACCCCGTGCTCGGCCGAGACCGGCTTCGAGTGCGCCAGCCTTGTAGCCTTTTCGCTCACTGCGATGGAGCAGCTCCACTGTGTAGCCAGCGGCGCGGAGCCCAGCGGCTCGCGCCTGGCACCGGGCGGTAGTGTCATCGGTGGAGTCGTCGAGAATCTGAATCTCCAGTCGAGTGCGCGGCCAGTCGAGCGCGGCCACTGCGTCGATCAGTCGCTCGGCCACATATCTCTCGTTGTAAAGCGGCAATTGCACGGTGACCATGGGCAACTCATCGGATGGCGATGGGCTCGGAGGCCGGTCGGCCACCGAGCTCGGGCAGCGCCGGCACTGTACGGTCAAAAACAACCGGTGGCCGCCGTACAGCCCCAGAATCGCCAATACAGTCCAATATGCCATCCATGCGATCGAGAGCATAAGAGTCCTACCTGCAGCGTACCCGGTTATACCCGACCGGCCCGCGGATAACTGCGCAGCTACCCAGAAACGCAGCGGACGACACGCGATCACATTGGAAAGGCTCCAACGTGACTGTGCGCGGCCCGACCGCTTCGCGGCGGGCGATCGTTGTTGGGCAAAGGCCCCGGACGCACGAACTCCCGGCCGGCTCGGCCGTCGGCCTCGCAACAGAAAAACCTCGTTTGATCCACAGCCAATGGGTTTCTGTTGCGTTCAAGATTCGGCGGTCGAGAAGCCCGGGGCCAGCATATCGGCAATGGCCTGTGGATTGACCACGCCCACATCGCGCATGGCGCGCTCGGCTCTCTGCACGGCCTCTCGGCCGCTGTTACCGCCGGTGAGTCGGCCCCACTGCCACCGGGCCGACTCGGCAAAGAGCAGCAAGTCGGCCTCACGCAATTTCTCCGCGGCCTCGCGAAGGTGATGGGCCGCGCTCTCGCGATCACCGGTACAGGCCGCTGCTCCGGCCTGCACGAGCAAAAGCTGCCCGGCAGTCCAGGGCAGCTTTCTCCGCCCGACGCGCTGCGCTGCCCGCACCGCCTTGCCGACCAGAGCCTTGCGTCGGTTGCGGCTACAAGCAGCCAGCGCCAGGGCACTGCGGGCGTAAAAGAACGATCGGGCGACCGACAGGATCTCGACACGGGTCAAAAGCGAGCGGCGCTGCACAGGAAACTCCTCGACGCATCGCTGCCACGCCGATCGGGGATCGTTTCGATACAGGTCGATCGACACCTGGGCGGTAAAATGGAGGTAGTTCTGCAAATGGTAGCTACTCGGGTTCCACTGCTGGCGGGCCCGGAGGATCACGTGGCGAGCGCTCCCGACATCATCGGCCGCCAGGTGGCCATAGACTTCATAACAGGCCAATCCAGCGGCAGTATAGAGATCGCTGCGCTCCATGGCCTGGCGAATGGCCGGCCCGATGCGCCTGCGCAGAGTGCCCCATTCGCCGATATGGTAGAGGGCGATCGCCTGATGGGTCACCACCGTGCCGAGTTCCCACCAGGCGCCGGTACACTGCTCGCGCACGATGGTTTCGGCGCGTTCCAGGAGGCCACAGGCGCGACGCCAGTGTCCCGAGTGCAGGTCCACCGTGGCCCGCGAAAACATGATCATGCCCTCGAGACGAGCCGCGTCGCTGGCCTCTGTGGGATTTCTCGGCGAGTTGTTCGGACTGTCTTCGATCTTGTCCACGGCCGCCTCGATCAGCCTGGTCGCACGGTCCAACTTTTTGCTGCCCTGGGCGGCCAGGTGGCAGGCTTCGACGAGCAGAGCCCGGGCGATACGGTCGTCGTCGCCCTGGCGCAGGGCCAGCAACAGGTGACGAGTGGCGTAGTCGGCGCCGCGCGCAATATCGAAGAGGGATAGCCCGATGGCAGCCGACCAGCAGATGTCGGCGCGCTGGCGCTCGTGCACGGCGATCGCGTCGGTCTCGCGGGGTCGGTAGCCGAGCCCCCGCACGCGCAGTCGAGCCCGGTTTCGCAAAAGGGAAGCCAGAGCGCGCCGGTGGGTGGACGGCATGTCGAGGCCGACTGCGGCCAGAATTTCCGCGAGCAAATCGAACCCCTGGTCCAGGCGTCCACTTCTGAGCAGATGCTCGGCGGCCCGGCGCTTGAGTTCCAGGCTCAGGTCGATCTGTCCGGCCCCCTTGCGCGCGGATGAGCCAGACGCCTGCGCGGCTGCAGCCAGATACTCGGTGGCGGCTTCGACCCCCAGTCCGGCATTGGCCAGGGCGTCGCCGAGCCGGATGGTGAGCGAGCACTCGAGCTCGCTCGATGCGGTTTCTGTGGCCAGGGCCAGGCGATACATCCGCGCCGCTCGATCGAAGGCCAGAGCGCTCTCGGCATTGCGAGCGGCCCGTATCGCGTGGTCGGCGGCGCGGTCGAGTTGACCTGAACCGTAATACAAGTCGGCGAGCATCTCGGCGTTGTCAGCACCCCCCTCGGCCTCTACTGCATCGGCTAGCCTGCGGTAACAGTCGCGCAATGCATGTTCACCGGAGGCGGCCAGCTGGGCCAGCACGGCATGGCGAATTCGGTCGTGATAGGGCTCGATGGCGTCGCTCGGTCCGGATCCCAGCGTGCGGACCAGATGTCGGCTGCGCAGTGTCGCAATGATCGAAAATCCGGCCGGCCGCAGCGACGCTTCAAAGCCTGCCGCGCGGACCGCGAGTCGCTGTTCGACAGGGCGCCCAGCCACGGCGATGACCTCGAGCAGCGCTCGCCCGGCCCGGTCGAGCTGGCGATATCGCGCGGCCACCACCCGGTCCAGGGTGATATCTCGCAACTGGCGGTCGTCGCTGTTGCCAACCGGCAAGCTGGCCAGATAATGCATCAATTCACCGACAAAAAACGGGCTGCCCGCACACTCGCGAACGACCTCGGACACGAGGTCAAAGGCCGGTTCGTCATGGCGGTCACCGCTCGGCGCCACGCCTTTCCACATGGCCTCGATCAGAGCTCGACACTCCGGATCGGGCAAGCGGCCCACCTCGACCTCGACAAATCGTGAAGCGGCCAGGGTTTGCGCCGCAGTGGAGCGCAGCGAGGTGATCAGAGGATGCTCTGACTCTTCGCTGCGATAACTGACCACCAGGAGCAAGGCAGGCGCATCCGGTGGTGATATCAGCTCGCTGAGCAGAGCGACACTGTCCATATCGCCCCATTGCATATCGTCGATCGCAATGATGACCGGGCCCGGTTGTGCGAGCTGGCACAAGAGAGCCTTGAACGCGGCGAATGCGCGACAGCGCAGCTCGGCGGGATCCCGGATGCCCTGGCCCGGCGAAACCGGCGAATGTGGCGGTGAAGAAGACGTATCTCTCGCCTTTTCGGCGGGCTTTCCGATGATGGTTTCGAGCACCGGAAAAAGCCGGGCCAATACAGACAGGTCGCCCGCGGTGGTGGCTTCTCGGCCGCGATCGGAAAACCGAGTCACACCAGGCGGTGCGGTGAGATAACCGTAGAGATCATCGACCACTCCGTCCAGGGCCTTGTACGGTATGGACTCGCATTCGTAACAGCGTCCGAACAGGGCCGGGATACCGGCTCGAACCTGGGCGTCGCGGAGAAACTGGTCGATCAAAGCGCTCTTGCCCATTCCCGACCGACCGTGCACGAACGCGACCATGGGATGACCGGGCCGACATGCCTCGACAGCGTCCCCGAGTGCCTGTAATTCGGCCTGACGCCCGATGAAATCCAGCTTCCAGGCCGCGCGTGAGCGATGCTTGAACGCCGGCGATGGCGTGTCGGACCCGGTCGGCGCCAGGCGAGCCAGGACTTCGTCGCCCCCGGGTCGATCGGCGGGATCCCGGTGGAGAAGCTGCATACACAGCGCTTCGAGATCCTCCGGCACGGCGACCGAGTCATTCACCTGGGATGGCGGCAGCGGATCACGACACTGTTTTTCGCTCAGCACATGCTCGACATTGCCCTCGAAAGGCCGAATTCCGATCAACGCCTCGTACAGCATGGCTCCCACTGCGTACCAGTCCGATGCCGGAGTGGCTGCACGTCCAGCAGCTTGTTCGGGCGCCATGTACGAGGGCGTGCCGATCACCCGGCCCCGGTCAAGTCCGCCACTGCGCCGCGACCGCTCTTCGTCGACCAACCCGAAATCGACCAAAACCACCCTGCCCTCGCTCACGATCACATTGCGAGGCTTGATATCGCGGTGCACCATTCCGGCCCTGTGGAGCGCCCCGAGGCCCTCGGCGATCTGGTAGAGCCCGTCCCTGAGCCGGGCTTCATCGACTGTATGCGCGGACGGAGGCACCGGGCTGGACACGGAATTGCTCTTCTCGGTCCCGCAGAGAAGAACTGTGTCGCAGGTGACAGTGGCATCCGGCGAGAATCCCGTGCGGATGCCGCGCGTCCATTGGCGGCGGGTCACGTGGGACATGAAGTCCTTGCCATGGAGCAACTCCATGGAGAAGAACCACGTTCCGTCTTCCTCGAAAAGCTCGCCGAGCTGAACCAGATTGCGGTGCTCCAGGCCCTGAAGCAGGCGAAACTCTCTCTTAAACCGCAACAGAGCATCACCGCTAAGCCGCTGCAATGTCTTGATCGCCACCCGCGTGCCGAGCTCGCGATCGAACGCCTCGTACACCAGGCCAATGCCACCAACACCGATACAGTCCAAAACGTCAAACCGGAGGCTCCCGCTGAATCCCCCCGTTGTCTGGTTCAGAACGATCGTTCTCTCCCGAGGTGCAAGGAGATCCCTCCCGGGATCAGGGTAATACCTATCAGTATTATTATCATCTCCACAAGAGAATGAACCGCATTATTCTCATTCCACGCAGCCCGAACGAATCGAGATGCAGAGGACAGACGAGCCCGCAGCCTGGCCTCTCATCGTGGCAAAGGCAGGCGGGCTACGATGGTTCATATCAAGATGATACCTGGGAACCGCAGCCTGGCCTCTCATCGTGGCAAAGGCAGGCGAGCATCGCGATCGGCCGGGTATTCGGCAATGACGGCGAAGCGGCGTTCTTATCGAGTGGAGCGGCCGGGCGTTCGGCCATTCCGGCAGTCAATGTTCACTGAATCGGGCTTACCCGGGCGATACGACGGCCGCTGGTGGCCTGGCCGCGGATCGGGCCAGTCCGTTTGATGTCGTCGAGGATCGTGGTGAGCCCGGACGCGACCGCTTCGGCAGAGAAGGTGCGCTCCTGGGGCTCTTTTTCCAGCATATCGCCGATGATACGAGTCAGGCGGACCGGACTATCGGGCCGAATGGCGGACAACGGCGGCGGCGCTGTATGGACATGTTTGGCCAGAAGACGGGTCATTGAGAGGTCATCGAAGGGTACAAAGCCGGCGAGCAGCGTGAACGCGATAATGCCGAGGGCATACACATCGATGAGGTGAGCCAGACCGCTCCTCACACTGGCCGTGACCACCTCGGGGGCGATATAACGCGGAGAGCCACAGATCACCGGATCGCTGCCCGCATTGCTCTCGGTCAAAAATAGACCAAAATCGAGCAACACGACCCGATCTGCTGGAGCCAACATGATATTCGATGGCTTGAGGTCGCGATGGACCAGCCCGGCGCGGTGCACTTCGGCCAGAGCGTTGGCGATACCGATCAGAATCTCCACCGCCTCTTCGATCGTGAACCGGCCGTCGGCAAAGCGCTGCACCATATGCTCGGCCAATGTCCGCCCGTACATCCGCTCCATCACGTAGTATCGGCTGTCGTCATATTTGCCCACAGCGTACACCGACGGCACTCCCCGGCCGCGAAGCGCGGCTAGCGCTTGAGCCTCCTGCATCAGCGGTTCAATTCCGATATGCGACCACGGCAGTTTGATCGCCACACTCCGGTTGAGCAGCCGATCGTGGGCCTCGAACACCTGACCCATTCCCCCTCGTCCAAGAACACGGCGGATCTCGTACGTTTCATCCAACACCGCACCGAGTTGGAGCAGGCTTTTTGCTCTCCGAGTCGATTTGGGGCTCGGTTCGACAACCGTTGTCTCGCTGGACCCACCCGGCGGCTCGGATCCGTGCTGGCTGGAGAGAAAGCGTTGCGAAGAGTAAGTCAACGTAACCTCATTATGGGCGGGCAGGCATGGACCCAACCAACTCGTGTCCCCCACACGGATGGGATGGGCCTTTCGCCACCAGCCGATTCAATTTATGTCCCCCCTTGGGACGATAACTAAGTTAGCTGACTCGAGCGTGAATTAAAATACCAGAATTACGCGCGAACGCTCGGCCACCTTGACCGCCTCACCGCCTTTATTCGCTTGAACTCGCCGGAATCAATAAAAATATCTGCAAGTCCTGACAGTGAAGCGGGACCTGGCCTGGCGCATAGATGACCGGCCAATGCCCGGGCGGGATAGTCCGGCGATGTCGGGCCATCGTGTCGCGTGCGGACTTGCTCGCCTTGCTGGCGGCAACCTCGGGGCGCCCTCTGATGCTATAGTCTGGCTGCTTTGAGTTTTCTCAAGCGCCTGTTTTCGGCCGACTACCGCGCTGCGGTGAGCGCTGAGGCCGCTGGGCAGCTCGATCAGGCGGCGGAGCGTTATGTGCTGGCCGGCGAGCACGCCGAGGCGGCCCGGGTGCATTTGGCCCGGGCCGAGCGGGCCGAGAGTCGAGTTGCCGAAATTGCCGCACTGCGCGATGCACTGCACTGGGCGGGCAACGACGCCGAGCTCAGGCAGAGCATCCAGGGAAAACTCGGACGTGCATTGCTGGCCCGTCTGCGCGCCGAAGGTGTGGCCACCCAGCGCGACAAGGACAGAGTTCGCGAGTCTGCCCAGTTGCTGCTGGCAGGTGGAGATTTTCAGTCCGCTGGCGAGGCGTTCGAGTCGATCGACGATACTCAGAGTGCCGCCGCGGCCTACAGTGAGGGCGGTTTGGTCGACCGCATGGAGGCCGTGCTGGGCAAAGACGAGGAGCGCATCGGCAAAGAGCGCGCATTACGCGAAAGTTATGCCGATTACCAGATGCACTTGCGCATTGGCGAGCGCGACAAGGCAGTCGCCGAGCTGCGAAAATGCGTCGAGTTCGCCGAGCAAAAGGGCGAATACCGCCGCTTGCTCGACCAGCTCGAATCTCGGCTCATCACCGCCGGTGTGGTTGCCGTGGGCCGGCGACAGGGCGCCCGGGTGAGCGTATTTGCCGGAGACACCGCGGTTTTGGGCCGCGACCCCCTGTGCGAGTTGCCGCTCCGCTCAACCGGCGTGAGCCGCCGGCACGCTGAAATTACCGTGGCCAAAAAGGACACTAAACCGCGTTTTCACCTGGTCGACACCGGGTCCAAAAACGGCACCACCATCGCCGGCATGCCGCTGGCCGGGGCCATCCCCATGGTCGAGAGTGGCCAGTTCTCTCTCGGCGATCACTGCGCAATCGAATATGCAGTGAGCGGCGAGCCGGCCCAGCTGAGCTTGCATGTGGTCGAGGGGATGGATCGGGACCGCTGGCTGATCGCGGGCGGGATGGGCGAGCGGCTCGACCTGAGCGAGGTATTCGGCGTGCCCTTGGCCATCGAGTTCCGCCGGGGCCGTCCGCATCTGTGGTGCAGCGTGGACGGGGTCGACATGCGGCTCGACGGCGAGAGCGTCGCCCACGGCGCGGTTCAGCTTATTCACGGCGATCAGCTGGTGATCGCCGGCGTGGAACTGGAGGTCTCGTGAGCTCGTTGTGGCGGCGACTCGGCGAGCTGCTTCGCGGCAGGCCGAAAACCCAGCTATTACCGTCGCCCGAGTCGGCGGTTGTGGCACCGCCGGTGCATCTGCGTCCAGAAGAGGAAACCTGGCTCGAGGGACTTATCCGGGATGTGGGCAACGGCGAGCGGTTGCAGGCGCTTGGCGACGACAGTTTTTGGCGGCGCATCGAGACCTTGTGGCAGCGCGGCCACGAGCGCCTGGCCATCGAGTGGCTGGGCAAGTTTCTCGCCGCGCCGGGCACACCGGACGACAAGGCCATTGCCCTGCGGGTGCGTCTGGTCGAGTATTGCGACAAACGCGGCGACCTGGCCATGGCCGTGCCGCACCTCGACGCCCTGACCGGCGTCGACGCCCACGCCACGCGGGCGAATTATCTTCTCGCCGAGCACTACCGTCGGCAGGGCGACGAGGTGCGGGCGTTGCGCCACTACGAAGCGGTACTGGCCCGCGACATGGATTATCCCAACGTGCGCGGCCGGGTAGAACGGCTGCGCTGGGCGCGCGGCCGGAGCATGCCCGGCGCCCTGGGCCAGACCATTGCAGGTGGCGATGCTCTCGGCGTGACCAGCGGGGTGCGTTATCGACTGATCCGCGAACTGGGTCGCGGTGCCACAGGTGTGGTTTACCTGGCCCGCGACACCGAACTCGTCCGCGATGTCGCGGTCAAGCTTCTCCACCCCCATCTATCCACGGCCAAGCGTGCCCCAGCCTGCGCCCTGTTTTTCAAAGAAGCCCGAATTTCGGCTTCGTTGCGACATCCCAACATCATTGCGGTACTGGACATGGACGAGCAGGCGCGGCGCATCGTGATGGAGCTGGCCTCGGGTGGCACGTTGCGGACGGTTCTTCGCGAGCGCGGGCCGCGGCCGCTGCGCCGGGCGCTGGAGCGCCACGCGCAGATCTTGTCGGCGCTGGCGGCGGCTCATCGTCGCGGCATCGTGCATCGCGATCTCAAGCCGGGCAATTTGATGTTTCGTCGCGATCCGGACGAGCCGGGGGCGGAGATCGTATTGGGGGATTTTGGCGTAGCGCATTTACCCAATGCCGAGGGAGCGACGGGGGCTGCCGCAGCTGCGGACAAAAAGCCGGCTGAGGCCATGGGTACTCTGGCCTATATGTCACCGGAGCAGCGTCGAGGAGCGCGGGCCGATCCACGCATTGATCTGTATGCATCGGCTGTGGTGCTCTATGAGATGCTGGTCGGCCGCTATCCCTGGCCGCGCGATGTACTCCTGTCCGGCGCGCGGACGCGGGGCGATTTTGCTTTGCCCGGCGACGTGACCCGAACAGCCGACGGCGACCTGGTCTCGCTTCTGAAGGCTCATCTCGACCGTGTGGGCGACCCCGACCCCGAGGGCCGGCCAGACACCATCTCAGCCTTGCACGAGGCCCGGCAACTGCGTGACATAGCCCTGGCCGACATCCGTTGCCACGAAGTCACGGCAGGATAACGAGATCGCAGGGACGCGCGCTGTGCTGTGTCATCTGCTGCACAACGCCCGGCAAGCGATACGTGAGCGCGAAACGAGGAACTGTGGCGATCACCTCGCCTGCAAACCGAAAGCGACGTGATGATTCAGAGCCAGGATACCGGCGTCGGCATTGCGCCCATGCGATATGCCGCACCGTTCATCCAGGGATTTACCAAAAGACCGAATAGCCACGGCCTGGGTTTCACATCAGCACCAACGCAACAAGCTCCTGCACTCTCAAACTCACTATCTGGCATCAGCCGACGCTGTATCAAAAGCACTGTTCGCTCACCTGGTGACCCCGCACAGTCTCCATGTAGGGGAAGGGCATACTTCGGTGCCAAGTTGAAAAGCTTACACCGTCCCTATGAAGGAACAGATCTCTCACGCTGCGGTGTTGCAATCCTCGGCTAGCGGGATCGCGCCAATGCAACCAACAAGGAACCCAATGAAGAACTACAAGCCATCCACGCGTGTGGCATCGGCCGCTGCACCCCTCACGATCGTCCTCGCTGTCGGATTCGTCCACCCAGCCTGCATTGACAATGGCGAGCCGGAACCGACCGTCCACCCACCCGACTACCCGAGTATCCTCGACGATGTGCTTGGCGACGACAAGACCGCCGCCGCCCTCCGCGTAACCACAAAAGCGTACGAGTTTCGTACCACCAGAGGGCTCGCGGACTGGGAACCGGCGACGCCGCTCGAGGAGCGGCACCTCTTTCGCATCGCCAGCTGCACAAAGCCGTTTATCGCCACACTCGTGGCGATTCTGCACTTTCAAGGACGCCTCGACCTCGACGACCTCATCGCCGACCACCTCCCGAATTCGATCGTCGAGGGCATCGAACACGGAACACAGATCACCATCAGACACCTTCTCAATCACAACAGCGGGATCTTCGACTATAGCGACAACGACGCGTGGTGGGCAGCCGCGCTGGCCGACCCGCTGAGGATTTGGAGTGACGACGATGTGCTGCCCTATGCCCTTGGTCAGCCAAGCACTGGGTTCGGTACATTCGACTATTCCAATACGAATTATCTCCTCGTCGGTATCATTCTCAATCGCGTCCTCGGACACCATCACGCACAAGCGCTCAGAGACGAAATCCTCATCCCACTAGGCCTGGAGGCAACGTTCTACGAACACCAAGACACCTATGACGAAACTCGATTGACCCAGGGTCACTTCGATCTGATGGGAGACGGAGATGCGGAAGACTATGGCGAGCTTCACGTTGGCACAGGCCTCACCGATGGCGGTCTACTCTCGACCGTCGACGACATGAGTCAGTTCATCCGCTCCCTGGCAGCCGCGGACAGCGTGCCACGGGGCATCGACAAACAGGCGTTCTTGCGCGAGATGAAACCGTCAGAGGATGCCTACGGCCTTGGGCTCGCCGTCTACGACTTCGGCTATGGTACGCTCTACGGCCACGATGGAGGTACCCCCGGCTACGGCTCCATCATGCTCCACTTCGCTGACCACGATGTAACCATCGCGTTGACGCTGAGCGGGTTCGATGGCCATCCCGACGCGCTGCCAGACATCCCCGCACTGTATGAGCGGCTCGTTGTCGCCACATTCGAGGCACTGAAAATCCCCCCACGTCGGAGCCAAACCTGAGCGCAATACGCTCAGCTAGTTGCACCTGTGATCCGCGGGGGACCTCTCGGCGACATTGCCTACCAATATCGCGCATTGCTGGCCAAGCAGAAACGGGCACTAAGAGCCGGTCCAAAAACCTGAGTAGTAGGGTTGAACTTAGAGCCGGTCCAAAAACTCTCCGCATCGCCAGAACGGCGATCCATCACCGCCAGCGGGCGTGCTCGTCGGTCAAATACACCTTTAGCAATACGCTTGGCGTCACAACACCAGACAGCGAACACAGCGGCAGAACCGGTCACAGCCCGTAGAGTTGGTTGAGGGCAACAATATCACTGCTCGTCCATTGCCCGGTGCTGTGCCGGTGGTAGCACGCGTTCATGACCGAACCGTCGCGGACAGCGCCGGTCGGGGTGTTCGGGATATGGACAGCGCCAACGTCCCTGGGCCCCTCATCGCCGCCCTCTCCACAGCTGATGGAACGATTGAAGTAGTCCGTGTGACGCAACCCGATACAGTGCCCCAATTCGTGGGTGATCAAGTGGGTGGTCGCGGCGGTTCCATAACGGGTAACGTCGCGGCCGATTATGAAGTTACCAAAGGGGTAGCCATGTGATGGGAAACCAGCCCGCCCACCAGAGCCGGCCCCGACCATCCCAACGATATACGCGTCACAACCATCACCGGCGCTGCGCTTGCGGATCCACCTCATCTCGAAGATGAGATTTTCTCTATTGTAGTTTGCAATCGCGTTGTTCAGACCTCGTTTCAGGGTCTTAGACTTGCGGAACGCCTCAGCCTCGATACAGATTGTCCGGACCGACGAGGCGACTAGATTCGTCGTCCGGTACTGCTTGAATTGGTCCTCTTTGCCTCTCTGCCGGTCGTTTCCTTCCCATATCCCGACCATCTCGCGAGAAGCCTGCAGGCTCACTTCGGCATCTCCGCCCACGACGACGGTTCCGTCGTGGACAGCGATCTCACTGTCCGGATACCCTGCCAGGCGAAGATTGTCGACAATCTCCTGGGCAGCCTCGTCATCGAAGTCCTCGACGCAGGCGCTCGCGAGCAAGCTCCCAAAGACGAGCGTAAGACAGGCTGGTTTGGAAGCTGAGTTGACGATATTCATGAACATATTCGTGGTTTCCTTTCTTGCATGGTACCTCGGACGCGTCTCAGCATTGGGCGCTCATCATCGTCGACTTTTGAAGGTTACGCCCACAGCCCACTCCGCCTCCTCCACGGGCGTGAAGTAGGAATTATTGCTCGCTGGGGCATACCCATGGTGGATGCCAAAGGCGATGTCGCTCAAGTACCATACCCCCCCACTATCTCCAGGTATACTCGAGTTGTTGTTAGTGCGAGCCAGTTTTCTATAGCTTTTTCCGTTGTGTATTGTGCTGACTCCCACCGCCAGGACCTTTTTGTTACATGAAGCAGAATTCGACGCGCGCCCATACATACATACCGCGCTACCAACCATCAAATGGGTCTTCTCGAGAAAATCCACTGCTCTGTATCTAGTCGCGGAGACGTAGAATCGGTTGGGCAGGGAGGTGTTTGGAGGATTCGTCGTATGATATTCGACGTCTCCATTTTCAGGTTTTCCCTGACGCCGAAACGTCGTCTTATACGCCGGTTTGCCTACCTGCTCGAGGCTGTCGAGTCCCTTGCAATGGCCAGCAGTGACAACACCATCGCCATATGGACCCCGAACCACAAAGCCGCTCGTGCATTCCCTGACCCCGCCGTCGCGCATCCATAGCCCGCCACTGGTCAACTCAACGACCGGGGCGGCGCTCCTGATCACGATAAGATCGACATCGAGAGCACTCAGAAGTTTCGATGTTTCTGTACCATGAAGCCGAACCTCTCCGCTGTCCAGTGCCGCTGCCACGTGACTCTTCACCATACTGGCGATAGCGGACTGAGTCGGCGCCGGGCTTTCTTCAGGGAGCTGAAGCTCGACGCGGACCACGTTGTCGGGAGGATCGAAAAACGTCACGAGGTTGGTGTATCCATTACTGGCCAGCGCATCGGCTGCCAATTCGGCGCTGCGCATATGATCGCGTTGGGTGATCACACCTCCCCGAGCGAAGATAACGTTTTCCGGGTTGAGCCGACCTGACCACTCACTGTTCAAGGTGAGCTCTGACGGCACCTCTCCGGTGAACCGAATGTGGCCCCTGGAGTTGGCGAGCCCCTCCAACCAAATAGCTGCAATTTGATCGGGGAAACGGGTCACGAGTTCATTCGCATAGTCCGAGAACTCTCGTTGGAATAGTATTCTGTCCTCGACCACCTCTACGGGAAGGTCGGTCTCCATCGCAGTAATGGCGATATCGTTGGCAAGTGCAGATTCGGTATCCTGGTAAACCTCCTGGTGCTCATAAGCGTACTCGTCCAGGGCGCACGCTCCGTGGATGAGCGAAGTGCACAAGAAGGCCATTGCAATTACGATTTTTGTTGTGGTTTTCGTTGTATTCACAGTTATATTCCTTTCACAATGCAATTTGATCACTATGTAGAACGTTGCTGGTCGCTCGACGGCCAAGCTTGAGATCGCGAGCCAGGTGCACCGCGGATGAGCTCGTACTGGTCGATGCGGGTGCCGGGAGCAAGCATCGGCCAGTCCTTTTGGGGGCCAGCGGCCGGGCTGGCATCCGAGCCGCTGACCATCATGGGCGCAGGACATTGTCTATCGTGCCGGGCGGTGGGTTAACGCCGGTTTCCGCGCTTTGTGCGGCCCGCACTGGCTTGATATACGGCGAGCTAGGCTGGCCTGCAGTGGCAAAAAGGGTGCGCAGGCGTCTCTCTAGCTCCACCTCGCCGCCGCACTGCTGGCAGACAAACTCCGCCTGATCGCTGACAGGGAGATCAATGACCGCCTCGAAAAGAGCCAGAATGCGTCGGTTGTACTGTTGATTCATGGAAGATTGCCGCGAACAACAGTCAGCGTGGACCATCGCTGAAGGCGTGTCCATTACGCGACATTATGTGGGCGCGTATCAGGATCTCGCAGCATTGTGCGAGCTCTGCGCGACACGCTCACCGCCAGCCAGGATCGACCATTTGACGGTCGATCCTGATGACGGTCCGGACAGCAAGTGACCAATGCGAGCCGACCCGACGATCCGTCGAGTTCGCTGATCCGCCAAGCCCAGGCAATTTCCATTTGCGTTCCACCGTGCGGGTGCTCATGCCTTGAAACTCGGCGATCTCGGCCACGGCGCTGGTGATCGTGAGATATCGTCGTGGACCATCGGCACGTGCAAGAAGCAGCGCGAGCAGCTGGTTTGCCCGCGCTCGCGATCCACCGAGAAGAGCGAATTCCGGGGCGCTCAGACGTGTCCTGGAGAATCGATGACCTGGCCGAGGCGCGCCGCTATCGATCGCCGCTGTGGCGGTCTTTCCGAGTTCCCATTGCTTTCCCGTGCGGTCACCGAGACGGAGCAGAAGAGCTGATCGTGAATTCCGAGAACAGTGGCGGGACTGCGGCTACCACGCAGACGCCCGGCGCAGCTGGTAGATGTCCTGTTCGTCGGCGATATAAACGACGCCTGGTGTCGGGCTCGAAAAAGCATGGAAAAGATTGGTGCCAAGATGCCGATATGAGCGACTGACGCGGACCGGGGTCCACTGGATACCATCGAAATGAAATATCCAATCGTTGAAGTCATTGCTCGGATCACCACCGGCTGCAAAAACATCGTTGGGACCGGTTCCCCACAAGCTGAGAATATCATTCCTCGTGGGCAAATCCATCAACGTCCAGGATACGCCGTCATAGTGAAGCAAGGTGCCGCCCCTGCCGGCGGCAAATACGTCGTTGGGCCCGCTGCCCCACACAGTGTAAAGGTCGTTTGATGTTGGCGATTGCAACTGCGTCCAGCCGGTTCCGTCATACTGTACGAGGGTCCCGGATAAACCCACCGCAATGAGTTTGTTCAGGTCAGTTCCCCACACTCCGTACAATCGGTAGCGGCCAGCTGGTTGCACCTGGCGCCAGCGAACGCCGTCGTAGTGCACGATCGTACCGTCTTTGCCCACCGCAACAACGTCGCTCGGCCCGGTGC
>JAKSDA010000339.1 GCA_022360315.1 Pseudomonadota bacterium
CCTGGCTCAATGTGGAGGCGCTGTGGCAGGAGTATCGCGGCCAGCGCGAGCAGATGTATTTTGACGTCGGCTACGAGCACGGCGTGTTGGCTGGCCATGCCCAGGCCATCCGCCTGCTGTCCGGCTGGAGCCCCAAAGACGTCCAGCCCATTGCAGACGAGATTCGACGCTTTGCCCGCCAAATGGATCTGACCATGCCCAGAACCTTGGCGGCCTTGCTCGAAGTCGCCTGGTCCTTTGCATTGGCCCTCGAAGATGTTCCCCAAGCGCCTGACCCAAAACCAGATTCCGACACACCGGCTCGCCACCGCTCCGACCCCAGCGAAGGATCCAACGCATGAATTCCGCCGACACCGAACTCATTGCTTCGCTGCCGACTCTCAAACTGCCCAAGCTGCAATCCCTGTTTGCCGAAGTCATCGGCGAACCCACGCGCGCTCCCAACAAAGCCTATTTGATTCGCCGCATCACCGAAGCCCTGCAGGTCCAAGCGCAGCCCGGGGACCCAGACTCCGATCCCGGCGAGCCCATGGATGAGCCCGACTCCACTCCTGCCAAGCTCACGCTTGTCCCGTCCCCCGACGAGCCCACAAACAGCCCCACGTTCGCCGAACCGGATCCCCTCGTGGATCCGCCCGACAGCCCACAGGATCGCGAACACGGGCCCGAACCGCGCGCCACGTCGGACCCGAGCTCGATCGAGCCAAATCCCGAAACCGGCCCCACACCCGACGAACCGTCGTCCGCAGACGAAGTCCCCCTGAGCCAGCTCTCAGTGGGCCAGCTCCGCGAACGCTACGTCAAAGTGATCGGCCGCCCGACCGGTAGCCACCATCGCCGCTACCTGATCTGGAAAATCCGGGAAGCCCAAAAAGGCCGGATCCCCACCGGCCCGCGCAAGTCTCGTCGCCCCGACGGCACCGCTCCCGAAGTGAAAATCCTGCCGCTGCGCATGGAGGCCGATCACGTGATCCGCCTCGATCAAGCCTGGCAGCGCTTGGGCCTCAAAAGCCGCATGGACCTATTTCGCCAGTCTCTGCACATCTACCTTGCGCAACACGGCGAGCACGACGTCGCCGCCCTGTTCGCTCCCGAGGCGTAACTCGCCCGGCTGCCGGTGCGGCACAGGGTCGCTATCTGCCGGCTGTCTCGAACAACCGATACACCGCCGGATCCATGGCAATCGTCAGCGTGACCGTGGCACCGTCCCGCGCCAACGCCATCCGCGGCGATCCTTCCGCCTGCACAGCCAAACGCCCATACACCCCATGCGCAATCGTCTCCGACGGCAGCAACACCGAGCGAACCACCGTGCCCTGTAACAGCTCGACCGGCCCGCCGAGCACCAACAGGTCCATTAGCTCCAGACGATCGAATCCATCGAATTCCATATCATGCCTTCTTACCAATAAATCGTTCCAACAATCGCTATGCCAGCTTGGTTAAAGCATGAATCGATTTCCTCAAGAAAAGCAAATAGGAAAGACAGAAGAAATCGTAGTTGTGCTAAGCGAACGACTCTTGTTCTTTTATCTTATTTCCCGAGACGGTTGTGTCTATCAAGTAATGTATGTATCGACGTCTTTCCGTTTGCGCCTATTCTGGCGGATTTGCTTCGCTGCGGGCGAACGGCAATCCCATATCCTTGGACCGATGCTGTCACTATGAAATCGCCGCAGACCTATCCGCCCTTGGGCGTTTCTTTCACAAGCACGCCAAGGGTGGCCAAAACGAGACAAGACGTGGCCTGCGAATTGGGCATCAGCACCACCTGGCACGGTGTTATCGAACCCAACCAGCGTTCGAGGTCGGTGAAAACCTTAGCATAGCAAGTCGATCAAACCAACCGATTACCCGCTATTAACGGGAGAACGTGCAACATACCTCTGCCGCCCTGACCAAGGCTGCTCGAGAGGTCTCGAGTAGTTTCTGCGCAGGTGTTCTAGAAGCGTTTAGATCAGACCGCTCGTGTCGCGTAGAACACCGTATTTGTACAGTCCGCCCGCCTTGAGGACAGGCGCCTTGCCGCTTTGGAGCCATTGCTTGGCCAGGATCGACCAGTCCAGCGATCGGCGTTTTCCGCGGCGGTCTCGTCGCAAGTCTTTGCCGCTAATGATGTAGATATCGCTCACTAAGTAAGACGCCAGGATCGGGGCATCCTCGAACTCACCGATGAGAGCCCGAAGGGTCTGCGGAATGCCACGGCGATGGCACACGCCACTGGCGAAGTGTTTTGCGTTGTTCTTCCACCACGCCCGTAGTTCATCAGGGGGTGTTTCATCGGGAAATTGGCACTGTCCGGTGATCAATTCGAACCATCCGAGCGCGCGCTCACGCACCGAGTAATCGGGATCATCCACGTAGTCGAGTATAATCTCGACGCTCTCTGGAAGTCCGAGGTAAGACAAAGCTGTGAGTGCCTCCTCACGGATTTCCGGGTCGCCTTCCCGCGCGGCTTTTTTCAGCGCGCTCACCATTTTCGGGCCGGTGACGTGGCCGAGTGCTTCAACAGTTCTGCTGCGGGCCAAATAGATGTCGTCTAGGTCGGCGAGGTTGGATGTCGCTGGGTCAAATGCGGCCAGTCGTACTAGGACTGGGCCCAGATCGTGGCGACCCAGTTGGGCCAGTGCTATCGCCACATCGGGCAGGAGCATGAGGGGGTCGGTGATCCCTTCCTCTGCCACGGCAGCCAGGATTCTCTTGACCGCAGCATCCGCGTCACTCCAATCTCCCAGGTGGTTTCGGGCGGCGATCAGAAGAGGCTCCACGGCCTCGCTGCGGCCCATGTGACCGAGCGCGACCGCCGCGCTGCGTTGCTCAAAGATTTGGGATTCATCTGCGAGGACACGCAATAAGGGCTCCAGGACGCGGTCGTCGCCGAGGAATCCCATCAGTTCGAACACCGTGTCTCTCAGAGAAATGTGGCCCGAATCGAGGAGCGGAACCAGGTCGGGAACCAGCTCGGGATCCTCCATGGCGAGCAATACGTCGTGAAGCGGACTTCGCATCATGCTTTCTTCGCACTGGATGGCGGCGATGAGGGCTCGTCCTCCCTCAGCGCCCAAATCGACCAGGGCCGAAGCAGCGTGCTCCGCGGCCTCTGGATCCTCGCCCAATACCTCTGCGATGAGTTTTTCGATCATGAGTGCACGTTGTCCTAAAGCACGGCTATGATGGCCTTTTTCTGGTCCTCAAACCATGAACTATAGAGCGTGTGTTGCGACTTTGGTATATAGATTGTGTTCTCCACACGATCTTCACCTCCCCAATTGATCGGATGGATGTGATGCCCTTCCCAATCGGCTCCCTGTCCTTGCTCAAGCAATAGCTCGCGCCAGGGCATGCCGCCGTAGTGGCTTTCGACTTCTTTCTTGGCCTCGTGATCGATCTCGTCTTTGACTCCCTCTGCAAACTCTTGCTTGCCCGGATGGGCGGCCAACCACTCTTTCTCCTTACGGTCCTTGATGTTTTTTAGCTGCTTCTCGATCTTTCTACGCCATGCCTTGGTATGTTTTTTGGCTCCACGGGTGCTCTTGCCTTCGACGCTGTAGGTTCCGGATGGCCTGGGGACCCTGGTTTTTCCGGTCATGATTGTGTTCACCGGATGTACCTTTGGCGTGCACTGAGGATACGGCCTCGTTGCATGAGCAAATACCTTGTTCCACGGTCCCGTGAAGTGCTCCGCTCCTTTGCGGCCACCGATC
>JAKSDA010000023.1 GCA_022360315.1 Pseudomonadota bacterium
GCCACCCGCCGGTCGGCCAGGATATCGTACTCGCGGGCCTTGAAGCTGCGCACCTCACCGCGCAGGCCCGATGGACAGACAATGGATCGTATCGTCATAGAAAATCTCCCGTTCCAGATTAGGGACAGGGCTAGGACACCAGGTTGAAAAAGTCGTAGGTGAGGGTGAGCGATTCAATGACCACCTCGTCGGCCTCGTTGTCCCAATCGCCGGCTACGAACTTCATGGGCCAGGCGTTGACCAGACTCCAACGACGCAGCGGCGTGTCGTCCCGCTCTTGCTGCACCAGCTCCAGATTGCGCTTGAACTGCGGCTCGACCAGGCCGATCCCCGAGGCAGCGTCGGCGGTCTCGCGCATCCAGGTGTACATGTCCACATCCTGTGCCGCGCCGCGCTCGAGGGTCACGTCGCTGAACGTCAGCCGGCCCGGACTCTTGTTGGGGATGAGTTTGCCGCCCTCGAAGTACTCGATCTTGGCCACCTCGACGGACAGCTCGGACATCTTCTGAAAGCCAGCAAAGGCAAAGCCGTCGATCTCGACGACAAACTTGAACTTTTTGTGAAACGTGCGTGGGGTACCCAGGGTCATGGTGGAATCTCCTCATGCGCTGGATGCAGCCAATTGTTCATCGAGGACGCTCGTGTCCTGACTGATCCTGACCACGACGAATTCGGCGGGCTTGTTGGTCGCCAGGCCGATGCGTACGATCAGCTGCCCTGCGAACACGACGGTCGGCGGATTGAGTGCATCGCTGGTATCGACAAAAAATGCCTTGGCCGGATCCGTGGACCGAAATGCGCCATTGTTCATTTGGATGAGCAAAAACGCGGTGAGGGTCCGATTGACCGCCCGGCGTAGCTCGGGAGTGTTGTTCTGGTGCTTGGCGAAGAGCAGGCCCTCCTTGATGGTCTGCTCGATGAAGATGACCCCGCGCCGCTCGGCTACCGTGGGGAAGTTGCCGTTGCCCTTGAGGGTCCGGGCGCCGTCGATATGGCGCACCCCGCCGAGAGCCACCAGGGGATTGACGCGCTTGGGGAACACCAGATCGCGGCGGGCCTCTTTCTGCACTTCGGAGGTTTCAAAGCCCACCACCCCGAGCAAAACGCCGTTTTGCACCCCTGCGGGCGGCACGTATACCCCACCGGGTCGGGATGCATCGATGCGCGCGTACACCCCGGCGATATAGCCAGACGGCGGCACGATCAATTGCTCGGTGTTGCCGAACACGGCCTGGCTGGGATTGACGATGGCCACGTGCGGCCAGTAGATGGCGCCAAACTCGGAGAGATTGAGCAAGCCCGCAGTGGTTTCTACATAGGTCACGATGCCCGTGGCCGATGTCGCGGGTGGTGCGTCGAGGATGGCAAAGCAGCCTTTATCGCGGGTCACCTCGCAATAGGTGATCATGGCCTGATGTACGGCGGCGGTGCCGCGACCGGGGACGATCAGCATGCTCACATTGGCAACCTCGTCCAGGGCCCGCAGGCCGGTGGCGCTGGCGTCACTGCCGATAAAGTCGGTATCGGCCAGTCCCGTCAGGCCATCGTTGCCGCCGGTCAAGGGACCCGAGGTGCCCAGAGCGGGCAAATTTTGCGGCGGCGCCGATGCGCTGGCCAGGTCGGTCACGGAAATGAGCGACGAGCCATTGGCGCCGTTGACCACGGTCTCCACGTAGTTGGCCGCCGCGGCATCGAGCGACAGATTCGGGAACGTCTCGACCAGGAGGCCGTCGTCTTCGACTACCAGGTTGAACTCGTTGTCGTCCCCGGACGTGGGCGGGGCAATCACGATGCGGATGGCGTTGGCGTACGTGCCATCGGTCTTGCCGTCCACCTGCAGGGTATCCTGCGCGGGTGCGGCTCGATCCTGCAGGGTGAGCGTGGCCGCTGCGGACGTCTTGGAGGCCGCATTGGTGATATCGGTATAGTGGACCGTGCGCACCACCCACAGGGTCCGCCCGCCGTTACTGAAAAAGCCCTGTGCCGCAATGGCCAGATCTGCCGTGGGCGTAAACCCGCCGAACACGCGGACGTACTCGTCAAAGCCCTGCACCAGGGTCGCCACGCCCACCGGGCCGCGTTCGGCCACACCAATAGCGCCCAGAACCGCCGTGGGCAGCGTCGGGAGCGCACGGACCCGCGGCTCCTCCTCGACAATGACGACTTTGCTCGATAACAGCTCGGCCATGACTCAGTGCGCCTGGACAGACTTTTTGCTCCCTCTGCGTGATGCGCGGGATTCTGGCTTGGAGTCGGGCTTCGCGCTGGGAACAACGCGTATCCAGCCCCAGCGGACGGCGTTTTGGATCTCGGCCAGCTCGGTGATGGCCTCGTGTAGGCCTTCGCGACGCTCGCCGGGCAATAAGGTCACAACCGCAGGCGCCGAGAGGACCCGGGCGCGCTGGCTACCGATTCCCGTTGAGGGATGGCGTTCGACCACGCGGACGATGCTCTTCGAACACTGGCACTGGCCGGCCTTTTTGCAGTAGCTTCCATGATGGAGGTGAAACAGAAGGGGCCTGGGAAAACAGCTGATGAGAGTCACGGCCATGGCTTACACTCCTGACTCCGACGTGAGCTCGGGGGCGCCACTGGTACGGCCGACTCGCACTGTGATGCCGTCGTCTTCGTCGATATCGACCCCGCGGACGACCAAGCTGCCCTCGAAGTGGCGGATGTTGGAATTACTGATGCGGGTCTGCATTTCGAACAGGCCATCGGGCTGAAAGTCGAGCTCGTAGCGAACGGTGCCCAGTGATGGATCGACGGCGTCACGCAGAACGGGCAGGAACTTGGTCTTGTGCATGAACAGAACGCACTGGCGCATGAGGCCCTGTAGGCGCCGCTGCAGCTCGTCAATGCCGACCAGCAGGAAGCGCAGATCTACCGTGAACGGCGCCCGCTTCTGCGCGAACGGCAGCCCCGGCGCATCGCCGCCACCGACCGAGGTGGTTCCATTGAGCGCGTAGAAGCGGTTTTCCGCCAGGTCCGGGCCGAACAGCACCAGCGCCGGGAGTTTGGCGATGCGCGTGGTGTGCAACAGGTCCGCAGGATCGTCATCGAAGTCCGTATGAACGGTGATGGTCGTGTTGTCGAGAACCTGATCACGGAACGCACGCACCAGCGTACGCACCACCCGCTCCAGATCCGACTCGCTCCGCAGATCGGGCCGAACAAATGTGAACCCATCGACGACCGTGGCGACTTCGCCGGGAATGGGCTCTGCCTCGTCATTCAAATTTTTCAGCACAAGGGTGGTGGTGCCGGGGGCGTGCGCTGGGGTACGGCACGTGACGATGGTTCCGTCCGGCGGGTTGCTTGGATCCGGCCGCACGGTCACATCGGTTCCCACGATGCCATCAAAGGTGATGTCCACTGTCCGCGGGAGCGGACCGCCGCGCCCGCTGGTTGGCGGCGCGGGCGCAAGGCGCATGTTGGTACCGACCAGTTCGACGAAGATCTCGCCGGTGGTGACTCCCGTCGCCGGGGTGATGCTGCTGATCGTCGGAATGGCCATGCGCTACCCTCCGAGATCTCCTGTCAGTGCCCCGGCAATGCGACGCAGAAACCGGTCTTTGGCCCGCCGGGAAAATTGCTTGAAGGCCGGACGCAAAAACGGCCGCGCGGGAATGCGCACGACGACGATCCCGGTTTCGCCCGCGCCCGTTTGCTCGGGTCGGATTTCGGCAGTACGCAGCGTCGCCATGAGAAAGCGTCGGCTGGCCGGTGTGAGGGGCACGACGACGGTCTTGCCAAACTCGTGCACCGTGGCCACGTCGACCAGCTTCTCGCCTCGTCGGTTGGTGGCGGTGCGCAGAATGCCGATAAACGCATCGCCCGTCGGCGTCACGACCACGCTGATGCTGCGCCGCAAATCGCCTCGGGCCAAAAGCGGCTTGGTGCCGCGGATGCGTCTGGCTCGCCGGGTGGCGACGGTGGACGATTCCAGCGGCGCCAGACGGCGGCCACCGGGTTTCCCCGAGGTCAAACCCAGGACAATCTCCCGCTTGAGTGCGAGGGCCTCCTGGCGAGTGGCCTGCATGCGGGCGCGGCGAAACTGGGTTTGCGCCGTGCGTAGAATGCGCCGCGCTTCGTTCCACTTCCCGGTCTTGCGCGCGGTCATCCGATCCCCCGCAGAAGGCCGCGTGCGCGGTCGTGACAGAACGCGAGCAGAATATTACGATCTCCGTCCAGCCCGGTGCTCGGCCGCAACTCGACGATGTACAGTCCCGGTGGGGTCGGATAGCTGACGATGACCACGCCCTGCCGATTGCGTATGTCCACGATCCGGTCGTGGGTGTGCAGGAGCGCTTCGTTGCTCGCCGGGTCGATGAGACCCCGCGTTTCCAGGTCGCGGTCGTCGAGGATCAAAACGACCTGACTGTCCGGGATGTTGCCGCCGAACGACTGCGCCAGTTCCTCGGACACCTCGAACTCCACCTGCGCGGGAAGGGTCACCGGGTCGAGCTCGCGCCGATCGGCGACGCCGATGGGATCACCGCCACCCGCAATCGGCTCCTGAAACTCCTCGTCATACGCCGTGGCTGTGGTGTCCAGGCGCGCGATGGTGACCAGGAGCGGTCTGACAAGATTGACTCTCATGCGGCCCCCAGATCGACCGGTCGTTTGAACTGAATGAGGATGTTGTCGATCTCCGGATCCCCCGTGAGCGCCCCGGCGAGCTGCAGAGGGCCGAGCTTGTAGCTCTGAAAGCGCGACTTCTCCTCGATCAATCGATAGCGCTTTTCGCTGTCCTCGCGCGCACTCGCGTCGGTCAGGGCTGGCAGCTGGCGCAGAACCAGGCGCTTACACACCTCGCGGATCAGAACGGGCGTTTCCCCGGCGGGGTTCTCACCCGGGTCCGTGTAGCCGAACACCCCGGTCACCCGGATGTTCTGCGTCCCCCGGGGGAAAAACTGGGTCAGCCCGAGGAGCGGCCGCGAGACCAGCGCATCACGCAAAAAGGAAATTTTGGGATTCTCACGATCGTCGGGCTTGACCAGGCCCTGGGTGAGATGGCGATTGTACACCCGGTAGTTGGAGGGACTGACCCGTCCTGTGAACGGCGATCCCAGAAGGCCCTGCTCCACGATCTCCAGTTGTGCGACGGCGACAATGGGAGTCTCCAGGAGCAGGTCATGGCTATCGCGCCCGTCCACATGAATGGTAAGGGCCCGTGGCTCAAAGAACCGATCGGTCACCGCCTCGATGTAGCGGCTCGAAAGCGCGATCAGCCTGGCCAGGCGTTCATCCGAGGCCGCAGTTACCGAGACGCCCTCATCCCGGATTTCCTGGATTCGGCAGTAGCCCGAGTTGGCCTCCACCGGGGCAGCGACGACGTCGAACTCCTCGGAAAACGTCCGCTCCGCAGCGCCAGCAGTCACGCGAACGAACCACTGGATCGCATGGGTCCCGACGTTGGCATCGGCAGGGACCGCATACGTCGCGACGTAGTGGCCCGTCGACAGGTTGCCGCCCGTGGGACACAGCTGCGTTGTATCCACGGCTTCGCGCCCCGCAGCCGGAAAGACCTGCACCGGGCTCGGGCCCGTCTTGTCGAGAATAACAAACTCGAGCAGTTCGACGTCGACCAGGAATCCATCGACTGGAGTAAACACGTCGAGGACGGGGTGTGAGCAATTGCTTGCTTGCTGTCGTGCGAGAGCGACCATATCCATGCGTTCCGCGATCAGCCGTTGGCCTCTCGGTCAGAACCTCCAGCGAAATCCCGCCATTGCTTGCCAATCCCACGCCCCTTCCCACCAGGCCGTCCCCAGGGCAAACGCTGACAGGCTATTGTTGATTCGGTGTTCATACGTGACGCCGCCGCCGACCCGGTCGGGATCGGCAAATGCCCACAGGTCGAGCTGACCGCCGTGGCGCCCCCTCGACCCGATCGAGCCGCGAAGATAGCTGGGCTTCTATCTCCGCCGGGGTGTGTCCGAGTCCAGGTCCTTTCCTGCGTTATCCCCGTGCGCGGGCGGTTCGTCGGGACGCGGCGGCAGCGCATGCGTCCCGCTCATGAGCCGGGTCACTCCGAGGAGGGACTCGAGCCAATCCTCGATCTTGGGACCAACGTAGCGCAAGATGGCCGGGCTGGCATTGTCGCGGAACCACTGCGCGGCACCGCGGCGTTTGCGCGACCACTCGACTTTGGCGCCGAGGTCATGCACCTGCTGGCGACTCCACTCCTCCATCTTGCCC
>JAKSDA010000580.1 GCA_022360315.1 Pseudomonadota bacterium
GGTTGTGGCGTGGAAGGCCTGCATCGACCACAACCCGCACAACAATGTCGAGCACGTCGAAGTCGAGGCCGGCCACGCCGAGCTCGGTTTCTCCTCTCGGGTCTTTCGCATCGTCGCGCAGTCGCTCAGCGAGTAACTGAGTACCGCTCCCCGCAAGTAAGTACCCATTGTGGCCGACCAGCCCAACGTACCGAGGGAGACAGTGTAACCACCTGGCCGAACTGGTACTGATTCGACAGCCATGGTCGTTTTGGATTCCTTGAGAACTGAACCATCTGCTCGCCGGTCGTTTTGGATTCCTTGAGAACCGAAAAACTGCTTTGTGGTCGATTTGCGGTTCTTTGAGAACCCACGATCAGCGTTTACAGTCGATTTTTTACGATTTTCATACCGATTTGAGACAACACAGTCGTTTTGGATTCCTTGAGAACCAAAAAATCTGCTCGCTAGTCGCTTTGGATTCTTTGAGAGCCGAGAAACTGGCTTGTGGTCGATTTGCGGTTCTTTGAGAACCGAGAAACTGGCTTGTGGTCGATTTGCGGTTCTTTGAGAACTTCGAGGGCCTGTGTTTCGGGCGGTCGGGCACGCGCTCGAGCGGGTTTCACTTGGACGAGCGGCCTGACCCGGACTTGCCAGTGGCGATGTAGGCCTTGGCCCGGTTGACCAGATCGGCTCGGTCCTCGGGGCTCATCAGTATGTGAAAGCGGCCCACTGCGCGCTGCACGTTGATCCAGTCGATCATGAAATCGCAGACCGAATCTGCGGCGAGCTGTTGATTTGTCACCCAGGTGTTCTGGGCGTCGAGCAGGTCCACGACTCGAACCGCACCTTCACTATAGGCCGTGGCCACGAGCTGGTAGTTTTTCTTGGCCGCTTCGGCGGCGTCGCGAGACAGGCCGATCCCGGCAAAACTCGCTCCGGCGAGATGGAGCTGAGAAGATGCTCGCTGGGCGATCTGATCGCGCACAGCCTCGCGTTGCCGGGTGAGCCGGTTGACCTCAGCACTGTTGCGGTCGATATCGGCGTAGCGACTGCCGCCCGAGTAGAGTGGAATCGAGGCATTTAATGCCACGAACCATTCCAGCTCGTCGACCTGCGAGCCCATCGGAGCGTCGCTGCCCACGCCGCCTTTGTACAGACGTCGGGACGCGTTGGCCTGCACGGCGAGGGTTGGCGAGTAGAGGGCGCGTCTGGCCGATTTGAGGATTCGCTTCTGCGCCGCGATGGCAGCGTCGAATCGCCTTATCTCGGGCGCCCGCGCGATCGCCTCTTCGATCATGAAGGCGCGGAAGAGGCGAAATGACTGCGGGTCGCCGACGAATTGCAACAGGCCGTCCTGGGGCGAGACAGCAAGGTCTTGCTCCTCGGTGGAAAATCTCTCTTCGGGCGGTCGGTGGAGAATGCGCTGCAAGTCGATCTCGGCCAGATTGCGCTGTGACGAGGCATCGATCATGGCCTTGCGGTCGTTGGCGATCCGCGCCTCCCAGCGGTGAACGTCGGCTCGATTCGAGGACCCGGCGTCGACTCGAATCCGGGCGAGCTCGAGGTTGGCCCGGGTCAGCTTGAGGTTGTCGCGCTGGATGCGCTCGGCTGTCTTGGCCCTCAGAACAGTGAGGTATGCGACGCCCACTTCGGTGGCGATATCCCAGCGGGTTTGAATCAGCTCTTGCTCGCGACTCGTCTGCGCGTGCTTTTCGGCTGTATATCCGGCCCAGGCGCCCTCGGAGTAAATGACCTGGGACAGGTTCACTTCTCCGCTGACCAGAAACCGGGGCGCATTGCCAAACCCGGCCTCGGCGCGGTCGCGGTCGATGACGCGACCGTTGCTGGAGATATCGAGCTGGGGAAGCAGATTTGCCCGCGCCTTGCGGACACTGGCTCGCCCGGCGGCCACGACCTGCTCGAGGGCCTTGATGTTCACGTTGCCTTTGAGCGCGGCTTTCATGACTTTTTCGAGGTTGAGCTTGCGCTCGACATCATCGCGCTCGACCGCGACCAGCTCGGCCTCGGTGAGGACCCGCCAACTCGGCGATAAACCGATCGCGCGCGCGGTCTTCATGTTGATGAACACTCGCTCGGGCAGCTGCAGGGCGACCGGGAGCTGGCCCGGGTCCTGTCCGTCGAGAATGCGCAGGGTGTGCAGGGCCACCCGCCGGGCCAATCGGCCGAAGCTCTGGTCGGGAAGTCGGGCGACCAGGACGCCGCTTTTGACCGCGTGTTCGCCGCTGATCGCAAAGGTGGGCAGCCGGCGCTCGATCAGCTCGGCGACAAGTCGTTCTGCATCGCCCGGTGGCAGCTGGACGAGCGGTGCCAGATACACTCCGTCTGCGTCGCCCGGGATGGCTGCCAGGGCCGCGTCCAGCGAATTGCCCACGGCCACGGTGACCAGCTCGAAACCGACCTGTCTCGCGGTCTCGGACGCCCGGGTGGCCAGTCCGGGAATGGCCGCGCCCATGTACTCGGAGACCAGAAATACGACTTTTTTCGGCGCGGCGACCTCTTTGAACACTTCCAGGTCGCGCTCCACACTCCACGGCCAGTCGAGATAGTTGAGGTTTTTGCGTCCGCTCTTGCCTTTTTCGAACGGCATTCCCTGCAGCTTGCGATCGATGATGAACGGAGCGATGACCGGCTTGCTCATGCGTGGCCGTTGACCGACATTATGGGATGCGAGTGGTCCCATGGCGTAGACCAGGTCTACCTCTCGATCGGCGAGCAGCTTGTCGAGCCCGGCCGCGATCTTATGCGCGTCATGATCGCCTGCGACCATCTTGTCTTTGGGAAAGGTGATGGTGTATTTCGCGGCTCCGAGCTCGCTCACCTGCTTTTCGAACGCGTCGATCAGGTACCGGTCCCCGCTGGACGGTCCATCGGTCACGATGCCGATGACGATCGTGCGCGGCTTTTGAGCGTGTGCAGAGCTGTGCGCTGCCACAGCCGCGGCCAACCCGAGCGCCAGACTCAAAAGCCCGAGCGCCAGATTTGGTCGAGGGCACATATCGTTTCTTTTCATGTCGTGGGACTCCGTGTAGGCCCGCCCTGCCCGAGCGGCGGCGCGGACCGGGCAACGCGGCACTGGGCGACTCAACTGGCCGCCGAGCCCGCTTTGGGCACTGTACGAAACAAAAGTGAGTAAAGAACCGGAACAAAGACGAGCGTGATCAACGTGCCGAAGAGCAACCCGACCATGATGGCCACGGCCATCGGCTCCCACATGGCGCCACCGCCGAGATAGAGTGGGATGAGGCCCAGGGTCGTGGTCAGTGTGGTCAGCAAGATCGGCCGCATGCGATGGTTACAGGCCACCCCGATGGCATCGTGCTCGGTGAGGCCGTTGTCTTCGATCTCGATGCGAATGCGGTCGAGCAGGACGATGGCGTTGTTGATGATGATTCCGGCCAGAGCGATGATGCCGAGAAACCCGAAGAAGCCAAAGTAAGAGCGGAACAGGTGCAAGCCCAGGATCACCCCGACCAGGCCGATGGGAACCGTGGCCAAAACGATCACGGTACGGCGTACAGAGTTGAACTGGAAAACCAGGACAAGCAGAATGATGCCGAAGCCAAGCGGCAGTTTTTCGGCCACAGAACCCATGCCCTCGTCGCTCTGCTCGGATTCGCCGCCCAGTTCATAGGTGTAGCCGCGCGGCCACGATTGGCGTTCTTGTTCGAGGAACTCGACCAGCGGAACGGTCACTTCGGGCGCGGTGGCGCCGTCGTTCAGATACGATGTGACAGAATACATTCGGGTCAAATTGCGCCGCCGAATGCGCGGGTATTGCCAGCCCAACAACACGTCGGCCACTTGCGAGAGCGGCAGCCCGGGGCCGCCCCGCATCGGGTGAACCGTGGTGTTGCGAACATCGCCAACCCGGTATTCGGTGGCGTCGTCGGCCCGCATGGTGATCGGAACCGACTCTTCCTCTTCGCGGAACTCGCCGGTAGTAAACCCGGTCAATACAGTCTGCAGCGAGACTGCCACGTCCTGGTTGGTCATACCTGCGCGGCGCAGCTGATTTTGCCGCATCTCGACCACGAACTTTTTGATCTGCGGGCCCCAGTTGTCGCTGACGTTGCGCGTGCCCGCGGTGGCGAGGAGTTTTTGCTTGATGCGTTCGCCGATCTGGTACAGCTTGGCCGGGGAATCGCCAAACACACGGACCTCGATCGGCACGCCACCACCACCGCCGGCGAGGCGGGTGGCCCTGACTTCGGCGGTCGGAATGGCCACCAGGGCAAATTCGTTGATGGCTTTGATGACCGTGCCGTTGGCGTCACCAGATCGGGTGTTGATCAGAAGGTGTGCATAGCCCGAGTTTGCCTCGCCGGGCTGGTAGCCGAGGTCGTAGCTCACCGGACCCTGCCCGATGAACGAAGTGACGTCGACGACGTCGTCGGACAGGTCGGTGCGAATGAACGACTCCAGTTTGGCCACGGCCTTGTCGGTGCTCTCGATGCGCGTGCCGAGGGGAAGATTGACATCGACCTGGACCAGCGGCCGCTCGCTGTCGGGAAAGAACACAAATGGGAGCAGGCTAAAACTGGACAGAGCGGCCACGAAAAGGACCACTGTGGCGATGATGACCGACCAGCGAAAGCGCAGGCAAATGGCCAGGGTGGGGCGATAGGCGCGGCGAATCAAGGCCATGACACGCCCTTCGCCGGTTTTTTTCGCGGGCTGGACCAGGGCGACGAGCAGATACGGGATGAGGGTGAGCGACAAAAACCACGAGCTGAGAAGGGCGATGGTGATGACCACAAAGAGCGGGCCCACGATCTCGCCCATCAGTGACTCGGCCAGGTAGAAGGCCAAAAACGCGGCCGATGTGGTCAGCGACGAGATCAAGAGTGGCGCGGCCAGCTCGGACGAGGCCTGGATGGCCGCGTCCCTGGGCTGCTTGCCCCGTTCCATCTCGACCACGATGGCCTCGCTCATCACGATGGCGTTGTCGACCAGCATGCCCAGCGCCATGATCAACCCGGCCAGGGTCACCTGATTGAGGCCTTCGCCGACCTGGCCCATGACGAACAGAGTGACCAGCATGGTCATGGGAATCAGCGAGGCGACGACCAGACCGGTGCGCAGTCCGAGCATCACCAGCATGACGAGGAATACCACCGCGACCGATTGCAGGAGATTGCCGATGAAGTCCGAGACCGATTTTTCGACCTCTTTGTCCTGGTAGGCGACTCGAAAGAGGCTCATGCCGACCGGCAAGTCGACGTACTCATCCTCGACCAGGGCATCGACCTGCCGGCCCAGCCGGACCAGATTGGCCCCTTCGCGCACTGCGATCGACAGGGTCATTCCGGGCTTGCCGTTGATGCGCACGAGTGATGAGGCCGGTGTCTTGTGCCCGCGGGTGACCGTGGTGAGATCGCCCAGGGCAATGGTGCCGCCGCCCGGCAGCGGCACCAGGGTTTCCTCGAGGTCGCTCAGCGTATTGAAGTTGCCGCTCGGCTCGAGGATGACTCGCTCGTCGCCGAGCACCACCGAGCCGCCCGGGTACACGATGTTGGTCGCGGCAAGGGTACTCTGCAGGCTCGATGCAGTCAGGCCGGCTTCCGAGAGGCGCTGGGGGTCATAATCGATGTACACCTGGGGCGTGTGTGCTCCGCCGATTTCGACTTCCGAGGCGTCTTCTAGCGCGAGTATCTTGTCGCGCAGGTACTCGGCATAGTGCTCGAGTTCGTCGTAGGTGAAGCCATCGTTCTGCACACCGACGACGATGCCGTAGACAATGCCGATGCTGTCGTCCTTGAGATCGGGACCCTGGATGCCATCGGGCAGGGATGCCGCCGCTGTGTCGATTTTTCGCCGCAGCCGGTCCCATATGGCCTGAAGTTTTTCAGCGGCAATGTCCTGGCGTAGTTCGACCGAGATCACCGAGAGTCCGGTTCGCGATTCGCTGGTGATGCTTTTCACCTCGGCGATCTCCTGGGCGACTTCTTCGAGCGGATCGGTGACCAGCGATTCGACGCGTTCGGGGCTGGCGCCGGGGAACTGGGTGACGATCGATGCGAAGCGGATGGTGAATGGCGGCATGTCCTCGCGCGGCAGCTGCCCGTACTGGATCAGCCCCATGACCGCGAGTCCGACAAAAACAACGCCAAAGAAGCGGGTGCGAATCAGTGCTGCGGCGGTGAGATTCACGGCTGCGCCTCCGCTGCCGCTCGGCCGGGCGAGGTATCTGTGGAGCGCGGTTGCAGGAGGCGTACCTTCATGCCATCGACCAGGTTGGCCAGACCCGCAGTGGCGACCTTGTCACCGGCCTCGAGCCCTTTGGTGATCTCGAAGTGCTCGGCGACGAGGTCGCCGAGCACGATGGACTTCTTGCGCGCGATGTAGACCTGGTCGGCGCTGGTTTCCAGCAAGAACACGAACGGACCGCTGGCCGCGTTGCCGACCGCCGCCGCGGGCACGGCCAGGCCGGTTTTGCTCTGGCCCAGCTCGAAGCGCGCCTGTGCCGCCATGCCCGGGCGCAGCGCAGACGGGACCGCGTCGAGTTCGATGTGCACCGGATAGGTCGAGTTTTCACTGACAAAACCGACTTCGCGGACCTTGCCCTGCATTGGCCCCTCGGCCAGTGCGCTCATGGTGACCACCGCCGGGGTGCCGACCGCGATGCGCGAGACAATGCCCTCGGGAACGCGCACATTGACTTCGAGCGCCCCTCCCTTGCTGATGATCGCGACTGTTTTGCCGGCTCCGATCTGTTCGCCGGCGTTGACCGGGATCGAGTTCACCACCCCGTCGAAGGGCGCGCGAAGCGCGGTGTAGTCGAGCTGATTTCTGGCTTGTTTGACCTGTTGCGTGGCTGCAGCGAGCTGGGCCTGGGCCGATTTGAGCTGGCCCTTGGCGTTTTCGTAGTCCGATTGGCTGGAGCTGCCGGCCTCGAACAGTTTCTCGACTCGCTCGAACGAGGACTGCGCGGTGTCCCGCGCGGTCTTTGCGCTCTGATAGGAAGCCTTTGCCTGGGCGACAGCGACCCTGTAGTCGGTCTGATCGAGACTCGCGATGAGCTGGCCCCGTTTCACCGTGCCGCCCAACTTGGCGGTCAGTTTTTCGAGATTGCCGCCGACGCGGAAACTCAGCTGGGTTGCATCGCGCGGCTGAACCGAGGCGGGAAACGATCTCGCTTCATCTGCGTTGGCAGCTCGGACAACAGCGTACTTTACCGGTCGCGGACGAGCTGGCACCGGCGTTTCGTCGCCGCAGCCGCCGGCAAGAAGTGGCAAAAATGCGGCGAGGCAAGCGTATCTGCGGCAGTTCATGGGCGATTCCTGACGACTTGTGTATCTCGGCACATCGGATGAGATTGTCCTTTTCCGTGCGATCTACGTCTCGTGGCGAAAAGAGATCGACTATAGTCGACTCGTCCGGTGTGGCCGGACGCATCGACTGCCATTTCGGTTGCCGTTGCCATGGCGTGAACCAGGCGGGGGTCGGCGTCGAGCCGGCGGCGGAGTCGGTCGAACTGGTGGTGGCCGAGCCCGACAAAGCTGCGCTGATCGCGGATCGGGACCTCGCGCAGCGAAGCGGGCCGTTCCCAGTCGCCGATCCACGCGCTCTCCACCACATCGGGCGCATAGCCGTGCGAGCGGATGAGGTCGGCGACTGCCCCCTGCCCGGCGAGCAGCGCGAGTGCGAAGCCAGAACGGCCGTCGGGGTCGCGCGCCTCGAGTAACCGGGGCGTTGCCTGTCGCTGTGCAGAGACCGAATCCAGGTCGCCTCGACGTACTGCGTCGAAGAGCGCAGCGCCGCAATTGTCAGTGCCAGAGTTGGTTCTTCGATCGCTGGCCGGAATAGTTGGATTGCCGATTGAGTAGTTCCTCTCGGGGTGATGTAGTCACGTGTTTTTCGACGGTCGGTGCTTGCTCGCCGCTCGCACCGGGTGACATTTCATCACCTTGTCGATGAAAGCGCGGAGACTCGAATGCAGGAACCACAACAAACCAGGAGAAAAGTTCTGATGGGTCGCGGACTACGTATCTCCCTTGCCTGTGCCACGGTGGTGGTGCTGAGCAGTTGGCTCGCTTGTAGCGGAAAAAAAACCGAGAAGCATCGCTCCCAGGGTGTCGTCAAGACGGCCAAGACCGCACAA
>JAKSDA010000284.1 GCA_022360315.1 Pseudomonadota bacterium
CAGAACAAATTCCTGGTTGGCCAGCTCGGTCGAGGGAAACGTCTCGATGCGGGTCTGCGAGTTCTCCACCGTGCCCGTGGCTTCTGGCGGATTGGCGCCGGCACCGATGGTGACCGGAGCGAGCAGCTGAAACCGGATCGGATCCGTGACTTCCTGGGTGCGCACGACGGTGCCCGCGGGAATAGTCACGTCCCCTGTGGGAATCGCTGCCAGGGTGAATCGTACATCGGCTGTGGCGGCACTGGCACCAGCCAGGCGAAAGCCGATGAGCTTGGCCAGCGCAATGACGTTCTTTCGCTGGGTGGCCGTGACAATGCGCGACTCGGCTGCCTGGGAGTCTTGATAAAACGTCAATATCTCGGTCGAGAAGGCAAAGAGCTCAAGCAAGAGATTGCCGAAGTTGGCCACGTTGAAGTCGGTCCACTCGGGAAACGCGCTGCGCGCGAGGGCCTGTAGCCGCAGGAGCAGGCTGTCGAAATCTTTACTCGTGTAGTCGGTGTTTACGGGAAAGAGTGCCATGGTCGTTCACAGGGTGACGGTTTGCTCCACGCCCTCGAGCACCACCTGGTTGGCGGCGCGGTTTTGCTGGACCACGTCGTAGGACAGGCGAATCTCGAGCCGGTTGCCGTCGGCGCCGTCCCGCGATACCAAGACCGTGCGCAACTCGATGCGCGGCTCCCAGCGCGCCAGGGCATCGGCGACATACACCCGGGCCAGCTCTTGCAGCGCCACGTCGTTTTTCTGATGGCGCAAGAGAAAGAGTAGCGAGCCGAATTTCGGGCGCCAGGGGAGCTCTCCCTGGACATAGTCACTGGACGCGCGGGTACCGAGAATCTGCTCGACGGCCGAGCGAAGGAGCGCCGCACCGCCGCCTGCCGCGAAGTCCCGCTTGCGGTCGCGCTGGAAGGGAGACAAGATTCCAAACCCTTGGACGTTCATACACACCTCACGGGATGGGTACCTGATCGCGCACGGTGCGAACGGTGTTGATCACCAGAGTCAGAACAGCCAGCGCGCCGTCGAGATCGCTCGGGTCCAGCGCGGTGGCCAGATCAGGCACCGTGGGCAGACCGAGGAGCTCCAGAAAGCCATTAACGACCGAGAGCAACCGGGTGACCGGAGTGAGCGATTCGTTCATGGCGTCGATCTGCAGCGCCAGATTCGCCTCTGCGCAGGTGACGATCTCCTCCAGGTTGGGATCGCCGAGTTCCGACGCGCGGGCCTGGGCGACTACGATCTGGGCTTGCTTGTCGAGCAGCGCAGAAATGCTGGCGCGAACCCCGTCGAGAAAGCCGATGATGCAATCCAGTACATCGACGATCAGTACCGGTAGCGATAGCTGCGGCACCAGGGCCAGGAGCTTGGCCACCTTCTCGCTCAAGGTCGGTAGGCACGCGGCCACCCCGGACGGATCCGGCGGTGGTCCCAGTGCGTCGGGAATGGCCTGTACGCACTCGACGATGGCCAGAACAGTGTCCAGGATATCGAAGAGCGGCACCAGCGGCGCGAGCGCGGCGTTGGCCTGGGACAGAAGCGTGGTCGCCACATCGAGGGAATCGGGAATCTCGCTTCCCGCCGCGAGAATCTGCTCGAGCGACGCACCGCCGGGGAACTGGATCTGTTTCACCGGGGGTGGACTGGGAAGCTGTGTACATGCGGGAATGGCCATGGAATTCCTAAATGGGCTTGGGCCCGGGCAATACGGGCCGTCCGTTGATCTGGACAATGGTGCCCTGGATATCGACGAGACCGAGGGCGGAGATCGATACCGCCGTGGTGCCACGAATGGTCACGCTGTTGTCAGTGGCGTCAAGCTCGATGAGATCGCCGGTGCGACGGTTGCGGATGCGCATGCGCTCAGAGCCCGGTGTTTCGTCAAACTCCAGGACGAACGTATCGGTCGAAAACACGCGGTTGGTCGAAGGCGTGCGCCTGCTTTCGGGCGGGACTTCTGACCCCGAATCGGTCAATCCCCAGTGCCCGGACAGATAGCGGGGCTCGTCCGGGTCTCCTTGCAAGAACAAGACGTAGACCTCCGCGCCGCGGGACGGTACGGCGAACCATCCCTGGTTCTTCGAACCCCCGCCCACCGTGCCCATGGGAAGAGCCCACGGACTGGTCGGCTCGATGAGCCCGGGAATGGTGAACCGCACCCGCCCGAGCTGTTCGGGATCGGCGTTGTCCACCACGATGCCCTCGTAGAGATAGGGCAAGCGCGTATCTTCCAGGTCCAGGTCGTCGTCGTCAAAGCCGGGCATGGTGGTTCTCCAAGTGCTGTGATTGGAAATAATTGTTCCATCAGATGAGACACATCGCGGGGCTGGCAAGGCACGACGAGGGAGCTTACGGTAGTAAGTGACCGAGGAGTAACGCAGCCAGCTCCGCGAGGGGGCCATCTGAGGCACAAGAATTTTCGATCGCAGCACTACAGGCTCTCCCGCTTGTAGACCAGGCGGGTCTCGCCGGTTTCCGGGTCCACGAGCTCGATGGGCTCGAGCACATCGGCCTCTTTGGGTGGCTGACGATTGCGAGTCCCCGCCGATTGCGCAGCCCGGGTAATTTCTCGGGCGATGCGCCCGGTAGCCGCACGGCGGCATTTGAGCTCCGAGCGGTAGCCGCCGCTACTGAGGATGTGCTTCACATCGGTCACAAAGTACTTGCCGGACAAAAAGGGGCGGATGCCCTCGATGGATATGACCGTCTTGGCCAGCTGTTCCGGGTTGCCGACGATGCGCATTGAGAGCGTCACGGTCTTGCGGGCTGACGTGCGAAAGCGGGCATTGGCCTCGCGGGTGACCCGACCCGGGCGGGACGCGGGGCTCGAGCGTACGCTCTCGGTGGCGTTGCGTCGCTCGATGGTCGTCTGGCCGGTCTCTGGATCGACGACTTCAATCACGTCGCCCAGCACCGTCCGCTGCGTCGTGCGGTCAGAGCCGACCACCTCGACGGTGCGCTTGCGCACGGGGTCTCGGGCGCGCACCCGCACCCGCCCCGGTTTCGTCGATAGGTCATTCTCGATCGAGATGGACTCGACGTCGCCTTCGTCCGGGTCGGTGAAGTAGCGATACACGCGCACCGGCGCCTGGCCAAAGCGCCTACGATGCCAGTGAAAGCCGGTCTGGTCGACGAAGAAGCGAAAGCCCTCCTTGGCAGCCAGACGGGTCAACAGGCGTGCGTCAGTTTCCGCCACCTGATTGACGACGTCGTAGACTTCGTCAGTATCCTCGACATGGACAAATGACCCCTGAAAGCCATTCTCGGCAGCAAGGGTACGCGCGACCTGGCTGCGGGTGACATTCTCGAACGCCCGGCATGTTTGCGCCCGATTGAGCAAGGTGCTCTGCGCTTTGGCCTCCACTTGCAATGTGGTGAAGCCCTTGATGCGGCGGATGATCACCGTCCGGGGCGGCGCCATGCGATCCGGGTAGCCCCACGATACGGTGAGCTTGGCGCCCTTGACGATGAGCCCACTATCGAAAAAGGACAGATCCCAGTTATCGAGGGTGAGAACGGCCTTATCGGCTTTCTTGTCCGAGTCCTCGAAGACAAATGCGATCAGCCGGTCGCCGAGGTCCAGGCGCTCCTCGGGACCATCCCCCTCGAGGGACACGACCACCTGCGGCGCAAACGTCTCGGGCATCAGACGAACCTCCCGCGTTCGGCAGACAGAATGACTGTATCCAGCGTAAGGAGCGACGGAATGACCAGCTCGCGGCCAATGCGCAGGGTCAGGGTTGGATCGAGGATGGGATCGGGCTGAAAGTCCGCGATGACCCACCAGAACCCCGCTGCGCGAGGCTTGGGCCGATAGTAGCGGGCGGCCAGTACAAACAGCGTATCGCCTTCCCGAACGACATGCAGGATGTTGTCGGGCAGAGCGCGGAAGCGAATGGGCTCGCGCTCGGTCAAGAGCAGCCGGCCCTGGCCATCGCGGACTGCCGCGGTGAACTCGTAACGACTGAAGCGGCGCGGGGGCATCAGGTCGGTCCTCGCTGGCTGCCGCGGCTGCGCAGCTGGCTGCTGGTCATGCGCACGAGGCGCGCTTCTTCCAGGGTCGTTCGAGCGCGGTAGATCAACACATCGCCAAACACATCGAACGTCTGATAGCGAAACTCCAGATTGGTCACCACGCAGGTCATGGACAGAACCCCCGGCCAGAAAAATAGCGCTCGCGGCGGACCGCCCCCGGCCACGCCGGTGGCCCCCGATACGGGGACGGTCAGCGCTTGCAGAAAATTGCGGAAGTCGAGGATGTCCGGGTCCTCGTCGCCGCTGGCCTCACGGGCCACGAACCGATCGAGATAGAACTCGATGGGAATGGATACGTTGCCCGTGCCCACGTATTGGAGCCGCTGATGACTGAGGCCAGGGATTTGCACCCGGTTGTAGTTGACCCGGACCTGCTCGGCCAGCTCGGTGGGATTGACCAAGAGCGTCTTGGCCTCCCCCGTTGCGAGGTTACACAATCCGCCGCGAATGGGCTTGATACCAGCGACCAGCATAGACATCCCCTACGGCGGGCCAAAGCTCCGGGCCCGCTGCCTGCGAGTGGCAGAAACGGTGTGTTCGGCCAGGACGTCCCCATCGACCTCCATGCGTACCTGGATGGGCCGATTCGCCGTGGCTTCCAGGGCGTCAGCGGTGCGGGACGTGTTCTCGGCCAGCAAGGTCACCAGGCGATCATCGGTGGCACGTTGCCCTTCGGCGACCACGGCCGCGGGGGATGGGCCCAGGAGAGCGGGTGGAATGAAGCTCTCGACGGCTGTTGTCGGCGATGGCCGTACAGGGGGCTGCTCTGGAGCGAAGACCGTCTCGCCGCGGATCCCACGCTCGTCGATGCGCCGCTGCGC
>JAKSDA010000250.1 GCA_022360315.1 Pseudomonadota bacterium
CAGGAGGAATTCTACGACTGGTTTCAGGATACGTTCGATGTCGCTCCCCACAGCGACCCCATCTTCATCGCAGATATCCATATCCAGCCTAGCTATCGCAACCCGCGCGATCCTCTCGCCGCACAGGCAGTCATTGATGCCGCGGCCACGTTCGGCGCGGCCGATTCACCCATCATCACCTACGGCTTCGAACAAATACCCGAGGAGAGACGCAAGAAGTTCATGCATCGCGGCCTGTGGGATTGGGAGAATGCACTCGGTGCCAGGCCGTGGCGAAACATCCTGGCCGCGGCAAGGCCACAGGAATGAATCACAAGGGTCCACGGCAAGGCCAGGGCCGGTTCTTGCCTCGAGCTCTGGTCAATTCTTGCTCGTCACGACCGGAAAAAAAACAGCCGCGGATCGAGCAGATCGAGAGGCCAGTAAACTGGCTATCTACGCAGCGTCCCCACGTGCGTGTCAGTGACGGTTTTGTGCTTTCGGCCGCCGATATGGCTTTTGAAAAAAGCTATTTGAAGCCCGAAATAACCAATAAATGCCAGTAGATATGGGAGGTGCACGATGCGAGCGGAAAGGCCAGAAATTGGTTTTTCAGATTCGGAACCCGATGAGCCCGATGCCGCTCTACCGCTCGACGGACCCCAGCCCTTTTGTGGCGATGGAATGGTCAATCAGGACGACGAAGAGTGCGATGAAGGCGATGGGCAGCCACGCGACACAGTTGACTGCGACCGCGATTGCACGGTCAGAAGGTGTGGTGACGGCCATATCAACGAGGTGGCCGGCGAACAGTGCGATCCGCCCAACGAGCTGGGGCCGTGCGATGGCACCTGCCGAATTGATCTGTCATCGATCAATCAGCTGTATTGCCACGGCCCGTGTGGCAATTGGGGGGGTGGCGACGGCTGCCAGCAGGCAGACGCCGATGCGTTGTGTCGTCTCCGCACGGACAGTCTGTTCAAGATTGCCGAGAATTTTGATGTTACCAACGCTCGGGCCGAGCCGGGCATCTGCTGTCCGCCGCCCACGCTCAGTGACCCGGCGCTTTTCGGCTGCATATCGCTGGGCAACATGAGCGCGCGCGGCGTGGATCTGGACGTGTCGGTACACAACACCGATTTGGCCAGCACCCATGGTTCCAACCTGGTGGTCACCAATGTGGTTTGCGGCGACCCTGTGACGACAACCCGGCGCCGCGCCGAGCGAATCGCAACAACCCCAATGAAGGCAGAAATTCGGTGAATACAACGTTGACAGCAGCAAGGCAGGCCACGAAGTTGAGCGATGTACGTGGTAAAGGCAGTTGCAGCAACAATGGCAGTCCCGGTCGGGGCGGCCGACTCTGTGATTTTTGGCATCTGGCAGTCATTGCATTTCTGAGCACGCTTGTGGCCTGTGGCCCAAATGACCGGACAGGTCAGCCCTCGAAAAGCATCGAAGATGCCGAACCGGCTGCTGCCGAGGTGATCGATCCCGACCTGAGCAATGAAGAGCGGCCCGGCGACCTGGTGCGCAATGACGATGGTGAGCCAGAACCGGTGGACAGCCAGGGCGGAGGGTTGCCAGCTGCTCTTGCCGATGGAGCCACCTGCCCCGAGGCCACCGGCGGCTGGAGCGATTGCAGCGTCGAGTGCCCGTGCTCGGCAGCAAAGGGCGATTGCGACAGCGATGATGAATGCGCAAATGGCACCCGGTGTATGCGCAACATCGGCGAGCGATATGGCTGGGACCCAGGAGTCGACGTGTGTTTGGCACCGTGTTCCCAGCTGGCTGTGGGCAGCACCAATTATTGCTCGGCTGACTGTTTGTGCCAGTCCGGCCAGGGCGATTGTGATAGCGACCGAGATTGCGCCGACAGTGGCCGCTGCGTGGCAGATATCGGCGCCGAGTTCGGTTTTGCGCCGACTGTGGATGTGTGCATCGATGTATGCGACGAGCGCTTTGCCGGGAGCAGCGACTACTGCTCGGCAGCGTGTCAGTGCGACATCGGCCAGGGCGACTGCGACGTGGACGCTCACTGCGTGTCGGGCAGCGTGTGCGGCGAAGATGTGGGTGGGCATTTTGGTTATGCAGCGACAGTCGACGTGTGTGTGGCGATCTGCGACGAGACGTTTGTCGGCACGCGCAACTATTGCTCTGAGCAATGCCAGTGCGAGCCCGGCCAAGGCGATTGCGACAGTGACAGCGATTGCGCCCCGGGCGCGCGCTGCGCTGCGGACGTGGGGGCGGATTTTGGTTTTGCCGTCGACCTGGACGTGTGCGTGGATCAGTGCGACCCCAGGTTGGCGGGCACGTGGGACTACTGTTCATCGGTCTGCCCGTGCTCTGACGGCCAGGGCGATTGTGACAGCGACGACGACTGTGTGGCCGGGGCTATCTGTGTCAAGGGAGCTGGGCCCGAGTACGGCTATGCCGAGGGCATGGATGTATGCCAGGCCGTGGAGGTCACCTTTGCCGGCCAGGTGGTGGATGAGCTGGGCCGGGCACTGTCCGGTGTGTCTGTGCGCCTGAACGGTGAGAACAGCCAGATTTCTGCCTTTACAGATGACGACGGGCGCTTTTCACTGCGCATTGCACCGGGCCAGCGCTACGTCATCAACGCCGAAAAGAACCGTCATGTACCGTTTTCTCTGGTGCACAGTGGAGAGCCGCTGACCGACATGCAGATTGTCCTGGCCCCGGTGGACGTGGTGGCCATCGATCCCAGCGAGCCGGTCGAGGTACAGGACAGCCACGGTTCCCGGCTGACCCTGGCGGCCAACGCGCTGGTCGATGCCAATGGCGATCGCCCGACCGGCCCCGTGGCAGTGCATGTGCACAGCTATGATCCCAGCCACGAATCGATGATTGGCGGCACCATGGAGGCCATTGACAGCAGTGGCCAGGCAGTGGCTCTGGAGAGCATCGGCGCCATCTCGGTGGAGTTTGTCGATGCTGCGGGCAACCACTATCAGCTAGCACCGGGCCAGTCAGCGCAGATTTCGGTGCCGGTGCCCGCGGGGCTCGACTATACCGGTCCGGTCCCCATGTGGTATTATGATTCCGAACAGGGCCGATGGATCGAAGAAGGAGTCGGCGCGGTCGAGGACGGAGTGGCGACCGGTACAGTCAGCCATTTCACTGTATGGAATTTTGACTTCAAAGTAGCCTGGCCAGCGTGCATCAAGGTGCGTGTTGGCCCGAATTTGGCCGGTCCGGGGCAGATAGTCGATGCTCGGGTGGTGGTTCGGTCCAATCCGCCGCGCACCCACAATCACCATTTTACTGGCGGTACCAACAACGCGATCGTCAACATCCCGCCCGATACAGAGGTCGCTTTTTACATGCCGCCCAGTGCAACCGAACCCATGGACGTGGTCAACTCCGGTGACTCCTGGGGCGGGACCGGGTGGCCTCCCCCACCGTACGATCAGTGCAAGTCCACAGTCACTCTCAACGACCCGGTGCCCGGCCACCTGGGCGGCTATGCGCTGGTGGCGGGCGGCCAGGAGCAAGGTGGCCATACGGTGCTGCTCAAAGATGGCGCCACTGTGGTGGCCGAGGCTGCATCCGATGAGGTCGGCTCCTACAGCTTGTCGGCTCCGGCGGGCATCTACGACCTGAACATCGGCAAACCCGGTCACCTGCGCTTTGTGGCCCAGGCGGTCGAGATCAAAGGTGCACGCACGGTTTTGCAGTCGTGTGTTCAGCTGGTCGGCGGCGATGTCAATGCCGACGATACGATCGACGCCAGCGACAGCGCTGCAGTACAGGACCGTCTCAACACCTCGGCCAGCCCGGGCGATCCGGTGGACATCAATGGTGACGGCCAGGTGACCAACGCGGATTTGGCCATTGTGCTGAGCAATGTGGGCAAATCTGGACCGCTGGACCAAGACACTGCGCAATGCCCCGGGGTGGCAGTGAGTGACGTGGTTACTGGTGAAACGCACACCTGCGCTGTACTGGCCACCGGCGATGTGCGCTGCTGGGGCGGCAACAGCACTGGCCAGCTGGGCTACGGACATATCAACTCGATCGGCGATGATGAGCCAGCGGCATTCGCCGGGCCGATCAGCCTCGCTGGCCCGGTCGTCCAGGCCGCGGCGGGCGGTCATCACACCTGCGCTGTGCTGACCGGCGGATCGGTGTCGTGCTGGGGCTACAACGAGTATGGCCAGCTGGGCTACGGACATACGAACTGGATTGGCGACAACGAGCTGCCCAGCTCGGCCGGCCCGGTCTCGCTCGGCGGTACTGTAGTGGCCCTGGCAGCTGGCGCATATCACACTTGTGCTCTGCTCGACTCGGGTGACGTGCGCTGCTGGGGCCTCAACCAGTCTGGCCAGCTGGGCTACGGACATATCAACTCGATCGGCGACAACGAGCTGCCCAGCTCGGCTGGCCCGGTCTCGCTCGGCGGTACCGTGGTCGCCCTGGCAGCTGGCGAATATCACACCTGCGCTCTGCTCGACTCGGCTCAGGTCCGCTGCTGGGGCTACAACCTGTATGGCCAGCTAGGCTACGGACATACCAACTCGATCGGCAACAACGAGCTGCCCAGCTCGACTGGCCCGGTCTCGCTCGGCGGTACCGTGGTGGCCCTGGCAGCTGGCGCATATCACACCTGTGCTCTGCTCGACTCGGCTGAGGTCCGCTGCTGGGGGCTCAACGAGTCTGGCCAGCTGGGCTATGGACATATCAACTGGATTGGCGACAACGAGCTGCCCAGCAGCGCCGGCCCGGTGTCTCTGAGCAATCCGGTCATTTCTCTGGACGCGGGTGAGGCTCACAGCTGCGCTTTGCAGGATACAGCCGAGCTGTACTGCTGGGGCTACAACTGGTATGGCCAGCTGGGCTACGGACATCAGAACTGGATCGGCGACAACGAGCTGCCCAGCAGCGCCGGCCCGGTGCCGCTATTCTAGCACTGGGGACGGTGTACGCTTTGCAACTTCTCCTGCCACTCTTGCGCGATCTCACACACGAGGAGTTTCACGCGGCGACTTTGCTACGATATGGCAGGGCTCGTGACCGCGAACAAGGGACAGCTGTCGCGATCAAGGTGCTACACAGCAACCTCGCTGGGCATCCTATCCGGTGCGACCGGTTGTTTGGCGGCGCGCCGGTCATGGCCGAGCTGGACCATCCAAACCAACCTACAGCGCCGCAGGTAGTTTTTGAGTGCTCATCGCGGCCCACACAGTCCCCGCGATACTGCTCACAATCGGACAAACGCAAACAGCAACGTCCGTCCTCTCTTCGAGTCGGTTCCTGGAGCCGCTGCGGTAAAATCATAGCCATGGCCCGTTCGGTTAGCTGCACGGTTTTTGCCTACAATGAAGAGGCCACGCTGGCCGAGGCCGTGGCCGATGTTCGCCGCGCACTCGGCCAGTTTGGCGATCGCAATTTCGAAATTCTCGTGGTCGATGACGGCTCGACCGACCGTACACCGGTAATCGCTCGCCAACTCGACGACCAATATCCCGAAGTGAGAGTGATCTACCACGGCCGAAATCTCGGCCCCGGCTCTGCCATCCTGACCGGAATTCGCAATTCGCGACACGACGTGATCTGTTTTCATGCCGCCGATCAACAACTCGACTTTGCCGAAGTGGCCTCGTTCATCCCCCTGCTCGACCACTGCGATATCGTCGTCGGCAGCCGCAGCGGCCGGCCCGGCTACACCCGCATGCGTCTTTTGAGCTCGGATGTGTATATCGCCCTGGTCCACGCTCTCTTCGGTCTTGACGACTACGACGATTTTAACTTTCTCTATCTCTACCGCCGCGAAATCTTCGACCAAATGCCCATCGATTCGGACGGCGTGTTCATGTGTACCGAGATCTTCGTGCGCGCCGTGGCCAACGGCGCCCGCGTCGCTCGCGTCGAAGCTCGCTGCCTGCCCCGAAAAGTCGGCGTGTCCACAGTGTATCGGCCCGCGGTCATCGGCAAAACCATATGGGAATTGCTGCGCTTTCGCTGGCGCTGGAAGCGCGGCCGCCTGAACCCGAACCCGCCGCAACAACGGCCGTCACAGCGATCAAGGCCATCACGGTGATGGCAATCGCGATGAGTCCGGCAATTCACCCGCAACGCCCGCTTCAGCGCCAAAGAGATCGCGGTCGGTGGCCAGGGCCTCGAAATCGATCACCGCATCGGGCCGGTCGCCGAGCAGGATATACATGCTCGGGCTGGCAAATGGCAATTCGCGCTGCCAGCGGCGTCTGAAGTCGTCTTTGGCGCGCTGGGCTTCGGCGGGAAATTGCTGCCTGGACAGCCGGTTGTAACGCTGGATCAAGACCTCTTGCGCCTCTCTGTCCTCGGTGAGCAGGATCATCTCGCGCAAATCGTGCAGCGCACGCTGTTTTTGGCCCAGCTTCATGCGCAGACTGGCCGCAAAAGTAGCCAGAGCTGTGGGCGCGTTGGGCTTGCGCATGGCCTGCTCGATAAGCTCAGCTCCACGTTCGCGAAAACGACGCCGCTCGGCCGGATCGTCGGAATGAAGGTCGAGAAAATAGCGGATCCCGGCCGCCCAAAAAAATTCGTAGTCGTCGGGAAAGGCCTTGATTCCCCGCTCGAGATATTTCACCGAGAGACGGTGCTCGTCCTGCGTGGCCTGCTCATCCTGAAACATGACCGCATAGGAAGCCCATTGGTAGACCCGTTTGAATTTGCCATCAAGAGCGAGGACATTGTCAATGAAGCGCTCCAGATAACGGAAATCAGCCTCGCCAACCAGACTGGAACCGTAATACACCAGCGCAAACGCCCAGTACACATCGGCAAATAGCTCGCGGTAACCGGCCCACACTACCGGGGCTGCCTCGGGCGAGGGCAAAAGATAGACGTAGTCCTCAGAGCGCGGCCAGTTGGCCCGCTGGTCGCGCGCAGCCTGCCCCAGCGTCTGCGCACCCAACCACAACACCACAGCAAGCGCAGCCACAACCGCCTTTGAACAAACGTTCACCCTGCCAATCCCATGCAGCAAACTCTCAGATCATTCGAGCTCGTTCTGGCGACGTATCGCCCCACCGGACGTGATGTCGTTACCCTGAAACAGAGCCTCTCCCACCACACTGAATGTAGATAATTCGGTATCGCAGTCGAGATCAGCGTGGGCCAACGCAGTGTACTCGGCGTCGATGGAAATCCCGCTCGACACAAATCGATAGCGGAAATAATGCGGGTCGTCCATGGAGAACTTGAGAGCTCGCCAGGTCGCCTGATTCCATTCCAAATCGTCGGGCCGACATTTGTTGCCCGAGTAATTACAGCAACTCAATGCCGGAGTCGCTGCCACCGTGGCAGGAAACTGCGGTGGCAGCGGCGCGATATTGTTGCCTACTTGATGTTCTTCGATATAGTATTGACGCGCTGCATTGCCGAGCTTCTCGAGCTGTTGCGGCGCCTCGGCTGTCTTGGCTTTCTTTATGTATTTAAGGAAACTCGGGACGGCCACGGCGGACAGAATGCCCGTGATCGCAACGACGATCATCAGCTCGATCAACGAGAATCCCTGCTGTCGACGTTTCACAGTAGCCCCCATAATGCTTGATGCTGCAGGTCTCTACGAGCAGTGGCATCATACCACTGCTCGCCGATCGTACCGAGCGATGCCTCCGCTTCCCAACGCGCTCGGTATGAGTAGCCTCACCGTTTCGGGCTCTATCAATGCCGAGGAGCGCGGTCACGTACTAGGCGTACGTGACACGCAACTCCTCGCATCTCGGTCGAACCACGTGAGACTGGGTAGACCAGCAGATTGTTTAATGCCGAACGTTACAGTCTCGGACTATCTGAGACTGTGTTATTCGAGCTCGGCCACGCGCCTCAGCGAAGCATTACCGCTCGGGCCGTCAGAGTAGTTAGAGTCGATAACACCAAACATTTCGAATGTCGAAAACTCGGTGTCACAGTCGAGATCGCCCCGGGCACGTGCAGTAAACGATCCGTATACATCGGGACTGACGTAGGTGTACTGGTAGTAGTGCGGGTCATCCACCGAAAACTGCAGCGCGATCCACCCCTCGGTCTGCCACTGTGCCTGAGACGGAGCACATTTGCTCGGGCAGCAGCTGGCAGTTGGCGTCTCAGGAGTGGTTGCGGCATCGGGGAACTGGGGCTGTACAGGGTTGATACTCGGCTGCGGCGTATCCATGAAATATCGCCGCGCTCCATCATAGATCTTCTTGACGAACTGCGATGCCTCAGATGTTTTCGACTTCTTGATGTATTTCATGAACGCGGGAATCGCGACTGCAGCCAAGATGCCGATGATGGCGACCACGATCATGAGTTCGATTAACGTAAAACCTTTTTCTGCTTTTTGACGGAGCTTTGAAATCATCCTTCCTACCCTTTGTTTAGTGTTGTCGAAGTACGGTTCTCATTGCTACGGCGACTAGCGGCCTTCATTCTGGATAGCAATTCGGTCAGTGTCGCTGTTAGTGAAGTACCAAGAATTGTCGGTGTCTCTGTTGGCGACAACGCCGTCGAAATCACACTCAGCGATCAGAAAAAACCAGTCGGTTTCCGATGCAGTCATGCCAAAGCTGCCAGCTCTTGCAAAGCCGGCGGGATTGTCGCTGGGAGCGCCCGCGATGGTCACATAGGAGCAATATAAACTCTGCTTGTCCGGCTGCATGCGCAGAGCTTTCCAGCTGTCGGGCAACGTGATGGGGGTCGCCATGTCGGGTCCGCTCGGCACAGCCGGATATGCATCGTTTTCGTCAGGAGCTCCTGGATAGCCCCCGGTGGATAAAAACGAGCCGTTCTCGGTGTAATACTGCTGCTGGCGCAGCTTGAACTCGGCAAACATGGCAGGGACTTCGGCAGCCTTGGCTCTCCGTGTGGTCTTCATGAAGAGAGGTACCGCAATGGTGGCCAGGATGGCGATAATACTCACCACCACCATGAGCTCAAACAGCGTCATCCCGCTCTGCCTCGAGATGTGCACATGGCCGCCAATACGCAAGTACCGTACCCGCAGGGAATTTTGTCGCGCAGGCAACGAATCGTCCAGAAAACGCATGGTGCAATGCTCCATAGTTGGAAGATCGCCCTCTGAACCGGACACAGAGCGCGACCGAGTGTCAAAAATTGTCACCCCAAACGACGTTTTTGGGTATGCGCTGAAAGATGTTCAGCCCATAGCTCTGCCAGGACGCTGGCGCGAGGTCGACACGTCTAGGAAGGATCGTTTTCATTATCGAGACCGAGTTTGCGCAACCGGTAGCGCAGTGAGCGAAAGCTGATACCCAGGAGCTGGGCAGCTTTTGTGCGCACTCCGCCGGTGCGGTCGAGTGCGCGGCGGATGATTTCGCGCTCGTAGTCGCTGAGTACCTGGTCGAGATCCAGGCCCTGTTCGGGAAATTCAAATGCTGCACCGTCCTGTACACCAGGCCGCGGTGAGGAGCGCAATTCAGGTAGGACATCCGCGTCTATGCGCGTACCCGCAGACAGAGTGACCGCGCGTTCGATGAGATTTTCCAGTTCGCGGACGTTGCCGGGATAGTCGTAATCCCGCAGCTGCAGCATGGCTTCGGGGGTGATGGTCAGACCCGATCGGTTCTGTTCCGGGCCATAGCGGCGCAGAAAGTGTTCTACCAGGAGGGGGATGTCCTCGCGTCGCTGGCGCAGTGGAGCCACGCGCAATTCGATGACGTTGAGCCGGTAATAGAGATCGCTGCGGAACGCCCCGCGCGCGACTTCCTCTTCGAGTTCGCGGTTGGTCGCGGCAATGACGCGGACGTCTATATCGATCTCCTCAGGGCTGCCGACCGGTTTGATCGTGCGCTCCTGCAGGGCGCGCAGCAGCTTGACCTGAAGGCCAAGCGAAAGCTCTCCGATCTCGTCGAGAAACAGGGTGCCTCGATCGGCGTGCTGGAACAGGCCGCTTTTATCGGCGTGGGCACCGGTGAACGCACCCTTGACGTGGCCGAACAGTTCTGACTCCATGAGCTCGTCTGGAATGGCACCGCAATTGACCGCGACAAAGGGATGATCGGCACGCGTGCCCTCGGTGTGAAGAGCGCGCGCCACGAGTTCTTTGCCGGTGCCACTCTCGCCGGTGATCAGCACGCTGGAACGGGCCGAGTGGATCTTGCCGATGAGGGCAAAGAGCTTCTGCATGGGCCGGCTTTTGCCGATCAGCGAGGCGAGCCGGTAGCGGCCCGAGACCTGTTCTCGCAGAGCGGCGTTGGCGACGATCAGGGCGCGCTTTTCCATGGCCCGGCCGATGACCGCCTGGATGTCATCGACCTTGAACGGCTTGGTCAGATAGTCGTAGGCCCCCTGCTTCATGGCCGCGATCGCTGTCTCGGGTGTGGCGTATGCCGTGACAACAATGACCTCAGTGGGCAGGGCGCGCTCTTTGATCGCGCGCAGAACGCCCAGTCCATCGACCTCGCCGGGCATTCTCAGGTCGGTGATCACCACGTCAGTGGCGTTGTCGCCAAGCGCGGCGAGCGCATCGGCACCCGAAGCCGCAACCGAGACTTCGTGCCCTTCGCGGCGCAGGCAGATGGCCAGAAACTCGCGCATCGAGCGCTCGTCATCCACAACGAGAACCGAGCCCACGGCCAGAGCATACCATTCGCCGGCAGGTAACCGGGACATCTGAGCAGAAACGCATCGGTTGTCGATGCGAAATCAACCCGGGAACCTGCATGTGAACTCGCATGTCATGTGCATGTGGGTTGCGGTGGTGATACTACCGACATCGAGCAAGTGTGCTCGACGACTCTGCAGCGTGTTGCAGTGGTGTTTCGCCGGCCAGGGTTGTGGAGGCGTCGGCTCGACCGTCCCGGGCATGTGCAGTTGGCTGCCCGCGGCGATTGGGTCGTCGCGGGCCATCGAGTAATAATTGCTGACCCCGGTGAGTGTTCCCCTGCCTCAGAGCTGCATCGTATTGGCGCTGCTCTTGCCGGGGATCTGGCTGGCCGGTCGCGAGCTTTCGCGCCGGCTGAGCGATCAGCGTGCCATTGTCCTGGCTCTCGCTCCCGGGCTCGGCGCGGCGATGTGGCTTCTCGCCATCCACGCCGTTGCGCTCATAACCGGGTCATTCGTGCTCGGCCTGTGGATCGGTACCTGCGCGGTCGCCGGTCCTGGCTGTGCCAGCTGGTGGTACGGCCGCCGGCAACTGCCCGGGGCCGACCGGGCGGTTGCCGGCGTGTCGCGACCATCGCGCTGGATGTGGCCGGGCGCCGTGGTTGCCACGGCGTGGATCGCACCCGCCGCGCTTGGCTGGGCGTTTCACGACGAGGTCATCCTGGCCGGTCACATGTCGTTTGTGGCGCAATTGCAGAACGACATCTACCCGCCCCGATACGGTGTATTTCCCGATCTCGAGCTGCGCTATCACTACGGCTTCGACATCCTCTGTGCCGCTATCACCGCGCTGACCCGACTGTCGATCCCGCTCGCCATCGACCTCCTGACCCTGGCCAGCTGGGCCTACTCGTTTTGTCTTTTGTGGCTGCTCGGCGCGCGCTGGCTGGTTCACCCCGATCGCCCCCCTGCTCCGGCGGCCGCTGCGCTGCTTCCGCTGGTTGTCCTGTTCGGCGCCGGCATACCATTTTTCGCCGATTCTGCACTGTCCGCTCATCCCTGGCTCGGCCTCGGCGCGGTCGGCAATGTGCCGCTCAACCCGCCTCTGGTCTCGTATCATTTCCAGCACCCGTGGACTGCCGGGCTGCCGCTGGCCCTGTGTCTCGTGCTGATCATCGAAAACTCGGATCGAATGGTCGGTCGATCGAATAACCGCCCAACAGAGCCGGCAGGGCCGGAGCCGGGCTGGGGCCTCGGCCACCATGCCGCAGTGGCCACGCTCCTGGTCGCTCTTGCGCTGAGTCAGGTGGTGTTGTTTGCCAGCCTTTTCGGCGCTGTCCTGCTCGCCCGTGTAGTCGCTGCCCCCACTCGAGCGACGGTCGCCCAGCTGGTTGTCTTCGCGCTCGCCGTGGCCGGGCTTGCCGTGCTGTCGCGCGGCTTCTTCGCGCCGGCTTCGGCCGAAAGTTCGACCGGCCTGACTCTGGCGACCGGTATTGCCGAAACTCTGTCTGATACGTTGTGGTGGCATGTGCAGAGCATGGGTTTCATGCTGCCGCTCGGCATCGCCGGTCTGGCCATGTGGCGCGGCCCCAGGGTATTGCTCGCCACCCTGGCGGTTGGCGGGCTGCTCGCGGTCAACCTGCTTCGCTACACCTACTCGTGGGACATCGTCAAATTTGCCACCGTGGCCGGCATTGCGCTGAGTATGGCCTCGGCGGTGACCATCGCTCGCCTGGCTCGTCTCGGCCGCCGCTGGGTCGGTGCCTCGCTGGCCGCATTGGCCCTGGTCCCGACCGTTGCTGCAGGCGTTCTGTTCCCCCTCACCTTCACCCTGGACAGGCCGGGTATTCCGCCCAGCGTATTCGCTCTTGCGCCCGATGCACTGAGTGCCGAAGATGCCGCGGCCGTGGCCTGGTTGCGTGGGCGGGCCGATCCCGGCGTACTGGTCTATCGTCGCCGCGATGTCGCCGGCGCGTACGCCCAGTGGGGCGGCATCGCCCAGCCGTGGATCGATCCCATGGTCGAGCGATTTCCATTTGCCCGCCAGCGCCTCGCCGAGCGGCGCGCATTGCTGCGCGAGTTACCCGCGGACATCGCAGCCTACCGCGAGGCCGGATTCGGCTGGGTCGTGCTCGACGATCGCGACCGCCGCATCCGCACCCTGGCCGAGATGTGGCAAAGCCAGGGCCAAGCCCGTATGGCCGCCCGGTTCGGGCACGTGCAGATCATCGAATTAAGCCCCGGCCGCGACCCTCCGTGATCCGCGGCCAGGCTGCGCGGTGGACTCTTCGAGCTCACTGGCCATCAGATGTACTGCAATGGACTGTTTGGGTGGGCACGCTTGTAACTGCGATACCAGCGACAAAGTGGGTAGAGCGCGATCAACACCCCGGCTGCTGCCACATACGTCATGCTCAGCCCGGCCGATTTTTGAAGCCCAAAAAGTCGCGCAGTGACCTCCAAGATCGGAATATGAAGCAGGTAGAAAAACAGCGAGGTCTGGCCGAAGACCAGTAGCGGATGATTGCGGCCCATCGGCTTGTCGCGGCGGTTTTCACGCCAAAACAAGCCACCGAGAACGAGCGCGATGAGCCCGCCTTCTAGCAGTACGAATGTCAAACTCGGCGGATATTTGCTCACCAATAGCCATTGCACCAGCGAGCTATCGTCGCGCAATAGGGCCATGTTTCCATAGCCGTTGAGACCGCGCAGAAGGACAAACAAAAACAGCGCGATCACGCCGACAACCGACAGAATCACCGGCAGCGCACGTCGAGTCGTTTCGGTCCCCCACCAGGTGAGCAAATACCGACCAAAAACCCAGCCGAGAATCATCATCGCTAACCAGGGCAACACCGGATACAAACAGGCGAAAACATCCACCAGACCGGGATAAAGCGTCAATGTTAGCAACACCGATGTAGATTGATCGGTCGAGCTTCCCAAGGCGTTGAGGATGCTCTCTGCACCGATGAAAAATCCAATGGCTATTCCCGCAAGCCACCGATTGCTCAACGTCCGCAGCGGAATCATGAGAATCATGGATATACCGATCGCATAGAGCACCTGCAAAAGGATGCGACCCGGTGCCCAAAAAATCGAAATCCAAATAACATCCAGAAGTGCGATGAGACTCCCTCGCACCAGTAAGCGCCGGTTGATGGACCAGTTGCTGTGACCGTCTCGCACGCGCCGCTCGATACTGAGCGCCAGTGCGGCTCCGGCCAAAAATAGAAATGCCGGGGCACACAGATGGGTAATCCACCGGGTAAGGAACTGGTCCACTGGCAACTCCATACCGGGTCGATAGAAAAAATGACTATCGGCCGCAAACCGGCCGCCATTAAACGCGCTCGAGGCATGGTCGATCGCCATCAGTACAATGACCACACCGCGCATATAATCCAGGCTTACAATGCGATTCTTCAAGATCTTCGAATTCCATGTATTGGTGCTAACGCATACTTCACCAGCAACCAAAAACGCAACACTGTACGTTATCGGTAATCATACCAAGATCTGGAAACTAACAGTATGCGCCTTCACACTTGAATAGGCGAGATTCGGTCGGAGCGGTCGAATCAACCTGCGGTGTGGCTGCCCGGCAGAAACCATCACGGCAGACCTGAGCTGGTTTCATTCGAATAGATGCCGGGGCGAGAATGCTATTTTGACGATCGGGCACAGCGGAATCCAACCGTCCGCTCACGATAGCTCGGCACCAGGTAGCCCCGGGAGGTTACCCGCATGTGCCAGGCATCGTTGGCGTCGTCGCGCACGACCCGACCATTTGTCGCAGTGCCGTGGCCATAGGCGGCGTATTTGTCGGCGACCCATTCGCTGACATTGCCGGCCATGTCGAGCACGCCATATGGACTGGCTCCGGCAGGCCGGCCGCCGACTTCACGCGGTACCTCGCCGCAGGGAGCGTGGATTGCTTTTCTGCAGGTCGGCTTGCTGTTACCCCAGGGATAGATGCGACCATCGCCACCCCGCGCAGCTCGCTCCCACTCCGCCTCGCCGGGCAATCGCAGGCCGCGCCAGGCACAAAACGCACGGGCCTGTTCCCAGTCAACACAGGTCATCGGATACTGTGCCAATGAGGACGCATCCCAGGACTCGTCGGCACATGACCGGGGCGGCGGCGAGCATGAACCCGCTGCGACACACTGCTTGTACGCTGCTCGGGTCACTTCAGTCGTGTCGATGTAGAACGTGGCCAGGGTGACCTCATGTGCCGGTTCTTCGGTATCACTACACGTCGGATCCATGGACCGGATGCATCCCATGGTGAACGTGCCAGCGATAATTTCCTTCATGCTATCGCGCGGCAAAGTGCTACCACCACGACATGCGAATGCACTGCCAGCGAGGGCAGAGCAGAGAGAAACCCCCACCATCATACTTGCAGAGCCGCGCGCATGCATACCGAGCCATTGTCGCATGGATGGGTGAGCTCCGGGTGGCCACGGTTGCCGGTCGTGGAAAACCCCGGGCCGGGGGCTGCATCACCTGCCGGGCACATCGACACGATCAGGCGACCGATCGCATGACCTCTGCGCTGTAGTGATCGTCGAGCATGACAAAGGCGCAGGTGGGCTGGGGCCGGGCTCCCAGCTTTTTTTCTCGACAGTGGCGGTAACTCGTAATCGAGGCCGACCATGATCGGCGCAGCAGAAGAATGATCGGCGCAGCAGCCGGACCGTTCACGACCGCCTTCAGGTCGGTCGTGAACGCGGCGCTTGCCGATTCCCGGCCCGATTTGCCGGTGCATATCTACCTTCTTCGGACGACTGCTGCAGACCTGATCCCCTGTCCAGGTCGCCCCACGAAAATCGCCATGCGGTCGAAACGCAGACGTTGCGCGGGGACTTTGGTTTGCCCGAGTGGCTCGACTCCACAGCCCGAGGCCTGTCCAATTCATCTATCTGCCACGCGGCTTTTTCTAGCGCAAACTGTGCAGCTGAAGCGCTTCGGACAGTACAAATCGGTTGGCAGATTGCACTACCTCAAAAAATGTCGGCCCACAGACTCGAGACCAAACCGCGCGCACTGCCGGGGAATATCTCCCCAATCCTCACGTATCGCTAATAGTCATTTGAGTGGGTTAGAGTGGTATAGATGATGCATTCGTCCTACAGCCTAGTGACTGCATCCGACGAACATCATAAGAGCATCAAGTTGTTCGAGATTTCCAGAGACCAGCAGCGCGCAGGCCATCTGCAGCCCGCGCACATGCGGCGTATCATGCGAGCGTTATCGTCGTCCGAGGCTGCTTGCATTGCCGCCGTCGCCGGGCTTCTACTCTCGGTTGCCATTGCTGCAGGTCTGTGATTCCTGCAGGTTGGCGAAGCTGATGTGACTGACTCCCAGGCGCGTAGTCAAGCGGCAGCATGGTTGCCTCCAGGCTGCGCTGGTTGCTTCGAAGCTACGTGGAGAGTTGCGATCACAGCGGCGGTGAGGCTGGCATGCTACCTATCAGCAAAACCATAATGAACGTTGCGCAAGCCGCCTGACAGATAATGTAGCTAATGATACTCCCAGTCTACAACTGGGGAAACGTGGCCACCTGAATCCTCGGCAGATCCTGAGAGGCATTCACTGTACGGTCGGAGCGAGACAACTGGTCGGCCAGCTCATCGATGGCAATGAGTTCCGCGGCGCTGTCCACATCGAGTTCGCGGCGCACTGCGAGTGCGGCGACCTCGGGCAGCAGGTCTGGATGAGCGCCGGCCACGCCAATGCAGATGCCGTCGGCGTCGGCGGTGGCTTCCAGGCCGGGCATGCCGGGGATCGCGGGGCGAGCTGGTCCGCGCGGCTGGTCGCGGGCGTGGTATTCGATGGGCGAGGGTCGCGCGGAGGCATGTCTGGCCAGCAGGGTGAGGGTTCCGGCCGGTCCGGCGAGGCTCGATGCCAGAGCGCGATTTTCGGGCGATGCGCTGGTTTCGAACACGTATCTCGGCCGCTGTCCATGGCCTGCGGATCGGACGGCCCGGGTCACCGAGTCGGCAGCGTTTTCGCCGTGTGTAATGGGAATGGCGATGGCGCTGCGCGATTCCAGCCAGGCCGCGAATTCGGTGTTTGTGGCCGGAATTACTGCCATGGGCTGGGTACCTCGGGCCACCGCGAACTCGACCAAGAACCGAGAAATGACATCGGCTCCGACGATGATCACAGGCTGGCCAGGAGCGACACTGGCCCGCGCAAACATGGCATAGGCTCGGGCTGCCTCTCGGCCGATCAGGCACGCAGCTGGACTGGACAGGGCGAGTTCACCTTGCAGTGCACACAGCCATCGGGCCCGGGCCACGACATGTGAGGCCAGAGTTCCGTCGGTAGTGGCGCCGAGGACACGGCTGTGCGGGCACACCGCAGCTCCGCCCCGACGGCAGATGTCGCATTCGCCACACGGCTGCTCCGGTCCCACGACAACGCGCTGGCCGATGGCATGTCGGGCGTTATCACCGGCCGCGACCACGGTTCCGACAGCTGCTCCGCCCGGCGTCCTGTCGGTGCTGGCCGCAGCCCGTTCGGGGGCGCCGAACGCGCTCGCCTCGACGCGGATCAGCACGTCTGTTTCTGCGAGCGAAGGCCGCGCAAGCTCGATGCGACCGAGGCCGAACCCGGCTGTGGAGGAGCCGGCCGGCCGGGCTTCTCGATCATCCCCGGCCGGTCGATCCGGTGGCAGAACATGGCCTGAATAGCGCCACGCCTGGATCACTCGCCTTCCTTCTTTGGCCGATCGAAGCGAATGACAAAGTCTCCGCCCGGACCCACGACCTGTTCCGAATCGCCCGGCTCGCTGGCGTTTGCCTCTGCGGGGACCTCGGGTGGTCCGTAGCCGGGCGGCTGTGCCGCGGTTTGCGGAGCCTGAGGTGCGCCGTACTGCTCGTAGCCGGCCTGGCCCTCGTAACCGGGCTCTGCGTAGCCGGCCTGGCCCTCGTAACCGGGCTCTGCGTAGTCCGATTGTCCCCCGTAGCCGGGCTGTTGTTCGTAACCGGGTTGTTCGTAGCCAGGTTGTGCGTAGTTCGGCTGATCGTAGCCGGACTCGCCATAGCCGGCCCGGGCATAGTCAGCCTGGTTGTAGCCGGGATCGCCGTAGCCGGGCTCACTGGCCGGCCGACCGTACATATCGGCGCTCTGCGGGTCGCCATACGCTTCGCGGGCGTATTCCTGGGCAGCGCTCATGCTGTCGTAGACCGGTTCCTGGGGGACGCCCTGGGTCGATTCCATTCCATACCCCGCCGGGTCGGCCGTCGGGTTCATACCAATGACTGTTGCCTCGTCGTCGCCAGCCGGGTCGGGGGTCGGCCACTGGGGCGGGGAAGCGGCCGGTTCTGGGCCATAACTCTCTACCGTGCTGGCTCGCCGATGGGCGTCGAGCCCATGGGAAGGGTCGCCCTGGCCCAGTAACGGGTCGTGGCTGCCATCGTCGGCAATGGCTGCAAAGGCAGAATCGACAATTTCCGGGATCTCTGCGAGCGGTTCCGGGCCGGAACTGTCGGGTGCATAGGCCTTGCCCCGGTCGTGAGCCCAGGTCTCGCCGTCCGAAAATTCGCCGCCCAGTGGATCGAAGTCGGGCGGCGCCTCAAGGGGTCGCCCGTAATCGGGGACGCCCTCGTCATCGGGGGAGTAGAACGACTCGGCGGGGTCGGCCAGCACCGCTCCGGCCTCTTCCATGTCGAGCACGTCCTCGGCTTCGACAGGCGGAGTTTCGACCAGCGCCGATTCGACGACCTGGTCGATGCCGACCTGTTCGAACTCGGCCCGCGCAATCTCTCCGGCGGCCGGCTCTGCTAGCCCGGTGTCGCCAAGAACCTGATGGTCGGCACCCTGGAGCCCGGCATCGGCTTGCTCGCCCGCCATCACGGCTTGCTCGCCCGCCATCGCGGCTTGCTCGCCCGCCATCGCGGCCTGCTCGCCCGCCATCACGGCCTGCTCGGCTTGCTCGCCCGCCGTCTCGGCTTGCTCGCCCGCCATGACGTTTGCAGGCTCGAACTGGGGTGGGCCTAGGTAATCCGCGCTAAACGCGGGAAGGCCCTGTCGGACCCGCCACTGGGTGAGCGCGTTGACCAGTTCCTCGTACGGGATCATGAGAGGGACGATATCACGGGGTAGCGGCTGCCGGGACATCGTCATCGTGCTGCCGGCCGGGCAGCGCGAGTGCGCACGGCGAGCACGGTGGTGCGCATGACCGGGTCATTGCCGCGGATGATCTCGATTTACAGCGGTTCTCTACTGCCCGGTGTCGGCCGCGGGCTGCCCGGCCGCGTCGGTGACCTGGAGGCGCAACTCAAAGGTGTGCCCACTTCGCATCACTTCGACCACGATCACGTCGGCCGAGCGCAGCTGAGTCCACAGAGCGACCAGCTGGGGCGGCTTGACGACCAGCTGACCATTGACCGGCCCGATGATATCGCCCGGGACCAGATCATAGGTGTCGAAACGGGTCTCTCCGGGCATGAACTGGATAATTTTCCAGCCGTCAAATCGACCGTCGCGAAAATGCGGGGCGAGTTCGACTCCGCGCAAAAAAGGCCCCGGTCCCCGGTCGAGTACTGCGTGCAATGCCCGCCGGGATACCGCGGAACGGCGCAGCCGGCGCGGGACTGGCCGGGTGCTGGGCGAGCTTTGCGGCTCGGCTCGCGCCAAAGACCCGGACAGTGCGCGCGGATCGTCCTCGTCGAATGGAGCCGGCTCGAGCTGCACCGCAGGACCACAGCCCGAAATGCCGAGCAGGCCGACCGCCACCGCCCAGGCGAGCAATCGCCGCGATGGCGGGTCGTGCCGGCGATCAATGGCAAGCTGACGTCGCACCATGATTCGACCCGATCACCGCCGCCGTACAGCCAGACCGAGTATGAGCAAGATGAGCCCACCGGCCCCGCCAGCGATGCCCACATACAGCATCCAGCGCCCGGGCGGCTGTGCCCTCTCGGTGATCTGCGCGGACAGGCGGGTGTCGCCAGGAGTCGATTCTCGTGCCTGCCGAAACGCAGCGCTGCCGTCCTTGCCCGCGGCCTCGAGCGCCTTGCCCACGGCAAAATGATGACTGGCCAGAGCTTCCCGGGCAAATTCCGCGTCTGGGTCCAAACCGTGGGCTTTGCTGTAGGCCTCGGCGGCCTGCTGCCACGAGCCCTCCCGGGCCAAGAGCTGGGCGTGCTGGTAATAGATGGGCGCGATGGTTGCCCGCTCGGGATGATCGGGAACCTGGGCCAGGAGACGGTCAAACGCCGCTGCAGCGTCGGCCCACTTGCCCGCCTGGGCCAGTGCACTGGCCTCGGCATAGGCCGCGGCATGACGCTCGGCGCGCCGGGCGTCGTAGAACTCGAAAAGCGCCCGGGCCAGCTTGGCAGGTCTGGTTCGGCCCCGCGCGCGCTTGCCAAAGACCTCGCGATACGTGCGGCGCAGCTCGATGTCGGCGAGTTCGCGGTAGGTGAGCCAGAGCGGAACCTCTTCCTCGCTGAGTTTGCCGCCGGGCAGGGTCAGTTTGCGCTTGGGCGCGGGCGGCGGCTCGCGGCCAGTTACGTACGCCATGAGCGATTGTCGCGCGGCCTCGCGAATCTCGGCAACCGGATGATCGGCCAGGCCGAGCAACGGTGCAAAGGCCTCGCGCTGTTTGGTGGTGCCGTAGGCGCGGATGACCGCGAGGAGAAGATTGCGGTCGAACAGGGCCCCCTCGAGCGCCTTGTTGGGATCCTGCCGGTCGAGCCGATCGAGCTGATAGGCGGCATAACGGCGCAGCGACCGGCTTTTTCTCCGGTTGCTCGCAGTCACGATCAAGGCGGGCAGAGAGTGGGGAGCCATCTTGCGCAAGTAGCGCCCGCACTCGTCGCGATAGATCGCTCCGACCTCGCTGAACCCAAAATCGAGAATCGCCGCGCCCGCCTCAACACTGGTTGCCCCGGCCAGCGCGCGAATTGCCGCCACATCGGCAAATACGTCGCCCAGCCCGGGCAGACCGAGATCGAGTTTGGCCAACTCGCCGAGCCAATCGAAATCATCGCCCCGGTCGACCTTTTGCTTGCCCTTGGGGGTGCGAAAACGGCCTTTTTTATCCGGTACATCGGCATTGATCGCGGCCAGGACCGCACGTCGCTCGCCCTCGCTGGAGCTTCGCGTGCGGCCGAGGAATTCGGTCAACACGGGTATGGCCGGGGCGCCCAGCTCGGCCAGCTCGGCCGCCGCAGCCACACGCTCGCGGCCGGCCCCCGCAGTCGCTACCACATCGAGAAGTTGCTGGGCAGAATCCGCTGCCCTGGCAACTGCATCGCCAGGTGCAATACCGGTGACAGGAGCCATGACAAGGACCGCCAGGGCGGCGTGACAGAGTCGGTGAATGGTGCAATTCATGGCGCGTGCACGTGCCTTGCTAATGCAACACCCGCTCGCTGGCAAATGTTTCGTGCCACCGATCACGGCTGTCTTTGACAAACTCGACGAAACGAAGGCCGATGCCCTGGGCCCGACCCGGCTCCTTGCCGGCTGAAAAGTTGAAACAATAATGATGCTTTACCTCGGCATAAGCAACCACGTCACCCCTGCTATCAGGGATGCCGAAGTGCACCGTGACAAAACTGCCGAGCGGCAGTGGCTCAAACATCTCGATCATCATACCCCCCAGCGAGATGTTGCGGGCAATCGCCGATATGTTGCCGAAAATCTCGCTCTTGACCACAACCGGGAATGCCTTGTCAAAGCGCAATTCGATGCGCCTGTCGTCTCGTTTGTCCAGAACCCGCTCTTTCATACATCGAGATCTTAAATTGGTGTCAATGATGCAGTCAAAAAACCTACACTGGAGTACATATGACAGCGTGATATAACGCGCCGCATGAAGACGCTGGTCACCGGGGCGACCGGGTTTATCGGCTCGGCAGTGGTTCGCAAGTTACTGGCAAGCGGCCGTGAGGTTCGCGCGTTGGTCGAGCCGGGGGCGAGTCTACACACCCTGGACGGTCTGGATGTCGAGGTTGTTCGCGGCGACGTCTGTGATCGGGATACGGTGGATCGGGCGTTTCGGGGGGTGCGATTTCTCTATCATCTGGCCGCCATCTACAAGATCTGGACGCCCGATCACCGGCGCATGTACGAGGTCAATGTCGAGGGCACCAAGAATGTCTTGTTTGCCGCGATGCGATCGCAGGTGGACAGGGTCGTTCACACCAGTTCGATCGCGGCGGTGGGGCTGCCTGAGAGTGGACAGCTGGCCGACGAGACCACTCTGTTCAACTACTGGAAAGACGCCGACCACTACATTCGGTCCAAGTGGCTGTCCGAGCGCGATGCACTGCGATTTGCTGGCGAAGGCGTTCCAGTTATCGTGGTCAATCCGGCGTTTGTCTTTGGCGTGGGCGACGCGGCTCCGACCCCGACGGGCAGTTTGATCCTCGAGGCTCTACGCGGCCGTGTCCCGGGCTATCCGGGTGGCGGGTTCAATGCGGTCGATGTCGAGGATGTGGCCGAGGCACACGTTTTGGCCGAAGCAAAGGGTCGGGTGGGCGAACGCTATATCGCGGGCAATCACAATGTCACATACCGGCAGTTCTACGAGGAGGTCGCGGCGGTCGCGGATCTTCGGCCGATCACTCGCAAGTTGCCGGGACCGCTGGTCCAGAGCATGGCCTGGGCGATGGAATCGGCGGCCCGATTTACCCAGCGTCCGCCGCGGATCACCCGCAAGGCGGCCTGGTATGCCGCCCGGCGGGTGTGGTTCGACACCGGCAAGGCCCACGCAGAACTGGGCATGCCGACCACCCCGCTGCGCCAGACCATTGCCAGAGCCGTGGAGTGGTTTCGAGACCACGGGTATGTATGAGCTTCGCATTCTCCCGCCGGGACGTCCGACATGGAGAATGTCTCGGTGGCACCCTGTAAGAGCTCGGAGTATGCTCCCTGTCATCGTGAACTTCACGATGACAACCCCCTTCAAAGTACCGACAAACGCCATGCGTCTCACAAACACGATGGGTCTTTTGTGTGTCATCTGGTTTGCTGCGGTGGGTTCGGTTGCGGCCAGTCCAGCCTCTCAGTTGCCGGAAGGTCCGCCGTGGCTCGGTGTCGTGATCACCGACGGCCTGCACGGCGCGCGGGTCAACGAGGTCATTGCCGAGACTCCCGCAGACGATGCGGGATTGATCCCGGGCGATGAGATCACCGCTGTGGCCGATACCCGCGTGGCCACGTTTCAGGCTCTCAAGCTGGTCTTGAGCCAGTACCGCGTATCCGATCGAGTCACCCTCAAAGTATGGCGCGACGGGCGCGTTTTCGACATTCCGGCCATCCTCGGCGCCAAGCTGACCGACAGCGAAATCCTCTACCAGCGCCTGGTCGGACGGCCGGCTCCCGACTTCGACCTGCCCGCCGTCGAGCCTGTGGGCCGGGCTGGGGTCGGCAGTCTGGATTCCCTGCGCGGCAAGGTGGCGGTCATGTATTTCTTCGATACCCATTGCCGGGAATGTGCCGACCTCTACCGGCCGCTTTCGCGTCTGGCCGACCAGCGCCGGCGCGACGGCATGGCCGTCCTGGCGCTGAGCCGGGAGTCGCGCGATGTTCTCGATGCGTGGGCGCGGCGATGGTTGCCCTCATTCGCGGTTCTTCACGATACCTACGGCGAAGTTGCGCGGATGTATCGCATCGACCAGCGACCCGCGCTGGTCGTTGTCAATCGCAAGGGCGAGGTGTGTTATGCAGGTATCGGGCAGGCGGGCAACCTGAAGCACGCGATCTTTGCTGCCGAGCGGGCCCTTGACAGCGGACGCAGGAGCTGGGCTCGCTGAACAAGGTCGGCCCAAACCGCGCTTGAACCACCACATCCACGAATTTGCCCGGTTGCTCCGCCAAAACGGTGTACGGGTATCCACCGCCGAAATTGCCGATGCAGTGCGCGCCGTAGCAGCGGTGAGAGTTGGCGATCCGGCCGAGGTACGGGCCACCCTAGGTACCACGTTGATCAAACGCACCGAGGATCGCCCGACATTTGACGAGCTTTTCGAGCTCTATTTCTGCCGCGCGTCCGCGCTGTCCAATGCACTGGATTCACAGCTGCTTTCTCCCGCCCGGCAGAACTCTGCCGGAGATCCGGTCACCACCGAGTTCGCCGATCAGATCGTCACCGGTGCCGCAGCGCTGAATTCTGTGGCCCGCATGGGTCTTGGCTTGCGTGCGCCCGAAATCGCTGCGCTGGTCCAGCGCGCAGCTCACGAGGTTGATCTCGACGGCATACGCACGCCCCTGCAAGTCGGCTACTACGGATACCAGCTAGCCGAGGTGCTCGGCCTGGCCCAGGCCGAGGCTGCAGCGCTCGACATGATCGACCGCGCAGCGGCCTCGGCGGGACTCGCCGATGCAACGCGCGACGCGGTTCGCGCCGAGGTCGTTCGCAACTTCGCAGTCATGCGCGACGCAGTGCGCGAGTACGTCGCCCGCGCGTTTGCCAGGCAAAACCTCGACTACAGGCGCACGCTGGCCCTCGGTCACCTGGCCGAAAAGCCGCTCAGTTCGCTCACCGACAACGAGATCGCCGAGCTGCGCCGAGAGCTCTTGCGCCTGGCCCGCATGATGCGGACGCGGTTTGCACAAAGGCCGGAGAAAAAGAAACGCGGTCGTCTCGACCTCGGGCGCACCCTGCGCAAATCGCTGGCCAGCGGCGGAATTCCGTTCGACATCCACTGGCGTGAACGCCGCAAGCGCAAGCCTCGCCTGATCGTACTTTGCGACATATCCGATTCAGTACGCAATGTGTCGCGCTTCATGCTCGAATTGGTCTACACACTGCAAGAGCTGTTCGACCGCGTCACTGCATTTGCCTTTGTCGCCGAACTCGGTGAGCTGACTGACCTGTTTCGCCAATATGAGATCGACCGAGCCATTGCTCTGGCCTACTCCGGGACAGTCGTCAATACGTTCGCCAATTCCAATTACGGACGCACTTTCGAACAGTTCGCCGAACGGTACATGGACAGAGTAACTGGTCGAACCACAGTCATCATCATCGGTGATGGTCGCAACAACTATCACACGAGTCATGCATCGCTGCTCGGCGACATCCGGCGGCGGGCCAAGCAGGTTTTGTGGTTGAACCCCGAACCCCGAGCCCTTTGGGGCTTTGGTGACAGCGCGATGGCCGAATACGAGCCCTACTGCGATCGAGTGATGGTGGTGCGCAACCTCGATGGACTGCGCGAAGCCATTGATCGTTCGATCCTGTGAACACACCATGGTGCAATTCGCCACCGTTGCTTGACCGTCTAATGATCGCCTACTAAACTGCCATTAAACGTGGCAAGAGCAACTGACGACGCCGTTATGATGGAGGTGTCCGCGCTCACCGTGGACCCGGTCACGGGATTACCGGCGGTGCTCTTGGAGCCCGTGGCTGCCGATAGCCGTGGTTTCCCCATGATCATATCCATCGGTATGAGCGAAGCATCGGCCATTGCCACTGAGCTCGATGGCATCGAGTTCGAAAGACCGTGCACTCATCAGCTCATGTGTTCGCTTCTGGCCGACGTCGGTGCCCGTGTCGAGCGAATCGAAATCCACGACATGACCAACGGATGCTTTCATGTGCGCATCCGTCTCTTGCTGCCCAACGGAAACTACATCACGCGAGACAGTCGTGCCTCGGATGCGCTCGCCCTGGCACTGCATACCGGAGCGCAGATCGAAGTCGCCGCCAAGGTTGCCGCGCAGATCCGCGCCGAGGACGACCTCGACGAAGAGATCGCTGCACAGCCGGGATACGCCAGCGATCACCTATGGCCAGCTGCCGAGACGCCCTGGGACGGCGATGGTCTGGACGGCCACGGACTGGACAGCGATGCAGTGGACGGCCACGGCCGAAACAGCGGCGCAACCGACGGCGCTCGAACCGACGGCGCTCGAACCGACAGCAATCGATGGGATGGGGACAGTTCAGAGACCGCCACAGACGTCTCTCGCGGCAGTCTCGTTTGCAGTGACCTATCCGAGGTAAGCGACGAGGCCTTTGGCAAGTGGAAAATGTGACTAGATGCCATCGCTGAATATCGATCGATCGTCGCCGTCAACTCCCTGAACAACATTGCCATCGCCGAAAGGCACCGGCCGGAACAGTGATCGTGCACCTGTGACAATGAAAATGTGGCGGTTGAACGCAGTCGTCGAAATGCGATCTCATGAAACCGGAAACCCATGTGCAAGACATGGTAGGGCAGGTTCAGCGCACTGAGGACAACCCACGCACCTGGTGCGTCGCCAGCCGAGGAGTCACTCCGGATTCAATCCGCCTCATCGCCAGCACAGAGCTGCATTCGGGGTTTGTGGCATTTGGGAGATCTCGCCCGACTCGTCAACCAAATTCCTACATACGATCGCCAGGTAGCATAACGAAAAATGAAATGATCAATTCTCCTTGCTGGCTCTTTACCGAGGCGATACTCTGGCCGAAAGGATAGTGCATGGGCATTTTTGCGCCTCCTGGCGAAGCGATGTCGGTCGGAGTGGCTGCGTTCTGGTTGCGGTCGGACGTGCCGGCAAGGAATGCGAAGCGGAGTTCCGACGGTACCGAGCGGCCGGTCGGCCGACGATTCGATCGAGGGGTACGGAGCTCTCGTTACCTCGGTGCACTGGCGGCTGTGCTCATCGCGCTCGTGGTGACCCCGCGTACTGCTGGCGCCGACAAGGTGGACCGGCTTGTCATCCAGTTGCGCAGTAGCAAGTCGTATAAAGTCCGTTTGGCCGCTGCGGTCAACCTGGCCAAGATCGCCGATCCCAGGGCCATCCCGCCATTTGTCGAGGCTCTCGACGACAACGACAAGAACATCCGCGGTCTTGCCGCCACCTCGCTCGGCAAGCTGATCACAGCGGCGACCAAGCCTGCGCTGAAGCAGCGGGCGATCCGCGCCCTGACTGCAACGGCCAGGCGAGACAAGAGCACGTTCGTGCGCAAGCAGGCGGAAAAAGCGATCCAGGCGATCGAAAAACTGGGCCAGAGCGACAGCTCGATCTATGTAAATATCGGTGCTATGGCGGCCAAGACCGACAGGGCTGCGGCAATGAGCGCTCTCATGCGCCGGACCGCGGAAAAGGCCTTCGCCGAGGGGGATACATCGATGTCGACCACCTGGCCCGGCGGCAAGACCCCCACCGCGCGGGATCTCCGGCGCAAGGGCGTGCAGGCGTTTCACGTCGACGGCACGCTGCTGTCGTTGCAGGCCCAGCGCAAGGGTTCATCGGCCCTGGTCTCGTGCAAGGTGAGCATGCTGGTCGCGACCTTTCCAAAAAAGAGCATGTTCGGCTTTCTCGATGGGGGTGCTCGAGTGCAGACCGGATCGGCGCCGCGCGATATCCAGTATGCCAAAGAAGATTGCATATCCGCGGTGGTTGAAGATCTCATCGCCAAGAAGATCATTCCGGCCATCCGAACGCGGACAAATTCACAGACCACGCCGCGCAAGTCGCGCCAGCGCAAGCGGCGGTCGCAGCGTTAGCAGCGGGAAAGAGAGCAGCGTATGAGTGCACCGAAGAACAAAGGGTACCGGCGCAGCTGGAAGAACCTGCTTCTCAACAAACGCTATCAGCTCAGCTTCACGCTGTTCATGGTCGGGCTGGGCGCCGTGCTCATGGTATTGCTCGGCTATTGCGTGGTCAGAGAAGCCCAGGAGGCCAGCGCGGTACGCGAGAATCTGATCCTGCCCTGTCCCGAAGTGCCCGAGGTCGTTCCGCTCAAGGGCGGGCGCATCCTGCTCAATGCTCCCGGCCAGCCCGGGACCGAGATCGAGCGGGCCGATACCAGCAGCGATCGAAGCGCCAGGGACCCGGCCGTTGTGGGCGAGCAAGTCACCGGCGGCCCGACTCTTCCACTCGGTGACAGGTCCGCCGCGCCTGCCCTGCCCGACCCCACCGGTAGCAGGCGCGCCGATGATCCTCAGTCTGCGCCCGATCGCCCTTCACAGCACATTGTCGTCGAGGTGGGGTCGATGAAGCTGCACGACGACATGTCAGATCAGGCTGAGATGGTGGCCACCTTGCCGCCCGATCTGGTCGATGCCATTGCCGAGCGAACCCTGTGCCATGTCGAGCAGATGGGCCAGATGGCCGAACTCGAGGCCGGATATCAGCGCATCCTCATCGTTCTGATCACCTCGGGGGTGCTTCTCCTCTTCGGTCTCTTATTCTACGGCATCAAGATGACACACCGGGTTGCCGGGCCGCTCTACAAGGTGACTCTGTACTTCGACAAGATGAAGCGAGGTGTCTACAGCGAGGTCTACAACCTGCGCAGAGGCGACCAGCTCGTCGAGTTCTACGATCATTTTAAATCGGCCCATGGCGGCCTGGTTTCCATGCAGCGCGAGGACATCGAGCATTTGCGCCAGATTCTCGACCTAGCCGAAAAAGAGGACCTAGCCAGCCGCTCGCCCGAAATCGCCGCCGCCCTGCAAGAAATGCGTACCATCCTCGCACGCAAGGAGAAGTCCGTTGAGTAGCCAGCACTCATCCGGTCCCACCCTGCCGACTGCCACGGTGGCCAGGTCGGGCACGCACGGCCGGCCATACAAACGCAGGTTCAGGAACTATCTGCTCAACAAGTCGCTCCAGCTGCGCTACATCGGTGTGGTCACCGTGATCTCGGCGGTGTTGCTCGGCACTCTGGGCACGATGATCTGGCAACAGAAAAATCTGGCCTCGTCGCAGATCCTGGCATCGATGGACAAGCTCGAGCTGGGCGAGGTCAGAGCCCAGATCGACGATGATTTGACCCGTCGCGATACCAACTGGATCTTGCGGCTGGTCGGCGTTGCCGTGGGGTTGGTCTTTGTATTGTTCTTCTGGCTCCTGGTCATGACCCACAAAGTGGCCGGGCCGCTCCACAAGGTGTCGCGTTACTTTGATCGTATGGCCCAGGGACGCCTGGGCGAGACCTATCCACTTCGGCGCGGCGATATGCTCAGAGACTTCTACGCCAAGTTCAAAGCAATGCACGATGCGGTGCGAATCCGTCACCAAGAAGAAAACCAGGTCATCGCCCGGTTTCTCACCGCCTGCGAAGCTGCCGGCGTGAAGCGGCAGGGCGAGCTGGGTGCCCGGCTCGACGAGCTGGAGAAACACTGCGAGGAGCGAAAGCAAGCCCTGTCCTGACTGGCTTTGCTGGCCGGGGCCCGGATTGCCCCGGCGCCAAACTCCCGATAGGATCGGGCTGAGGCCAAACCCATGACCGATCGAGATTCCGGCCGTCCGGCTGCTCCGCCCCGAATGAATTCCGCACCGGGACCTTCGGGCGATCGCCTCGACCCCAACGATCCGGACGCCGATGCCGGGGTGGTCGAATCGCGGGTACAGATGGAGCGTCTGGTCGCCGAAGGGTTGCTCGCCGGACGCGAGATCCAGGGATTCGCAGCCCCGGGCATGGGTCTGCGCAGCGCTGATCTCGACGGAGTCACCATCGAGCGGCTCGATTTGCAGGATGCCGATTTTGACGATGCCCGGCTGGAAAACGCGATCCTGCGCTCGGTCGATCTGCGCCGCGCACATTTTGCCGACGGCTTGTGGCGGCGGGTCAACGCCCACCAGTGTGACCTGACCGAGATCGATTTGACCGGTGCTGTGATTGCCGACTCCGAGCTGTCCACCTCGCGCCTGGGGCGAGCTCACTTCGACCGGGCCAAGATCTCGCGTACGAACTTTCGCGATGTCGAGCTCTACGGCGCTGGTTTTGCGGGCGCTGTGCTCACCAAAGTATCGTTTGCGTCCAGTGGCACAGCCTCGGTCAGCCGGGCTTCATTTGAAGGCGCAGCGCTCATCGAAGTGGACCTCGGCCGGGCCAACTGCTACGCGACCATCTTCAAACGCGCGCTCCTGGTCCGTTGCGATCTGCGCGGCGCCAATCTATGCGAGGCCGATTTTCGCGGTGCCCGTCTGGTCGGATGTGAAACCGGCGGTGCCGACTTCGACGGCGCCGTACTACAATAGTGGCCCCATGCCAGAACGACCCGACCTCAGAGCAATAGCGGGCAATATTCGCGAGGCTCTCGCCGAGTGCGACCGCGAGTCCCTTCTCGACATCCTCACGTTTGTGTTCAAGGAATACGTGATCGAAGGGCCGCCGCCCCTGCTGGTCAACCAGGTCGAGCGTCTGCCCGATCTCGAGGGACTGTCGTTTGCCCAGCTGATCAGCGCCCTGCAGACCCGTCTGGATCACGCCGAGCTGTCGCTCTTTCAGGTCGACGGCGATCGAGTTTCGGTTCGGGTCGGCGGCACCCTGGCTCCGATCGGGGTGCAGGGAGCCGGGTCTGCACTCGACCCCCGGCCTGCAGCGGCCGTGCAGCCAGCAGCGGCCCCGCAGACAGGGTCGGCGTCGCAACCGGCGACACCGCAGCAGGCACCGCGGCCAACTCCTGGAGTGCGCGTGGTCGAAACCACCCTGGTCAGGCGTCCGCCCGGATCGTCCAGTGCCGGCCAGGGGGACGGACCGAGGCGCGGCGACATGGCCGCAATGGCCCAGCAAGCGGTCGATCAGGCAGTCCAGGCCGAAGCTGCAGCACCACCACCGCGGCGCGGTGTTTCGATTCGCGGCCGCTCAGGGGCCGGATCATTCATTCCGGACTCCCGGTCAGCCGGACCGCCGAGTCGACCAGACCAGGCGGGTGGACCCGCCCAGGCCCGGCAGGGCAGCCAGTCTGCTGGCCCGCCAGGACAAGACCCGGCCAACCCGCCAACGCCGGCCCCGACTTCATCCGAGCCCGATCATCCGGGTGACGAGGACGGTTCTTCCACCCGTTTCAGTTTGCTGGAGCTCGACTGATGTCGGCAGTTGCCCGCCGTTATTACCAGCGCGGCCGCCAGGCACTGGATCGCGGCGACCTCGAGGCGGCGATGGACTCGTTTCATTCGGCCCTGGCTCTGACGGCGGACTTTTCCTCGGCGCGGATCGGCTATGCAGTTGCACTCAGCCGATTTGGCGATACGCCCAGGGCTGCGCAGACCCTGCGCGCCGGACTCGCGCGACCTGCCACCGCAGTCGCCACGGCAGCGCTGTGGGCGACCCTGGGCGACGTCCTGACCGCCGGTGGTGATTTTTTTGGCGCCGAGGACGCATTCGCCCAGGCCGCCAGCGAGCCCAGCTTTGTAGCCCGCGCGTCGAGCGGACTAGCCCGGGTCTACGGCAAGCTCGGACGCTACCCCGAGGCCGTGGCCCAGCTGGGCAGGGCCGCCGCGCTCGCTCGCGCTGCCCAGCGTGAATCGCCAGAATAGGTCGCGGCGACATTGTACAGTCGAGAACGGCCAGGCCAACGGCCGAGCCGGCCGAGAGTCCGGCCGGCCGGGGAATTTGCCCAAAAATGACAGCCCGAGCGCGAAGTGGTCGGGCCGCACACGATCACGTTGGAGCATTTTCAACATAATCGTGTGTAGTTCTGGTTCGACCGATCGAATCAACGGCCGCCCGGCCACAAAAGTTGGAAGGCAAGAGTCTGATGCGCCGTCTGTGTGATTGGATTCGCAAAACAATGGCCCGGACTTGCTAGGATCGATCGTCACGTCGTCTGTCCCACCACCACATGACGCAGTCGGCACGCAATGACCGTCTGCGAGCGCTCGCGCTGAGCGCCGCGGGAGGCGACAAAGCAGCATTTCGCAACTTTGTAGAGGAAACAACGCCCATGGTGTATCGCTTGGCATTGAGTGTGTGTGGCTCGCGGGCTGACGCCGAAGAAATCGTGCAGGAGACCTATGTGCGGGTGTGGCGAAATATGGACAGTCTGCGCGACCGCAACGCTGTACTGGGCTGGCTCTATCGAATTTGCCGCAACACGGCCACGGACCGGCGACGGTCGTTGCAGCGCCGAAAGGCAAGTTCGCTCGACAATCCAGTCGGCGATGGCCTCAGTCCACTGGTCGACTTCATCGCTGGCGATACGCCGACCCCGGAGCAAGAACTGGCCAGCGCGCAAGCGCGCACTGCGCTGATGAAGCTGTTGCAAACGCTGCGCCCCAAACATCGCGAAGTCTTATTGCTGCGCGACGTCGAGGGAATGCCCAGTGAACAGGTGGCCGAGGTATTGGGCTGCCCGGTGGGCACTGTCGAGTCGCGTCTCCATCGCGCTCGCGCTGCACTGGCGAGCAAATTCGAGCGCCTGACCCGCCAGCAGGCAAGGGAGCACCGATGAGTTGCAGAAAATACCGATCTCGGCTATCCGCGTATGTCAACGGCGATATCTCGCGCGAATCGTGTAGCCATCTGGTCGTGCACCTCAAGAGCTGCAGCCGGTGCAGCACCCTGACGCGAGCGCATGAAGCTCAGCGCATTGCGCTGGCCAGTGTGCGCGACAACGAGCCCTCTCCGGGGGATGCTCGGCGACTGGTCGAGCGGGTCATGCACCGCGTGACCACGGCATCGCGAGAGCCGGCACTGGACTGGCTCGACTACTTGATTGGCGTTGCCCGGCCGGCCTCGGCCCTTGCGGTCGCGGTCGCCGTGGTGTTGCTGTTCATCATGATGAGCACGATGAACGAGCCCCCGAACACCGATCCTCTTGCACAGCTAGAAATGTGGATTCTCTCTGTCGATCCCAGAGGCGTCGCCTCACCGTCGGGAACGTGATCGTGGTCGACCGTCGAAAACAGCTCACTGCAGCCGCCCTGGTGCTCGCCCTGTGCGCCGCGTCTGTTGCCATTGGTTTTGTCTACGGTCGGTCCACTGCGGTGGACGAACCAGAGGCGGTCCCCCCGTGGATCGCGGGGCGACTGGACCTCACGTCAAACCAGGTCGAGCGCATCACCCTCATTCTAGAGCGGTCGTGCGACCAGATGCTGACGCACTTGGAGGCTACCCGCGAACAAATGCAGCCCATTCTCATCGAGTTGCGTGACGCTATCCTGGCAGAACTCACCGACGAGCAGAAGCCCACCTACCTGGCCATGGTCGCCAGGTTCGAGCGTCGCTTCGCGAACATGCTAAAAAAGCGGCGCTGTCCTGGTATGTGGCCCGGAGGCAAACGCCGGCCCGGTCCGCCGTTCATGTCGGCAGATGGCGGCAACCTTTTCCCGGGGTCAGGCCAGTTCCAGAGCCCGCTACTGCGATTCTTCGACCAGCTCGACCGCGACGGAGACGGCTGCCTCGGCCGCGACGAGATCCGCCGCGGTCGATCCGAGCTGATGAAAAATCGCTTTCCGCCGATGATGCCTCCCCCAATGGCGCCGATGCCCTAGCCTCGTCTGCCAGCAGGGCATCGGCGCCAGCCTCGCGTCCATCTTTCACCAGCAGGACGGTCCTCGCCGGTCCACCTTTACTTTCCCCCATCACCTCTTGTGCGCGGTTTATTTCTGCATACATTTCTCACCTGGTGAGACAAAAATGGAAAATTAACACTGTCCTCGTCGTCTGATCGAGTACCCGCATCGAGCTGCCGAAAAACAGCTCATCACCACCGGTGTCGCCGCGATTTCGCGATTATACAGTATTGATTTGTTAATGCGATTGACCAACCCAACAATTGGGCTGACTCGACAGCCGGAGTTACACGTGTATCAACACCTAGCACTCAGCGAAAATGGATTTTTATTCGACACCCGCACGGGCACCACATACACACTAAACCAGACTGGCGTATGGCTGGTGCGCGCTCTGATGACCGGAATGGACAAAAAGCTGCTCGTCGGCCACCTCAAGGATGCCTTTGACGTCGATGAAGTGACCGCAGCTCGCGATATCGAGCACTTCACGTTTCGGCTCAACGAACTCGTACTGATCAACCCTACTTGATTAGGAATGTTTCAGTGCCAGAATGAGCGAGGATGGCCAGCTGCAAGGCGTTTCGAGAACCGGAGCGCAGTTTATTGAAATAAATGAGCACCGCAAGCGCAGAAACAACACAGGCGATGGCCACCGCAGCCATTCTGGTGCGAAACAGGACCGAATCGCCGACAAGACCATCTACGCCGTCATTCCCGTGCGCCAGTATCTGCCCGGCAAAGTGCGCGCCTTTCTCGAGTTTGCTGTGCACCACTTCGGCAGCGGCACCCCCTACTGGGATTCGTAGAAACGAATCCGCCCGACCATCTGCAGCCCAGCTCGTTCGAATACCTATCTGCTCGAGGTAGATTCCACGGCGAATGCATGGCTGTTTACCGGCGCCGGATCAGAAAGCCCACTGGCAGCAAAGTGGGGTTCAGCTCCAGGTTTCGCAGCACATACGCCAGAACCATGATATTGGACAATACAGTTGCACTTGCCGTGGCCACAGCGGCGCCGTTGATGCCGTAGCGGGGAATCAACACGGCGTTTAGCACGACATTGAGCACAAGAGCAAGAGCGGCCAGCCACGCGGCCTGGCGATGATGGGCGGTCATGTTCATCAGCGAACTGCCGATTCCCATCACCGCAAAGGCAAACATGCCGCCACATAGAATCACTAGTACTGTGTAGGCCCGGGGAAACTCCGGGCCAAACAGCCGTAACACCCACGGCCCGGCAAGGATGAGAACCGCTGTACTCACCAGCGCCACAGCCAGGGCCCCAGCCGAGGCCAGGCGAACAACTCGCCGCAGCTCGGCTCGCCGGTTGTTGCTGTGCAGTTCGGAAAACAGTGGCGCGGCAATGGCAAGCACGGCATTCAGACCAGAGACCACAAGGGATGCCACCTGCGCGGCCACCGAGTACAGCCCGGCATTTTTTGTTCCGATGAGCGCGCCGATCATGAGGATGTCGACTCGAGACATCAGGTACAGAAACCCGGAATACAAGAGGAACGACACCATCAGTCCAAACCACCGACGGGTTTCGGGTTGTGGCCTGGCGGCGTGCACTTGTGGTGGCAATGCCCGATGCAAGAGTGCCATAGAAACGGCCAGGGCAGCGGTTGTCGCGACCAGGTTTGCCGCGAGCGCACGCGGCGCCGAAACGCCGACTGCCGGCAACGCGTAAAGGACTGCCACAGCGGCCGCAACCATGAGTGGTCGAAGCACGTAGATGGGAAAATGGGCCTGGGCGATACGCTTGGTCGCCTGCACCTGTGCCGACGACAGCCGCAGCAAAGACAGCGAGACGAGCAGAAAGCAGCCGACGAGCAGGGTCGAAAACAGGGTTTCTCGGATCCGTCCCACCATCACCCAGGCGGCGCCACCCAACACCACACCGGCCACGCACCCGGCGGCCAGAACCAAAAGCCGGCTCCGGCGCACCAACCCGCGCAGATGCGACCACTCCGCATTCGCGGTGTATATCGGGACAAACCGGATAGCCGAGGTATCGAGACCGAGCGTGGTGAACAGAGTAAACACATTCACCCAGCCGATCGTGTACACGTAGTCGCCAAACGACTGAGCACCCAGCACGTTGGCGACGACCATGTTGGCCCCGAAGAGAGCGCCGGCAGAGAGCACGTTGATGGTCAACGCGCTACTGGCACCACGGGCGACAATGACGCCGAGCCTGTCGCCGGCGAGCTTGCGAAACCACTGCAAAACGCGTTGCATGAACGGCGCTGGCGCCCACTCCGCAGCGGGCTTATTTCCTGGCCTTGATCATTTCTGCTGGGGCTTGCGCAGCCACAGCACGTTGACGATCTTCCACTGGCCGCGCCACTTGACCACGTGCAAATAATCGATCCAATCCCGCATGACAAGTTTGACCGAAGCGGTGTCGTGAAAACGATCGAGGATGGTCACGGTCTTGATGCGCTCGGCCTTGGGGGTCTTTTTGCCATACCCGGCACGCGTCGCGTTGATCAAGCTGAGCGCGCTCATCTGATCGAGTCGGGTCCAGCCGGATTTGGGGTCGGTTTTGATGGTCCGCTTGGCCAGGTCGGGATGAAGTGCGCGCTCCATGCGCGCGGCATCGCCCTGGTACCAGCCCTCGGCATAATCCAGCGCGGCCTGTCGGATGGCGGCCCGGTCGGAATCGGCCCCGGCCTTTGCGACCTGGTCGGCCAATGCAGTCGCAGCCATGCCAGCCATGACCGTGAGGATGGCGAGAATACCGGCGAAACTGGCGCCGCTCCTGTGTTTCATCGGGTTGCTCCTGGGTGGTGGTGTGCGAGCACGGTAGCGAGCGTGCCACGTTTGTCACCTGGTTTGAAGTCAGCTGGCACGACGGAGCAGCGAATGGAATCCGGCTATCCCCGTCCGCCCAGGCCAAGCTCGGCCATTCTGAGCTGTAGGCCCCGTTTGGAAAGCTCGAGCTTTTCGGCCATGGCATCGAGATCGCCCATGCATTCCTCGGCGCATGCCGCGATCTGCTCGAGGTTGTAGTCGCGGGCCTTGCGAATGCGCTTGCTCCTGTTCATCAGATTGTACAGCGCGGAACGCGAGATGCCCAGATACGCCGCGGTTCGGCTCGGCTGCCAGCGGCATTCGCGCAGTGCCGCGATGAGCTCGTCTTCGCTGATCGACCCCGACTCGCTCCGCTCGCCCCTGGGTGTGGGCTCGGGAACCGCTGGTGAGTCGAGTAGCCGGCTCAGCGCGGGGGGGGTGCGAAACCGACTCTCACCCCGATTGGCCACGGCAAGCTGGCGGGCGACATTGCGCAATTGTCGGACGTTGCCCGGCCAGTCAAAGCGGGCCAGCTGAGCGACGAGAGACGCCGGAATCCAGGTCGATTCGACCGCTTTTGGCGGTTTGAGTCGATCGAGCTCGCCGATGAAGTCGAGTTCGCGGCGCAAAAAATGAAAAAATAGACGGCCGATATCCTCGCGCCGTTCGCGCAGCGGCGGCACGACCAGGACATAGCTCGACAGACGATGGAGCAACTGCTCGCGAAATACGCCGTCGCTGACCGCCTGGGATAGATCTGCATCGGTTGCCGCGACAAAACGCACGTCGACAGACTGGGGTGTCTCGGCACCCAGCGGAAAGATCTCACCGGTTTCGATGGCCCGCAAGAGCATGGCCTGGACGTCCAGCGGGGTATCGCCGATCTCGTCCAGAAACATGGTGCCGCCACTGGACCGGGTAAAAAACCCGGTGTGCGCAGCGCCCGCGCCAGTGAACGCCCCCCTGGTATGGCCAAAAAGCTGAGATGCCGCAGTTGCTGGCGGGATGGTCGCCATGTTGACGCATATACAGGGCCCGTCTCGACGTGCGCTGGCGCGATGAATGGCCCGGGCGACCAGTTCCTTGCCACTGCCCGATTCGCCGACGATGAGCACCGAGTGCGAGAGATCGGCAACTCGCAACAGATCGTCGCGCAATTCGACAATTCGATGTGAATGGCCGACGATTCCAAGGTCGTCGACAAATTCGCGCGGCGGCCCGGCCATGTGCCACAGCAATACCACCCGATTGCTCAGCTGAATGACCACTCCCCGTTCGAGCTCGTCGCGATTCACATCCTCGGCTGTGAGCAGAGGTTCGCCATCAACGCGCACCGGACCGCCGCCCGACGGAGGCGAAATGCGATAACCGCCGTCAGACAGTGTTTGCAGTGACAGCGGTTTGCGGCTCAGCCCGCGATCGGTGAGCGGCAAACCGCCCTTCTCACCATGCGCGCTGAATTTCGGCGCCACCCGGGATAACTCGCCGAGCCGGGAAAGACGGACGATCTGGCCGACACGCCGAACGTCGGGATGAAACAAGATAGTGAGCGCCGGACCCGGCAGTATGGCCGATTCCCGGGCGGATTCTACAACTCGAATGGTAGTGTCATCCAAGGACAATGCGGCGACTCCGTTGGCTATCCTAGCTCGGAAACGCCACAGCGTCACCTACCACAGACGTAACTGAAGTACTCTGTCATACGGTCCCCATAACGTGGCATCAAAGGCACTACGATCGAGTGATAATCACCACGTAGCCTAGCAAAATCGTTGACTTTGAGGTCACGGAAAGCGGCCCATGAGCTATTATTATGCATCGTGCGATCACTGGCCCACATCCTGACGGCAGGGATATGCACCGCCACGCCCGCAGGATGTGCCCTGATCGACGGCCTCACCGGCAGCGATAGTCCGCAGATGAGCTGTGATTCGCGGTTTTTGCTCGGCTCGGAACGCGCGTCCATGGCCATCGAAGTCTGCTGGGTCTTTGACTGGTGTGAACTACGAAGTGCCACGTGCCTGAAGGAGAGCGGACAATGCGCGAGCTTGTCCCAATGACTCCACCGGCACACCACCTTTCGTGGCGTTGCCTCGATTCCCTCCTCCACACTGCCAGTGATCGACCGGCTCCTGCCGTTCGGGCAACTGGTGGCCTGATGCACCGGCCGGTGCTACCCTCGACCGCGTGATCGGCACCAAGTTCGGCAGTTATGAGATTGTCCAGGAGCTCGGTGCGGGCGGCATGGGAAAGGTGTATTCGGCCGAGCACTCGCTGATCGGCCGCCGTGCCGCCATCAAGGTCTTGTTGTCGCAATTCTCCAGGGACGAACAGGTCACCGAGCGGTTCTTTCAGGAGGCCAAGGCCGCGGCGATGATCCGACACTCCGGCATCATCGATATCTTCGACTACGGGTGGACCGAGGACGGCAGCAGGGCATACATCATGATGGAGTTGCTCGAAGGCGAGAGCCTGCGGCAACGGATCGAACAGAGCCAGCGCGGGCGGTTGTCGTGTGCCACCGCCCTCCGGCTGGCTCGCCAGATGGCCAATGCACTGGCCGCAGCTCATGCGGTCAGTATCGTGCATCGCGACCTCAAGCCCGACAATGTTTTCATCGTACCCGACGCCGAAGTGGTGGGCGGCGAACGGGTCAAGCTGCTCGACTTCGGCATTGCCAAGGTCACCGACGAGCTGGGCAATAGCCTCAACCGAACCACCGCCGGGATGATCATGGGCAGCCCGCTGTACATGTCGCCCGAGCAATGCATAGGCAAAAACGAGGTCGACTACCGGGCCGATATCTATGCCCTGGGCTGCGTCATGTATCACCTGATCTGCGGTCGGCCGCCGTTTACCGGATCGGGAAGCGGCGAGATCATCGCCCAGCATATCTACCAGACTCCCGATCCACCGCGCCACCACGAGCCCTCGCTGGACCCCCAGGTCGAGTCGATCATCGTCTGTGCCCTGGCCAAGAAACCGCGCGATCGGTTCCGCGACATGGGCGAGTTCGAGCAAGCTCTCATCCGCGCCGGAGCGGCCAGCAACACCGGGCCAGAGCACCACGTCGTCAGCACGGCCTATCCCCACCAACGTCCGCCCGCGGTCGAGCTCGATCAACGGAGTGGGCAGCAAAGCCGGGTGCAGGGCAGATCGTCACCGAGCGGCGGGCACGGCTCGTCGATGAGCCCGCCCAGTTTCACCAGCCCGACCACCCTGGGCTCGGTGGCATCGCAGATCTCGTACGATTCGGTGGGCAGAAAGAGCCGCGGCAAGCGGTGGTGGTTGCTCATCGCTCTATTTGGGCTGGCCGCAGGCAGTGCTGGGCTGGCCTTGAAACTGGGCGCTTTCAGCTCCGAAGGGCCCTCTGTGGCCATCGAAGTTGTCGACGAGGTCGTCGACGCGGCAAGCCGATCGGTGCAGGCTCGGCCCGGCGATCCGGCACATCCTGCCGGCGATCGGCCGATCAGTCTTGCCGCGGCAGCCGCGGCAAGCGCCGATCGCACACCCGATGCCGCTGCCGAGATTGCCGACGCCCCAGCCGAAAAAGCCGAGCAGGCCGAAACCGACCCCGAGCCGGTCGAACTGGTTACGTTTCGGATCAAGTCGAGCAAACCCAGGCGGGCGCTTGTCCGCGGCGGTGACGGAAAGCTGTTGGGCGAGACGCCGTTTGTGTACAGGGTTCCCAGAGACGGCAAACGGACCGTCTTTATCCTCGAGCAACGGGGCTATGTCGACAGGCGTGTCGTTCTGGTCGCCGACAAAGATCGCAGCGAGCGGGTCAAGCTGCGCAGGGTGCGCCGCTCTTCGGCCGCGTCGGCCAGATCCGATAGCGCAGGCGAGCCCGCTGCCGACCGTCCAGATGACAAAAAAACCGGCAAGCGAGATCGCGACGATTGGGGCCAGACCACCGATCCCTTTGACAATTGAGAGCATCGGCCGTGACCGTTGACCATCCAGGGTGAACACGAGGTGACGACATGATCAAACACAGCTTCCCCATCGCGCTCCTGGTTGTGTTGTTGCCAGCGGTCGGCGCGGCCGAGGACAGAGGCGAGGCCAAAAAAGCCCGCGAGCACTACCAGCAGGCCGAGATGTACATGAAGGCCAAAGTCTACGACCTGGCCGTGACAGAGTATCGCAAGGGTTACGAATTGGCTCCCCAGGCCCATGGCTTTCTGTTCAACATCGGCCTGGCCTACGAACGAATGGGCGACAACGAAAACGCTCTCGCCGCCTTCGAGAAATACCTCCAGCGCGTGCCCAGAGGCAAAAAAACCGCAGAGGCGCGGGCCCGTTCGGTCGCCTTGCGCCGGGCCATTGCAGCGGCGCAAAAAAATACCCCTGCCCAGAACGAGCGCGGCAGCAAAAAAACCGTCTCGAAGCGAAAAGACCGCGCCGGGATCGGACCCGACAGGGCGCAGAACAACGACAGAGCCACGACCGACGATCGCGATAAGTCGGACCGGACCAAAAACAAAAAACTACGGGCAGCCGATCAGACTGATATGGGCCGGATCGACCGCGGCCGATCCGGCCCTGAGCCGAGCGATCCGCCGGTCGCTACCAGGCGGCGTTCCTGGACCCTTATCGCCATTGGCGCTGCTCTGATCGCCGCCGGCGTCGTCGCAGACGTGGGCCCGGACAGCAGCAGCAACGACGAGCTCGATACCATGGATTTCGTGCCCGTGGGGCTATACGGCGCTGGCGCGCTCCTGATGTTTCGCGGGACATTCTGAGCCTCACGACGCCGCGGCTCTCGGTCGTCGTCTGGCGTGTCCGGGGGGGCTCTCGATGGGTCTCGCCGCGAATGTCGACTGTCGTCACCGGCGCCCATGCAACAATACGATGCTCGTTGTGCTTGCCGTCGGGTGCACCATCGTGTGAAATCACTGTGATGGTGGAGACCAGATTTGATCGGGTGTACCGGCACGGTTGTGACGCGGACATGATGGTGCGACATCGTGGCTGCGCAGCGTTGATCGCGCTGGTGTTCTTTGTGGCAACGAGTCTTGTGGGTGCAACCGGCGCCCGTGCCGACAACGGCGACGAGAGCTACACGCTGTACATGGCTGACGGCCAGCTGGTCACGCGGTCGGCTGTTCTGTTCATCTCCCCGGACGTTCCAGACGATGCGGACCTCTCGGTGAGCCTGATATACGGGACGAGGAGTGCGGGGGGATTCAAGCTGCGCGGTGTGTATCGCAACCAGACCAGAGAGGTGAGCGATGGCGGGATCGAGGGCATCAAAACCGGCACCTTGATCCTCGCCGATCTGTCGCGCAGCGAGGAGCGGCACTCCATGCTTGCCTGGTGGATCCCCATGTTGCGCGTGCGCCCAGAGGTGACCTGGACTGCGGGTGGGCAGGTTTACAGCGCGGTGTTGCAGTCGGAGGTGAATCTGGGCAATCCGGTCGCGGCGTTTGGCTACACGACCGCGTTTATCGTCATTCTGCTCTTTGTCCTGTGGTTGCTCGCTCGGGGCAGATTTCTCGAGTTTTTGTGCGAACCCAACGGGCGTATGTCGCTGTCCAAGACGCAGATGTTTCTGTGGACGCTGGCCATCGGCGCCCTGGTTGCCGGCTACGGTATGATTCGGCTCCAGGTGCCGGAAATCCCGGCGACCTTGCTGGCTCTGATGGGGCTCAGCCTGGGCACGAGAGGGCTGAGCGGTGCCAAGGTTTCGACCGCCGATGATCCGGACGAGTCAGTGCCGGACACGTCGGCGCCGCACCGCGCAGCAGCGTCGGCCAGATCCTTCAGGTTGTGGGATGGGCTCAAACAGATCGTCAGCGACCGGACACCGGACGGACGGGAAGTGCTTTCATTCACCAGGGTGCAGATGGTGTTCTGGACCGGGCTCATGCTGGGCATATTCTCCTTCAAGAGCATAGTCGACGGGATCCTGTGGGAGGTGCCCTGGGAGATGGTAACGCTCATGGGCATGAGTCAGGTTGGTTATCTCGCCCCCAAATTCTGGTCTGCGCCGACCAAGCTCAGCTACAGCTCGCCGGATTCGACGTATCGACTGGGCACGAGCATCCAGGCCAACCATCCGAGCAACGCGGGAGGCAGCATCTCCCAGTATACTGTGATGCCCTCCCTGCCGGCCGGACTGCCTCTCGACCCCGAAGCCGGCTCGATCACCGGGACGCCGACCCAGGTATCAGACCGGGCGGAGTACACGGTGATGGGAAGCAACAACGCCGGTTCGACCCGCACCGCCATCTTTATCGAGGTGATCAAAAATTCGGCCCTGGTGCCAAACTCGAACGACCTGGCGGGCCACGGCCCGGCCGGCGGAGTTTCTTCGCCCGTGGATCCGGATACCGGCGGGCATTCTACTCATCTAGACCCACATGCCGAATACGAGTATCCCGACGAGCCGGGGGGTCCGGCAAAGCCCACAGCCAGGCCAGAGCGCCCGGACTGATCGATCAGCGAAAAGGTGCCTATGATTGCCGACGGCAAAGGTTTGCACGCCGCCTTCCTCCTCTTTTACTTGCTGGCCCTGATCGGGATCGGCGCGATCAAGGCGCGCAAAATCAAGAGTCAGGCCGATTTCAGCCTGGCCGGGCGCGGGCTGTCGACCTTCGTGTTGGTGGGGACGCTGCTCGCCACCTGGATCGGCACCGGCAGCATCTTCGGCAACGCGGGCGAGACCTACCGCAACGGTGTCGACGCGTTCCTTTTGCCGCTCGGCAGTGCGGTCGGCATCATCGTGCTGATGTTTCTGGCCGCGCGCATCCGCCGCTTCGGCCAGTTCACCATTCAGGACATTCTCGAGGCGCGCTTCGGGGTCACTGCCCGCGTTCTCGGCACCCTTACCCTTGTCCTCGCCTACGTCATCATCGTCTCGTACCAGTACCGCGCCGGTGCCGCAGTGCTCGCGTATCTGCTCCCCGACCTCTCCAACCTGACTGCGATCCTCTTTGTGGCCGGCTTCGTTATCGCCTACACGGCACTCGCCGGCATGTTCTCCGTGGCCTACACCGACGTTGCCAACGGCATCCTGATGACCCTTGGCATTGGACTGGCAATCCCGATCTTGTGGAGTCAAACCGGTGGGCTCGGCGAGGCCATCGCCAGCCTGCCCGCGGCCAACCAGAGCTTGTTCGGGCACTACGGCGCGGCCACTCTGGCCAGCGTTCTGCTTCCCGCGTTCCTCTTGATCCTGGGCGACGCGAACATGGTGCAGCGCTTTTTCTCGGCGCGCAGTCCGGACAGTGCACAACGCGCAGCGTTCGGCATGTTCGGCGGAGTTCTCGTCCTCGAACTGGCGATCATTTTGACCGCGATCCTGGCCGCCGGACTGGTGGCCCAGGGCAAGATCGCCGCGCCGGACAACGACGGGCATGTGATCATCCACGTCGCCTTCGAGGCCCTGCCGTCCTGGCTGGGCGCATTGCTCGTGGGCACGGCTGTGGCCGTGGTCGTATCGACGGCGGATTCCTACCTGCTCTCGCCCGCGACGTCGATCGTGCGCGACGTCTACCAGCGATTCTTGAGACCCGACGCCGACGAACAACACATCGTCGTGGTCGGACGGGTCGTGGTCGTGATCGCCGGCTTGCTGGCCCTGGGCCTTTCGATGACCTCTGACCGCTTCTTCAGCGTGGCCCTCTTCGCCTACACGATCTACGGTGCGGGCATCACGCCGGTGATACTCGCGGCCTATTTCTGGAAGCGGGCGACCTCGGCCGGTGCGGTATCATCGATGATCGCCGGCGTGGTCTTTTCGTGCGCCTGGAAGGGCATGGTCAGCCAGCACGCGTTGCTCACTGAGGCCGGCTGGACACGGCTCGGTTCCCTCGGTGCCTGGGCCGATACGAGTGGCGTCGACGCCGTGATCCCGGCCATCTTGCTCTCGGTCGGCGTGCTGGTCACGGTCAGCTTGCTCACCCCCGCCCCCACCCGCGAGCAAGCAAATACCATCTAGCAGCGTTCGGGAAGAATCCCAAACGCCACTACCCGAAGCCGAAATGCCACAGCCGAAGCCGATCCCGACCACTGTGTCGCCGACCACGGAGGGCCGACTGTCCCGATCCAGGCAGCTCAGCGCATTGCGTTTTTGGGCGCCTGGCCGAGAAGCTGTAATTTGAGCCCGGGTGGTCGGGGCTGCCCCTGGGGCGTGACCGGGCCGGGCAGCCTCATGTCGATCCTGCTGACACCGATGGCCGTGATATTGACCGTGAAATCGATATCCGCTGTATTCGATAGCTCGATCTTGACCCGACCATCCTCGGTAAACGATACCGGTCCTTTCAGTGAAACCGATAATTGTTTGCTCTTCAGGTCATGGTCTGCCAAGAAGTCGAAGGGCAGACTCATATCCGGCGCGTCCAGATACACATCGAGGTCGAGCATCAACTCGGCGCCATTATTGCCATTAACAATATAAGCGAGATTGCGCTTCTCCGGCGTCTCTCGCACCCGCATGAGCAGCCGACCTGTCTCCGCTGTGCCCAGATTCGTGTCGATCGTGAGCGAGGTACCATAAATGATCTGTGGCGTGATCTCGACCGGAATGCACTGATCCACCACGATCGGAGCGCCCTCGCTGTCCTGTCCGACTATGCAATTGACCTGTGGCTCGCCGATCGCCACCGGCAAGCTGGCATTTGCATAGAAACACCCCTGGTCGAGGTTGCCGGCCTCGGGCGGGCAGGGGGAATCGACCACGGTCGCACGGGTCACGATGCCGGAGACACCCGTGACGTTGACCGCTCCGCGATTCGCATCCGTCCGCGCTTCGGTGGTGTCGACCAGACCATTTCCATTGATATCGGTCATTGGTTCGGTGCTCGCCGGTATGTAGGAAAGAGAGTCCTCGGCCGGCATACCGACAAATCGGATGTCGAGATCCGGTCCGCCTCCATCGTTGCGCTCGGTGCCGTCGAGCGGGTCGGAATTGAGCGGCCGATCGTGCACGCTGCAGATCTCGTCGGCGTTTCTGTCACAGTTCGAGTTGCTACCTCCGCGCAGGGTCAACCGATAGGCCTGACCCGGAATCCACGGCTGCGTGGGCACGAAACGGATACTGCGCTCGCGTTTGGTCAGAGTGCCAACCACTGCACTGGCACAAGTACCACCGCCGTCGAGCATCTCAATGCTGATCGAACCCCTGGTGCTGCACGATGTGCCCAAAACCAACGTGCTCTGGTCCATAGGCTGATCGAAATACACCTCGATGGGCCGGTCGGCTGGCAACTCGAAGGGAGCATAAAGATCGTCTTTGGGGTCGTTCGGGCCGTCGTCACAACGGCCCGGCGACTGCGCTGTGGCCTCGACCAGAGCACAGGGCGCACCGGGATATACCGCGGCAAAAAGCGGTGCGGTGGCGTCGGTATTGTCGAGCGCCGCGGTCCGAAACACAATGCGCCCATCGCCGCTCGTGGCATCGCCGGGCGCAGAGACAAACTCGTTGCCGGGACGACTCAGGTCGTAGATGTCGCCGTCCAGTAGGATCATATATTCGCGATCGCGGTCGAGCTGGGCAGTCGGAGTGAGGATGAGCGTGCTGCCGTCGGCAACCATGTGAGTGGCCAGCACGGTGCCTCCTGACGTGGATAGCCGGATCGCGCCGGTCCCGAGCCGGGCCAGATCGATCGGCTCGGAAAAGGTCAGGAGCATGCGATCGCGGGCGGGAAATCGCTCCTGCCCATCGGTCGGATAGGACGCGACGAGCACCGGTGCCTCGGTATCGTCAGCGATGCTCTGCGCCGGAGCCGAGTGCAGACTCAAACTGAGCTGCACCACCGCCCGGGCAATGCCGAGCAAATCGAGTTCGGTAGCCCCAGTGACCTGAACCGATAACGCTCCATCGATCGTGGTCGCCGTACCCGTGGCCTGGACGCTGAAAACACTCTGGTTGAGCAGTGCGTTGCCGGTGGCGTCGGTCGCGGTCAATGCCACATCAAACACCAAAAAGGCAAAGAGCGGCGCGTCTTCATCAGTGGGAACCTGATCTTCAGCACGGTACGGGTTGCGCAACAAAAATCCGCTGGCATCGCTGAGAAATCGCAGCGAGATGTCACCGGTGTAAAGACCCGTTGCAATCTGTCCGCCCAGCTGGATATCGATCCCATTGGTGCGAAGCAGCGCTCCCTTGCGAATGACGATGGGGAGCATAGTGTCAAACGTCTTCGGATCGGCCATCTCGGCCTCTAGATTGCCGTCGTAGAATTCGACCACTTGTTCGCCGATCAACCATGAGCGCTCCTCGATCACGTTGATCGGGCGCCCGGTCACCGAAGACATCGAATCAGAACCGTCCTCGCCGATGGCGGGTTGGGTGTTGAGAATCTGCTTGAGTCGGCCCGACGTGCCGCCGGAGTCGTGAGGGATGAATTCGAACTCGCCAGGAACCAACGATTCGCCGCTCAGGTCCAGAATTCCGTCCGAGAGGCGCAGCCGGTAATGGGATCCCGGAGTGAGATCGTCGTCGGGATCGTAACTGAGATGAATGCCCTGCACCATGAGCGTGCCGGCCACTTCAGCCACCGTATCTCCAGTGCCGGGGTCGACCTCGACCAGCTCTACGGTGTCACCGTCGAGCGCCGTGGTCGGATCGATCGGCTCGGAAAAACCGACCCGAATACCATCATAGTCCATGAACGGAAATCGTGGCGATCCGGCCCGGCCCTCCCCGATGATAAATGCACCGGGTTCATCTCCATTGATGGCGATCACTGTGGGCCGCTCGCCAGCCAGCGACCGGTTCTGCCGGGTTCGAAACCACAGCAGTGGATCGCCCTCGGCTGGGAAATTGGTCGGTTCAACACCGAGCAGCAGCGACGGCTTTATGAAGACGTAGTACGGCGTACCCGGCTCGAACTCGGGCGACTGAAATTGCACGATGTTTTGGTCCGGGCCGGCAAGAGCCGCCACATTGCTCAAGGGACCGCTGGGACCGACCACACAAAACGCCCCCGAACCAGCCGAACAATCGCCGGACAGGGCGCTCTCGTCGACCGGGTGAGTAAAACCCACGATCAGACGAGTGCCGACAGGAACGTCTTTCTGACCCGCAAATGGGTACGAAAATACGACTCCAGGTCCAGCGGCAAACAGATTTCCCTTGTCGACCGCATCGCCACTGTCACATGCCGAGCTCGCGGCCAAAAAAGCCACAAGCAAAACGATCGATACCAGCGACATATCGCCGCAAACACGTTTTTTAAGCTGCATTGTATAGGATTCCTGGTCTAGACTCGGTCACTCTACTGGTGACTCATGACCGAGTACCGTTCCCCGAATTGCGATTCCCGTGCCAGTTTGCTACGGCTGGGGTCCATCGCGGTAGCGTTTTTTTTGGTTTTGGTAATCATCTGAAATTGTTGATATATCAAATCGTGGTATACATGGGAGGAACCATCGTTGGGACGTGATAAGCACGGCCGTTTGCAGTCTTGGGAGGATCTGGCGTTGATCCTGGGGACAGATCTCCGCATGGCTGGACAGGGCAGGTCTCCCGCGATGTATAAACCGACTGGAACGAGAGGTATCGTGATTCCAGTTTTTCGCGTTGTGCGAGATTTTGGGCGAATTTCCCGGACCACGAGTTCCCGGGCAAGGGAGTGATCATGGCGCGTTCATGGCAGCCCATTCTACAGGGTGATCTCCGCGATCGGGCCATCGAGCTGGTCCTTCATGTGGCGCGTACTCTGCGCCAGCCCGAGTCCGGCCGGTCAGCCTGTCTGGCCGGGGGCAACGCGGGCATCGGGCTCTTTTACGCCTATCTGGCCCGAGCTCGCGATTTGGCCGGGGCCGAGTATCTCGACTCGGCGCACCAGTACATCGACCTCGCCATAGACGCGGTTGCCGAGACTCCCATGCATGAAGGTCTTTTTTCCGGCTTCACCGGTGTGAGCTGGGTGGTCGAGCACTTGCAGGACCAACTGTACAGCCAACAAGACGACCCAGGACGAGACGGCGACGCAAACCGGGACGGCCAGAGCAACGACGGCGATCGTGACGACGACGTCAATGAGCAGATCGACGAGGTGATTCTCGATCTGGTCAAGACCACGCCGTGGCGCCGGGACTATGATCTGGTGTCCGGTCTGGTCGGACTGGGAATCTACGGGCTGGAACGTCTGCCCAGGGCCGGCGCGCGCGCTATCTTGACCGAGATCGCCAATCGGCTGGACGAACTGGTCGAGCAGGACGAGACCGGTCTGTCCTGGCACACGCGGCCGGAATTACTGCCTCCACACCAGCACGAGGCCTACCCGGACGGGCTGTACAATCTCGGTTTGGCGCACGGCATTCCCGGTGTTCTGGCCTTGCTCGGCCAGATGTCAGCCGTGGGTATTGAACGCGAACGAGTCGATCGGCTGCTGTCCGGCGGGGTGGCCTGGCTGCTCGGCAAGTCCCTGCCGTCGGGTGAGGCGTCGACGTTTTCCTGGGCTCATGCGCCCAATGTGGCCGCATCGCCTTCCCGATCGGCGTGGTGCTACGGCGATCCCGGGGTTGCCTGCGCTCTGGTTCTGGCCGCGGGCAATGGGCACCGAGCATGGGCGCGGACCGCGCAGGCGATTGCTCGCAATGCGACGCTGCGCTCGCCGTCGCAATGTGGCGTGGTCGATGCCGGCTTGTGTCACGGAAGCGCCGGCCTGGCCCATCTGTGCAATCATTTGTATCAGGTCACCGGTCAGCCGGAACTGGCCGACGCTGCCCGCTACTGGATCGAATGGACTCTCGATGCACGCAAAAAACACGCATCGCCCGGTCGGGTACGCTTTCGCAACCTCTATCGACAGTCGCCCGACCAGCCGGAGTGGAGCGAGGATTCGGGTTTCTTGACCGGAGCTGCGGGGATCGGGCTGGCCCTTCTGGCCGCTGTCAGCGATATCGAACCGAATTGGGATCGAGTTCTGCTCGTGTCCAGCCGGGTTTGTTGAGGCCGGAAGCACCAGGGGGACAAGAGGAGCTCGGGCAAAAGGAGTTCGGGCAAGAGGAGCTCGGGCCAGCCATCTGGTGAACATGATATAAGTGGGCTGTGAGTTTGCGAAAACAGACGAAAACGTTCGTCGCTTCGCCTCGCTTTGTGTTTCGCTCCGCGCTCTTGCCATTTCGCTATTATCTGGATTGGGCAGCGGGATTGGCCGAGCTCGATCAAGACGTCGATGACAGCACTCTCGGCAGTGCATTGCAGCAGGTGAGCGAGGCCTTGCGCGGGCGGTTGCGCGATATTCTGTTCGAGCCAGAGGTACGCGACGCGCTCTATCTCGCATCGCCCGACCTGGAAGGCAGTATCGACCGCTGGTTGGCCGAGCCCGATACCCCCAGAGGACAGAAAATCGAACGCTCACTGGTGCGCTATTTTGCGCGCATGACCGGTCGCGCCACACCGTTTGGCCTGTTTGCTGGGGTCTCGGTCGGTCGCATCGGCCAGACCACCGACCTGAGAGTGGCCGGGCGGGCGTCGTACCAGCGACACACCCGGCTGGACAACGACTATCTGTTTGCACTGACCGACGCTCTGGGCAGAAATCCCGATATACAGCGCAATCTGCGCTATCGTCCCAACGACAGCTTGTTTCGCGCTGCCGGGCGACTGCGCTACGCCGAGGCCAGGCTCGATGGCAAGGAGCGCACCTACCATCTGGTGACTGTCGAGCCGACCGGCTATCTCGAAGCCACCCTCGAGCGAGCCGGCAAGGGCGCATCGCTCGATGGACTGGCCCGTGCGCTGGTCGCCGATGATCCCGAGGTCGAGTATGACGAGGCCAGCGAGTTTGTCGCCATGCTGGTCGACAGCCAGATTTTGGTCTCCGAGCTGACACCCGCGGTAACCGGGCGCGAACCCATCCACGGCATCGTCGAGCTGTTGGGCGCAGAGCCCGGCTGCCGCGACATGGCTTCGGCCGCGGCGAGCTTGCGGCGCGCAGCCAGTGACATCGACGCCATCGACCGCAGCGGTTTGGGTGCGCAGCCCGACGCGTACCGGAGCATTGCCAATCACCTGGCCGATCTTCCGGTGCCGGTCGAGATGTCGCACATGTTTCAAGTCGATATGATCAAACCGGCCGCTCGAGCGACCCTGGGCCAGGCCGTGATCGACGAGATACGGCGGGGAATATCGATTCTACACCGGCTGACGCCGGGCCGCGCCGACAATTCGCTCAGCCGTTTTCGCCAGGCTTTTCGCGATCGTTACCAAGATCGCGCAGTGCCGCTGCTGGAAGCACTGGATGAGGAATCCGGCATCGGGTTTGAAGCGTCCAGCGCGCCGACCGCCGAAGCCTCTCCGCTGCTCGCCGGTCTGTCGTTTCCCACGCCACCGGGTGCGGACGGCGAGCGTTTTTCCCCCCAGCACGAGTTTTTGCTCACGCGCATTTACGACCTGTTGACCACTGGCGGGAGGGTTTTGTCCCTCGGCGATGCCGATCTCGAAAAACTGGCCGTTAGCCCGGACGCACCCGGTGTCATGCCACTGCCGGACGCGTTGGCGGTCATGGCGGTAGTCGCCGCCGAATCGGTTGATTCTGCCAACCCCCCTCGATCTGCAGAGACCGAAAAGTTTCGAATCTTGATGGACGGGGGCGGCGGCCCCTCGGGGGCCAGGCTGTCGGGACGCTTTTGCCACGCCTCTGACCAGATCCACGCCGCGGTGACCGAGCACTTGCGCGCCGAGCAAGCGCTGCGACCCGATGCTGTGTTCGCCGAGATCGTTCACCTCAACCAGGGACGAATCGGCAACATTTTGTTCCGCCCTGTGTTGCGCGACTACGAGATTCCATTTCTCGGCCTGTCCGGTGCGCCCGGAGACAGGCAGATACCGCTCACCGATCTGGTGGTTTCCGTGGTCGGCAGCCGCATTGTAGTCCGCTCCAACAAGCTCGGCCGCGAGGTCCTTCCACGTCTGAGCACCGCGCACAATTACCAGCTCAGCAGCATCGGTGTGTATCGGTTTTTGTGCCAGCTGCAATCGCAAGGAACCATGGGTTTTCGCTGGAGCTGGGGGCCGCTGGCCAGGCTGCGCTTTTTGCCCCGGGTCACCTGCGGCCGGCTGGTCTTTGCCCGCGCGCAGTGGCTGCTCGGCGCAGACGACCTGGAAACGCTGGCCGGCCAGAGCCGCCCGGCCAAAAGAGCCAGCGAGGTGGCGCAGTGCCGGGTTCGCACGTTTCGCGCGGTACAAACTCTGCGCGCGCAGCGCCATTTGCCGCGCGTGGTTGTCCTGGTCGATGGCGACAACGAATTGGTCGTGGACCTCGACAATGTCCTGGCCTGCGATATGTTTGCGCATCTGGTCAGATCGCGCCGCCGAGCGGTCCTCTGCGAGCTCTTTCCCGATCCGGACGAGCTGGTCGTGCGTGGCCCAGAAGGCCATTTCATCGGCCAGATCGCAGTTTCGTTCGTGCGCCAGAGCAAGGCGCCGGACCTGTCCCTGCCCGATCGGCGAGATCAGGCAGATCCGCCGAATCAGCCGGACAGGCCAGACCAGCCCATTCGGCGCGGCTTGCCCCGGCGCAGGTTCATCCCGGGCTCGCAGTGGTTGTACATCAAGCTGTACGCCGGCACGGCGTCGGCTGATCAAGTATTGTGCGATACCATCGCACCGTTTTGTCGCCAGGCGATCGCGAGCGGCGCTGCGCAATCCTGGTTTTTTATCCGCTACCGCGATCCCCACCCTCATCTCCGCGTCCGCTGGCGGGGCGAAGAAGACCAGCTGCGGCAGGGGATCTTTGCCAACCTGGCGCGGATCTTGAGTCCGCTTTGCGACAGTGGGCTGGTCTGGCGGGTCCAGCTCGATACCTACGAGCGCGAGATCGAGCGCTACGGGGGATTTGCTGGAATCGAGGCGGCCGAGCAGTTTTTCTGCATCGACAGCGAAGCGGTGGTGGACATGCTCGAGCCTCTGTCGGGCGACGAAGGCGCCGACCTCCGGTGGCGACTGGCTGTTCTCGGCACCGACCGGCTGCTCGACGACCTCGGCCTCGATCTGGCCGAGAAGCACATCCTGGTGCAAAACGCCAAGAACGCGCTGGGACGCGAGTTTCACGCCGACACCAGCTTTCTCAAGCAGCTGGGTCGCAAATTTCGCACCGAGCGTGCCATCCTCGAAGACATGCTTCAGCGCGTCAGTCGAGCCGATGCCGCCAATGGAGCCGATGCCGCCAGGTTAGTCGAGCGTCCGACAGATCTGCCCGCCGGCACCGAGCCCCCCGAATACCGCGACTCGTTTGCATACGACGATCCGCTCGACGCCGGTATTGCCGCGCTGGACCGCCGTTCCAGGCGCATGGATGCGATACGCGCCCGGTTGCGTCGGGCCGAGGAAGACGGCCAGCTCACCGCACCGATCACCGGGATTGCCTGGAGCTATGTCCACATGTATGTGAACCGGTTGCTCCGGTCCGCTCAGCGCGCCCAGGAGCTGGTGATCTACGATTGGCTCCGGCGGTTGTACGAATCGCAGCTGGCCAAACACAAGAGGATGGTATCTGAGCGTGGCTGATCGGGCATCCTCGGTGAGCGATCGTCGCTCGCCCGGGCCTTCGAGCCATGGCGGCCAGGTTTCGGCCCGCGCTGCCCGGTACCGGCCGATCGTTGTCGCCGACCGGGACCAGAGCCGGATTAGCTGGCTCCGTGCCTGTCTCGACAGTGTCGGCAGTACCTGGCCCGATCCGGGGCCGGGCGACTCGCTTCACATTGTATCCACGGGTGCCGACGCTGTGCGCGCGGTTGCCGAGCTCGCACCGTGTGTTCTGGTCGCGGCTGCCCGGCTCGGCGACATGAGTGCGGCCGACGTGGTGGCCGAGATCGTCGGGCGCGGCGAGTCCGAGCCACAGCATGAACACAATGATGGACACGACAGAAAAGACAGTGCTGAATGCCAGGTGTTGATCTGGGCTGAAGATGAGGCCGGCGAGCAAGTCGATCTGGCGGTTTCAGAAGCGGATCTTCGGGTCTTTTATTTTCTCGATCAGCGCATGGGCTCGGAGCAGATCGCGACCCTGGTCGGTCGCGCGGCCGTGCTGGAGGGTGAATCGGAAGCTGTCGAGCTGGCTGGTACCGAAGACGCGACCCGGCTTTCTCGGCTACTCGACATCGCCCGGCAGTTCGCCGCGCAGGCGAGTTTGCAGGAGGCGTCCGACAATCTCGAGGCGGGCGTTGTGGCGCTCACCCGCGCCGGCCGTGCTCACTGCTTGTTCCACGACCCGAGCGATGGCGCCCTGTGGTCGGAGTCGAGCGATTATCGCCCACAAGCGGGCAGCTATGCGAGGCGCGGTCTGGTCGGATATGCCGCGCGGACCGGAAAGCCGGCCATTGCCGCGCGCGCCGATGCCGATCCCCGCTACCACCGTGGCGTCGACGATCCGGACGGACGGGGTACCGAGGCGCTCATGGCCTGTCCTGTGGTCTCTGCAGATGGCACGGTCCACGCCGTTTTGGTCGCGGTTCGGGACGGAGCGGTGTTTTCGGCAGTCGAGCGACAGTCGCTCGCAGACCTGGCCGAGCATCTCGGCCCGCTCATGCACCAAAAAGCCCTGCGCGTCGAGGCCGATTCGGTGATAGAGGCGGCCCATTCCGAGCGCCTGGTCGCCGAGGACTTATTTCGCGCCGAGGCTCTGGCGGCGTATTTATCCCGCGGCAAAAAGGGCGATGTGGTCCGGGTGTTGCCGTCCTGGGTCCGCTGGGTGTACTGGCCGCTTCTGGCCCTTCTCATGGCCAGTGCCATCTTACTCGTGGTCGGTACGGTCGACCAGTACAGCGCCGGGCCGGCCATCGTGCGTATGTCCGGGCGCAGCGAGGTGACTGCCAACGCCTCTGGTTCGGTGGTTTCAGTCGCTGTGATTCCCGGTCAGCGGGTGAAAAAAGGGCAAGTACTGGCCCGGCTGCACGACGCCGGAGAGGCTGCCGAGTTCGAGCGTCTGGAAAATGAATTTCACACCCAGCTGCGCAATCGCATGCTCGACCCCGGTGATCAGGCGGCCAGCCAGGCGGTCCGCACCCTGCGCACCTCGGTCGCCAGTGCCCGAACCCGGCTCGAGCAGCGCATTGTCCGGGCGCCGCGGCCGGGAACCATCAGCGATGTGCGCATACGTCCGGGCCAGCATCTGGTGCCCGGCGATCTGGTTGTCTCTCTGGTCGATGACGATACAGCCCTGACTGTTGTGGCCTTGCTGCCGGGCAAGGATCGTCCCCAGCTCAAACCCGGTATGTCTCTGCGCATGGAGCTGTCGGGATATCGCTATGCCTATCAGTCATTGGTCATCGAGTCGGTCGACGACGAGATCATCGGCCCGGCCGAGGCCCGCCGCTATCTCGGCGGACGCATCGCCGATGGCATTGCGATCACCGGACCGGTGGTCGTGGTCGAAGCGCAATTGCCGCAGGACACGTTCGAGGCCGATGCCCACATCTACCGGTACCACGACGGCATGCAGGGCACAGTCGAGGCACTCATTGGCCAAAAAAGTGTTGCGACGGTACTGATTCCCCAGCTCGATCGCCTGTAGCAGTGGCGGTTTAGAGCTCGCCGGAGAACTGATGCGATTGCCCGCGCAGATCCCAGGCCAGAGGTGACCTACGCTCTTGGCCGGAAAATGGTAATGCACGCTGGCCGACTTGATGCCCACCGCAGCGGCAATATCGCGCATGCTGAGAGCGTTGTAGCCCACCTTGCGGATTGTATTCTCGGCGACATCGAGGATCTGGTCTCGCCTGCTACTCGCTCTCGTCATCTGTGGCCTGACTCTCTCGAAGAAAACCTACCGATCAAAGGATAGGCATCGACAACGGCCGGGTCAGGCTATCATGAGGTTGCCTATCTGTTGATAGGTATACATTGTAACTCATTTTGAATAGAGGGAGAAATTCTCATGGCAGCCAAGCGTGTTCCGATGGTTCTCACGTCTCATGACCACCTCGCGGCGAAAGCGTCTGGTCTTGCCAAACCACTGCCGGGCAGCGCCAACAGCCACCACGATTCCCCGTACACCGCACGGCAAAAATGCGTATTGAAAGCGGTATCCACTCCGGGCGTCGTCGGCGATTCCTGTGAATCGCTTGCTGCCCTGGATTCGGCGCATTATCGGACTGCCGGCTCGAGGGCAAAGATGGCGTAAAGACGAGCTGGATTGCCCCGCATGGCGCGCAGGTACACCCGTTCGCTGTGGTGCAACGAGATCACGACCAGGGCATTGCCATCGCCGTCCGTGGTGTCGACAAACGACAGATAGACCCGGGCCGGGGCACCATCGAAGCTGATACTGGCCAGGACATCGGCCTCAGCACCGGGGATCGGGATGATTTGGGCGTTTTCGAACAGACCGTCTATGCTCAGCCGCGCCGATAGCGAGTGCAGCTCAGCCTCTTCGATGACCAGCGTGGCGTTGGCATCCCGGGCGATTCCCCGCTGCAAAACCGGCAGGTCCCCGACCCGGGGACCGGTCCATACCCCCTCGAAATCGCGCACATCGAGGCAACCCATGGCGGCAATTGCAACCGCCAGGCTCAGCCCAAAAGCCCCGAGGCGCCACTGCCACGCCACAGGTGCCATGGGAAGAATGGTACCGAGCCAGGCGGAGCGGAGTGGCCAGAGGCGTAGAGCATTCGATCCATCCGTGCAGGGCATCGGCCGACCTTACACCGGACCTGACCAGCGGAGAAATGTCGCAACCCGACTGGCCGGTCGGGCACTTGCAAACACCATCCGTATCACTGCATGGCAGGGCCGGCGCGCCCGCGCTACTCTGCCCTGCCATGAATCTCGACACCGCTCTCCTGGCTGCGATCACGCGGAAAAGCGCGTTGGCGGTATTGGTCATGTGCTCGGCAGGACCGCTCGAAAGGGCGTTTGCCCAGCCATCCGAGCTGCCCACCGAGGACGCAGACCGGGCCCGGCGCAGCCGAGAAGCGGCCGACGACGCCAGCTTTGGTCCGATTCTCATCATCGAGGACATCGAGATCAAGGGCAACGAATCGACCGCAGCGCGGGTCATTCTCCGCCTCTTGCCCATCGCCAGAGGCGACATCCTTCGAGCTGGCGATCCGAGATTTCAGCGGGCTCGGTTCAAACTGCTGGCCACCGGGTATTTCCGCGCCGTCGAACTCGAACCGCGGCGAGGTTCCAAACGCGGCCACGTGATCCTGACCGTCAGGGTCAAAGAACGCGGAACCGTGATCTTGAATCGGCTCTATCTGGGAACCAGCCGGGCCACCCCGTGGTGGGCAGGCATCGACGGCACAGAACGCAACGCGTTCGGTACCGGGGTGAGTATGGGCATGGGCGGCGTATACGCCAGCAGCGGCAATGCCGAGGACGCCCAAGCGCAATGGGCGCTGACCTTGCGGATCGCCGATCCGGCGATCCGCGGAACTCCCTACGGAGCCCACGCCACTGCGCTCTACACCCGGGCCAGCGAGCCCTATCGAGTGCGCGGCGAGCCGTCGAGCGGTGCGGCCGATAATTTTCGGGCGTTTTCGTACTCCCGGCTGTCGCTGCAAGCGGGTCTCAGTATCGATCTGTCGCCTCTGTCGCAGCTGGCCCTCGATGGCCGGGCCGAATGGGTCGATGCCGATGCACCGCTGGCGCCGACCCGAGAACGTCCCGACGGCACATTCGAGGCCGTGCAGATCGGGCTTTTGTCCGGCCAAAGCCGAGTGGTCACCGTCACTCTCGCGTTCGACCACGACACCCGGCCCAATCCAGTGCTGCCCTTTGCCGGCACCCGGCTGGTCATGATCGGTGAACTCGGCGCCACGTTTGTCGGCGGCAGCTACGACTTCGCAATCGGCCTGGCCCGTTACCAGCACTGGTGGCCCGTGCACGGCAACAGACACGTTTTGTCGCTGCATCTCACCGGTGGTCTGGTCGCCGGCCAGGCGCCCCAGTTCAACCGCCTCCACACATCCGATTTTAATCCTCTGCTCACTCCGCGCGCCTTCGGATTGGTCGTGTCGACCTCGCCCTCGCCCGACATCTTCGGTACCGGAGCCGACGATACGAGCTACGGCGATTTCGGCGCCAGCGCAGTGCTCGAGTACAGCTATCGGCTGTTTCGCGAGCGCTTTCACGTCTACGGCGGAGATCTCTTTGTCGGCGCCGGTCTGTGGGGGCTGGCCGATTCGCGCGATTTTAAGGTGCGCGATCGCCCGCTCCATCGCGCCGTTCCGGTCGGTTTGATCGTCAACGCTGGTCTGCGCATCGACACCGAGTTCGGCATCTTCGAATTCAGCTTCGCCAACGCGCTGGGACGAATTCCGCTGTAACTGCCATGGTCGCGAGTATTCGAATCGTCCGGCCCCATACGCGCTCGCCGCTCGCCCGGCCGGCTGCCTCAAGTATCACTAGTATGGGCAAATTTCTGGCTACAGCGATCTTGCTCGCGGCAGTGCTTGGCAGCGCGGTGCCCGGTGCGCGGGCCGACGATGGGGTAACAACCATCTCATTGCGCTTTGCCGAGCGCCGGGGCAGGCTGGTGGTCAAGCAACTCGGCTTGAGCTCGTTTCTCTTCGATCAGTCCGCCTATCGCAAGCTCAAACAAAATCCCCTGGCCACAGCGGTCGTGGTCCGGCTCTACGTGTACCGCACAAAGCGCGACCAGCCGGTATCCTACCGCCTGATCACTGCGCGAATCGTCTACGACCTGTGGGAGGAAAAGTACCAGGTTCGCATCGACAGCCCCAAGGGCCGCGATAGTGGTCGTTTTGACCGGCTCGATCAGGCGTTCAAGAAGATCACCGAGTTCGACGACCTTCCCATCGCAGATCTGGCCGATATTCCGATCGGGCCCCATCACTACATGGCGATGATCGCCGAGCTCAATCCTGTGTCGGACCAGACCCAGGCCGAGATGCGCCGCTGGCTGTCGCGGCCGTCGGGCACGACCAGCCTGAGCCGCAGCACGTCGTTCTTCGGCTCGTTCGTGAGCATTTTTATCAACACGCCGCCGCCCGAAGCCGATCGCGTCGTGCGCGTGCGGTCCCAGCCGTTCTATCGGGTGTCGCGATGAGTCTCCAGGTCAAAGTCGTCGCATTCTTGTTGCTCATCGCCATGGTGCCACTAGCCGTGGCCGCTGTTCTGATCGACCAGACCGCCAAAGTCGCCTACAACTTCGCATCCAACGAAGCGGCATTTTTCAGGCCGCCACTGGCCAAGGCCAAATCGGCATACCTCGAGCTCATCGCGACCAAACGGGACCTCTACTACCGGCAAGTAGCAGTGCACATCGCGGCCATGCCCGAGATTTTCCGGTTGGTCCCGGACCCGGTTCCGGCCGGATCGCCACAAGGACCCCAACGAGGGGTCAAAAACGGCACCAAAAAACCTGTGCAAAGCGACGCGCTTCTCGATTCGCTGCTCGCCAAGACCCCGGAGCTGCAATACATCGCGATCATCGCCGCAGATGGCCGGGCTGTGGTCGAGCGTCGCGGCGTCCAGCCAGCCGGGGTCAAAACCCCGGCCTGGCGTCCCGTTGCCGTGGACCAGCCCATCGCCGATTCCGGGGCAATCCTCCGGCTCACCTTTGCTGCCGACCCCGAGCTAGAGGACGATTACCGCGCGCTCGCCCGTGCACTCGAACGAGCCGAGCGTATCGACCAGGTCCGATCGGCCCTGCCATCGTCGTATCGCATCGCTTTCGTGGCTCTGGTCGGCGGCGTCGTCATCCTGGTCTCGGCCACCGGTATCGCGGTCGCCCGTCGCTTCACTCGACGTATCTATGCCCTGGTTTCCGGCACCCGCCAGGTCGCCGGGGGCGACTTGCAGTCCCGCGTCGAGCTCAAGGGCCGGGACGAACTCGCCGAGCTGGCCCGGGCGTTTAACCGCATGGTTCACGATCTCGACCACGATCGGGTGCAGATCGCCTATTTGCAGCGGGTCAGCGCATGGCAGGATGTAGCCAGAAAACTGGCACATGAAATCAAAAATCCGCTCACCCCCATCCAGCTTGCCGTCCAGCAGTGCGTATCGTCCTACCCTGGCGACGACCAGCGCTATCGGCGCCTTTTGGGCGACACCGAGGAGATCGTCACCGAGGAGATTTCCAGCTTGCGGCGCCTGGTCGATGCATTTCGTATGTTGGGCCAGCTGCCCCGGGTCGAGGCCAGGCCGCTCGACCTCGCCGACGTGGTCGACGATCTGACCCGAGACCCTTCTCTTCTCGAGTATCTCGAAATCCATGCCCCGCCCGATCGGGTGATGATTCGCGGCGACCGCATGCTGTTGCGCCGCGTTCTCACCAACCTGGTCGAGAATGGCATCCAGGCGGGTACCGACGCCGACCGGGATGGCAAGGTGGCGGTCCGATGGAGTGCTCGCGGTGACCGGGTCGTGCTCACCGTGGATGACGAGGGACCCGGGGTTGCCGGGGCCGAGCGCGATAAGATCTTCGAGCCCTATGTCACGCACAAAGCGCAGGGCACGGGTCTGGGGCTGACCATATCGAAAAAGGTCATCCTCGAGCATAACGGCACGCTGGAATTGTCACCCGATCCGGCCCCCGAGGGCGGGGCGCGCTTTCTGGTCACCCTGCCGCTGGCCACCGAAGAGACCGCTGGAACAGACGTGCCGTGGCGGGAGCGGGCATGATTCTGGTCGGTTACCAGGTCTTTGCCCAGCATCTCATTGCGTTGTCACGGAGCTTGGCTAGCCGGCCGGCCTCTGGTAGCTTGCCCCCTCGATGTTTCGAATTACTGTGTAGCAGCTATATCCAACCGAACTCTCGCATCGCCAGCCCGGCCCGTTTCGACCATTGTCGCCAGGCATCGGGTCGCGATTCGAGAGAGGAGGCCATATTTGAGCAAGCAAGACCTGATTCAACTGAAAGGCGAGGTCACCAAGGTGAGCAAAGGCGGGCTTTTTCATGTCGAGTGCGAAAATGGACATGCAGTTCTCGCCAAGCTCTCGGGTCGAGCGCGCCGTCACCGCATCCGCGTCGTGTTGGGTGACCGGGTGACCGTGGCGGTCTCGCCCTACGATCCGGACCGCGGATTTATCGTCTATCGCGAGAGATAATCTGGCCGGATCACGACGATCGAGCGATCCGCTGGCCGATGGGAAACGTACGCCCGCAGGCGACAAGGACAAAGAGGTCGTCATCCGATGGTGAATCTCCGGCTGCAGTAATGCCCTCGGCCACAACGTAGTAGGCCGGTGTGGTGATTCTGGCCTCCAAACGCCCGCCGCGGACTGCGCAGTAAAGGGCATTGTCCGGGTCGACACGCAGAGTCGCATAGTCGAGTTCTTCCTCGCTGCCATCGTTCAGGGTCAGGAACACGCGATCCCTTTCCCAGCGTGCAGATACGGCGAGAAGGTGGGCATCCTCGACGTCGATAAAGGCGTAACGATGCTCGTCGAGGCGGAGGATCGGACGTCCGTCATCGAGCCGATCCATCCACCGCAAAAACGCCCGCTGCAATCCCTCATGGGTCACTTGCACGCCCTCGTGCCAGAAACGCCCGTTGTGATCGAGGCGGATCCCGGTCTGGCGCAGTCTCTCGATCAGCTCGGGAGCGAGCCGGGACGACGGTGTCGAAGGTCGACCTGAATTGCGATTGGCAGTCACGAAAAAGCAACAACGAAATACTGTCGCACCATGGTCCTCCACTCACCCCGGCGGTTCAGAACTCGACGCGCACAGCCCCCACCGCTCCGCCCCGGGCCGGCGCGAGTATGGCGCGGGCTCGCTTGAGCGCGTTGTACTCGCGGGCTTTGCGCGCATCGTTTCGATCTTTAAAGAACATGTAGCCGGTAAAGGCACTGGCAATAACCCCCACACCCACACTGATGAGACCCGGGGTTTGGGTGTCGTAGACATCGGGACAGGTCGGATCGCTGCAGGTTCCGCTGCCGTCGGTGATGAGCCATCCAATGCCGGCGACCAGCGCGGCCGTACCGGCTCCGACGCCGACCCATTTGAGCGTGGCAAAGCGCCGGTCGGGCGGGGGCGGTAGGTCGAGCGGAATGGTGAAACGCTGCGTCTGGTCGGTGCCGGCTCGCACCGTGATGCGTCGTTTTGTATCGAGAAAGTCCGGGCGCGATGCAGTGATGATGTACGCCTTCGGCACCAGCTTGCCGCGGTACGGCGCCTGTCCAACCGAGCGTTCGTCGATCTGCAATGCCGCGTCCCCCGGTTGCGTGAGCAATTCGACCGCTACCGCCGGAACCTCTCGCTTGGCCTGCAACACCCGCGTGGCGGTCTGACCGATCAGGTCGAGCGCCTTGTCGACGGTGCACACCTCGCACGACTCGCGGATCTGCTGCTTGCCGCCGTCTTTGGCCGAATACAGTGCCAATTCGAGTTCGTACGCAGCACCGCTCGACTCGACGCCGACCCGCAAGAAGTGCTGGGCACCGACTCGCTTGGCCAGCTTTTGCAGGCACGAGGCGTTGGTACAGCCGACCCGCTCCGGCCCGCGCCGGGTCGCTCGAACCACTTGCTTGTAGCGGATGCACTTGACGCCGACAGATTCCAGTCTGTCCACGATTTTTTCTTGCACGTCTGTTTTGAAGCGCGAGGATGCATCGCCTTCCACGTCGAGCCAGGCGATGGCGATGGTTTTTGGGCCGTTGTCGGCCAGCGCTTGGCCGACACCCAGCCCACATATTGCCAGGAACGCGGCCAGGACAGTGACCGTGGGACACACGCGAGCTCGCATCGGAGGGCCTACTGTATCACTTCCCGACCGCATACGCCGGCACCGAGGTCAGCGAGAAGCCAGGTCAGCGAGAAGCCGGGCCAGTTGCCCTTCGGCCAGCGGGCCCTCAACCCGCGCACTGATCGCGCCACGACGGTCGAGGATAACAGTCGTGGGTACTTGGGCGATTCGCCCGAGCGCCGATTTACCGGCCACCAGTTGGGGGGAACCGAGCCCTATCAGGTATGGCACAGCATTGGCCTGGCGCCACGGCGCGACCAGGCGATAGCCGTCTGGATCCAATGCAATACCGATCACGACCAGCTTGTCCCGGTGCCGGGTGGAGGCGTCGATGAGCTGGGCCACATCACGCTGCGATGCCAGGGACCAGGTGGTAAAGAGATGAAGTACCACTGGACGACCGCGGTAGCGGCGCAGATCGATCGAGCCGCCATCGAGCGCTTCAAAGCCGAGCGCAACCCTGACGCCCGACCTGGCAGTGCCAGTGCACGCAGCTGTCGTACCCAGCAGAATCGCCAAAACAATGCTGTACATCACTGGCAGCAGGGCGGTGAACTGTCCTCGGCGACGCACGGATCACCTACCCCCGATCGCGCTGGACAGGATGCAGCGTGACCATACGCGGCCCGACCGCTTTGCGCTCGGCCGATCATCTTTGGGCAGGGCTGCTTCCCGGCCGGCTCGGCCACCGGTCTTGCAACAGAAATGGCTTTTTTGAGCCACGATGAATGCGTTTCTGCTCAGGATGGCGGAGCCATGAGTAGCATGCCGAGTTGCATGGCCAGGGCCGCATCGCCGTCGACTTGAAACTTGCCGGCAAAATACGCCTCGGGCGCGGTGGTCTGGCCGTCGCGGATTTCGGCCAGGGTCTCGGCCGCGACTGAGATCGTGGCGTGGGGCTCGGCCGCGCCGTGAAAGATCATTCGAGCAGACAGGGTTTCCGGCCCGGCTCCCCTGATCTCGAAGTCCACCGTGCCCTTGATATTGCTCACAGAGCTGGCCATCTGGTGCAGCGCCGGGTGGACCAGGAGTTTGTCGAGAGACGATGACTCGGCAGCCAGATCGAACCTGGGATCCAGCCCTTCACCGGTCGTGATGGTGCGCCAATCATCCACGCTCTGCACGAACATCAGATCGGCGTCGGGACCGGTCCCGCTGTTGACCGCGAGCGTGCCGCCGGCCAGGACCAGAGTCCAGGTTCCGCCGCTCTGCCCAGTGAGCTCTACATGTACCGAGATATCGGGCGGAGATAGCTCGAGATCGGCGGCCAGCTGCTGGTACTGAGCGGGAAGCCAGGTTTCGAAAAATCGGGCCGGTGTGATGTCGTTGGGGGGACGGCTAACCATCGCTTGTTTCCTCGCTATCCCCGCACGGTATGCGGCCACCCGGCGCGCCGTCAAGCACAGGTGCCAGCAAGGACCTCGCGATCTGCCGACCGGTAGGGTTCGGGAAAGTCCCGCCAGCTAAACATTGAATCGAAAATGGACCACATCGCCGTCCTGAATGATGTATTCCTTGCCCTCGACGCGCAGCTTGCCCGCTTCACGGCATTTGGCCTCGCTGCCCAGCGCGATCAGATCCTGCCAGGGCACCACCTCGACTCGAATGAAGCCGCGTTCGATGTCAGAGTGGATCTTGCCGGCAGCGCGTGGAGCCCTGGTCCTGCGCGCAATCGGCCAGGCTCGACACTCGTCGGGCCCGGCGGTCAGCATCGAGATGAGATCGATGAGGGCATAGGCAGCGCGTATGAAGCGGTTTTTGGCCGGCTCGTCGAGGCCGAGTGATTCGACGAATTCGGGTTGCTCCTCGCTGGGCATATGAGCGATGTCCATCTCGACTTGAGCCGATAGGACCGTGAGGCCCAGAGCGCGCTCCTGGGCAGCCCGGATCACGTGCTGTGGAGGCGGAGCCGCGATCTGGTCCTCGGCCACGTTGAGGACCAGGAGAAGCGGCATCTGACTGAGAAAGCGATAGCCCGACAGCATCGTGCGTTCCCGGTCGTCGAGGCCGATCGCTCGCACCGGCTTTTCGGCTTCCAGCCCGGCCAATATGCGCTCGAGCAAGGCCAGCTCGCGCGGGTTGGACCGGTCTTTTTGCAGGCGCGCGATACGGCGCTCGACGATCTCAAAATCGGCCAAAATCGTCTCGGTTTCGAGATCGGCGATCTCGTTCAGCGGGTCGGGCGACTTGCCCGATTCCTCGGGAAACGCACGCACGACCTGGCACAGGGCGTCGACCTCCCGCATGGCATTGAGCACTGCGCGGTCCAGACCCGGGCCGGCCCCACCGCCCAGGTCGGTGAACGCTATCTCGGCATACACGGTCTTCTTTGGCTTGTACAGCCGGGACAGGGCATCGACCCGTTGATCGGGCACCTTGACCGTACCCACATGCTTTTTTCCCGGCGCAGAACTGTAGCCAGTTTCGGCGTTCAGACCGGTGAGCGCGTTGAACACCGTACTCTTGCCCGCTCGGGGCAGACCGACAAGACCGATCTTCATGGCAGCCAATCTACCGATTGACCGGTTTTGTTCAACTGCTTGTAGGCAGTGATCTCGATCGCGCGCCGCGATTTACCCGCTGGACTCCACGCCCGGCTGCAACCGCGGCGAAAAACGGTTGCATTCCATCAAAAATGTAGGTTTGTGTAGGCGAATTTTCGCGCCATCATATCCGGCATCCGTTGTGGTCTGCTGCCGTGGCCAGCCGCGCTGGTCGGTGCGCCGAAGGGTGTAATAGCATGACTTGCTACAGTCGATATATCGAGTCATTCATTCAGTGATCGATGCCGTGGTAAAATGAATAAGATAATTTATTACCTCGATGGAAAATAAATAATTAACATTGGATCTAAACAGAAACACCTTAGTTGTGGATCAAACGGGGTGTTTCTGTTGCGAGGCCAACGGCCGAGCCGGCCGGGAGTCCGGCCGGCCGGGGGCTTTGCCCAAAAATGATAGCCCGAGCGCGAAGCGGTCGGGCCGCGCACGATCACGATGGATCGTTTCCAACGTGATCGTGTGTAGTATCGGGTTAGACGGCAACAATAGACTTCGAGATAGCAGAATTCATGACCGCTACCGGTCGAATGGTCGGCCGGGCTATTTGCCGGCGCCATGGTACGAGCACGCGACGGCCAGCTACACATGAACCCTGGTTGGCGAGGCGTTGCGCCACGACAATCGCGAATCAGACTGGCGGGTTGTATCGGCGCGGGTCTTGCTGTGCTCGACCCTCGGCGTGTGGCCCGGGCCGATGTCGAGGACCTGTATTGGCCCGGGTGTCACCTGGTCTGGCAGCCAGTGGACGAAAACGTGCGACGCCGCGGAGTAGCGTGCCATTTCACGGCGACGACCGTGCCATTTACGCGCTTTACCGTCTCGCCGCGAGTCGTCACCGACCTCGCTCTGGACATCGAATGGCCCGAGCGCAACCTCGCCTGACCGGGATTATTCATCGCGAGGTGGTCGCTGGCAGCGTTGGGGAAACTCGCCCGGCATTGCTTGCCGGCACGGCCAGAGGTCCGTACCATCGCGGCAATGCACAGAGCGCAGTCGTTCTTCCTATCTTCTGTTCACCGCGCCATCTGTCGTGGTACCCGCTTTCGTACCGGTTTTGCGGTACTGGCTGTATCCGCGATGGGGCTGGCCACGGCGCAGCCCGGCGCGGCGCAACCGGCAGGCGAGATCCGTTATGCCGAAGAGCCCACCGGTGGGGTCGATTTGCCGGCCACCGCCCTGGCCGGAGAGTACGACAGCTTCAGTGTGGTCAAAAATCCGGCTGGTATGGTCTTTCTGTCCGGGTATTCGGCCGGACTGGGGCTCAATCTGGCCGATGATGACGATGCCACGGCGAGCGGAAGGGGGCTCGGTTTTTATCTGGCCTATGGCAAGGCCAGCGGAATCCTGCCGCGGATCGGCCTCGGCCTGGGTGTCGAATTTTTGCAGCCCTCGCGGATCACCCTGGATCCCGACCCGGGCTCGCCGACCCGACTCACCCTTGCCGGAGCGGTCCCGCTGGGCAGTAGCATTGGCGTGGGGGTCAACTGGCACCGGTTTTTCGATGACCCGGGACGAGCAACTGACGCCCTGTCGACCTGGGACTTTGCTCTGTCGGCTCGACTTGGCTCGCGGCTCGCGCTCGGTGGGGCAATTCGCGATGTCAACGCGCCGACTGTGGCCGGTACGCCGGTACAGCGTCGCTATGAATTGGAAGCCGTGTTGCGGCCGCTGGCCACGGATCGCCTCGAGCTAGGGGTCGGCGGCCGAATTGGCGAGACCCGTACCGACATTGACGGCTGGGCCCGGCTATCGTTGCGAATGTTTCGCGGTGTCTACCTGCGGGGTGAGATCGCGACCCGCGAGCTCGACGTACTCGAGTCCACGGGGATGGACACGATCTCGCGCAGCGAGCGCGAGTTACTGGCCACCGCCGGAGTGGAAATCTCGCTCGGCGGCTTCGGTTTGACATTTCTTGGCACCGCGGCCCGGAGTGACTCGGGCGACCGCCGCCTGGCCAGCGGTGCGCTCCATGTCCGGGTCAGTTCCGAGCATATCCCGTCGCTCTTGGGCCAGCGGACGCGCATCGAGCGGATCGAGCTCAAGGGCACACTCGGCCAGCGTGCGCTCACCGGGGCAATTCTCCGCCTGCGGACCATTGCCCGGGATCCCGCCGTTGTTGCCGTGGTCTTACAGATCGACGGCGTGGTCGCGGGTTGGGCCTCGGTCCAGGAACTCCGCCGCGAGGTGCTCGGCTTGCGCCAGGCCGGCAAGAAAGTATTTGCCTATGTCGTCGCGGCGAGCACTCGTGATTACTTTCTGGCCTCGGCGTCGAACAAGGTGTATCTCGACCCGGCGGGCGGCATCCGGCTGACCGGGTTTGCCAGCACCAGCATGTATTTCAAGGGTATGTTCAACACGCTCGGCGTGGCCGCCCAGTTCGAAAAAATCGACGAGTACAAGAGCGCGCCCGAACAGTGGACCAATGATTCACCGACCGAACCGGCACGCCGTATGCGCAACGAGCTCTACAACAGCCTCTATGGCGATCTGCTGGATGCCATTGCCAGTGAGCGCGGCATCGATCGCTCGGTTGCTCGGACGCTCATCGACGGCGGTCCGTACACAGCGGGCGATCTGGGCCGCGTCGAGGACAAGGACAAGGATGAGGACAAAGACAACGACAAAGACAAAGACAACGACAGGGCCGGGGATGGGCAGGGCACCGACGACGGCGGGGACCAGAGTGCCAGGCCGCGCCGCTTCGGCGACTCACTGATTGCGACCAGTCCGCTGATCGATGCCATTGCCGAGCCCGAACAGGTCAGCGAGCTCATCATCCAAGAACTCGGCGCGGCCTACCCGGTTGCCAGCGCACCGAGGGAGCGCGCCGAGCGCTGGTCGTATCCGCGCATCGCCCTGATCTATATCGACGGCGATATTGTCGCGGGCAAGAGTCGGGTCATTCCGGTGCTCGGTCGCAAGCTGGTCGGCGGTGAGACCATTGCCAAGGCGATCGTACGGGCTCGCCTCGACCCGCGCATTAAGGCCATCGTGTTGCGCATCGACTCGCCCGGGGGAAGTGCTCTGGCCTCCGAGATCATGGCGCGCGAAGTTTTTAAGACCCGCGGGGTCAAACCGATTATTTGTTCGCTGGGGGATGTGGCCGCGTCTGGCGGCTACTTTGCTGCTGCGGGGTGCGACACCATATTGGCCGAGCCCATGACCATCACCGGGTCGATCGGGATTTTTTACGGCAAATTCGATATATCCGGCCTGTTATCCAATCTGGGCATCAGCTGGCACACGTACAAGCGGGGCGCCAATTCAGACCTGGAGTCGTTTTACCGGCCATTCACCGACCAGGAGCGCACTCTGGTCAAGAACAGGATTCGCTACTTTTACGGCCGCTTCATCGACGCAGTGGCCAGGGGGCGCGGTTTGACCCGCGAACAGGTCGACGCCATCGGCCGCGGTCGGGTGTGGTCGGGCACGCAGGCCAAGGAGCGCAAACTGGTCGATCGGCTGGGCAGCTTGTCGGATGCGCTCAGTCTGGCCAAGGCGCGCATCGGATTGGGCGATGACGATCGGGTCCGGATCGTTGCCCTGCCCGAGGTTCGCGCCGGTTTGCTCGACCGCCTTATCGGCATCCCCGGCCTGCGCGGGGCAGCCGGACTGGCTGACCGGGATGCGGATACGGGCTGGTTTTCCGGCGCCACGGGCCTGACTGACATCGCCCGGGCCATCCCGGCCTCGTTGTGGGCCGAGCCAGACGCCGTCCAGGCCCGGCTGCCATTCCACATCGTGTGGCATTAAGAGCCGGTCCAAAAACTCTCCGCGTCGCCAGAGCGCCGATCCATCACCGCCAGCGGGCTTGCTCGTCGGTCAAATACACCCAGTATTATCCACTCCTCGCGCACCCACTGGCGGCGCGCCTCGTCGCTCTGGCTCGGTCC
>JAKSDA010000578.1 GCA_022360315.1 Pseudomonadota bacterium
ATGAGTTCCAGCCGGAACCCGATGGTGTGGATACCGGTCAGCTTGGAGACGTTGGCGGCAAGATCCGTCCGGGTGCGGGTCCGCCCGCGCGCAAGGACCATGCGCGCTTGCTTGGTGCCATCCACCACAACGGAGACCTCCCAGTTGCGCCCGGCGGGAATCTGCACGGCGTTGCGCATGCGAAACACCACGCGCACAAAATTCGCCGCGGTCACATCGACCATCTGCTGCACTTCGACCGAGTCGCCGGCGTCGAGCGCAAAGATGCCCCGGCCCCACGATGCTCAACGCATCGTACCCCTTGTACGGTGGATCAAGAAAGAAGAACGTGTCCTTGCCATCGAACTCGCGTATGACGTTCCCGTAGTCTGTGCATCGAACCTTGATGTTGCGGATCCTCGGGGCATACCGCTCAAGGCGGGGAATAATCTGCGCGGTCACCCCGGCGTTCGCGGGGGCATAGTCTCGGCGATTGCGGTCCCAGGAGAAGCGGCTCACGTAGAGGAACCGATAGAACCGCTCCAGGTCGGTGCCAGGGCGTTTTGCCTTCAACTGGTTGAAGTGATGCCGGCTCGATTTCCAGTTCCGATGGCGCAAGTTGTCGAGCTGGCGTTGCGTGAGCTTCGAGGCGAAGCGGAACGCGAAGGCGATCTCTGGATCAATGTCGTTCACGACCTCGACCTCGGAGGGCTCCTTGCGGAACAGCACCTGGGCGCCCCCGGCGAAGGGTTCGACGTAGACCTTGTGTGCGGGGATGAGCGATTCGAGCTTCTCGGCCAGGTAGAACTTGCCCGCAGGAGACCCCCAGATGTGCTTCTCCAGATCGATTCGGCTGTCGGTGAGAACAGCCCTGGCTTGCGCAAGCACGCGGTCAGTTTTGGTCGTCATACTATGGACAAAGCCAGAAATGGCCATCGACTGGACAACGGCGCTCTGGGAGTTGGCTAGGCGAATGGGCTATTTTGTGATGCAGCACATTGTTGGTGGGTGTGTGCCGGCCGATGCGCTGGCGCTGGCGCTGGCGCTGGCGCTGTCGCTGTCGTCCGGCGCGATGCGTGCCCTGGCGGGCACGCTCGCTGTCCCGCGGCGCATATGCGCCGGGGCGGCTTGCGTGGCCCGCGCAGGCTCGCGGGCCACGGTTCCGAGCAGGACCACTGTGACGACGGGTCGGGGTGACACTGTTGTGTCCGCTAGGATGGCAAGGTGACTCCTGGGATTGGGTTATGCACTGGCACCGCGATTGCTTGTAGCCCAGTCAGGCGGCGAGGGAGGCTCTGGTCGGTAGTCGAGATCAAGGCGGATCTCTTTGCCATCGACGAAGGCCCAGCACTCAAGCTCGCGTAGCCAGAGTTCGTGCAAGTATTTGCGCGCGTCAGCTTCGCTGATAAAGACGTAAGCGACTGATTCAATGGGCTGGTCCGGGCCGAACCGGTCGGCTAGATGCTGTTGTATGCCCAGACGCTGCATGGACTCAGCATAAACAACGGCTCGTCGCATAAACTCCGCGAGGTGTTCGGGATCGAGGGTATTGTGAAAGCGGACCAGGCAAGCGTCGCGCATCTCGCGTTGAGTGACGTCGCGGCCTTCGTGGCAGATCACCCTCAACTGACGACGATCGGGCTTGTAGATGGCGTCAAACTCACGCCCTAACTCAAAAAAGTACGACAAGTCGCCGCCCTCTTCATCGCCGCTCATGCGTTGATGACCAGGCTTCGCCTGTTCTCTGGCAATGTCCTCGTCCACGCCGAGTTGATGAAACACGACCATGGTCGTATCGTTGGCGCCGCGCAGTACGCGCCAGGGCCCAAAGTCAAGCCAGCGTCGCGACACCAGACGCTCGTGGCCCGCGCCTTTGAAAAAGCACGCCCAACCGTGGCCGTAATGGCCGCCCATGAAGCTCGGTGCGCGATATCTCTTCCCCTCCTCCGGACGGTACCAAGAGTAAAAGGGGGACATTGCACCCACCTCGAAGGGCCACTCGCAAACTACGGCCAATAGGTCTTCCGCGCAGGTAAGCTCGAACGCACTATCGCCGAGCTTCACCATTCCAAAGTCTGGATCGCACGATAGAAAACAGGTCCGTGAAGGAGTTCGGTCAAGAAACTCCCAGCGCGCATGAAATTCGCCGCCCTCGGCGGTCGCTTGCTCAATCAGCTCCGGACTAGGTGTCACTCTGTTGTTGCCCACGCTCAACGAGTGAGGATTGACAGGAAGCTCGCGCAGCCACGGGCTGCCCTGAATGGCGCGGACGAGTTTTGATACGTCGAGTCCTTCGACGGATAATGAACGGCGAATAATCATTCGACTACTCCAAACTATCACTGCAAGAAACTGCGCAGCGCATCAACGTCGTCTTCTCGGAAGATGCGCCTGATGCCCCGATTATCAAACACTTCGAAGCCCAGGTTTTTGTGATTCCCCAATGCGTCGAGCATCCACTCGAGATTGGCCCGCGCTCCCTGCGGGCTGGTAAACACATATACTACCTCTTCGATCGTCTGCCCCTCGAGAATCGGCTTGGATTGTGGACGCATCAAACGTATGTAGTCTTTGAATTGCTCAATCTCGCGAGCCGACAACACTCCCTCACCGCTCTTGATTTCCCGGATAGCACCGTCGCGTACAACGTCGACAAAGCGGTCCATATCCGAGCCGAACGTACTGCCGGGAATGCGTACATGGCTGGCCCCTCCGTCGGCGTGGCGAGCCAGATACCAGGCTTCGGTCAGGTTGCCTTTGTCCGACGAATTGAGCCCTGCGGTCATCTCGCGCAGCCGCGCCCAGCTGGTAGCATCGTCCAGCGGCGCGCCATCGGCCGCATACAGCATGCGCCGAAGGACCGCGTCGCGGAAGTGCTGCTTGAGCTCGTGGCGGACCAGATCCACAGTCTGCCCGCCGGGCTCGCGCATGGCTGCGAG
>JAKSDA010000186.1 GCA_022360315.1 Pseudomonadota bacterium
GCCGAAATTCTGGGCGATTTACTGGGTGTCGATGCAGCCGAGCTCGACGCGCTCAGAGCGGAGGCCGTGATATGCTGAACGGAACTATCGCGGATTTGCAGTGATCCAATTGACGAGGTGACACCATGATTAAATTATCTGGCAGTGTTTTTCTGATGCTGGCGCTGAGTTTTCCCGCTTTCGGCGATGGCGGCGGCGGTGACGGCGGCAATTACAAACGTTCTTACAAGCTGGATCCGTTTCATAAACTCATCGAAGCCGAGCAGTATCAAAAGGCCATTGACGAACTCTCCGAAGCTTTGAGTGAAAGGCCGGACGATGCCGACCTGCTCAATCTGTACGCGTTTTCGCAGCGCAAGCTGAAGCGTTACGACGAAGCGCTGGAACACTATCAGAAGGCGCTTGCGATCGATCCGGACCATCGCGGCGCCAACGAATACCTGGGCGAACTCTACCTGCAGCTCGGCGATGTCGACAAGGCGCGCGAACGGCTCGCGGTGCTGGACGACGAGTGTTTCTGGGGCTGCAAGGAATTCGACAAGCTGGAACGGGCGATCGAGGAATACCTGCGCGAAAACCCGTCCTGAGCAGTAAAAATGTCACATAAGCGGGTCGGATTGCGCCTGTCAGATGGAGTTGCGCCGAGGAGCGGAATATAATTTCCCCAATCCATCCAGGGGATTTGCGATGAAAGCGTTCAACCCCAAAACTCTGTTGGCATTGTTGTGCGGCCTGTCGTTCGCCTGTTCCGGACTGGCCGCGGGCGGCAACTATTCGTCCGACGTCGACCTCGGGCCGATCATGGAGATGATCGAAGCCGGCAACTACGAGTCGGCGATCGACGAGTTGCACGTCGAACTGGATTACGATCCCGACAATCCCGATATCCTTTCGCTGCTCGGATTCAGCTATCGCAAGACGCGCCAGTTCGAAGACGCGCTGACCTTTTATCAGTGGGCGCTGAAAGTCGAGCCGGAACACCGCGGCGCCAACGAATATCTGGGCGAGCTTTACCTCGAAACCAATCAACTGGAAAAGGCGGTGGAGCAACTCGAAATCCTCGACAACATTTGCTCATTCGGTTGCAAGGAATATTCGACGCTGAAGGAAGCCATCGATTCCTATCAGTCCGAATCGGCGGCGGCGAGCAGCTCCTGAGCGTGTGATTTATTACCAGGGTCTGCGGCTCGAGCGCGCGAGCGAATCACGTAAGGATCCGAAGTGGGTCCGACGGCAATGGACGCGGCAGCAATGCCGCGTCTTCGTTTTTCGGCAGAATAAAAGCCTGATGTTGTGGCCGGATCGTCCGGCTACTTACCCGCGGGCGCTGCATTTGCCCCGAGCCGACGTGGAGACACTGGTGGAAAGCCATCAGGACGGCATATTTCTCGGTTTCGAGGGCGACGTACCGCTGTTCGCGCTGGACTTCACCGAGGGTGACGAAACGCTGCTGGCGCAAATCGCATCCGGGCACGAGTTCGTCGATTTGCGTGAAATCGGCTGGTTGCTCGA
>JAKSDA010000065.1 GCA_022360315.1 Pseudomonadota bacterium
GCGTCGCCAGAGCGGCGATCCATCACCGCCAGCGGGCTTGCTCGTCGGTCAAATACACCCAGTATTCTCCACTCCTCGCGCACCCACTGGCGGCGCGCCTCGTCGCTCTGGCTCGGTCCGAGGTTTTTGGACCGGCTCTTATTCGATCACCCTACTCGATCACGGCGAACTGAATGTTTCCCATGCGCGAGCGCAATTCGATCAGCGCGGGTTGGTCGGTGTTTCGCTCCGGTCTTCCAGCGGACAACGAGCCGACCAGGGCGCCGCGATCGTCGGCCCTGGCCCTGAGTCTGGCTGGCAGCGTTACTCGACCACTATGCGAGCGAGCCTGCACCGAAAGCGGCACCGTATGGCCGAGTCTGACCTCGATGTTGCCCCGGTAGCTGTTGATGCGATAGCGGCCTCCGGCCACGGCAATGCCCTGCAATCGAATATTTCCCTTGGTGGTGCGCAAGCTCAGCTCGCGAACCTGGACCTGACGGCCCTTGATGTCGCCCTCGTGCACTCTTGCGTCCAGGCGTTTGCCGCGCACAATGACCAGGTCCATGTCGCCGGCGATCGCCTGGGCGTCCACTGCGCCAAAAATATCGACAAAATTCTGCTTGCCCGACAACGAGTGAGTCACCACCGTGCCCAGCATGTTTTGCACCGCAATATCACCGGCGTGCGCATTGAGAGCAGCGCCGTTTTCCATGCCGCTAACCTCGAGCTTGTCGTTCCATACCCGGGCATTGACCGCAGCTGAACGCGGCGCGTGGATGATCAGATCGATTCGCACACTGCCGTTGGGAATCGGCTTGGCCCGCCGGCCCGCCGTGATCCGCGTCGAGATGCGAACCGGGCCGTTGGGATCGGTGATGAGAGTGACTTTGAGTCGATCGAGTGTCTCCCTGTCGTGCGCCCGCTTGACCGCCGCAATGGTGACATGCTCGGAGTCGCGGCCCTGAATGCGTACCTCGCCCAACCGGTTGTCGACCTCGACCGAGGTGATCGTTCCTCCGGTTGGCTTGACCTCGACCACGTCGTGCTCGAATACACCACGCGACGTGCTGCGCGCAGACGTCTGCGCCAGGGCCTGACCGGCAGCCACGGCGGCACAAAGCGCGTACGCGACCATCGCCCGCCACAGCAGTCCATTCACTCTGCCACTCATGGCAAGGCCCCCGGCTGGTCGGGGTCGCGCCCGGCAATGACCACACCGTCCACGACCACGGCCTGCAGAAAATCGATCTCGGCCTGATAGACGGCGTAAAGCGCATCGCGACTCTTCGCCGTCGGGTGAGCCGTCGAGCGATCCCGGCCATGCCGGACAACGAGGGCCTGCTTTTGCTGGCGCGCCTCGCGATCGAATACCGCGAGCCGAGCATCGAATATCGCGCTGAGGTCGGCTGGCCAGTTGGCCCGTTCTTGCGCCGCAAGCCGACGCAGATCGTCAATTATCGCGCGATAGCGGCGATCGGCTTCGACCAGCTCGCGACTCCGCATCGCGAAAAAATCGCCGCCCGATGACCCGTCCGAGCGATCGATGAAGAGCTCCGACACATTGTGGACGCCGTCGTCGCCCGAGTCACCAACTGAATCCTTTACCGAGTCCCCGGCAATCGGGGTGGACATCGCCGGTCCCTCACCCGGGCGCCAGAGCCACAGAATCAGCACCACAGCAGCGCCCACCGCCACGGCGCCGTGCAGAAGAAATGGCCGCACGGCCTGCCAGCGCAGCCATAACCACGACCGATTGGCATCGGCGATCTCGGCCTCGGCAAGCCCTTGCTCGACTTTCCGCCACAGGCTGGCCGGCGGGTCGAGAAACTCGAGGCCCGCTGCCGTATCGCGAATCGTCGCCATGTCCTCGACCAGCTCGAGACAGCGCGAGCAACCGCGCAGATGTCCGCGCAGCGCACTCAAACGCGCCTCGTCCAGATCGCCATCAATGTACCTCGAAGCCAATCGATCGATGTCGCGACAGCGCATGCTCTCCCCCTTCATGACCGAGTAGTCGACCGGGACGACGAGCGCTCGGCAGCGAGTTCTGGACCCAGAAACGACCGCATCTTGGCTCTGGCCTTGTGCAGCTGCGACTTGGATGTACCGATCCGGCAGCCCATGATCGCGGCGCATTCCTCGTGCGACAACCCCTCCACATCGTGCAGGACCAAAATAGCGCGATATCCGGCCGGCAGCCTGGCAAGAGCACTTTCGAGACGAGCCGCCAGAGTCGGGTCGCGCGGGGTCGCCGCAGGTGCCGGGACATGCTCCAACGCGTCTTCACCGGCATGGGTGTGCCGATTGCGCTTGGTCACGTGGGTGAGCGCGGCATTGACCGCGAGCCGATAGATCCACGTGCCGAGCGCCGAGTCGCCCCGAAATTTCGGCAGGCCGCGAAAAATGCGAACAAACACGTCCTGGGCCACCTCTTCGGCATCCTGACCCCCGGCGATGCGGGTGACCAGGCCGAATACGCGCCGCTTGTACTGATGATAAAGCGCTTCCATGGCCCGCTCTTCGCCACGACGACAGGCCGCGATGAGCTCGGCGTCGCAGTCATAAACAGCAGAAGCACGGGATGTAGGACGCAGAATTCGCTCTTCGGTCGAAATGGCCAGGTTCACGGTAGCTTCATCCACATCGGGCTCCTGGCCCGATGCAAATGTAGACCGCGACCCGCCGCAGTCGGTTGCCCGAACCGGATCAGATCTGCCATGAGACTCTGTCCACATCCGCTCGCCGATACTAAAAGATCTATCATTCCAGTATATTGAAGGCAAGTCTCAGGAGCCTGACAGGGCCTCTGGCTCACAGTCTGTGGTCGTGAGCAAATGCCGGCATCAGGTTGTTGGCCCGGCCCCAGCGCCGGCGCGTCCAGGCCGATTGATAGGCGACCCCGAGGCCAAATACATTGCGCATATACCGCTCGATCACTGGCGCCTGCCCGATCAGGTCGGCGGTCTCGCCAGGGTCGGTGAGCAGGTCGAACATCATTCGAGGGGCGCGTAATGGTACGACCAATTTATACCGACCGAGCTGCAGGCTGCGCGCCACTCCGGGAAGATGGGCGAAAACAGGTTGCGGCAGGTCTGCCCGGCCCGACGCCCCGGCAAGCAATGCAAAGCGGAGTTCAGACGCTTCGGAGTGGCCGCGCGGCCGACTCTTCGATCGGACGGACCTTTGCCTCGCATCACCTGCCGGGACCTCGGGGCCCAACAGGCTTGCGCCCTGAGTTTGCGAGCTGGGCGCAAGGCCGGCGAGATCGAGCACTGTGGCGTGCAGGTCGACCAGACTGACATCGCGCTCGACGATTCGATCGGTCATGCGATCGTCTGCGCCCTGCACCTCGGCGGGCAGGGAGATGGCGAGCGGGACGTGCAGAACTTCTCGATGCAGGTGGCGACCGTGGCCGAGGCCGTCGTGCTCCCATAGCTCTGCGCCGTGATCGCCGACCAGGATCACCGCGGTGCGGTCGCGGATGCCCAGCTCGTCGAGATCGTGCAACATGGCACCGAACGCGGCGTCGGCGTCGCGCACCTCGCCGTCGTAGAGAGCGGCGACAAAGCCGCGCTCCGCCGAGTCGAGCGAGGTTCGCCCGGCAGCCACGGCAGCGGCCAGCGCCACGGTTTCCACCGGCTCGAACGGCATCGAGTTGTTCCCCCATACCGCGCGCAGACTGTCGGCCGACGGGCTGTACGGCGGATGAGGCTCGACCGTGACGATATAGAGAAAAGCCCGGCCCTCTCGATGGCGACGCAGGATCTGTTTGGCTTTTTGCCACAGCAGTCGGGCGCCAAACGGGTGCCGCCGGCGCATCGGATTGTGGTAGACGGAAAACCCGCGGGCAAACCCCGCCTCGTCGTTGACAAAGCCGTTGCCGCTCACAAGGGCCGTGGTGTAGCCCGCCTCGCCAAAACGCTCGCCCAGCGTCTTGGCCGTCACCGGCACGGTCCCGCCCTGGGGATGGATGCCGGCGAGCAAGGCGACATGGGCCGGACCCGGTGCCGATGAGGCGCTGTACGCGTTGACAAAGCGCAACCCGTGGGCGCTGAACTGCCAGAACGCCGGTGTCTGGTCGCGCCTGATACGATCGGCACGCAGTGCCGAGACCACCCACACGATGACATGGTCGGCCGCGAATCGTCGATCCGGTTGATCCAATGGCCGGCCGCCCGGCCGCTCCGCTCGGTATGAACTTCGCTTCACATTCCCTGCCGAGACCTCGGGCTGAATCGACTCAGGCGCGGCCGAGGGCACGACGAGGAGCGGTCGCCCCCAATCGGCCGGACCCGAGCTCGTGAGATCGAGACGCACGACCTGACCGGCCCAGTCGGCGAGTTCGACACGCTGTTCGGTCCAGTTCGCCGTGGTGCGACCCGACCAGATAGACTTCGCAGGGTGGCCTGGTCGTCCGGCGATCGCGATCGATAGATCGGTTCGAGGCCCCGCGCCGGCAAAAACCACAGCCGGGCGGCCAGAGGGAAGTTTCAGGTAATAGGACAGCCGGGCGGCTCGGTCGACCTGCAGCGCCGACAAGAGCTGGTCGCCGCGTCGCACCGGTCCAGCGCGCAGGGCAGGCGTATCGACCCGGCCGGGCGCCCCAGCTCGAATGCGCGCGAGGGCAGCACCGGTAGGGCGGCCGTCGATCTCGCCGCTGTGGCGAAAATAAAAGCGCAGCTTGTTCTCCCCGCGTCTGTGAGTCCCGGCCGGGGCCCGAATGCGATAGGTCTGCCATCCGGTGGTCGGCATGGCGATATCGCCGAGTCGTTTCTCGTTGAGAAACACCGACACTAACTGGCGCTTCTCGGCCGCTCGCGCCTGCAGCGCGATCTCGATCGCTCCGTCTCGATCGGTCTCCACCCCGCGGCGATCTCGGTCGATCGGGAAATAGATTTCACCCGCCACACCGTTGACCAACGCAGCACGCTGCCCACCTCCGCCGTCGCGTCCCATATGCCACGGACTGCGATAAGCGCCCTCGGCGTACTTGGCCATGTCGGGAGTTCCGCACTCCACGATCAGAGCACCGCCGGCGTGGACCAGCGCGGCAGCTCGATTGTCCAGCAAATCCAGTACCACGCGACTATCGGAAAGAGACAGAGAGTACTCGGCCACCCGGCGTTCGACACCCGGGATGGGCCGGCGCTGTCCGTCCAGATCGTCCCGGCCGCGACAAGCACCGAGAACTACCGCAAGAGCCGCGATGAGACGAATCCAGGCCACAGCATGCATCGCGGGGTTCATACCATTGCCCGGCCAAGCCCGGCAGCCCCGCTGGCAAACCCGATAAGCCGTCAAAAACGCCCAAACCGTCACCGGTTGATCGAGACAACCGGCCGCCCGCTCCGTATCAACTTCCCTCGGCATCCCTTGCCGGGACGTCCGGCCGACGCGAATCGGCCAGGCGGGCGGTCGTCACGCCTGGCGGTCGTCCAAGCCTGCAAGCGGTCGCAGGATCAAGAGAGCCTGAGAAGGGCGACGATGAATGCGATGTTCCTTGATGCTGCCAAAACGATCGATCTGTCCGCGACATCCCGGAGGCGCCAGCAAAGGCTCGGCAGTGCCGTCCTCCCATTGCAGCGCACCCAGTACCTGTCCGGGAAACACCTGGGCGCCAATCTTGAGCCCTTCCGCCCGGACAAAACCGGCATACACCTTGCCGTTGTTGAAAAAGGCCGGCACCGTGCGAATTTCGTGATTCACAGCATCATAAATACAGGGCGGGATCGTCATCGTTCCTACCTGGGTTTTCCTGCCTCGATTTGCCATCTCAGTTTTCTGACGGCGGCACCCCGCAATTGGAGCTTTTTGTCATCGTCCTTTACCATGTGGTGCAATCCATTCTGCATGCCATCCGATTGCCGCCCACCGTCAATTCCAAACCACCCGCGACAGTAGCCATTGTAGCACAGGAGAGCTGCTCGCGCAGCCATGTCGGTTGACGCTGTCGCCCGCCAGTGGCCGCGCCGTGCCGATCGGTATCCCTCGGTCACTGCCCAGGGCCAAAAATCGAACACAACACAGTGAAATGCGATTGTCGGAATTATCGGGTCTGATAACCCGATACTCCTCAGATGTTCCCGATTGCTGCGATCATATGGTAATACGTATGCGCTGTCGGGCCTCTCACATTGCAGATTTCAGCCCTCAGAGACATGTCCAACCATTGCTTCGAAGAGAGTCGGCTACCAGCAGATTTCGGGAAAATACCGATGTAACGAGTCTCATATCATTTCTCATGCCATCTCAGGCGATTTGTATTTAGCAGTCCGGACGTCCCCCAGGAAGTGCGAAGTGTAGTTCTTACTGAGCGGAGCGGAGCGGAGCGGCCATGCGGCCGGAGTATGCGGGCGTCACGCTGGTGGGGTCGGCGAGGATCAGCGGGCACAATCGTGTACCACTGCGCGGTTCGGGCATAGATTGCGTCGTCTACACATGACCACGTTGGAACCATGCAACGTTGTGATCCACCAACGGGTTTCAGTGCAGCTGCATTCGGAAGGCCCAACGCCGCTACTATAGTTGGGGCGCCGTCCGGCGGAGTGTCGTCGGGTCACCCGCGAGACCGACATCGGCGAAGCGGCGCTGTCGGTCGGGTCGCGCGCAGCTTCGGGAAAATGAGCTCTGCCGAATGCTGCCACCGGCCCATCCCGACTGGTGCCACACCATCGTGTGGCCTGTCGTGAGACTGTGCAGAAATATGATAAAAATCGGGCGTTGACTGTACCAACTTCGACTCCGTCCCCTTCGACACCTCCGCGCTGGTGGGGCACTTTCGAGCTTGCCCAGGGCAACGCTGGCCACTGGCGCATCGGTCCCATGAATCTGTGGATCCAACATCTGCGCGAGGAATGGCGTCTGGCAACGAGCCACGACGAGGACGAGCTTCCGGTTGCCGTCCAGGTACCTGTCGAGTGCTCTGACCTGATGGCGCTAGACTCGGTATTGCGCTTCGCTCTGTCCAGCGTCGACGATCGCCTGCGTATAACCCCTATCCTGGCCGACCGCCACGTGGTCAGTCAGCCACAGCACCCGTTCTACATTCCGGCTCGTACCGAGAGCACGGTGTATGTGACCAGCCCGATGTGGATACGCATCGAAGTGGGTGAGACGCCGGTTCTGCTGACCGAGATTCCCATCTTCAGACCATCGGATACCTGGTTTGGACCGACGCCCTCTCGGGGAGAACTGTGCTACGCCAGTCGGACATTTTGCCGGCTGCGTCTGGAAGACGTCGCGGTCCGTCCCCACCGTGCCCACACCGCGGTCACTGTGCGCAACAAGTCAGCTGCGCCCTTTCTTCTGGAACGCATGAAGCTCCCGGTGGTGTACCTGCCATTGTTCTGCGCTCGAGATGGGGTCTTCTGGACTCGTGATGTGAAATTCGACTATCGAGAAGGCGAAGAATTCGCCCCGCTTCGATACGGCGGTACCACCCCGGCGCGAGCAGCCGACGCCGAATTGATCTGTGGCCCCCGCCAAGAAGCCGATGTCGGCCTGGCCGTGCAGGTGTTCACCTCGCTGTTTTCCGGCTGGCCTCCACGGTCCGCCAACCCGAACAGCAAAAAGGGCCAAACATGATATTTTCACCGTAGCGAGGTCCGGCCATGAGCGATGTTTTGGCCAACATAAGGGAGTTTCTCACCCACGAGCAGGTCCAGGGCGGACTCAAGGCGATTGCGATTGTCCTCATCGGATTCTTGCTGCTGCGCCTGGTCCGTCGCCGAATCCGGATCGAAGCGCAGCGCGCCCAACAGACCATGATCGTGCGGCGCGTCCTCACCGCCCTCATCGTCGTCGTCACCGCAGCCTGGGCGCTGTCGTCGATCGGCTTCGATCTTCGCGTCGTGCTCGGCGCGGCCGGCGTTCTCACCGTGGCTGTAGGCTTTGCCGCACAAACCTCGGTATCCAATCTGATAAGCGGCATCTTCCTGGTCGCCGAGCGCCCATTCTCTCTCGGCGACTTGATCCGGGTCGGCGATGTCACCGGCGAGGTACTGTCCATCGATTCGCTGTCGATCAAACTGCGCACCTTCGACAACTTGCTGGTACGTATTCCCAACGAGACCATGCTCAAGGCCAATGTTACAAACCTGACCCACTTCACAGTGCGCCGCTACGATATGAAGATCAGTGTGGCGTACAAAGAGGACATCGCCCGAGTGCGAGAAATCCTGATCGACGTCGCCCACAAGAATCCCCTTTGCCTGGAGGAGCCGAGCCCCCTCATCCTCGTTCTCGGCTTTGGCGACTCCGCGCTCGAGCTGCAGTTTTCGATATGGGCCGCAAAAGAGAATTATCTGGACCTGCGCACATCGATGCACGAAGAGGTCAAAACCGCATTTGACCGGCACGGTGTCGAGATTCCCTTTCCCCAGCGAACCGTTCATCTCAGTCGGCAGGCGACAGGCGACGAGCTCTAGCAGCGTTCGGGAAGAATCCCGAACGCCGCTACCATTGTTGGGCAAAGCCCTCCGGCGGACTCCGGCCGGCCGCACCATGTCTCGAATTGAGCGACTGTCTCAAACGTGTACAAATCGATTGGCACTCATCCGCTGGGGTTAGTAGCGGCGCGCTTACTGGTCGGCTTGGTCTCTTTCAACATTCGCCTTCTGCGCCGGTTTATGCGAAGATTGTGGGGTTCTTCGATCCAGGGACGAGGCTCGTCATGCGCGCTGCATTGCGCTACGTCTTACTGAGCTGCATCTTGGCCGGCGCGTTCGGGCGCATGGGTTGCCACGGTCTCGGCCCGATCAACGAGTGCAACGACGGTGCCGACAATGACGGCGACGGTCTCATCGATTGGCTCGATTCCGGCTGCAGCCCCGCGTGCACGGGCAATGACCGGCCCGACAGTGAGAGGTTGCCCGTATGCGGCGACTGCATCGACAATGATGGCGACGGGCTGATCGATGGCGACGATCCTGGCTGTGCCGGAGCAAGCGGCACAACCGAGTTCGACGAACCTCGCCCGGCGTGCGGCAACGGGCTCGACGACGACGGCGACGGGCTGATCGACTATCCAGACGAGCCCGGATGCCTGTTTCCTGTCGACAACGACGAGAGCGACTCCTGTCCCGGGGGGCCGGGATGTCCGGCGTGCGGCAATGGGCTCGACGACGACGGCGATGGCAAGGCCGATTTTCCGGCTGATGTGGGCTGCCAGAGCGCGGCGTATATCGAGGAGTACGACCTCCTGGGACCGATCTGTGGCGGCCTGCTGGTGCGCGCGTTTCCCGATATTCGCGAGGGGTCGGGACAGGCTGCAGGGGCGATCGAACGAGATGGTGCAAGCGGCTTTTTCAGCCCGGTATGTGGTGGTGACGGTACTGAGAATGTGTGGGCGATCGATGTCGGCCAGCCGTCGACGCTGGTGGTCACGACCGACTTTGCCGAGACCGAGGTGGACACGGTGGTCTATCTCCGCCGCGATTGCGTCAATGCGGCGACCGAACTCGCCTGCAACGACAATGCGGGGTCGCAGACGCTTCACTCCGAGTTTGCGGTCGAGATTTCCCGGCCGGGCCGGCACTATCTGGTTGTCGACGGGGCCCGTTCGGCCAGCGGCGGCCGCTACCGGGTCGAGGTCGCGTCTTACGCGCCACTCGGCGGGCCGTGCGAGCTGACCTGCGCGCCCGGGCAGACCTGTCGTCCACTCGACTCGAGTACCGAGCAAGAGGCATGCTGGCCGCCGGTCTGCTCCGACCAGCACGATAACGACGGCGACGGACTGATCGATTTTCCCTTCGAGCCGGGCTGTCAATCTCTCGAAGACAGCAGCGAGGAGGATAACTGCGCCGGCGGATCAGGTTGTCCGACGTGCAGCAACGGGACTGACGACGACGGCGACGGTACAGCCGATTTTCCGGCCGATATCGGCTGTCGTTCGGCTGGTGATGACAGCGAGGTCGACGAATGTGTTGCCGGTGTTCCGTTGCACGCTATCGACCCGGCGGGGGTGACCGGGACCACCCCACCCAGTGGCTCTGGGTCGTTTTTCAGCGGCAGTTGTTCCTCGGCGCCGAGGCCGGAAGATGTGTATGCATTTCCGCTGCTCCGGTCTCTGTCCAGTTTGACTTTTTCCACCCAGGGCTCTGCCGGCGACACGATCACGTATGTCCGCTTTGCCGATTGTGCCGATGATGGGGCCGAGGTCGGCTGCGAAAATGTCCCGGGCGGAGGCGAGAGGGTGACTGTACTGGATCCGCCGGCAGGGCTGTATTACGCCTTTGTGGACAGCGGGCTCGCCGCTGGTATCAGTTATGTTCTGCGGGTCTCGGGCACCATTGCTCCGGCCCAGCCATGTGATCCAGGCGATGCGGTATTCCGCTGCGAACATGGCTATATCTGCGACGAATTCAGGCGGATCTGCGCACCGCCGCCACCGGGCCAATAACGGCGTCACCGGGCATGCATGGTTCCATGCTCCGGGCAGAACCTGCTCGCGTCTGAGCGCAGCATTGACAGTGGTAGTCCACTTCCAGCGCCGGTCCCTCTGACCGCCCGAGGCTAACCGGCCGGGAGGTGCGCGCGCAGGGCCAAGAGAGCTGCCCCCTCGAACAACAGATATGCGGCCAGATGAGAGGTAATATCTGCGTGATCGAGATTGGGAGCCACTTCGACCAGGTCCATGCCGACCAGATCCACACCGGCCAACCCGCGCACCGAGGACAGCGCTTCGCGCGAAGTCAGGCCACCGGGCACGGGAGTGCCAGTGCCCGGTGCAAACGCGGGATCCACTGCGTCGATGTCAAAGGTCAGATAGACCGGACGGGCAGCGATGCGCTGCCGGACCTCGGCCATGATCCGATCGATGCCCTGTGCTGCCACGGCGTCGGCAGATACGACCTTGACGCCGTGGCCCTCGCCGAACGCCGCATCCTCCGCCGAGCCCCAGGCACCGCGGATACCGATCTGGTAGAGCTGGCCCTCTGCGATCAAGCCCTCGGACAGGGCATGGCGAAGCGGAGTGCCGTGATGATAGGCCTCGCCCCATACTTCGGGACCGCTGGTGTCGAAGTGAGCGTCGACGTGGACCACCGCGACCGGGCCGTGTTTGGCGGCCACGGCACGCAGTACCGGCAGGGACAGGGAGTGATCACCGCCCACCAAAAACGGTACCGCGCCGGCACCCAAGACCGCCGCGACCTGGGCCTGAATGCTCTCACGCGCCGCTGCAGCGTCGAATGGCGACACCGCGATATTGCCGCCGTCCACCCCCCTGATCCGACCGAACACATCGACCCGGTGGCCGGGATGAAATGTCTGGACCAGGGCGCTCACCCGACGTACATGATACGGCCCCAATCGAGTTCCCGGCTGATAGGTCGTGCCGCCGTCGTAGGGGACGCCGAGAAATACCAGGTCTCTCTCGCGGTATTCTTCAGCGCTGCCAGGGTCTGCCGACGGGACGATCGGAAGCCGAAAAAACGGTATCTGTCCGTGGCGTAGATATTCGAATGCTGTCTGCTGTGTCATTTTCGTCTCCGCCGCTGGGCGTAGTTGCACCGGGTGAAGCGGTGACCTGGGCGAGATTGCGGATTCGCTCGCTCGCCTCCCAGGCCAGCGCTTCGGCCGAGAGGGACGATTCCGGCGCCATCGGTTCGCCGAAATTCAGATATGCAGTCGTCGACGTCCGTCTGGCCGTGCGCCAGTAATGAGGCATGAAGGTTTGGTTTCCGGTCCAGTAGAGCTCGGTCGACTCGTACCCGACGGCCACCGGTACTACGGGAACACGGGCGATGCGAGCAGCGCCGAAAATGCCCCGGCGGAACGGTAACATCCGCCCTTCGGTGGTCGTTCCCTCGGGAAAATTGAGTATCGAGGTACCCTCCTCGAGAATGCGCAAAGCCGCGCGCAACACCTTTGCGCAGCTATAGACATCATCGCGATCGACAAACAGCACGCCGAGTGCACGAAGGGCGTCGCCGAGGATGGGCCAGGTGGCGACTTCGGCCTTGCTGATCGGCAGGTACTCCACCGCCGGTGCGATGACCACCGGGTCGAGGTAGCTCAGGTGATTGGCCACTACCACGATCGGACCAGGAGGGACGTCGCCGGTGACAATGATGCGAAGCTGGTGAAGCTCGCACAGCTCGCGGCACATGGTAGATAGGGTCAATGCTCGCTCGTGCACCGATCGCATCGGGCCAAGGCGGGCCCGCCCCACGGTGGCCAACATGGAGAAGCCGGTCACTGCACTGCGCTGACTGGCTCGCGCCAGGGCTCTCATGCCGCCTCCTCGGCTGCAGCCGGTTGCGGTTCCACCAGGCCAAGACGCTCGTATTTCTGCCGCAATACCTGAAACGCAGCCCGGTCGATGCGCGACACGATGCGCTCGTCGCCGGGCCCATAAAAGTCTTTGCGCACTTCGACATCGGTCGCGCCGAGCATTTTGTGCAGCTTTCGCGCCGCGACATTGTCGGGTTTGACTGTGAACCAGCACGAGTCGACCCGCGACATGATAACCCGCACGAACTGGCGCAAGAGCAACGTGACCACCCGGGTTCGCTGAAATTCGGGCCGAACGGCGAGGGTCGTGCAGTACGCTTCACGGCGATTGACAAAGCCGAGCAGATATCCGACTGGGCGACCGTCGACCAGGGTAATAAAGCACGTGTCGGCAAAGAAATCGCAGCACAACCGGATATAATACGAACAGAGCAGCTCTTCTCCGCTACCGCCGAAGATATCCTGCTCCAACTCGACCAGCGCCGAGAAGTCATCACTGGTCAGCGGACGTGTCTGGTATCGCGTCATGAGGTTCCTCCAAACGTTCCGCATGACCATGCGCCACCACTGTGTCGCGATCGTGAAGCAACTGCAAAGTCTCGGCGGCGAGACTGTGACGTGCCTGCCCAGCCGATCGTTTCCCGCCGCAGCAGGCCGGTCAGAACTCTGCGTCGCATTCCCGGCCAGAACGTCTGGGCGACAGTCGACCGATGCCGATGGGCGGGACTTTCACCGGGTTGTACCGCCCGAGCAGCCGGGCGACGAGGCGGCTCGCTCGGCCCTGTCCAAGATCGAAGCAGTGCTGCCCGAGCAGCGCCACCGGGCAATTGCCGACTCGGGACGCGACGCAATACGACCCGAGGGATCGGCGCCCCTGCTCATGCGAAGTGCGCCGGCCACCCGTACCAAAAGAGGCCCGCCTGCCTCTTCCACACGTTCGAGCACTTGTAAGCAGAGGTCGGGTGAAACCGTCGTCCCGTTCGAGCAGGACCGGCAGCGCGTCGACTCGAGCCATCCTCGACCACGACGACCAGGTTGACATCGCTCGCTCCAGCGCGATACGTGCCTTGCCTTGGCCAGGCTGCCGTACACCACCACGGCCACAGGGCCGGGCTTCGCAGCCTCGAAAGGTCGAGCATTCGCTCGACGGCAGCTCTTGCGTTGTCGGGATAGCTGTCGGGGATCGACATGCAGGGAGATTACCACCGCGCTGTCCGGCCGGGATTCTGTCCCAAATTTTCGCCCGCCGATAGCAATCCGGATTTGAAGCGGATGGTGTAGTTGTTGCGGATGCCCGAGGTAGCGGCGCGAACCCGAGCGTATCCGGTAATCGACCGGGTGCTCGGCACCTGTGCCCGGAGATGGCCGAGATCTCCGTCCACGATGACACTGTCGCTCAGGAGATCGCCAGTATCGTCGACGATGTCCAGGAGCAGTGCGCCGCGGGAAGCCAGAAAACGGAGATCGACAGTCACACTGATGCCATCGAACCGGATCACGTCGACATCACTGGTCGGGCAGATGGCCAGACCGGCGATGTCGAACAGGCGGCCGGACTCCACCATCAGAACGGGCTGGGCCGAGTCAATCTCTTCGTTGGGCTCGGTCGAGGAGTCGTCTGCACAGGTGAACGGAGCAGCGTCCGGGCTCGTGATGCCTCCGTCGCGAGTCGCAGAATCTTCGCGATAGCAGTACTGCTCGCGATCGAATCGCTCCACACATACATAGCCCTGGGGGCACTTGGGCTCTTCGGTGCCGCACCGATACGGCTGATCGCCGAGTTCGGGGTCGTAGGGGTCGCAGCCGGCGGCGAGCAGTGCTGCGCACAGGGTAGAGACCGATGCGACAATCGCACCTGCCGATGCGACAATCGCACCTGGGCCGGGCTTCAGAATCGCCATGTTAACACTCCCCCGATGAAATCGGGCTCGACGATCGGCACAGAGCTGAGTCGCTTGACAGGCTTTGTCACCCGTCCCCGGGCCCGTGCAGTGCGGAGCCGACGTTTGCGCGGGCCAACGAACTCTCGGTACCAGAGATATCCAGCCGCGCTGGCCGAGAGTGTGCTCAAAACCAGTGATACGCGCGCCATGGTTTCAAAGCGCTGTCCCCGGCGCTCGACATTGCGCTGATACTCGGAGAATGCGTTGCACGGCTGCGCGGTGCACCCGGGGGATAATTCCCCGGCATTGCTCGCCAGGCGTCTGGCCTGGTCGGACGCAGCACGGTAAAATCCCAAAAACGAGCCGAAGAATACCGCTGTACCCGCAGTCGCACTCCACCTCGCAATGGTCCATCCGCGCCAGCCGGTATCCACGGAGCCAGGTGTCTGCGGCGTGGGACGAGGCTCGATATCTGCGTGCCGAGGAGCTGGAGCGGGTTTGGTTGTGGGTTTCAGTTGGAGTTTGCGTTGGAGTTTGCGTTCGCGTTTGCGTTGCTGGCCGCCAGTTGCATTGCCGTGGCGAGGTGGCACGCCGGGGTTGATGAGGACCAGATGCGGCTCGGCCGATCGCCCCGAACGAGTCACTCTGCGCTCGTCGTGAGCCTCGCCAGCGTCTGGCTGGTTGTGAGCCTTTACCGCCTCTATGTAGTAGTGAAGGGTTTTGCCCCGCGTATGCGAGCCCGGAATGCGGCCGACGAATTGTCCCTGTCGCGCGGTCATGGGCACCCGATCGAAGTCGCCCTCACCACCGCGGCGATAAAACAGGTTTGCTCGCCATTCCGACCGTTCGGGTATCGTGGCTGCGATATCGATGGGCAGACCCGGCGGCGCCTCCGTCACGACCTCGTGGATGAATCTGACCCGCCTCAGATCTCTCACGCGGTCTGTGACCTGGCTGTGTATCGATGCTCTCTTCCTGGCATCGCCCTTTACGAGAAACCGCTCGTAGTACACCAGTGCCTGTTCTACATCTCCCATCGTATCGTAGGTGAAACCGATATTGTAGAGGAGCAGTGGATTGTTGCCCGATAGGCGATAAGCAGCCTGAAACCTGACGATCGCGCTCTCGTACTCCCCGGCTTGAAAGAGCTTCTTGCCGGCGATGTAGGTTTCTTTGGCCTTTTTTCGATCTCCGGTTGAATTTTTGCCTGCAGGTTGAGCCGATACAGACCCCGCAATGATGACACATACAGCTGCGGCACAGATGAGTCTGCAGAGATGGCGGACCGGCTCCATGTGTATCACAGCCCCGAGAGCGTTCAAAAGTCGGGATCGACCAACCCGCGCGGTTTATTGTCCGGCTTCTTGGCGGGTTTATTGTCCGGCTTTTTGGCGGGTTTATTGTCCGGCTTTTTGGCGGCACGGCGCGCCTTGCCAGCGGCTTTTTTGTTGGTCGCAGACCGTTTCTTCGCGCCTCCGGCCAGGGCCCTGGCTGTCCGAGATGCCCCGCGCTGAGTTGCGTCCCTCACAGACTTGTTTTTGGCCGATTTTCTGCCCGAATTGATGCGTGTAGATCTCTTTTTGGCAGATCGCTTCTGGCCGGGCTGTTTTCCGGCCGTCTCGGCTTTTGCCAAAGCGTCGGCGGGTGCTCCGCCTGCCGGCGTTGGCGACAGCACCTTAGGTGTCCGCGCTGGCGATTGGCTGCCGGCACGGGTCATATTGCGGGCTCGCTCATCTGGCGCGCCGGATGAGGACTGTGAACCCACAGATACGACCGACTGGGATGGGGATACGACCGACCGCGATGGGGGCTTGGCGTCGACCGGGGACGAAACTTCCCGCCGGGTCTGCAAGGCCGAGTTGTGGCGGCTTTCGGTGCGCGACACGCCGGCCTTTTCGGCGTCGCCGCCCGACAAGTTGCCGACCATCAGCATGACCAGAATTCCGGCGAAAAACGCCAGTACTGCGGGAAGCCACACCAACGCCCGCTGGTCGGGCATGTCGTCTACATCGACCACTGTGGCCGTCTTGGCCGCGGACTCAGCGTGCCGCTTGAACTCGGCCAGCTCCTCTTCCAGCGACTGGATCCGGGCCCTCAGCGCCATTTCAGAGCCGGATACATACGACTCGACCGCAGGCAGTTCTTCGGTCGCCGGACGCTTGCCGGCAACCGACTCGGCTCCGGTCGCATGCTCTGCCTCGGGCAATCCAGTATCTCTCCGCGCTGATCCGGTGAGCCCCCAACTGTCCCGGTCGACACTCGCCTGGTTGGCTCGCGCGATAAATGCGTCCAGGGCAGCATCCACGCTGGCTCCCGGGCGAATCGTACTGGCTATCTGCCTCAGGGCCGAAACACTGGACTCGCCGCCCAGCTCCAGACTGTCATCGACTGCCGATAAAGACCGAGGAACCTGCTGTGTATGGATCATTACTCGAATTTCCCTATCACCTGAACCAGACTAGCCGAACTTTCTGCTCGCGTGAATACACCGAGCGTCCATGAAGTGCTCGAACATGAACCCCAAACAAGGATACAACTGACCCGGTTTGCTACCTAGCAAGTTGTTCATCGACGGCTTTTTGCATTGGTCTCGCCGCTCGGATTCAGTGCTGCGATACTGTGGAAGATGTCAGGCCAGGTCTTGACCTGTCGGTACAATAGAATCCCTCGATGACAACCGGTTGCGCCAATGATCCTACCATTGGACCATGCGTTGGCGCGCAGATCGAGCAGCTGTTACTCGTTGATCAGACCGTTTCGCATAGAAACTCACCGAACTGCACGGGACTCCAGGAAGTGCCGTGGTGGTCATGACAGGATCGTCTGGTCGCGTGTGACGCAGTGTGTCTTATCCGATTGTTGGTCGGACCGTGAATGTCGCGAAGGCAAAGAGAGCAGCAGTGTTGGTCGGGGTTGGCTGATACCAGTGCCGACGCCAACTCTTGCTTCATGATTTTGAAGTAGACTCTGCGAGGTTGGGTAAACAATCGGTCAGGGTGCCAGCGGACCAGCGATGATACACTGAAAAAGCGTGCAAGCAGATGACGTTAGCGAATTGTTCGAGCTAGGATGCCGCTCTTATGGCTGCCACGGATGGTACGCGCGGTAAGAAGCGCAGCGGGGGAGTCCGACGAGGTCGTCCGTCGGGAAGTCGATCGTCGGGCAGTCGGGCCGGGACTCGGAACACGGGCGGAGCTCCGATCGTGCGGCGCGGAACCGTTCGGCTCCAGCACGAAGTAGCTCGGCGTATTCGGGCCGGCCATCCGTGGGTGTATCGCGAGGCAGTTGGTTCGCGTCTGTCCCGTATGAAGGCCGGTTCACCGGTCGAGCTGGTCGATTGGGACGGCGATTTTGTCGGCCGTGGTTTTTACGATGGCGAGACCGCGATCGCAATTCGCGTCATGACCCGGGATCCCGGTGACGAGATTGGACCTGAGCTGGTCGCGAAGAGAGTGCGCGAGGCCATTTTACTGCGCCGCCGCATCCTCGATTGGGAGCGTTACGAGTGCATGCGCATCATCAACGCCGAGGCCGACGGTCTGCCGGCCATCGTGGTGGAGCGCTACGGGTCTCACCTGGTCGTGCAGCTCTATACCGAGGCGGTGAGCAAGCTGCGCGATCCCTTGTACGATGCACTCGCGGCGGAACTGTCGCCTGCAGCCATCTACGAGCAGAGGCGTTTCAAGCCGCTATCTGGCGCAGCTCCGCGCTCTGGAGCCGAACTCGTGCGGGGTGGTCCAGCCCCGGTAGAGATCGAGGTTCGCGAAGGCGATCTCAAATTTTGGGTCGACGTCACCGCGCCGCTGGCCACCGGTTTGTTCGCCGATCTGCGGGAAGGACGGCGGGTGACATCTTGCTGGGCCAAAGATCGCCGGGTGCTCAATCTATTCAGCTACACTGGCTCGATCTCGGTCTACGCGGTTCACGGCGGCGCCACAGCGATCACTGCGGTCGACGTGGCCGCCCGGGCCCATGCCCGGGCCCGGCGCAACTTTGCGCTCAACGGAATCGATCCCGAGGGTCCCGAGCACATCGTCGGCGACACGTTCAAGGTGCTGGCCCGCTTTGCCGAGCGCAAGCGTCAATTCGATATGGTGGTCATCGATCCCCCGGCGTTTGCCAGCGCGAGTCGGGGCGGCAAGACGTGGAGTGCGGTCAAGGACTACCGCGAACTCATCGCTGCGTCTCTCGAGGTTCTTTCGCCCGGTGGCGTTTTGATCGCCGCCTCCTCGACCCGGCGGATCTCGCAAAGCGATTTTGACATGACATTGGCCGAGGGCGCGGCCCGCGCAAGAACCTGGCTCCGCATCGTGAACCGCCTTTCACTGCCGCGCGATTTTCCCGTATTGCCGGCATTTCCCGAGGGCAACTACCTCAAATTCGCCATCGCGATCCGCGATTGATCGGCTATTGCGGCGGGGGATGAGCGTAGAACGTCTTGTTGGAAATCCACCAGCGGCCAGCGACCTTGAGCAGCAAAAAGTAGTCCGTATATCGCCGTTTTCCCATGACGATTTCAGCCTTGGCCACGGCTGCGGTTCCGCTGATATCGATCGAGATCAGACGGCCGACGCGATTGTTCTTCTTACCCGGCTTGAAGCGGGCGATATAGTCGCCGACCGGCCACCTTTGAAATCGGCCGTCGCGGACGAACTGGAGCTCTGCGGTATCCAGGAACGCCCGCTTGAGGCTCTCGATATTGCCATTCTCGGTACCATCGAAGTAATAATGAATCGCTTTGGATACGGCGGCTACGTCCGGATCCACATCCGCCGTGGCCGGTGCAGAGATGGCGAGAAAAGCGGCAATCGTGGCGGCAATGGTCGGAATGGGCCGATAGGTCACGTTGGATCTCCTCTTCGTTGATTCGGTGTCAAGCTGATCCGCCTCGTTTCCCGGACAGACGAACGGTACTGAGTTTAACACAATAAACAGAAACGCACTCGTTGTGGCTCAAACGAGGTGTTTCTCTGTGGTACCAGCCCGGGCTGGCCAGAATGATTCACCACACCGTGTGGACAATAGCCGCGCCAAAGCCGATGACCGATGACCGATATCGGTCGATGCCAACTGGCGCGGCAGCGCCGGTCACGGTGCGGTTGTGCTGTTACACGGCGATGTGGATGTATGCAGGGGGTCGTTTCTGCCGGGGACCCTGTACTCGATGTAGCGACTATCGGGTGCGCGGTCGAATGTTTCGTCGTTGAGAAAGAGAAGCCGCAATCGGGCCGGCTCGTGCTTTTGTTCGTACCTGCAATAGGATAAGTAGTCCAGCGGAATCTCGAGCTCTGCCCGGGTGAGATCGGTTGTCGGCGCAAAATCGATGAGATCGATCAGCTCGGTGCTAAAATCGCGGCTTTTCTGGGTGAATAGCGATCTCCCAAAGATCATCCGGTCGCTTCCAACATCGATATAATGGTACCCAGTGTTGATGTCTTCATCTATATCGATAAAAATAATTGTCCGCGAAAATAGATAGCTGGGTGAACCGTCGAGGTTAAAAGGGTTGCGCGACGTGAAGTAGATATAAAGAGATTCGCTGTCGCTGGTGAGCTTGATCTGGCCCCAGTCGGGTCCGGACGAATCGGCGGTATCGGTCGCGTCCTGGTATATCAGCGGGACATCGACCCAGTCGGCGAATTCGCCATCGATGGTTATCTTCGCTGGTTCCAGCGTGGTCGCGCTCAGGGTAATCTGGTTCTTCTCCTCGTTGCCCGCCGAGTCAAACGCGCGAATACACAAATAATAGGTAGCCCCGCCGACCAGCCCGGTCACCGTGGCTTGATAGGGAAATACATGGGGCCCAAACCCGGTGCCGTAGCGGTGACCGATGGCCGGGCGTAAAACCGTGCGTATGGCCGTAGACAGGTCTGGGTCGGTTGTGAAATCGAACGGTTGCTCGCTCAGGTACAGCGCGTAGCCGACCCGGTTGAAGTCAAGCGCCACGTCCCAATGCACTGTTAATGACTTGAAACCCGGCACCACCTCCCGAATGCCCGGACGCGGATCGGGCGCTGTGGGAACGATACGACCGTGGTGGTTGTTTCTGTTGTACACGCTGGTCCAGGTCGGCGGAGCGGTGTCGGTGGTGTCGGCATAGTCGAGTACAAATGTGTTGGCCAGGTCGATCTCCGCATTGGTCAAGTAATGGCGAAAACCAGCCAGTTTTTGCGCCTGGTGGATATCCTCGAGCAATGAGTCGAAGCCGAGGTCGGACTCGGCGACCAGCGTCGCCGGATCCATGGTCCCGGCCGGCCCCTCGGCATAACCGAGCGATACCACGCGGAAACCGTCGGGTCGGTTGGCCTCGGCCATGAGTTTGGGAACCACGTTGTACTTGTTATCGGGGAAGTAATACTCGTTCCATTGCTCGAACTCACTCGAATTGAGGCGGTAGCTCTCGAACAATACCAGATCGATATATGGTCGCGTGGTAATCTGGTAATGCAATCCGCTCGGGTCGAAATAAAAAAAACCCCGGTTTTGTAGAAGGACAGCGCGGGGATAAGTTTCGCGCAGCCGCTTGATGAAATCGCGAAATCCGGGTCCGGTCCACTCGTATTCGGATTGATTGAGGCTGTTCCCGTCGGTGTAGCTGTTGGGGGCAGCGGTGTCCACAGTGTCGAGGAAGAGTCCGTCGCAGGCATAACCACGGCCGTAAAAGGGAGTGAGTAGCTCGCGGATTCCCGGCACCCCATCATCGCTGTCGAAGCGCATTTCGTCGAGAGTATCAAACCACTCGGGGTCGCCGGCGTTGACAAAGCAGCCGCCGAAGATGCTGTTTCGATCCGGCTTGCCGTCGCCAATCCCATTGGCCGCGCGATCGATCGAATTGTCGTCGAGATACCAGGACGCATATCCAGTTCCTCCGTTGGACGGCAAACCCAGTGGATCGATGCCAAAGAGTGGTTCACCGTCGGCGTTCGGCCCCCGGGGGTCCCTGCGCGGCCCGGTGCCGTCGCCGACAAAGCGCGGATCCCGGGCCATCTCTTCCGCGGTCTTGTGCACAGTCCGAAGATCTTCTCCAATCGAGAGATAACAGAGTACGATCACATCGTCGCGCGGATCGTCGGGATCGACGCCGTCCTGGATGGTGCGAATGTTCTCGGGCGTCACATAGCCGGCCCATGGATGGATGATGACCAGATCGTGCTTTTGAGCCGTCGAAATGACCTGGGGTTCGAAACTGCCATAATGGACCATCGGCCGTTCAACTCGCCGCGCTGCCACCCGTAGGTTGTCGCGTGGCGGCACGCTGACAGTGCTCGAAAGCCCTGGTCGCCCGGCGTCCCAGGGCGTTACCTTGAACAGCGCCAGCTCCCGATTGCGAAAGCCCAAATCCAGCGAATCCCATGAAAATACGCTCTCCACGCCCTCAAACGAAGATGGCAGTCCGATGAGCATGTCAGCTGGAACCGTGGCCCGGCTCCAGGTCCGCCCGCCATCCAGTGAATATTCAGCCTCGAGGTCCACTGGATGAGACTCGGGATCGTACACGGTTACCCGTATCGTCACCGATCCCGACACTTCGGTGGGAAAAACGATCGCTGTCGTCACACTGTTTCCAGCTCCCGGCAGAATTCCTGTGTCGGGTCCAGGCGCCATGCTTGCATCGGGCCAGCCCAGCCCGCCCGCATCGGGCAGCTCCGATGACTCTGCATCGAGCATCGACCCCGACATCGCATCCGGCTCTTCGCTGTGTTGATAACCGTTACAGCTGGACAACCCCAGTGCCAGGACGCACGTGACTATCTTTGTCGCGATCGCTGATCTCCACCGAGAGCCCCGGAAACGGCCGGACTCCAGGCCGGCTCGGCGGTTGGCCTCGCAACAGAAACGCCTTGTCTGATCCACAACGAATGAGTTTCTGCTCACCCCTACTTGATTAGACCTGTTTCGCATCAGAATGGCTGCGGTGGCCATCTGCTGCGTTGTTTCTGCGCTTCCGGTGCTCATTTATTTCAATAAACTGCGCTCCGGTTCTCGAAACGCCTTGCAGCTGGCCATCCTCGCTCATTCTGGCACTGAAACATTCCTAATCAAGTAGGGTTAATCGGTCATATCCACCATATCCTGATGCCGTAGCAACGAGTCAGCTGATAGAACCCGCCGCCGCGACACGTCGATCAGCGGAATCCCGGTGTAATCGCTCCTTCCGTGGGTGATTTCTTGTTAAGAATTTTTCTTATTTCGAATATACCGAGCAATCGTTTGCGCCTGGACCCAGTTGGCGTACTCTTCAGGGCGCTGGCAGAAAGCCGGCCGGAGTTTAGCTCGCATCCAGAAAGACATCGCGATGCCGGTCTTTGACCAGTACGCTCTCACCCGCGAAGATCTCACACGGCTGGAATGCGCACCGCGGCGGTTCGAGGCGCTAAAAGACTATCCGCGCCTGGGTCGGTACACCCTGGTGGAGCAGATCGCTTGCCAGCCACCGGACGAGTGCTTTCGCGCGTTCCCGCACGGGCGCGCTGGCTCTGCTGCTCCCGAGTTCTTGCGGGTGTTTCCCCGCAATCTTCTCAGTCTAGCAATGGCGCAGTGGCTCCGGGTCTACGCCGATGTGCGCGAATCGGAAATCGAGCGGATCTTCGAGCTGGGCATCCTGGACCGACGCTGCTTGATCGCCTCGGAGTACATTTACGGCGCCAATATCGCGGACATTGCCCGAACCGGATCCGAGTCGAAATCGATCGTACCGTGGCCGCTCGCTCTCGCCTTGTTCTGCGCGACTCTCTCCCGATTGGTCAGACTACACGCACACGGACTGTGTCATGGCCATCTCACCACCCGTTCCATCCGTCTCACCATCGAGGGCGAAGTGTGGCTCTGTCGTGGTCTGCCGCATTCGCTGCGCCAACTCGCTACCTCGCCACCGACCCATCCGGTGCCGCTTTCGCCCATAGTGCGCGCCCGTGATATCGTCTCTCTGGGACGGGTCATACTTCCCCTGGCTGCCGGGAGCCGTGCCCAGCAAGTGAGAGAACTCTTCACCGGCGACGATGTCCAGGGGTTCGCCGTGCTGTCGGATCTGATCATCGAGCAGCGGCCAGAACTCGCCGATCTTGCGGTCGCAGCGCTGCGGCCGGTGAATGACGCGCACCGCGAACTCACCGCGAGTCACGCCGATGAGCTGACCCAGCGCGCCATGGAATATGTCTCCCAGGGCGACGTGCGACAACTGATGGAGGCGGTTGCGCGCAGCTCGCCCGACTACCATCAGCAGCACGGCGATCTTCGCACGTAGCGCCGCACCATCTATCCCGACCCGGCTACCCTGGTCCGGACGCGGGTGCTGCTCGACAGGGTCGACCACCAGACCAGGACGGGATTTTTCCCGAACGCTGCTAGACCTGGACGGCTACTTGAGTGTGGGAGCATTTTACCAAACTCAACAGGTAGACGTGGGCGATAATTTCAGGTAACCATCCCGGCCCCAATAGCAGAACAGGGCCGATACAGGCGACCGGCCACTCGGAGGAAATATGCAACGAACTGGTTCTACAGGATTCTTGGCAATTGCCGCGGTTTTTTGGGCAGGCTGCGCAGGCGCACAGGAGTCGGCTGTCAAGTCGGCGACATCGCAGCCGGCAACGGCGCAGATGCAGAAAACTACCCTCGCGAGCGACGTCAAGCCGATTCCCGACGGGTTTTTTACCCTCACGCCGGGGCTCACGGTGCACGATGTAGCAGCGGCGATCGCGTTCTACACCGACGTGTTTGGCGCCGAGAAGCGATTCACACTGAACAGCCCGGACGGTGCGATGATCATGCACGCCGAGCTCAAAATCGGTGACTCGATTCTCATGCTCGGACCCGAATCGCCGGCCATGGGCTCCAAATCGCCAAAAACCCTGGGTAGCAGCCCGGCCGCGCTCCACTACTATGTCCCGGATGTCGACGCGGCGGTCAAGCGAGCCACAGCTGCCGGTGCCAGGTTGGTCATGCCGGTGGCCGATATGTTCTGGGGCGATCGATACGGCCATATCGTCGATCCGTTTGGTCATGAGTGGGGTATTGCGACCCACAGGGAAGAGCTCACCGAGCCGGAGATCGCCCAGCGCGGCGCAGCGTGGCTCAAAGCGATGGCGGCCGGGGATGCGGCCAATCTGAAATTCGAGCCCGGCAAACCGGCCGCGAGCTTCAAGCGAGAAGGCTTTCACACGCTGACCCCGGTCATCAGGGTCAAGGATGCCGGAGCAGCGATCGAGTTCTACAAGGCCGCACTCGGCGCCGAGGAGCTCAATCGCATGCCGATGCCAGATGGTCGCATCATGCACGCCGAGATCAAAATCGGTGACTCGGTCCTCATGATCAGTGACGAGATGCCAGAATACGGTTCCAAGTCCCCGGTGACACTGGGCGGGACGCCGTTTGCCCTCATGGTGTACGTCGACGATGTCGACACTGCGTTCGCCCTTGCGGTCAAGGCGGGTGCCAAAGCCAAACAGCCGGTCATGGATCAATTCTGGGGTGACCGATATGGAGAAATCGAGGATCCGTCGGGTCACCGCTGGGGTCTGGCCACGCACAAAGAAAACCTGACTCCCGATCAGATTAGCGAGCGCATGAAAAAGCAGTATGCTGGCCCCCAGGGTGAGCACAAACCCGGCGAACATCAAAAGTAGTTCAGCTAACTACAAGCTAAGTACTAAGAGCCGGTCCAAAAACTCTCCGCGTCGCCAGAGCGCTGATCCATCACCGCCAGCGGGCTTGCTCGTCGGTCAAATGCACCCAGTATTATCCACTCCTCGCGCACCCACTGGCGGCGCGCCTCGCCGCTCTGGCTCGGTCCGAGGTTTTTGGACCAGCTCTAAACAGAAACGCATTCGCTGTCGATCAAATAAGGCGTTTCTGTGCAAGGCCAACCGCCGATCCGGCCAGGACTCCGGCCGTCCGCGGCCTTGCCCAAAATGATAGCCCGAACGCAAATACAGCTCCCCGCAACCATTATGCCCGGCCAGCCGCCGATGGCTGCGGTCGCGAATTCTCCAGTAATCGGGTCTCGCCGCGAGATACGCAAAGATCTCGTGTATTACCGGGCGTTCTTTGCTGTCCCGTGATGGGATGTTGTGGGCGGCTTGTGGTTGCTGTTTCAAAGCTCGTGCGACAATAGCCGATCCGCGCTAATGAATGACGGATCGGTCCATGGAAGCCGCTGGTAGTCAGACGCGGGGGTTGAACCCAAAACACTCACCGCGACGCCTCGCCGTTGTGGTTACAGCCGCGGCGTTCGCGGTGCTTTCAACAGCTTGCCGAGAAACCTCTCGGCCCGGGGCTGAACCGAGCGAACACCGTGCACTCCACTTTCCCACGCCCTCTGCCGCCGGCCAACCCGCGTCGGTCGCGTCGCGGTCAAGGCCGCGATTTCTCGTGGTGAGCAGCTATCACCCCGAGTACCTGTGGTCACAAGACACCAGCCGGGGGTTTGTCGCGGCGATGAAGGAGCTGGGTTATTTTGCCAGCAGGGCGCACGTGGCCGAGTTCACTGGCAATGACCGGGTGGAAACGCCCTGGGCAGAGGTCCGAAAGCTGTGGATGGACACCAAGCGCCATCCAGACCAGAACAGCATTGCGGGCGCTGTGAACACGGCTCGCGCTGTTGTGGACGAATACAAACCGACCATCATCCTGCTCGGTGATGACAATGCAGCCAACTTCATAGGCAATCTGTATCTGGATACCGACGTGCCGATCGTGTTTTGGGGCATGAACGGTTTGCCCGGGAAATACGGTCTCATCGACTCTCCCCGACGTCCTGGACACAACGTCACCGGAGTCTACCAGGCCGGCTATCTCGAGGAGTGCATCGCATTTTTGAAAAAGATAGCGCCTCGCATCGAGACTCTGGCCGTGCTCTCAGATGATTCGCCGACCGGGCGGTCCAAGGTCAAAGCCCTCGAGTCGCTGTCTGAACGCCGTCGGATTCCGGTCGAGGTCGTGGGCACTGTGGTGACCAACTCGGCCCCACAATGGCGATCCGGGGCCAGGCGATTGGCCGACCGTGCAGACGCGTTTTTTGTCCTCAATCACAACACTCTGCACGACCAGCGGGGCAAACCGGTCGATCCCCTGAAGCTCGGCGCGTGGTATTTGCGCAACATACGGAAGCCCGATTGTGGTCACGAACGGCAGTTCGCCATCGAGGGCATTCTGGCAACCGCCGATGACTCGGGTTTTTATCAGGCCTACGAGGCAGTGCACATCGCCCACAAGATTCTCGACACCGGTGCCGATCCCGGTCTGATACCGGTCCGCGCGCCGCGGCGGGGCCCGCTGATCGCAAACCGCTATCGGGCTCGGATGCTCGGCATCGAGCTCACCGAGGAGATGGGTATCGAAGAGTACATCGACACCGCTCTGGCCCTGGACAGATACCCCGAGTAGATGTGGTGCGATCGCTCTTTCCCCATACCATTTTTGGCCGGTTGCTCACCGCCTTGCTGCTCGCCGCAGTCGTTCCGGTGACCTTGCTGTGGGCCGTGGATTACGCCGGGCGCCAAAAAATCGACGAGGCCACTGCCCGCGAGCGATTATCACAACAAATATTGTATCTCGAGCAGGCTTTCGAGAGCAAAGTGCGAATGCCGCTGCACAGTCATCTGGTCGCTCTGGCCAACAGCCCGACTGTCGACAGATTCCTGCTGTCATCAGAGACAGTGATGCTCCTTATCGTCTCCGATCTGGAAAAACTCTTCCACATGACTGCCGCTCAGGTGCCCCAGCTGGTGTCGATCGGTTTTGTCGATCACCGGGGCAGAGAACGCGCCCGCGTGGTGCGCGGAAAACGGATCAAGGAGTACCGCAACCTCACCACCGAGACTGCCGTTATCGGCCCCGACAGCCCGGAGTCGGGACCTTCTCAGCACAGCGACACCGCCTTTGCCAGCCAGGTCCGACTGTTTTCGAAGCTGCGCGCTCACCCCGCGCTCACTGTGCTGGTCGAGTCGCCGCTGGGGACCGGCGAGGGCAAGGCCGTCTTCACTGCCGGTATAGCTCGAAACGACCCCAATACAGGCCAGTTCGGCGGCGCCATCGTGGTCGAGTACGATCTGAGCAGCTTTCTGTCCACCGCGGCCAGCTTCAAGTTCCACGACGTGAGCCACGCCTGGGTCATGACAGCGGACTTCGAGGTGCTCCTCGAGCCGCGCCGGGGCGAAAGGCGTCTCGAACCGGATCGCACCCTCTTGCGATCGGGCGAGCAGGCAGCTCGCCCGATCGGCGAGCCGACCCCCCACGTGGCGGTGAATGAGCGCGGTGCTGTCGCGTCGAGCCAGCTCGTGCTGGCCGAGGATGGCTCGTTTCTGTCACTCGCTCTCAGCGTGCCGGCCGATGTATTTCGAGCCGACCTCGAGCGGACCAATCGAACCTACTCGCGGTTGCTCATCCTGGTCATCGCCCTGTCACTCGCCCTTGCGGTGGTGTTCTCCCGGCTTTTGGCCCGGCCCATCGAGCAGCTCGCCCGGGCCACCAACAAGGTCGCTCACGGCGAGCTATCGCTCAGCGTAACGCTGCAAGGTGGCCGCGAAATCGAAGAACTGGGCAACTCGTTCAACACCATGGTGACCGAACTATCGCGCGCGTACGAGATCCTGGAAGGCGCGCATCGATATACCGAAAATATCGTGTCGTCCATGGTCGATGCGCTGATCGTGGTCAAGCGCGACGTGGTGGTGGCCAGCGCCAACAGAGCAGCGTACCGCTTGCTCGGCTATCGACGGAGGCAGTTGATCGGCCTTCCACTGGCCCAATTTCTGGATTTTCCAGGCGACCGGCCGGGCACCAGAAAGACCACTGTCGGCGCCTATCTGGCCCGGGTCATCGCAGTGGGCCTGCTGCGCGACGTCGAGGCCATCCTGGTGGCAAACGACGGCACCCGGATCCCGGTGGCGATCAGTGGTTCGGTCATGCGCGGCACTCAGGGGGAAGTCGAGGCCATCCTGCTCCTGGCTCGCGATACGCGCCAGCTTCGCCGTCTCCTGGCCGAGGCGGCGACCGCGCGGGTCGAGCGCGAAAAAGCCGAGGAACTCGCCCGTGCCTACCAGGCGCTCGAGGTGGCAAATTGCGAACTCGAGTCATTCTCCTACACGGTATCGCACGATCTCCGGCAGCCGTTGCGCCACATCGACGGTTTCAGCCAGGTCCTGGTCGAGGATTGCAGCGACCAGCTCGACGAGCAGGGCAAGAAATACCTGGCTCGGGTTCGCGCTGCTGCCCAGCGAATGGGCCAGCTCATCGACGACTTGCTCACCCTGTCGCGGATCTCGCGGCAGTCGCTGCAGAGAAATGAAGTCGACCTCAGTCAAATGGTGCGCGAGATTGCAGACGGATTGAGCGCGACCCAGCCCGAGCGGCGCGTCGATTGGTCGATCGCGGCACAGATTACGGTGAACGCCGACCCACACCTGGTCCGCATCGCGATCGAGAATTTGCTCGGCAACGCCTGGAAATTCACCCAACACCGGGATGGCGCGCGCATCGAATTCGGGCTTGCCGACGATGATACCGATGAAGTGCCGGCCTGCTTCATTCGCGACAATGGCGCCGGATTCGACATGAAGTACGCCAACAAGCTGTTTGGCGCCTTCCAGCGCCTGCATTCAGAGGATGAATTCGAAGGCACGGGGATCGGATTGGCCACTGTCGAACGCATTATTCGCCGCCACGGCGGGCGTGTATGGGCGGAAGGGAAAGTCGGGACCGGAGCGACATTTTACTTCACACTACCATTGAATACAGGAGCGATGAATGCAGAACAAGCTCATCATTCTCGTAGAGGATAACGAGGACGACGCTGAACTGGCCGTGCGCGCCCTGCAAAGGAACAAAATCGCAGCCAAAGTCAAGGTGTTCTCAGACGGTGAGGTCGCCCTTGAATACTTGTTGAGTGTGGGCCAGGACGCCGACATGCAGGGCGAAGCCATGCCACAGCTGGTATTGCTCGACCTCAAGTTACCCAGGTTGAACGGTATAGAAGTTCTCGACCGATTGCGCACCCGGTTGCAGACCAGGTTGCCGCCAGTCGTCATGCTCACCACGTCCAACGCCGAAATCGATATTGCCGAGTGTTACCGGTTAGGTGCCAATAGCTACATTCAGAAACCTGTGGATTTTTCGCAGTTCATCGCCGCAGTGGGGGAAATAGCCAACTATTGGTTGGGGCTCAACGAGACCGTAACTGGCCAGCATGACTCGCTTTGAGCAAGTTGTAAAAACACCGGCGATCGGTGTAATTGCCGGAACGAGAATTCGCCGGGATCGTGTAACATGGTAGCATCAGCACTCACTCGGGTGCCCTATCTGCACGCCGTGGACTCCAGCAGCAAGAAAGGACCGGACTCCTTACTCAACGTTCTGTTGGTGGAGGATTCGGAAGAAGACGCGTTCTTTGTCGTACGCTCGCTCGAGTGTTATGGCTTTTCGGTGGCGTCGGAACGGGTAGAAACCGAAAACGCCCTGGTTGATGCGCTGAATCGGCGTCCCTGGGACGTCATTCTGTCGGATTACTCCATGCCGCACTTCGACGCCACCGGTGCGCTCGAAGTGGTCCATCACAGCGATCAACGGGGAGTCCCATTTCTCATCGTGTCCGGTGCCATCGGCGAGGACACCGCGGTTACCGCCATGCGGGCCGGCGCGCACGATTATGTGCTCAAGAGCAAACTCGACCGTCTCGGTCCGGCGGTGGAACGGGAGATCCGGGCCGCGCGCGCGCGCGCGCAAAGCGAAGAACTCGAGCGTCGGCTCATGCACGCCGACCGCCTGGCTGCAATCGGTCAGCTAGCCGCCGGTGTCGCCCACGAGATCAATAATCCACTCGCTTTTATCATGGGCAATGTGGAGATCCTCGGCGAGCACATCGAGACCATGCGCGCCCTGGTCGACGCCTGTCAACACGCTATCGACAGCGATACCTCCCCCGCGCTGGACGAGGTAAGCAAAATTCTGGCCACTGGCGACCCGCAACACGCGCTCTACGACATGCACGAGATCCGTATGGCCAGCATGTCCGGAGCTGAGCGCATTGCCGCCATCGTCCGGGATCTGCGCACCTTCGCCCGCATCGAGAACGACGACGTCGAGATGATCAACATCAACAGCGTCGTCAACGTCGCGTGCAACATGGTGGAGAACACGATCCGGCACAAGGCCATCCTCGACCGGGATCTGGGTGAGATTCCGCGTTTTGCCGGTGACCGCAATAAGTTGACCCAGACTGTGGTCAACCTTCTGGTCAATGCTGCTCAGGCCATCGAAGACGGCGATATCGGCGATAACAAGGTCAAGGTCACCACCCGCTGCGACGGCGACGGGTTGCTCTTGACGGTCGAGGATACCGGCAGCGGAATCCCCGAGGTCATCCGCAAGCAGATCTTCGAGCCCTTCTTCACCACCAAGTCGCGCGATCAGGGTACTGGCCTGGGACTCGCCCTGTGTGCTGACATCGTGCGCAAACACAAAGGTGCGATCTCGGTGGATAGCGAGCTGGGTCGAGGTACGTGTTTCACCCTGCGCATCCCTCTGGAAACCGGCCTCAGACCGAAGCGGAGGGGGGCCACGACCAGTGGTGAGGAGTTGTTGCCCGGTTCGGCCCGTATCCTCATCATCGACGACGAGCGTGAAGTTCGCAACATGTATCAGCGCATGCTCAATGCCGACCACGAGGTCGTGCTGGCCTCGGGTGGCGAGGAGGGGCTCGCCATCTTGCGACGCGATCGCGAGTTCGACGTCGTTCTGTGCGATCTCATGATGCCCGGGGTAGACGGTCTGATGTTTTACCGCGAGGTAGCCCAGCGCTGGCCAGACATCGCCGACAGCATCATCTTCATCACCGGCGGGGCATTTACCGCACGGATGAGTGATTTTGTCGCCAATATCGGTAACCGGGTACTCGAAAAGCCGATATCGCGCAAGCGATTGCGGCGAGTTGTCGACAGCCAATGCATCGGCAAAGCGGCCAAGGCGTGACCGCTGCGGGCCGATCGGGCACTCGGCCAGCGGCGCGCAGCCGATCGCCAAGCCAATTGGCCAACCTCGCACGGTACGTCTAATGTACTGATTTAATTTTATTTTATCCAGCCTGACGACATTTTACGAGGGTTGAGTCGCCCGCTCGCGCGGCAGGTCGGCAACACTCGGTCCCGGCTGCCAGACCAGACGGCCTCGGGCAATCCACAGCGGCTGCATTCCTCCGGCAACCTCATAGCCAGTGAATTTTTGTGTTATGACATTCCATCCCGAGGAGAGAATGTCTGATCAACGTTCTTATACTGCCGGTCGATTTGCATTTGGTGTCGATGGAACGTTTGCCGGGTTCATCAAGAAAGTGTCCGGCGGCACCATCAAGGCCGACGTGGCGACGCACGACCTGGGCACCAGCTACTACCAGAAAAAGAATCTAGCTACCATCCAACACGACCCACTCACCGTGGAGATCTCCATGGGTATGGGCAAGCCGATGTGGGATTGGATCAAGGCGTCTTTCGACAAGGGCTTCGTACAGAAAAACTGCGAACTGTACGCTGCCGACTTCAATCACAAGATCCGGGCGATTCGGATCTTGAACGACGCCTACATCGAAGAGGTCGCCATCCCGACGTGCGATGGCGCGAGCAAAGAGGCTGGCTACTTCACCGTCAAGATCAATCCCAACACGATTCGCTACGAGCGAGGTGACGGCAGCGAGATTCTCGGGGTGGAGGACGCCGGCGCCAAAAAGTGGTTGTGCAGCAATTTTCGTTTTGAACTCGGCAATCTACCCTGTGACCGGGTCGCCAAGATCGAGTCGTTCAAATGGACGCAGAAGATCATCGAAGGCCGGGTGGGTGCCCAGCGCGAGGCGGTAAAAGAGCCAGCTGCCCTCGAAGTCGACAATCTCAAGGTGACGTTTTCCATGGCGGATATCGAGCCCTGGGCCGAGTGGCACAAGAGCTTCGTCATCGACGGCAAATGCACGGACAGCGATGAGTTGACCGGATCGCTGACCTTTTTGGGTCCCGATCTGGAAGAAGAACTGGCCTCGATCAGCCTCAAACACGTCGGAATCATCTCTCTCGAGCAAGGGGCGGTCGAAGCCAACAAAGAGGAAATCGCCCGCGCCACAGTCGAACTCTACGTCGAAGAAGTCGCATTTGATTCGTACGCGTAACCCGAAACTCTGATGCGTCGCTCGGCGCGGCAAGCGGCGGGCCGACCCGGCATAAAACAACAGCGGGCTGGTCGAGGCCGCGCCTCCAACCAGCCCGCAAAATCACTCCGACCGCGCGTCGCGTGCAGGTCGGGTGTCGTGGCGTGGATTATCGGATGAACTGATCGACGAAGTCCGAGTAGGTGTCCACGCGAGTGCTGGACGCCTCGAACAGGCAGAAGATGAAGCCAAACGAGTTGACGCCGATGATGGTCTCCTGGCCGTCGATCTCCATGAGGACCGGGCCACCCGAGTCGCCGTTGCAGATGTTGCGGCCAAAGCGGCCAGTGCGGACCAACTTGCTGTCGAAGCCGTTGAGGTTCACATCGGCCTCACGCTTGACGCCAGCACCGCTCTGGCTGAATCCATTGTTGAGGCCGTAGCCGATGATGCGGACCGGGTCGCCGACAAAGCTCGACGGCAGTGCCTCGCGGCGATACGGAACCGGCTCGATGTCGACCCGCTCGCTCAGGATGACGACCGCGATGTCGTGCCCGTTGGTGAGGTTGTTGGGGTTGAACTGCTCGTCGTAATGGACTGCAGCAGCCGGGATCTCGGGGCCGCGAGTGTCGGGATCGGTGATGTCATGGCCGAGCAAAACACTGAACTCGGCGTCGGCACCCACCAAGTCGGGGAAAACACAGTGAGCCGCGGTGAGAACCACGTCAGCAGCGATAACGGTGCCAGTGCACAGCGATCCCCGGTCCGCGCCGGGCTCGCGGGCATAGACAGCGACAACCGCAGGATCACCCGCGGTCGGGGTTCCGCCGACGATCTCCTCGTCGGTGACGTTCAAGTTGTCTTCCCCCACTGCACAGCCGAGGAACAATCCGCTCACAAGCAAAACCAATGTCTTTTTCATGTAGTTTCTCCAGTAATTAGTTTTATTTCGCAATCTAGTTAATTGGTCTATTAATCTATTATATTGTTATTAACCTATTACTGCTTTAGATGGATAATGCGTATTCATCGATGTGAACCGTAATCACACCGCCGGCGCGCGCGGTTGGACTTGGTGACGGCGCTACATCTGGTGATGCTGCTGGATCTGCTTCACAGCGCCCGACCGCCAGGCTTCCCCCCGACAGCCAACCTACCATTCCCTAGCTGTCTCGCTGCACGAGCGACGGGTTCAAAGTCAATAGTCTTTGTCTACCTGCACCCTACATAAACCTACAAACCGCGCGTCCGCAATAGCAAAAGCGAGATTAAAGCGAGCTTCAGGAGGGTTTTTTTTTGACCGATCCCGAATAGGGCTCATTGATCCCGCATCAGTCGTCACTGCACTTGCAGTATTTGCGGGTAGCGCACGATCGCGTTGCATAGTGTCCCGGGTGATCGTGTGTAGAGACGTCGGGCGAGAGGTAGTGGGTCAGTCTTTGAGCAGATCTTCGACCATGGAGGTGGACAGATAGCGCTCGCCGGTATCGGGCAAGATGACGACGACGTTTTGTCCTTTCATCTCGGCGCGACGGGCCACGCGCATCGCTGCGGTCAGGGCAGCTCCCGAGGAGATGCCGGCCAAAATGCCCTCTTCGCGAGCCAGCCGGCGTGCATTGTCAATGGCGGCACGTTCGCTCACCGCGATGATTTCGTCGATGACGTCGCGGTCGAGAAGTTCGGGAACAAATCCGGCTCCGATACCCTGAATGTAGTGGGGGCCGGGCGGGCGACCCGAGAGCACGGCTGAATCGGATGGTTCGACCGCGATAACCTTGGCGTTGGGACACTCTTTGCGCAGTACTCGACCGATTCCGGTCACCGTGCCGCCAGTTCCGACTCCGGCCACGAAGGCGCCAATTTCGCCGCCTGTATCATCCAGAATCTCCTTGGCCGTGGTGTGCTCGTGCATGTCCGGATTGGCTGGGTTGCCGAACTGTTGCAGCGTCACCGCGCCCGGAGTTTCCCTGGCGATTTCTTCGGCTTTGCGCACAGCCTCGCGCATGAGCCCGCCGGGGGTCAATACCACCCGGGCGCCGAACATGCGCAAAAGCGCCACGCGCTCGCGGCTCATGCTTTCGGGCATAGCGATCACCAATTTGTAGCCAAGAGCTGCAGCGGCAAATGCGAGCGCGATGCCGGTGTTGCCCGACGTGGCTTCGACGATGACCGCTCCGGGCTTGAGGATGCCGCGCTGCTCGGCATCGCGGATCATCGCCACTCCGATGCGATCCTTTACGCTGGAACAGGGATTACGCGACTCGGTTTTGCCCAGAATTGTAGCCCCTAGGCCGGCCGAGACGCGCTGCAAGCGGATCAGAGGTGTATTGCCAACGGTGTCGACGACGCTATCGTAAATCGCCATTAGAATGTGCTACCACGGTCGCGAGCTCTGGCAAAGTCACTGCATTGGGTATCGGATGGAGCGATATTGTCGTACTCTTCATGTACTGAGAAAACTAGCCTCGATACGCTGTAGTGCTGGACAACCCGGCGAGGATGTTCCAGTAGTCACGTGGAGCGGCCGGCTGAAGCCGGAATGCCCTGCCTTACAGCGTGTTTCGAATGGCCACTCACCCTGAGAAGGATTCGGAGATGACGACTCAGACAAACGAGTGGGAAAAGCTGCGCCAGGAACGGGACTTCTACCGCAAACTACTCGCTCTCGGCTCCCAGGACGACCTGGGGCCATTACTCGACACTGCTCTCGATCTGATCGTCCAGGTAACCGATGCTGAAAAAGGTTATCTGGAGCTGCGTCCCCAGGACGAAAACGACGAGTGGCCAGACGATGTCGCCCAGCCATGGTTCGCCAAAACCGCGTGCAGCGACGAGGATGTGGCCAAGATACGCCGGAATATTTCGCGCGGCATCATCAGCAAAGCGATGCTCGAAGGTGAGACGATCGAGACAGTATCGGCTCTGGAAGACGAGCGTTTCCGCGACCGAAAAAGTGTCAAAGCCCATCAGATCACGGCCGTTTTATGCGCGCCGGTGGGTCATCCGTCGATCGGGGTGGTGTACTTGCAGGGCCGCATTGCAGACGCTCCGAGGGAATTCACTGCCGACGACCGAGCCCGTGCCGAACTCTTTGCCAGACAGCTCGCTCCTCTGGCCGAGCGCCTGGTCGGTCAGTACCGGCGGCGTCTCGAAAGCGACGATACGCGCGAGATTCGCAAGGCGTTTAGCTGTCCGGGAATCCTGGGCCGGTCCGGACGCCTGGCCCAGGTTCTCCACACCGCGTCATCGGTGGCTCCGCTCGAGATCGACGTGCTCATTACCGGCCCTTCGGGTACGGGAAAAACCGCCATGGCCCGGGCCATTCATCAGAACAGCCGGCGGAGCAACGGGCCGTTTGTCGAGCTGAACTGCGCCGCCATTCCAGAGACGCTGTTCGAGAGCGACCTGTTTGGCGCCATGCCCGGCGCGCATTCGAGTGCGACCAGGCGAATTCCCGGCAAGCTGGAGGCAGCCGACAGCGGAACTCTGTTTCTCGATGAGATCGGCGAGCTCTCGCTCGGTGCCCAGGCCAAGCTGCTCCAGCTGTTACAATCGCGACAGTACTATCCCCTGGGCGCGACCAAACCCAAACGTGCCAATGTTCGCATCGTCAGCGCCACCAATGCCGACCTCCGCACCCTGGTCAACGAGCGCCGTTTCCGCGAGGACCTCTATTACCGGCTGAGCGTCATGCCGCTGGAGATGCCCTCGCTGGCCGACCGAACCGATGACATTCCCATTCTGGTCGAGCATTTCTGCCAGAAAACCTGTGAGAGGCACCAGCTCGAGCAGTTTGTCGTGTCGCGGCGGGCGCTGGTCGCGTGCCAGGAGGCGACCTGGCCCGGCAACGTGCGCGAGCTGGCAAACCGGGTAGAGGCTGCCGTGATCCGGGCGCGCGGGCAGGACAGTACCACCCTCGAAGTGTATCATCTATTTCCGGATGAAATCGCGAATGTGCAGGACCAGACGCAGCCGCGCAGCTTTCAGGAAGCGATGCGCGACTTCCAGCGCCGCTTTGTCCGAGAGGCACTGGAGGGCAATGATTGGAACGTCGCCGAGACTGCGCGCCAGCTCTCCATCGCCCGGTCGCATCTGTACAACTTGATCCACGCCCATAAGCTCACCCGACTAACCGAATAAAAGATAAAAGCCGGGCGGACCGAATCATTTCTGAGGTTCGAGCTTCTTGAGGCCTTTTTTGAGCACCCATTCGTCGTAGTACTTTTCGACCGGCGTGCCCTTCTCGACCCTCTCGTTGGCTTTTTTGAGCTCTTCGTCGATGATTTTCTTGAAATGATCGATGGGCCGGGCCCCGGACAGGAAGCGGCCGTTGATGAAGAACGCAGGAGTACCGCGGGCACCGACCTGGGCCAGTTCGCGCTGGTCTTTGCGGACGATCTGAGTGCATTCGCCCTTCATATCAGCCTTGAACTTGTCCATGTTTAACGCGAGCTCGGTGGCCATCTTGTCGAGATTGTCCTGGCTGAAGTTGCGACCTGCGTCGTAGCCCTTCTCCCATATCAACTTCTCCATCTCGAGAAACTTGCCCTGCTTGTGGGCAGCGCAGGACGCCTGGGCTGGCAGAGTCGCGGTCTGCGGATGGACCACGTAGTGCTTGTAGACAATTTTTAGGTCGTTGCCGTAATCTTTGAGGAGTTGCTCGATGGTCGGACCGACCCTCTTGCAGTACGGTCAGGCAAACTCGAACGCCTCGACCATGGTGACTTTGGCGGCCTCCGGTCCTTTGAATGGCGCCCCGGCAATAGGTACCGAATACACCTTGTTTGGATCGGGCTGCTGCGGACGTCGGCGTTGTGGTGGTCTGGCACCAGCCGGCAGCTTATCCAGCTTGCCCTCGATGCTGGCCAGGCGCTTCTCGATATCGTCCAGTTTGTCGGTGACGGACGAGGAATCCTTGGTACAACCCCAGGTACCGCCTGCAACCAGTGCAGACATGAACATTAAACCCATTCGCTTCATAACGCCAAGTCATCCACGGGCACCTTGAGACTGTCAAGTACTCGCGCGGCGTCGATGGTACGAAGCGTGTTGCCAGGTGAAGAAACCCCTTACATCTCCGCATGTTGCGATCAATGAAAGGCTTTTCGCCGGGCACTTTTGACGTATACTGGGGAACGCGGGCATTCGTTCGACTGCCCCGCTGAGAGAAACATGTCTCGGAAACAAGGAGCCGGGATGTCACGCAACGAGTTGAGAGAGACCGGGAGCATCGTCGTGGTGGCGATGCTCGCCATGGTAGCACTGATCAGCCTGGGCGGGCTCACCACACTATCGGTGCGCGGCGGGCTGGCCGCTGGCGGTCACGATCGATTCACCGCGGTCGCGCTCTACGCAGCCGAGAGCGGCGCAGCCGTCGCGGTGGATTTTTTGCGCAGCCGGGCCCACGAAGATGAAAACTGGAGCGATTTCGTCCTGGCCTATGATCCTGCAGACCTTATCCCTGAGGAAAGAGAAAAGCCGTTCTTTACCGATTTGATCCCGGGCAACGGCGTTCAGCCGGGCGATGCCGGCAATCTGTTCGGTTCGGATGTCAAGGCCTGGTACAACGTGGTCATTCTGAACAATCGGGATGATCAAGAGATCACTGCCGGTGAAGACAGCGATAAGCGGGTGGTCATCCGATCGACCGGATACGGTCCCAGCGGTACCATTGCGCAGGTCGAATTAGAAGTTCAAATCGAGGGTGCGATCGGCAATCTGGTGCCACCGTGTGCCTACAGCCAGGAGAGTCAGTGTGCGACCAATGACGGCAATGTTCGGGAACGCGACGTGATCAGCAATCCCGGCGATCAGAATCGATCCACTCCCAGCCAGTTATAAACCGAGTTATAGGCCGATGATGCGAAAATACGTTGTTCTTATTCTATTCGTATGGATGGCCAGTGCGCTGTCAGCCGATTCTGTGCCCGCGCAATCGGTCATTCCCGAATGCCCCAAGACCTCGGCGCCGACCATTATCGAGGATGCCGATCTCGACAGCGCCAGTCAGACCAAGAATGGCATGGTCTACCGGGAAGACCTGGGGGTTGGCCGCCTGCGTCTGGGCAACCGGGGCGGCGCGTTCGAGCCCGATTCGCCGAGTCGTGGCACCGACCTGGGCACCACCGACATCTTTGTCTCCGCCGCGGCGGCCGATTTCAACGGCGATGGCTGGACCGACTTTGTCGGCGGATTGACCGACGGCACAACCATCGTCTACCGCAATCACTCGGCCAATAATCTGCCGGCCAATTGGAGCGATCCCGAATATTTTCTGGCTCCCGATTTTCAACCGGTAACTCCCAACCTGGGCCTGGACACAAGTGGCAACACCAGGATGAAGCTGGCTGCAGGTGATTTCGACGGCGATGGCAGACAAGATATTATCCGCATCAACATCGGGTCGAGTACCCTGGCCCAGAGCCTCGATGTATTCATCAATGCCGGCAACAGCATGGCCAATGACCCGCTTTTCGACCCGCCGCACAGCGGACTGGCTCCTGCCGATCTCACCGAGCTGCAGTCCATGTCCATGCCCGGCCACAGCGTGTCCGTCGTGGCAGTGGATTACAGCGGCGACGGCAAACTGGATTTGCTGGTTGGCAGCACCCGAAACCCGGCTGGCTCGATTCACCGGTTTCGCAACGATTGTACGTCGTCCACGCCTCCGCAGTGCGACACTCAAGTGACGTTTACCTATGATGGCGACCTGATCAGCGATCTGCAGCTGGATAGCGGCTCTCGCACCCCGGCTTTCGCCTATGCCGATTTTGACGCTGACGGCGCTCTCGACCTGGTCGCCGGTGGGCCGGGTTGTTGTACCTCCTCGGCCAGACGGCTGCGCTTGTGGAAAGGTCTGGCATCCCCGCTCGGCACTATCGACACCACCAACAGTCCGCAGGAGCTGAATTTCGTCGGCGACGCGGTGTTTGTGCTCGCCGGCGATTTTTCGCTCGACGGCAGACCCGATCTGCTGGTCGGTACCGACGGTGATGTGGGCTCGGTTGCGGGCGGCCAGACGTACTATTACGAAAACGACGGCGACGGAGATCCGTTTCTCAATCTGGCCAATCCGGCCAATTTTCCGACCCATCAGATCACGTTCAACGGTGACCCGTTGAGCGACTTTGACCTCGGTCTGGCCTTCGATTACGACAACGACCCCGAAAACTCAGTGGATATGCTGGTGGCCACCGACTCTGCGGCCACCGACTACAAGCTCTTTTCCAATCGGGCCAGTGCGCTTTTTGTCGACAGCGGATTGGTAGTATCGAAAATCCTCGATCTCGGACCGCTCAGCGGCACCGAGATGGTGATCACCTCGGCTCGTATCATCCCGACCGTCAGCCTGAACGGGGCCCCGGACATCGCGTGGTCGATGAGCAATGACTCGGTCACTCTGCCCTGGACCGCAGCGGTCCCGTGCGCGGACAACCCCGCTCATTGGTGCGTGAGTTTTACCAAGCCCACAGGAATCGAATTGCAGTGGCGAGCCGAACTGCAATCCGACGCGGCCACCCACACCATGAGTCCGGAAATCACCCGGGTCGAGATTCGATTTAACTACACCGAGGCGCTCGAGCACTATCGCGCCGGCATTGTTGTACACGACGGTGTCGCCTATGTCGGTGCTTTCCGGCAGCCGGGCAATCGGGGCAGGTTTTACGCGGTCAATGCCAATCTCGACCAGGTCTACTGGGAGGCCAGTGCCAAGCTAGACGAGATCACCAACCTCTATGACCCCACTCGCCACATTTACACCACGACTGTCGACGGCAGGGATCGGCTCGACTTCGAGTTCGATTTTTCAGACTTCACCCAGGTGACGGCTCTCGCTGCGACCATGGGCGGTGTTACCAAAGACACCGTCGACTGGGTGCGGGCCAAACGGTTCGGCGTGGGCAACAAGGGCATCGATAAATCTCGCCTCGGAGCGGTCGAGACGTCGACGCCGGCGGTGGTTGGCAAGCCCGGTCTGCCGACCTGGTACGTATTTGTTACCGGTTCAGAGCGGGCCGACCTCGACGGATTTGTCTCGGCCAATTCCCAGCGGGTTCCCCTGGTTCTCTTCGGGTCCAGAGACGGCATGCTCCACGCCCATTACAGCGACGCCACCAATATCAATGATGGTCTCAACGGCAGAGAAGCCTGGGCATTCATACCGGGTACCGTGGCCGGTCGAATGCTGCAAGACTTCAACGATTCTGCCAGTGTTTCCGGCAAGCTCGTGGTCACTGCATATCCCGATGGCTCGCCCACGGTAGCAGATGTCAGGATCGGCAGCGATATGCGCACTGTTGCAGTGATCGGGAGTGGCAACGGCGGAAAGAGCGTGGCGGCCATCGACATCACACAGACAGTCGATCCGGGCGACCCCGGCAACGTGATCGGTCCAGACCCGCTGTGGCAAGACACGCCGGGTGGCGGTGACGCCGGTCAGGCACATGCCAAGCCGGCGATCATTCGGGTCAAGATCGGCGTCAACGAACGCCATCTCGTCGTGGCCGGCACTGGGCTCGATCCCACCGAAACGCTCAAGCCGTACAGCAAGGGGCGCATCGTGGTGGCCTACGATGTCGAGAATGGAACCCCCTTGTGGCAAGCCAAGACCGAGTGCCCGGTGACCAGCAACATCACGGCATTCGAGACCGACGACCTCGGCGAGGACGGCAATCCAACTGTCGATGGCTTTATCGATCGAGTCGTGTTCGCCGACAAATGCGGTTATGTCTACAAAGTCGACCCGGCCCAGGATCTCGGCGGTGCCTTCATGGACAACTCGGCCCTGGCATCGACCCAGGTTCCGCCCCTGGCCGCGCCTTCCGACCCGGATGAATTGCACAAGCTGTTTTCGATCGTGGACACGATCAATGCCCTGGAGATCGATCCGCTCGATCCCACTCCGACCGATCCTCTAGCTCACGTGCGAGAGCGACCCATCATGGGTACGATCGCGGCACGGACCGACAACACCGGAGATATGGTGCTCTTCTTCGGCACCGGCGGGCTGGAGGGGTTTAATCCCCAGGCCCACAACGAGTTTTTCGCCGTATACGCCAAGAGCGGAGAAGTCCGCAGCAAGCTGATCGGTGCCTGCAAGACCGGGCCGCGCACCTGCGAGAAATTCTACGGCGGGGTTACCGCTACCAACGAACAGGTTGTTTTTACCAAGACCATCGACCCGGATGTCGCCGCCGGAACCTGCGATACCGGTGAAACCGTGATCCAGGGGGTCAAGGTCGACCGCGATCCAGCTGCGGCTCCGACTGCGGTCGAAAATCTGGTCGATGCCTTTGCACCGCAAACTCTCAATACCGCCGCAGTGAGCACGTCGCTCTTTGCCAAGGGCGGCGCGGTGTATCTGTCGCTGCAGAGCGGCGAGATCGTCCGGGTCGGCAAGCCGCGTTCGCCCAATGCGGGTGACGACACGGCCAGCGGTGGCGGCAGCAGTGGCGGCATAGGCCAAGGCGGATCTGTCGGTACCGATCACGCTCTCATCCTCATGGGATGGCGGCAGATTTTCTGAGGTGCATCCGGTGACAAAGAGCACGGGCAACATCCGCTTGCACAAGAGATCTGGCCAGCAAGGCTTTAGTCTGCTCGAGCTGTTGATCGCGCTGGCCGTGACCGTGGTCGGCCTGGCCGGACTGATGTCGCTCCACGTGGCGACCATGAAGGGCAACCGAACAGCGGCCCACACGGCCGATGCAACGACCATTGCCCAGCAGACCATGGAAGAGCTGCGCAGCATGTCCATGGCCGAGATCACCACGCGGCACGGCCCTCTGCCCATCACCGGCGTCAATAACATGGACACCGTGGACGGGCGTGCGGGCATGACGTTTACCCGCGATCTCTCGGTTCGCGAGATGTCCGGATTTCTGGTCATGATGCGCATCGTGGTCAACTGGACCGAGGACGGCTCCGATCCGGCCACGGTCGATGAACAGTACAGACACAAGGTTGCCCTCGAGCTCATTCGCACCAGTCTGGAAGCGCCATGATCGAGTCCAGTGACTTGTCGTATCGAACCGGCCGAAAGACCCGGCGCCAGAGCGGTCTCACTCTGATCGAGTTGATGATCGCGCTGCTCATCTCGGCGCTTCTGGTCGGCCTGGTCTTTGCTATTTACACCCGCATGTCGGTGGCCTATCGCGGCCAGTCGGGGGTGAGCGAGCTGCAGCAGACCCTGCGCGCGGCCAAGGCCGAGGTCGTGCGCCATGTCCGCGCGGCTGGACACTTGATCCCCAGGGGCTTCTACGCTTCAGACAATGTGCTCAACGCGCTGAACCCGGTGCCGGTAGGGCCGGGTCTGCCGGCAGTTCCGGCGACGGTTCATCTGGGGAAGGATGACTTGGTGCCGCCCGTCCAGGTGTTCAACGACCCGGACGGCTTTGGTCCCGACAGCATCCGGGTTTACTACGCCGACGCATCGGCCATGGCGAGGATCGAGAGCGATGCGCCGACCACGTTGACCGTGGACCACGTCGACAACTTTCAGGACGGCGATTGGGCGGTGATCGTCCGTGCTCCCACCACCACGGCAAACACTGCGATCGATCCGGATGCCGGTCCGGCTCAGCTGGTCCAATACGAGGCCTGCCTGGTCCGGATCAGCGGGGTCACCGATCCCGACACACTCACTCTCGATCCCGCTGAGCTGCCAGAGCACGATGCTTGTGGCATCGGGACGACACCGGCAGACGATATCACCACGGACCAGTCGATGATCTATCGTTTTGTTGGCCGTGCGTTTCGCATCGACCCGGCCGACGATCCCCCACCGCCCGATCCGGTCGCCCGGCAGAGACTGAGCGTTCTGCAGATATCCGAGAGCGGCGAAATCGGCGGCAATGACTGGACCGACCTCGGCATCGGCTTTACCGATTTTCAGATCACCCGGCGTTACTGGCTCGACGCTCCAGGTGCCAATTTCGATGGCGATAGCGACGACCGACGCGACTGGTACTCGTCGGATGCGGTCAATCCACCGGCAAACGCGGAGTTGATCGAGGTCAATGTCAGCCTGGCCGTGCGGACCAATCGCGATCTCGGCGTCGTGTCCACTGCGGCCACGCCGGCGTTTACCAAGGGCGATATCGATCACAACCAGCTGGGTGACTCGCCGTCGATCGCCCTCCCCTCGGCAGTGCATCCCCGCTATACTGGCAACCATATCTACCGCTGGACCTCGGTGCGGATCGATCTGCGCAACATGGGAATCGGACGGTGAAAGCAACGGTCAAAACAATCTCTCGCCGGCAAGCCGGCCTCACCTTGATCGAGCTCATGGTCGTGGTGGTGATCGTGGGAATTCTGGCAGCAGTTGCCGTGGTAACCATCGACCGCGACCCGACTGCTCTGGACATCGCCCATAAGGTGGCTCATCTGATGCGCGAAACATCGCGCAAGGCAGTGACCTCGGGAGCGGTCGATCCCAATTTTTTTAACGACTGGGGTGTCAGTGCGCGGACTCAACTGCGCGTGCACACCGACGCCGGAGTGAAAATCGCAGCTCTGGAACGCCTGCGGGAATCGGGTCCGACGTGGAACGAGCTGACCCGCCAACTGATCAGCCCCAGCGGCATCGACATTGTCGGCTATCGCCCCTCGACCGAACTCGCCCCGCCACTGGCCCCGCCGAGCGATTTTCTCCCGGATGGTCACGAGATGACCATCAAGTGTTACCCGTCTGGCAAGTGCGATGCGATGACCGTGTATTTCGAAAAGCCGGGCGCCACTCCCGAGCGAGCGCGCATGGTGGTCCTGCCTCTTGCCGGCACTCCGATCGTACTGAGCGGCTGGTAGAGCCTTGCCGAGGTTGCGCGGGGTGTCGAGACATGGTCAACATCTACCTGGTGCAGCGGCCGGGCGCGATCCATTGGCCGCGTTTGGGAGAAACCTTGATGCGTCTCGCTTTTACATCTGCTAATTCGCTTGCTCTGTTATTCTGCCTGGGTGCATGTGGGCCGGCCCTGCCCGATTACGACTACAGCAAAGAGCCCGATCCCCGCGACAGCGAATATGTCTTGGGGGTTTCTGACAATCTCGACATCAATGTGTGGAAGAACTCGGAAGTGTCTGCCCGAGTGACCATTCGCCCCGACGGCAGGATCACCATGCCTCTGATCGGCGATCTGCAGGCGACCGGCAAGACTCCGTCTCAGCTCAAGCAGGAGATCCGTCGCCGGCTGACCAAATGGATCAAGCTCGACGGCGTCGAGATCACCATTGCGGTGAACAACTGGGCCAGTTACAGTTTCATCGTCAGCGGAGAGGTGAATCGGCCCGGCATCATCGAATCCAACCGACACGTTACTGTGGTCGAGGCCATTGCCATGGCTGGTGGCCTCACTCGCTTCGCCAAAAAAAATCAGATCGTCCTGACCCGGACCGATCCCAAGACTCAGAAAGTCCGCCGTATACCTCTGGCCTACGAGCCGATTGTCAACGGCGATCGGCCCGACATGAACATCGTCATGATTCGCGGCGACACACTCCACGTGCCCTAGCCGGGCCGGGGCCGGGGACGGTGTAAGCTTTTCAACTTGGCGCCACTGTAGGAGCAGGTCTCCAAGTTGAAAAGTTAACACCGTCCCCGACTAGCGGCCGGCGCCGCGCAGCATGATCAGCGGGGTCTTGAAAATGATCTGGAATTCCATACTGAGATAGCTGGTGAACTTCTCCAGCGCTGTGGCGTAGGCCAGGTCATAGAGCAGCTTCATGCGCATATCGTCGGCCACTGCGCGCTCCGGGTCGTCGTCGAGTTCTTCGAGGTCGAAGGGATTTTGCCACTCATTGGCAAACGGCTCGATGGCGCTGCCGACCGGAACGTCGCCCTGATAGCCCAGCGAAATCTGAGCCAGCCCGGTGATGCCGGGCTTGACATCGCGCATGCGCTCCTCGAAGAACGGGATGGCATGAGCGAGGTTTTCGAGGAGCTCGGGGCGTTCTGGCCGTGGACCGACCAAACTCATGGTCCCGCGCAGAACCTCAAAGAGCTGGGGAATCTCGTCGAGTCGGGTCTTGCGCAAAAAACGGCCCACACGAGTGATGCGGGGATCCTCCTTGGACGCCAGCACAGCACCGGAAAATTTTTCAGCATCGGTGCGCATGGTTCGGAACTTGTGCATGTGAAACTCGTGGAAACGGAAGCGTCGGATGCCGCTCTCAACATTGACCTCACGCAGGGTTCCGGCCCGCTTCTGGCGGTAAAAGACCGGACCGCGATCGTCGAGATAGATGGCCGCGGCAATCACCGGGATTGCTGGCGCCGAGATCGTCAACCCGACCAGAGAACCAGCAACATCTATCAACCGCTTGGTAATGCGCACACTCAAACGCATGGGAGCTGCAGCCTAACACAGAGCGCTGGTCTCTGATATCATACGCCCATTCCATGTCGGACACTCGCACTGTCGCCCTGACCATTCCCGGTCTTCTCGAGTTTCGCGATCTGGCCATGCGTGTCGTCATGGAGTCTTGCAATCTGGTCGGGACCAACGGGCTGAGCCAGCCCGCCGACGGCAATGGAGAATCACAACCAGCTCTGTCCGACACATACGATTTCAGCGACGACTTCACTCTTGCGTTTTCGTCGGGGTTCTCCGAAATTTTCAACAACATCGTGCTCCACGCTTACGATGGAGGAGGAGGGGGCACGATTCGCTGTGAGATCCGTATTGCTACCGATCACCTCGCTGTCGAGATCACCGACACGGGGAGAAGTTTCGACCTCACAGCCGTAAAGCCTCTGGAGGAGGCTTTGCCCATGGGAGGAATGGGTATAACGATCGCCCGGGGGTTCCTTGATGAAGTCGACTATGAGTCGGGACCGCCCAATCGCTGGCGTCTGGTGAAATATCTCCGGCGACCTTCGGAGCCACAGGGTGGACCATCAGTACCGCCGGAGGCTTCCGGGCAAACGCAGTGAACTTCTCGCAGCCATCATGCTGAAACCAAGTATCCACAACTCCGCGCAATACCTAATACCGCGCTACACCCGGCCTGGTTCTCATCCCTGGCTGATGGGGCTTCGTTTGCAGGCGAGCCATGGGGGAACTTGTGGACCTTCTAGCCCACAGGGTTGATCGACGTGTCAGAAGAACTGTACACCCGAAGCGACAATGGCAATGAAACGACGGTGAGTATTCGCAAGAAGCTCGACGTCACCAATGCGCCGCAGCTATTCGATCTCATTGCGGAGCTCGAGGAAGATGTAAAAGCCAAAAAAGTCTCCACTGTGATCGTCGACCTCAAAGAACTAGAGCTCATCGACAGCTCGGGGGTGGCGGCCATCGTCGGCCTGTACAAGAGAACCAAAAAGCTGGGCGGCACAGTGAAAATCACCGAGGCCAACGGCCAGCCCCTGGCCATCTTCAAACTGCTGCGCATGGATCGGGTGTGGGGCTTGGAATAACCCGCGCTTTTGCCACTCCATCGGCGGTCGCCTGTGGCGTTGATCCCTCGATGCAGCGCCGACAACTCGGTATTGATGATTTTTCTCGCACAGTTCACCACATGATCTATGCGGGTTCTTGCCATAACCAATTTATTTCCCAACCGGCAGCGTCCGTTGCTTGCGCCGTACAACCTGCAGCAATTGACTGCGCTGGGTGAGCTTTGCGAGCTCGACATCATGGCCACCATTCCCTGGTTTCCGGGGTCCCGGTTGCTGTCGCGGTGGACCTACAGTGGCCGCATGCACAGAGTTCCGCGGGCAGAGCAGTACCGAGGGTTATGGGTAGAGCATCCGCGGGTTCTGTACATTCCGCGCATGCTGGGTTTGAGCGGGCCGCTATATGCTGCGTCGCTTTTGACTAGGGTGCTTCGCTATCGCGGCAAGATCGACGTCATCTTTTCGGCCTGGGCTTATCCAGATGGGTGTGCTTCGGTAGCTCTGGCCGATTTATTGGGTGTTCCTGCGGTGGTCAAGCTACACGGCTCTGACGCCAACGTTCTGCCCGAGCTGGCCGGGGCCCAGCCCTATCTGCGTTTTTTGTTGCCCCGGGCGGCCCGTGTGGTGGCGGTCAGCCGGCAGTTGGGACGGCGCGCGTGCCAGCTCGGCGTCGATCCTGAAAGAGTGGCCGTGGTCTACAACGGCATTGATAGCGGGTTGTTTCACGTGCGCGATCGGGCTCAGGCCCGGGCCAAACTGGGTCTACCTCGGGGCCGAAAGATCATCCTCTACGTCGGCAATCTGCTCGAGACCAAGGGTATACTCGACCTGTCGGTGGCGTTCGAGCAAGTGAGTGCTCGCCAGCCGCACTCCATGCTCATCGCGGTGGGAGAGGGTTCTGCCCGCTCGGTGTGCGAAGAGTACGCCCATCGCATCGGGCCGCAGATGAAACTGGTCGGCGCCGTTCCATTCGAGGAGGTCAGCACCTGGCTCGCCGCGTGCGATGTTCTCACCTTGCCCAGCTGGAACGAGGGCACGCCGAATGTCGTGCTCGAGGCCTATGCGTGCGGCCGGCGTGTGGTCGCCACCGATGTCGGCGGCATTCCGGACCTGGTTCACTCGGACACCCTGGGCGAGCTCGTGGCGGTGCGAGACCCCAGCGCACTGGCCGACGCGCTGTGTCGCGCGACAGAAAGAGAGTACGAGCCGGCCGAGGTGGCCTCGATTGGCGCACACGGTGACTGGCAGTCCAACGCAGCCCATCTGTACCAGGTTCTGGAGGCGGCGATCAAAACCCGTCGACCAAAGCTGCGGCGGAGATAGAGCGGGCCTCGGCCGGCGGTGTGACGGGGGTTGTTTCGAGCCGGGCCGGGCTCGCTCCATGTGCTACTTTTGGGGGGCGAGAACGCTGTGGGTGATGCTCCAACATGGCTGCCAAAATCCGACCCGAGGGGCGGAGACTGGTATGACGACGAGCAGCCGATGCGCACGATTCTGATCGGCGAATTGCAGCGTCTCAAGCAGCGGATGAAGGCGCATCCGATCCGGGTACTGCTCTTGGCGGCTCTGTTGACCGGTGGTGTGGTCAAGAAAGTGGCCACCAAGCCGAGGGCGTACGACGCCCAGGTGACACTGCGGGTCAGCCAGGGCACGCTCAGCGACGAACGGGGTTCGCCTCTGCCCAACGCGGCTCTCCAGGATTACATCTACAGCTATGTCCTGAACAAGAAGGTCCTGGAAGAGCGCGTGATCAAGCAACACGGCTTCTTTCGCGATGTCTACGACGACCAGGGGCTCGAGGCCGCATTGGAGGAGCTGCGCGAGTTCCTCAACATCCGGGCGTATCGCAACTATTTTTTGTACAACCGCAGCTATGAGAGCACGCCGCGTTCGGTCCATCTGACCATCGAATACACCAACCGGGATCCTGAATTCGCGTACAAGATGGTGAGCGTTCTGGCCGACATCGTGGTCAACAACGAGTCTGCCCGGCGGGTCAGGGAAGCTCGATTTGCGGCTGAGAATGCTCAACACGCAGTGGCCAGAGCCGAGGAGCTCGCCGGCGAGAAATACGAACGACTGAACCAGGCCCAGTACAACCTGATCAAATCGCGCCTGGTCGGCGACAGCGAGGCCGCTGCCCGGGCCCAGGTTGCCATTGACGAGCTCACTGAGCAGCTGCCCAGAGAGGATCTGCGACTGAGAGCGCTCCGGCGCGAGCAGCAGCAGATCGAGTTTCGGCTGCGTCTGGAGGAGAGCAGCCTGGCCATCTTGTGGGAGGTGGTTTCCGAGGATCGACCGCGGGTCATTCCCCCGCCCGGGCCCATATTCCTCACTACCCTGGCCATGGTGTGTTTTTGCATCTTTGTGCCCATCTGTGCCATTGGCTTTGGAACCTTTGATTCCAGGATCCATGACCTCGAAGATGTGACCCGGTTGGATATGCCCGCTGTGGGACATGTGCCCTCCTTCGAGGGCGACCGCGTCGGCTCGCTCAAGAGCCGTATTGGCCGGGCTGGCCGGGGTCTTTTGAGTTGGTCCAGTACTCGCAGGAATCGCCGCGTGGGCGGTGATCGTGTAGCATGACTAGAACATGGCCATTGGAACTGTAACGCCGCGCGACCAGTTCGACAAACTTCTCGCTTTTGCCCGGCGGGGTTTGCGCTACTGGTGGTTGATCGCCATCATCACGATGCTAGGAGGGGCACTGTCGGCTTTGGTTGCACTCAGGGCCAAGCCCAAGTACGTCTCAGAGGCCAGAATCATCTACAACGAGCGCATCAGCTCGAGCCTATTGCAGGGACGCAATGTAGTCCAGCGGACCAGAAACCTGGGCAATCGCTATCGCGAGCTACTCCTGGCCAGGCCGCAGTTGACCAAGCTCATCACCGAACTCGGCCTGGTCCCGGACATCGTGGCCAAAGAGGGCATTGACGCGGCCTTTGACGAAGTCAAGCTGCTCATCAAGTTTCGGGTCCGCGGCACCGGCATGTTCCACATCGAGTATACCTCCGACAATCCCGAGGAGGCGCAGAAGGTCACGGAGTTTCTGACCGAGATCCTCATTACCGAAGATCGCCGATTGCGCCAGGAGAACGCCAAGATCACCAAGGAGTTCCTGGTCAAAGAAAAGTCCGAACGCAGTGCGGACCTGGCCAAACGGCAGCGCATGCTCTACGAGTTTTTGGCCGAGCATCCCGAGTTTGTGCAGGATTCGGCCCGAGGTCCGGCGGCGGCTACCGGGTCTGCCATTCGCGCTGCGGCCGAGAGAGATCCTGTGGTCAGCGATCCGATCAACAGCGATCCGCGTCTGGAAGCCCTGTTGCGTCAGCGCAAGCGTATCAAGGATGGGCTCGACGCTCCCGAGCCGGTCGACGTGAGGCCGCAGAGGACTCCCGAGCAGCGCGACGCCGACCAGGTAGTTCGCGAGGCCAAGGCCGAGTTGCAGCGGGCGCAGAGGAATCTCGAGAACATGCGATCTCAGTTCCAGCCGGCCCATCCCGATGTGCGTCGGGCTCGGAAGCGGGTTCGCGAGGCCGAAGATCGGGTCAAGCGGGCCGAAGCTGCGGTGCCGCCCGATCCGCCCAAGCCGAGCAAATCCGATCGGCAAGCTCTGGCCAGAGACCTCAAAGAGGTCGAGCGGCAGATTGCCACCACCAGGAGCAGAATTCGGCGCGAAAAACAGCGCGAGCAGGAAGGCAAACGGCCCAAACCCGAAGCCCGTGACGAGGAACCGGAGAACTGGGTGGTCGCTCGCGAAAACGAATACGCTGGGCTAAACCAGGCGGTGGAGGAAGCGCAGCGTCGGGTCGAAGAGCTCGACACCAGCCTGTCCAGAGCGGAGATCAGCGCCAGCCAACAGATGGCTGAAGAGGGGGCTGTTCTCACTGTCATTGACCCGGCCAGCTTGCCGGTCAAGCCGCGGGGCAAGGGCCCGATTTTTCTGCTGGCTGCCGGTATCATGGCGTTTTTGATCCTGGGCACTGGGCTCGCTCTGGCCCTTGCCCTGGTCGACGACCGCCTCTACACGGCTGGCGACCTTGAGGGCCTGGGCATAGCACCGGTCATGGTCGTAGTTCCCAAACCAACCAAGAGGAAGTGGTTCCGCCGTGTCTGATCAAAAACTTTTCGGCTCGCAGTCCAAGACCATTGCCGACGCGGCCCGCACACTCGATCGGCAACAGGGATCCGGTACCAATAAATTGTCGGTTGATCACGCAGTATTTGCCGACGCGCGCAACACAGTATCGGATCAAGATTCCTCGAAGACCAAGCCCAGGGCTCCGTCGTACCATCATCGTGCGGCCAGTCCTCATATTGTGCGGGGAACCGATGCAGCCGCCACCGTGACCTTGCCGGCACTGGAAGAGAGAAAATCGGCTGACTCGCCCATGGTCAGGGTCAACGAGGCACCCGAAGTCAGCCTTACGCAGCACTCCTTGCCCGAGGACCGACCGCTCGATCCCCGGCTGGTCCTACTGGCCGAGCCCGATTCGGAGCGGGCGGCGCGATTTCGCATTTTGCGCCATCATTTGATGGATCGCGGTCGGCCCCAGGTTGTAGTGATTTCGAGTCCCAAGCAGGGTGAGGGTAAGACCACCTGCGCGGTCAACCTTGCTCTGGCGCTTGCCGAGTGTGACCGTGCGCGAGTATTGCTGGTCGAGGCATCGGTTCGGCGACCCCAGCTGGCAGCGGTATTTCGATTTGTGCCGCCGTGGTGTTTTGGCGAGCAGCTCAGTGCGCACCGGCATCAGCCGCTTCTTCCCTGGGGCGTGGTGGATATCCCCGAGGCTTGTTTGCACGTCGCTGCCATCAATCCGCAGATCGAACAGAGCCAGCTACTTGATGCCCCGGCGTTTGCCATTGCGATGGAGCGGCTGCGTCTGGCCAGCTACGACCACATTGTCATCGACGCCCCGGCGGTTCTGGGCAGCGCCGAGGTCAACCTGATCCAGGATGCCGCCGACGGCGTACTGTTGACCGCATGGGCCAAACACACCACGGCCCGCACCCTGCGCACAACTGTCGAACAACTCAGCCCAACCAAGATCATCGGCACCGTGCTGATGGAATTCTAGCCCAGGTCAAGTGACCGGAACCGTGAAAACCCAGCCTCACCCATCACCGGGACCGTACTAAGAGCCGGTCCAAAACTCTCCGCGTCGCCAGAGCGGCGATCCATCACCGCCAGCGGGCTTGCTCGTCGGTCAAATACACCCAGTATTCTCCACTCCTCGCCCACCCACTGGCGGCGCGCCTCGTCGCTCTGGCTCGGTCCGAGGTTTTTGGAAGGGCTCTTATTTGTTCTCCCACAGTAGTACTGCGCTGTCCAATATACGATGCTACCAAGTGCCTTTTCGCCGCGCGAGGTGTGCATGATCTGCTCGGTCGAGCTCGGATCATATATATATTGGCGAAGTTCTCTTATATATTGATAAAGCTCGCTGCTTTCGATCAGCGATGACGCAACTCGGCCAATTTGGCAGAAAACGTGGGAAAAAAGTCCTTTCTATTAGCCGTATCGCAAGCCACCCTGACTGCATATAGGATCGACTTTCTCCCGCCAATGTCGTCCGTCGGACCAAGATGGCTACACGCGCGGCAGCACTCGTCACCAATACTCTGCAAAACTCCTGGCCAAGACGGAGCGCCTGGCCGAGTCTGAACTGACTGTAGCGGAACAAGTAACGCCGTTGCAGAACGATGCCACAGCCAACGGCGCGTGCATGTGGGCTGGGGGGCGCGTGGAGCTTTGCTTGACGCACCGTATTGCACGTCTACCGGTCGGAACCCGGGCGCGGCCCATATCCGGGTTACCGACCATGAGGGCGAAGTGACCGTAATCATTGCGGAGTTAATGGAAGGCTGGTCTGGCGCCTGTGCTGTTATTACGGGCATCGGCCCTGGTTTTCGGTTATCTCGAGTGGTGTGAGAATTGCCCGGTCCATTGGGTCAAATCGCTAATGACAATGGGGCTTTCAACGGGTAGACTTTCGTCTCGATGAGCGTTGCCAAGCCGCTACCGCAGTCCGAACCCCGATCCGAGCCACGACCAGACTCGTCAACAGACGCGGTAAGTGGCGCAGTCAAGGATGCTGGCCCATCGTATGGAGGGAGCCGTTCGGGTGAACCAGATGGCACCCCGGCGCTGCCTCCGACCCAGGACGAGCTTCCCTACGATGATGGGGTTCCCATGGAAAGCGAGCTACATCGGCAACAGATGGAATTGCTGATCAATGCACTCGAGCCCTGGCTCGGTCAGAGGCGAAACAGCACTGGCACTGGAGGGTATATCGGCGGCAACATGTTTGTGTACTTCAGCCTCGAGCAGGTGCGAAACAAAGATTTTTGCGGCCCCGATGTTTTTATTGTACTGGATGCCGAGCCGAAAATTCGCAAGAGCTGGGTGGTATGGGAAGAAGGCAAGGGACCCGATGTTGTCATCGAACTTCTATCCGAGAGCACACAAGGGCTCGACAAGACGGCCAAGAAAGAGGTCTACCAGAACCAGTTACGGGTGCCCGAATACTACTGGTTCGATCCCGACAATCCCGACGATTTTGCCGGATTTGAGCTGTGCAACGGCACGTACAAGGAACTGCAGTTCGACGAAAAAGGACGCCTTACAAGTCTCCGGCTGGATGGTTTGCGGCTGGGTCGGTGGCAGGGCAGATGTCACGGCAACCAGACCACCTGGCTACGCTGGTATACCGCCGAGGGTGCGCTCTTGCCCACTGCGGAAGAGCGGGCCGAGCAAGAAGCCCAGCGGGCCGAGCAAGAAGCCCAGCGGGCCGAGCAAGAAGCCCGGCGGGCCGAGCAAGAAGCCCGGCGGGCCAAGCAAGAAGCCCGGCGGGCCGAGCAAGAAGCCCAGCGGGCCGAGCATGAAGCCCAGCGGGCCGAGCAAGAAGCCCAGCGGGCCCTGGCACTAGAGCAGAAATTGCGTGCACTGGGCATCGATCCAGACGAGGCTGCGTGACCGCAAACATCTCGATCACCTCGGCAGTGAGCAAGCACCTGCGCGCCAGGCTCTGCCGCCTTATCAGTTCGACTACACACGATCACGCTGGCAAGGATGCAACGTAATCGATCGTGCGCGGCCCGAACGCTTCCGCTCGGCTTATCACGTTTGCGCAAAGCCCCGGACGGCCCGACTTCCAGCCCATTCGGCCGTCGGCCTCGCAACAGAAAGACCCGGTTTGATCCACAACCAATGTGTTTCTATTTGGAGCCGGTCCAAAAGCCTCGGACCGAGCCAGAGGCGCGCCGCCAGTGGGTGGGCGAGGAGTGGAGAATACTGGGTGTATTTGACCGACGAGCAAGCCCGCTGGCGGTGATGGTTATTTCGGTTCGGCCTCAATAGGATTCTTCTGCCGGAATCCTGGCCTCTGCCGGAACATCGATGGCGACCCGCGATGCGTCGATCCACAGTCCCTCGAGGTCGTAATGCTCGCGCACCGGGTGGTGGAATACGTGGATCACCGCATCGCCGAAGTCGAGCAACACCCACTGGCCCGAGCCCTTGCCCTCGATGCCCAGGGGGCGGATGCCGCGTTTGCGCAGACTGTTGAGGACACCGTCGGCAATGGCGTCGACCTGACGATCCGAACGGCCGCTCACGGTCAAGATGTAGTTGGTGTACGAACATAAGCCACGCACATCCAATAACACCGGCTCGAGCGCCTTTTTGTCCAGAGCAGCACCGAGCGCATCTCGCGCATCGGATAGGCCGTCACCGGCCGAAGCTACATCTGGCTGTGGGGCGAGTGAAATGGCATCTACACGCTTGGCTTCGGTCAATACTCTCTCTCGGGGTGTGGCGCGCCACGAGTGCGGGCCCGCACGATAACAATATTCTTCTTCAACGCAGTATCACGCTGTGGTTCTCTGACCAGTTGAGACTGCTTATGGTGAGACTGCTTATACAGTTTCACAATACTCATTGCCGGATCTGACCTGCACCGCGTACGACAAACTTGGTCGTGGTGAGCCCTTCAGCTCCCATCGGCCCGTACGCATGCAGTTTGGTTGTAGAAATACCGATTTCGGCGCCCAGGCCGAGCTGGCCGCCATCAGCAAAACGCGTCGATGCATTGACCAGTACCGTGGACGAGCCAACCTGACGGACAAATCGCTCGGACGCCTCGGAATCCTCGGTCACGATCGCCTCGCTGTGATTCGACCCGTACCGCTCGATGTGGTCGATTGCCTCGCCAATGCCGTCGACCACTCGCACTGCGACAATCAAGGCTAGATATTCGGCAGTCCAGTCCTCGTCGCCCGCAGCCACGACCGTTCCAGCCTGGCCGGCCAGTCGCCCGGCAATGTCACAGACGGTCTGGTCGCCCCGGATCTCCACGCCCAGCGCGGCAAAACGCCGGCACAGCTCAGACACAAAAGAATCGGCAATCGCGCGGTCGACCAGGATGGTCTCGACCGCGTTGCACACCCCGGGACGCTGGACCTTGCCGTTCTCGGCAATGGACAGAGCCATGTCGAGATCGGCCGCCTGGTGCACGTATAGATGACAGACGCCCTTGTAGTGCTGGATGACCGGAATGCGCGACGTCTCGGTCACAAAGCGAATCAAGCCCTCGCCGCCCCGCGGGATGACCAGATCGATGTCCTGGTCGCGCTGTAGCAACAAGTTCACCGTGGCTCGATCGGTCGAGGGGATCACCTGGGCCCCATACTCGGGCAGTCCGGCCCGGGCCAGACCGCGACAGACCGCCTCGCCCAGCGCTTGGTTGGAATGAAATGCCTCGGAACCACCCCGCAAGATCACCGCATTGCCCGATTTGATGCAAAGCGCAGCTGCATCCGTGGTCACATTGGGCCGCGATTCATAGATCATCGCAATGACCCCGAGCGGAATGCGCATCCGGGCCACCCGCAGGCCGTTGGGCCGAACTTCCTCGCGCTCGAAACGGCCGATTAAATCCGGCATTTGCGCAATCTCGCCAATCGCCTCTGCAATGCCCTCCAGCCGCTCGGACGACAGACGCAAACGGTCGATCATGGCCGCGCCGAGGCCGTTGGACTCGGCTGCAGATAAATCGCGCGCATTGGCCTCAATGATCTCGGTCGCACTCTCACGAACGGCCGCAGCCGTGAATTCGAGCGCACGCCTGCGCTCTTCCGCCGAACTCTTGGCCACGATGAGCGCGGCCTCACGGGCCCGCCCGGCAATGGTTGCAATTTCTCTGGCCAGTTCTGTCGAGCTCAAAATACTGTCTCAGTGCGACTGACCATCCGTCGCAATCGATTCAAGCTGGGCATTCGTGCGCTCGCTCTCACAAGGATAATCTCACAACAGGACAAGGTCGTCGCGATGGATCACCTCATCGAGGTATTTATACCCCAAAGTGGGCTCGATGTCGGCCGAATGGCGACCGAGGATACGGACCACATCGGCGGAGCGATATCCGGCCAGACCGCGGGCAAATTCAGTCGCTTCGACGGTCAGCAAACTGACCACGTCGCCGAGTTCGAAGCTGCCCTCGACACGGAGAATGCCGGCCGGTAGAAGGCTCCTGCCCTGGTCGACCACAGCCCGGTGGGCGCCATGGTCGACCACGACACGGCCGACCGGCTTGCTGGAATAGGCGATCCAGTGCTTGCGGCTGCTCATCCGGTCGGCAGAGGGCAGAAACAGCGTGCCCACGTCGTCGCCGCCGAGGGTGCGGCCGAGGACGTCGCTTTCGCGTCCAGAGACCACAAAACTGGCAATTCCACTCTGCGCAGCGGCCTTGGCAGCGCGCACTTTGGACTGCATCCCGCCCGAACCAATCCCGTCAGAACTGCTGCCACCAGCCACTGGCACAGCTTCGCGATCGACATCGCGAATGATCGGGATGCGCTGGCCCGCCTCGTCGCGCAATCCCTCCACATCGGTCATGAGCACAATGGCATCGGCCGAGACCAGGTTGCCCACCAGAGCGGCGAGGTGATCGTTGTCGCCGTATTTGATCTCCTCCACAGCCACCGAGTCGTTCTCGTTGACAATGGGCACCACCCCAGCGTCCAGAATCGCACGCAAGGTGTGACGAGCGTTGAGAAAACGCTGGCGATCGGCAATGTCGTCGTGGGTGAGAAGGAGCTGAGCAATATCGATGCCGTGGGCGGAAAACGCGTGCTCCCAGTACTGCAAGAGACGACCCTGGCCCACCGCAGCCGCAGCCTGAAGGGCCGGTAGCGAGGTCGGTCGCCGCGTCTGGCCGAGCACTCGATTGCCCAGCGCAATGGCCCCCGAACTGACCACCACAAACCGAATGTTGCGCACTCGACGCAAATAGGCGATCTCGTCGGCCAGTGTTGCCGGTCGCGCAGCAGGGCTCTCGGCGATCAACCGACTCCCCACCTTGACGACGACACAGCGAATCTCGGTCGTAACAGACCGGCCTTGCCCTGCAGTAGCGGTCCAAATATCCAACCGGGAGGATGAACCGCTCATTCGCCGCTTTCGTGCGGGTTTTCACGCCGCTCGCGCCAGATGCGCTCGAAGTTCTCGATCAGCAGGTCCAGATAGGGGTTCTCATCGACCGATAACTGCAGCTCTACTGCCGTGGCGGCCCGGGCCAGAAAACTCTTCTTCGACCGGAGCTGATGGTCGAGCTGGGTTTCGATCTCCGCAGCGGCCTCGATCTCGTCCGATGATCGACTGGACAGCAGTTTGCGCACAACCCCGCGGCTGGCCATGTCGAGGAGTTCCAAGGGTGCCCGCACCGTGGCCCGAGCGGTGGCGCTCAGTGCCCGACGAAACATCCGCTGGCTCAGACCTCCCGGCGTGCACGCCATGGCTTCGTCCATGGCCGCGCGCAATTCGGCTCCCAATGCCGCATCCAGACCCAGGCCCACGTGCAGCTTGGCGCAGTAGTGATCGAATAACGTGGCCAGGAGGAAGTTGCGACTGGCCACCCGCGCTCTGCGCACCGCCATATAGGCCATGAGCGCCTTGCGCCAGGTTCGAGCCAGAACTCGAAATGCTAGGGTCTGCCCGGCCAGTTCTACCAATTTCGGCGGCTCGACCCGACCGTAGATCAGACTTTCGGCCGCTGCCTCGTCGAAATCAACCTGACTGGACCGGGCGATCTGGCGCAAAGTGCTGCGCTGGATCAAAAACGACAGGCGGGTGTCGAGCACCGGTACAGGCAAAGCACCGGCAATCGACGCCGCGATGGAGCGGCCGATGATCATACGGCGGTGATGTATGAGGTGATCCCGGCGAATCGTGAGCTCGCGAGAGGTCATTTTTGCTGTCCTTCAGGCCGCGGCGATGACGGGGCGACCGAAGAGGATCCGCCCGATTGACGGCGTACCGGGGGAGCAATCCCCCGCAGTAGGATCTCGCGCTCGTCCAGCTCGCGCGATCGAAGAGGAGTGTTAACCCATCGGTCCGCAGGTGGAGCTGCGATCTCGATCGACTCGCCAATGTCGATGATCGCATGCTCGGCGGCAACGTGCACGGTCAGCTCGCGCTCGTTGCGCGACGCCGAAACTCGACCGAGCAGCCTGGCCTGCAACACAAGACCGGTCTCCGTGTCGATGAGAAACTCGCCCCCAGCCGCCAAAACCCGCACCGACTCGCGCCAGGCCCGGCGCGGATAGGGTTGCGGCTGTACCGGGCGTGACCCGGCCGCGGCAGCGATTTTCACCGCGACGGCGCGTCGCCCGGAGTACTCGACCTCGCCGGTCGAACGGACTGCAATGCCGTGAACCAGGAGCTCGAAATGAGCGGCGACTTCAGCAAAGAACTCGTTGCGCAGCACAGCCGGCTCATCTGCTCTTTCGGGCCGGCGCCGGTGGAATTTGCCGTAACGCGGCGCCAGATACAAAAAGCCGCCGAAATAGACCACCTGGCGGCCGTAGTCAGCCGAGTTCTCGAGTACTGCACGATACGCCTCGCGGTCGCGGTACGCGATCGAGGTCTCCACCGAGAGGGAGTCGAGCACCTGAGCGCGGTCGCGGACCTCGACCTTGGAGGTACTGCGGACCCGATGGCTGCCCAGGATCTCGCCCGCGCGCTGATGGCTGATTCGAGTGGCGCGCAAGAGCTCCTCGGGGTCATCAGATGCCAGCGAAACATCGATGGGACCGGTGATGGAAACATCGCGCGAACCGACGTGCGAGATCGCACGCAAACCATGATTCATCGACACGGGCGGTTGATGTGATTCTACCACCAGACCGCCCAGGGCTTCGTCTGGCTGGCCGCCAGCCGCGTTGGTACAGGCCAACGCAACGCAAAACAGAAAAGAGACGATCATGCGAGCGCTTCGCATCTTGTACTCGTGGTCATAGCTTTCTCGACGCCAGCGGTCAACCGCGCTACGTTCGCGGGGCATGCCCCTCGCCGAGGTCCTGGAGCCGTTCGCCCATAGCGCGGTCGCCCACATCACCGCATTCGTCCTCGGTACGCTGATGGGCAGCTTTGCCAATGTTTGCATCTACCGGTGGCCGCCCAGCGACGAACACCCGGATGGCCGATCGATCGTCCGCCCCGGCTCGCACTGCTTTGCTTGTGGCAAGTCCATCCGATGGTACGACAACATACCTGTCGTGAGTTACGTGTTCTTGCGCGGCCGCTGTCGCCATTGTGCCATCGACATCTCGCCGCGCTACCTGCTGGTTGAACTCGCCATGGGCCTCCTTTTCTGGGCGGTCTACTATCATACCGTTGTCATTGCATTTCCCGGCGAGCCGCTATCCATGCGCCTGATCCGCACCGGGATCCTGACCGCGCTGATCTTTGTCTTGACCGTCATCTCGTTCATCGATCTCGACCACCAGCTCATTCTCGACAAGATCACATATCCAGCGATCCCAATATTTTACGGACTTGGCCTGCTGTTGCCAGAACGCGGTATCACCGACGGTCTGATCGGCGCGGCGCTCGGCTACGGCCTGGTCCGGGCGGTGGCCGACGGGTACTATTTTCTCACCAAGCGCCATGGGCTGGGCTACGGCGATGGAAAGCTCCTGGCTCTGATCGGCGCCTTGCTGTCGTGGAAAGCCGTGCTCGCCTCGCTTTTCTTGGGCTCGCTGCTCGGCTCGGTCATCGGCGTGACAATCCTTGTCGTCGCCCGCAGAAGAGCAGCATCCACCGGCGTCGTCCGGGGCGACGCCGGCCGGGCCCGCGACCGGGCCGGGCCGGGATCGCCCGAGGGCGAGTCACCCGAGGATCCGCAGTCCACAGAGACATCGGCCGACCCGGACGAAGTGCCGCTGCGCCACGTCGCACTGCCGTTCGGTCCATTTTTGGCCATGGGTGCGCTGATCTATGTATTTACCGAGCCCTGGTTGGGTTTGAGCCTGGCTCGGTTATGGGGACCATCTCTGCCTGGATTATGAGATAACTGGCGCTGGGTGGGCTGCATGCCTGCCGGGTCCGAGGAGGAACTACTGTGAAGATTCTACTCGCCACGTATACGACCCCGGAGAGCTTTCTCGAAAACCTCGGCGTAGACGAGGACAACGCCACTGTCGTCGCGGTGAAGACCAAAGCGCGCTACGAAGATGGCGACAAGATCATCCTGGAAATTGGATTTCCCGGCCTGCCCAACCAGATTCTTCTCCGCTCGATCGCCTTTACCCCGGCCCGCGAGCAGGGCGACTACCAGTGGTTTCGCCTCGAGCCGGGTGAAGAACCGCAGCGAGACTTCCTCATCGCGGTGGCCTCCGGTCGCGCCAATGCGCGCTGGACTCGCCGCCACCGGCGCTTTCCCATGCGCATGCCGGCTCGCTTTGTGGTCGAGGGGGAAGCAGAGTCGGTCCATCACGAAGCCGAGACCGAGGATATGGCTGCAGGCGGGATCTCGCTCAAGATCAATGAATCCCTGCCCGATGGCTCGCGGGTGACTGTACTGCTCCAACCTGGCGATGGTTCGACCGAGATCGAATTCGTCGGCAAGGTGGTGTGGAATCGCGAAGACGACGGCAATGTCGAGATCGGCGTACAATTTGACAAACCCGGTGGGGATTCCATGAAGCGGCTGCGCCAGATCATCCGCGGCGTCAGAATCAGCGGCAAGACCCTGGAGTAGCGGGTACGGCCCGCCCGCCGGATGTCCCGGCGAGCAATGCGAAGCGGAGCTCATACGGAGCGAAGCGGCCGGGCGACCGTTCCGGCAAGGAATGCCAAGCGCAGCCCTGTGGGTGTACGCCCGGAAATGTCCGGTCAGTTGCATAACCGGACTGTGATCCGAGCGGGCGAACCGATCTCGTGTATAGTTGCCCGCTGTGAGCGCCCGCTCGTTTGCGGAGTATACGTTCAAGCAGAAGCTGCGACACGGCTTTTGCGGTGACGCGTTCCGCGCAGTTTCTCCAGATGGGAGCGAAGTACGCATCACCCTGATAGCTCCCGAACTCGCCCGCGACAGTGCATTCGTCGCCGCGTTGACCGAGTCCGGCCGCGCCCTGAGCGGGTGGGAGCACCCCAATGTCGTCGCCACCCGCGCTGTGGGAAACGCGTCCGACGGCAGTCTCGTCGTAGTAGACGATGCGGTCCGAGGTCGGGTCGACGTGGCCGAACTTCTCGCCGACGCCGGTTCGTCGGGTGTGCCCCTCGAGATTGCCGCAACCATCGGCTATCAGTACATGCAAGGCCTGGCCGGAGCCCATGAAGCCGGCATCGTTCACGGCGCCCTCGACCCCAGCTGCGTGGTCGTCGATGTCGCCGGCAAGGTGCGGTTGAGCAATTTCGCCATTGGCCAGGCGCTTGCGCTCAGCTGGGTGGGCCAGCCCGACTCCCGTTGGATCACCGCGATGGGTGACTATCTCGCCCCCGAGTTGCGGCGCGGCAACAAGCCTCCGGCCCGGTCCTCGGATGTCTATTCGGCTTCTGCCGTGATCTACCACCTGTTGTCGGGTTCGCTTCCGCCCGGCACTCTCGATATCTCGCCCGGGTTTGAGCGCATGATCCAGCGCGCCCTGGATCCCGACGTGATGCGACGCTATCGCCACGGTGGCGAGTTGTTCGACAACTTTGCCGAAGCGCTCGAAGACGACAACTGGCTGCGAGCCTCGCCGGTCGAACTGGCGACGTACGTCATGGAGGCGCAGTCGCGAATCCAGGCCAAACTCGATGGCCCCAGCGCAGCGGCGGCTCTCGACGAGGCCACCGAAGATCTTCTGTCCATCCTGGGCGACCGCCAGGACCCCGCTCAGCATGACGCCGACGGCGGCGATGCCGAACGTTTCGGATCCGACCTGGCCGAGCCGCCCAGCACCATCATCATCGAGAATCCGCTCGATCGCGATGGCGCGGCTCCTTCAGATGTTCCGGCACGGCCAGACCAGGTCGGGAGTTCCGGCGACTTCTCCCATATCGACAGCGCTTATGAGCTTGCGGAGCCGTCGAGCGACACGTTCGATCCCGAGGAGACAGATGACTCCGAGGCCGACCCTCCGACTCAGGTCGCACCGGACCCGACCGGAAACAGCGAACCAGATCCGATCGCCGAGCTGATCGCCCTTACCTCGGCCAAGACGCCCACCGGGTTGCCGCGCCTATCGGTCGCCGGGCCCGATCAAGCAATCCCCGCAGAGAAACGTCCAGACGATCGGATCGCCGGTCGCCCGGCCAGTCCGCTTCGCATGAGAGCTGCTTCGAAATCAGTACCAGGACGATCGGATGGACCACCAGTCCAGTCGTCCGGCGGGTTGACCCGTCAGTCCGGATTGTTGGCCCGGCGGGCAACTCCGCAGCCCTCGCTGGAGCCCGAAGACGACGAATTCCTCGCCTCGCTGTCTCAGTCCCACCATGCTCGGGGCGAAAAATTTCGGCCGCTCAGTTCCCGGGAGGCGGTGATCGATGCTCCTCGTTCGGACGATTCGGACAACATAGCATCCGCCTCGCCGGAGGTCCCGCCGCTCGATCGTCGGCACGATTCTGAATCCGATGAACTGGTTGCCGCTGATTCTCTGATCGTCGACTCGCAGCCTGCAGACTATCTGGATCACGAACTCGACTCGGCAGACTATTTCGACGAACCAACGCAGTTGGCCGATCCGCACGATTCCGAGCCGTTCGACGATCTGGAAGACGAACCCACCCGGCCGGCTGATTCTCCGCGTCGAGACAGCGCAGTGCCCAATCCGATTCCGAGCAGTTCGACCGAGCAGCTATTGGCCTTCGATTCTGACCTCGACCTCCCTTACAGTTCCGAAGCTGCCGAGGGAGCCGACCATGAGCCACCTGCTGCCCCGGCGTCAAACCCGGACCCGGACGGGGACGAACACTTCGACGACATGGTGCGTGTGGACCCAGGCCAGCCGTCCCGGGTGCCCGGACTCGAAGCGAGGGCCAGCGAAGTACCCGACACGGCGAGCGAGCCGGCGCCGGGCGACCCCGCGCCAAACGTACCCGAGCCGAGCGGCGACATGGCCACAGGCCAGATTCGCCGTCCTTCGTCGAGTAAAAACAAAGGGAAACACAAGGGGAGAGGCCGGGGCAAGCACGAAAAACGCGGCAGACAATCCGCCCCGGCAGGGGCAACGCCCGCGGCCGCCGTGCCGGACATCGAGCTTCACGACCAGGCGATCCACGAGCTAAAGCTCAAGAAGGGCGGTAGGTTTCGCAGTGCGGTGTGGGCCGTCATTGCCCTGGCCGGAGCCGGGGTGCTGGTGTGGGTGGTCTACCATCAGATCCAGATGCGCCAGGAAGCGCAGGCCAGGCAGCAGAAGATCGAGGCCGACAATGAAGCTGCTCGGGCCGCTTTACGGGCTACTCAACCAAAGAGCGGGACCATCACCATCACATCCGAACCGGATAGTGCCGCAGTATGGCTCAAGATCGGGCGCACGCCGACAGACTCGCGTCGGGTGTCGACCGGCATGCTGCACGAACTTCGCCTCAAACGCGAAGGCTACCGGACCAGGGATGTCCGGGTTGAGGCGCGTCATTGGTCCAACTCGGGCGAGCCGAGGCAGGCCGACATCCGCGTCGTACTCACGGCGGGCAAGGACAGCAAGCCGGTGCCCGCCTATCCGCCCGAACCCCCGACCGCGGCCAGCAAGGGCTTGCGCCAGGGAAACGGGTACATCCATATCGAATCCGAACCCTCCGGCGCCCAGGTATGGTTGCTGGTCGGTATTACCCCCGATATGGAATACGTCGCCGAAGCGGACGCCAACTACGAATTCAAGATCGAGCGCGATGGATACGACCCCGGCTTTGTCGAGATCAAAGCCGAAGACTGGAAAAAATCAAAACAACGGACACGGCTGTCACGGAAGGTCACCTTGACCCGGCGCAGAGCAGGCCGCGCCCGACAGGACAAGTAAAGGCCATTTCAGATGGTCTTTACCCCGTATTTGTAAAACGATATCAAACTACAAATCGCCGTACTCCACAGGTCTCATTGCGACCCGGCGAGGAGTGCTCTGGCGCAATGGCAATGACTTATCAAGTCATATGATCTCCTTATTCTGCATGCGTTCTCATCCTTGAGCGGTCACCCATTGCTGTGGTATGACGCCGTCTCAGGTCAAGATAAACCCATGTGATGAAAGAGCAAGCCATGGCCACCGACAACGATACCGACAAGAGCCCGACCGAAGCCGATGATTTGCCGGTTTCCAGACGCAGCGTATTCAGGTCGGCCGCAGCACTTGCTGGCGCCGCGGTTGCGGGTGGAGTTGTCGGCCGCTACCTGGGCAACTCGCAGCCGGCGGCAGCCCCTGCGGGTGATGACCACAAGCCGCCTGTACAGGGTGCCAAGAGTGCGTCGGCGCAGGCAGCCGAGCAGGTGCCCGGGCGAATTGTCAAGCCGGCTTCGGGGCCGGGCGAGAGGCCCATCAAGCTCGGTTTTCAGGCCCATCGCACCGGCATCGGGGCGGGATACGGAGGTTGGTACGAACGGACCACTAGGGCGGCGGTGAAGGTGATCAACGAGATCGGTGGTATTGCCGGTCGTCCGATCGAATTGATTGTCGAGGACGACGGCACCGATCCCAAACGCGGCGCCGAGGTGGTGGAAAAGTTTGCCACCCAGCACAAGGTCGATTTCGCGTTTGGCACGCTATTCTCGCACGTCGTGATCGGCTCGGCACCGCGTGCCGGTGAGTTGAAACTGCCGTATCTGGTGGTCAGCGAGGGCTATCACGTCGCGTCCGGAGCGCTCAATCGCTACGTCTTTCAGCCCGGCCTATCAGACGTGCGCTCCCAGGTGACCGCGATCTCGTCCTGGGTAATGGACAACCTTGGCAAGAAGGCGACGATCATATTTCCCGACTATGCGTTTGGCTATAACCACCGCGACTTCTTCGGAGCCGCGGTCGCCAAGCTGGGCGGGACTATCAAGGCACTCATACCCATACCACCCACAGAATCGTCCTTTACCAAGTACTTTCCGAAAATTCCGTCCGATACGGAGCTTCTCTACCACGTCATGGTGGGGCCGGGTGTTCTCACTTTCGTCCGGGAGATGGGTGAATACTTCGGCTCCAAGAGGCCGCAGATATTTGGATTCATCGACTCGCTCGAAGGCGTCGACATGGCCAGTCCGGGTCTAGAATTCCTCGAGGGAACCTATTTTTGGGAGGGCTTGCCGCGTTACGCGGGTGAATATCCGACCCGCGGACACAAGTTTTATCGGGAGAAACTAGGTCTCAGCGACTCCGGTGCCAGTGTCGACGATGCCAAAGACGTGTCCAACAACTCGCACATGTTTGGTTGCTGGGAGACACTCTTTATCATCAAAGAAATTGTTGAGCAGAGCGGGTACCGGGAGGCGACGCCCAGGGACAGGGAGGCGTTCATCGAAACTCTGGAGAACACCCGCTGGTTCAACGAGGGAATCGAGCATCCCCAGGGCCACAAGATGTTCATCGGCAAGACCCATCAAAGTCATTCACAGCAGTTCATTTCCAAAGTGGTCGATCAGAAACTCAAGGTCGTACACCGGACATCGATCGAAGACTCGCTTTATGAGCCGGAAACGGATTACACAAAACGAGCCCTGTGAACGGCTGGCTCGTTGTGCACCGAGGTCGTGATTTGAACGCCGGGGCGCGGTTGTTCGCAGCGCTCCTCGCATCGCAACATCGTCCCGCGCAGCGTTCCGCACTATGAGTCTCGGCCCCCATTTATTCCTGGCTCTCCTCGAGGGGACGGTTACGGCCCTGGTTCTGGCGCTCACTGCGCTGGGTCTATCCCTGGTATTCGGCGTGATGCGCATTGTGAACATTGCGCACGGCGAATTCTTCATGCTGGGCGCGGTGCTCGCCTGGTGGTTTGCATCGCTGGTCAGCGGCTGGCCGGTGGTGGGATTTTTGCTGGCCCTGATACTGGGACCGCTCATCGTCGGCGGGGTTGCCGTCGCGGCCGACTGGCTGATTCTGCGGCGAATCGACTACGACCCGGAGAGTACCATCGTGGCTACCATTGGCCTGCTCTACATCATCCAGCAGGTTGTCCTCACGTTGTACGGTGGCGATGCAAAAGCGGTCGAAGCGCCCATCTATTTCCGGGTGTCGTTCCCGTGGTTTGGATATTCGGGATACAAACTGATCGTGGCCGGCGCATCTGCCCTTTTGCTCGTGACGACCTGGATTGCCATTACCAGGACCGAGATCGGCCTGCAAATGCGGGCAACTCAACTCGACGAGGAAATGGCGCAAGCGTTTGGCGTACCGGTGCGGCGGGTGTACGCAGCGGTATTCGCACTCGGTGCGATGCTCGCCGCGGTGGCCGGGGTCCTGGTCGTGCCCATCCAGCAGGCGCACTATCTAATGGGGGGCGACCCGCTGCTCTTGTCGTTTATCGTCGTGATTATCGGAGGGCTGGGCAATCTGCGGGGAACCCTGGTCGCAGCGCTGATTATCGGCATCACCGACGGGATCATATCAGTGTTTTTTTCGCCGACCCTGGCAAAAGTTCTCGCCACGCTGCTCGTCGCCCTAGTGCTGGTGATAAGGCCCGGCGGACTTTTTGGAGACGAGGACTCATGAGACAGCGGCCGAGCGGAAAGATACTTGCCCTCCATGCCGGCATCATTGTGGTGTTGCTGGTCGCGCAGCTATTCCTTCCGCCCTATCACCACACCAACCTGGCGCGAATCATGGTATTTGCATCGTTCGCGGTCGGATACAACGTGCTTATGGGATATACCGGCCTGCTCAGCCTCGGTCATGCAATGTTTTTTGCTGCCGGGGTCTACGGCGCGGGTCTCACGGTTTTTCACCTGCACTTCGGCGCCATCGAGGCGTTTGGCGCTGGCGTCCTGTCCGGCCTGGCCCTGGCCACGGCAATCGGCCTGGTCGCGCTCCGGACCACCGGCGTATCATTTCTCATCGTGACCTTGATGTTCGCTCAGGCGGCATTTCTGACCACGTTGCACTTCAACCAAATCACCGGGGGTGACCAGGGACTGGTCATATCATCAGAGCTTGCGTCGCTTCGCATCGGCAGTTTCGAATTTTCATTCGCCGACCCTGCGGTCAAATACAACGCGGCACTACTACTGTTCGCGGTTTCCTTTGCAGTGAGTATGGCCCTGGTGTATTCGCCGGTCGGGCGGGTCCTGATCGCGATCCGCGAGAACGAAGCGCGCACCCGGATGCTCGGCTACAACACCTACAAGTACAAACTCCTTTCGATGATCATTTCCGGCGCCATTTCGGGCGCGGCGGGTGCGATGTACGCTCTCTTGTTCTCGTACGTCGGGTCCACTTTTGCATCGATCCAGTATTCGATTTTTCCGCTCTTATGGACGCTGGTAGGAGGTGTCGGCACGTTGATGGGACCGATACTGGGCACCGGGTTGATGTTCTACGTGGTCGACGTCTCGAGTGGACTCACTCACAGTCATCTGATTGTCGTGGGCATTGTGCTGGTAGTTCTGGTCTTGTGGTTTCCCAGGGGGATCGTGGGAACTGTGCGCGAGAGGTGGTTTCCGTGGCTGCCGTGACACTTCTTGAGGCAACCGGGCTCAACAAGAATTTTGGCGGCCTACAGGCGGTGAATGATGCCGAGTTGCGGATCGGCGGTGGAGAGATACGGGCTATCATCGGGCCGAACGGGGCGGGCAAGACGACATTGGTGAGCCTGGTCAGTGGGCGCTTGCGCCCCACCGAGGGCAAGATCGCGTTCAAAGGAGAAGACATCACGCGTCTTCGCGCCTGGGACCGAGTGGCCCGTGGCATTGTGTACACGTATCAGGTCACCAGCATTTACAATAATCTGACCTGCTACGAAAATGTGGCGCTGGCGGCACAACGGCGCCTGATGGGTGGGCTCTTGCAGCGCCTGGTGCTCGGCGAGCAACGGATTGCCGAGCGGGTCGAAGTGGCCTTATCACGAGTTGGCTTGACTGGCTCCATGGGTCGGCAGGCCGGCGAGTTGCCGTATGGTCATCAGCGACTGCTGGAAGTGGCGGTGAGTCTCGCTCTCGAGCCTGAGCTGCTGATTTTGGATGAACCTACCCAGGGCCTGGCACGGGATGAGATTTCCGATTTCTGCGAGCTGGTCCGCATGATTTCCCAACAGGCGACGATTTTGTTGATCGAGCACAATATGTCGGTCGTGCTCGAGCTCGCTCACATGATCACGGTAATGGACAAGGGCGAGGTCATAGCCGAGGGCACGCCGGCAGAGATCGAAGCGGACGACGGGGTTCAGAGAGCGTATTTGGGGCGCGATGCTGCACCTTGACAACATCGACTGTTATTTCGGCGTGATCCGGGTCCTCAAGGGAGTATCGCTGCAGGTTGCGCGCGGCGAGATCGTGGCACTGCTGGGTCGAAATGGCGCCGGCAAGACGACCACCCTCAGAACCATCATGGGGCAGATCAGGCCGCGATCGGGCAGCATAGAGCTGGACGGAATCGAGCTTACCGAACTCCAGCCGCATCAAATTCCGCGCCTCGGCATCGCGTATGTACCGCAGGGTCGGCGGTTGTTCTCGGGCTTGAGCGTCGAAGAGAACCTGCGCATGGGACTTCTGGCCAGGGACCAGGGCCGAGAAACTCTCGACTGGGTGCTCGGACTTTTTCCCGTGCTCACCGAGCGTCTCCGCCAGCGTGCGGGAACCCTGAGCGGCGGTGAACAACAGATGTTGGCCACTGCACGCGCGCTGTGTTTGAAGCCGCGACTGCTGCTCCTGGACGAACCGAGCGAAGGTCTCATGCCCAGCATTATTCAGAAACTGCTCGACACGGTGAAGCGGTTAAAAGAGCAGGAGGTCGGAATACTGCTGGTTGAGCAGAGAGTCGAGGCGGCTCTTCAGGTAGCCGACCGGATCGTTTTTCTGGAAAATGGCTCGGTTGCCGACGAGGCGAGTGCAGAAAGGCTGCACGCCGACCCCGAGCCGCTCCACCGCTATGTCGGGATCAGACGCGAGTAGAGCATCGAGAGCAGGCCCTGGCGCCAGCGTCTCAGGGTTGTAATCGATACACTGGTGAATCGAGATGGAACGCCGCGCCATCCCAGAAGTTGGCGATGGCCAGGTAGGGCTTGCCATTCATTTCGAAGTACTCCCAGTCGTGTGCCCCCTTGGTCTCGACCGGTTGCACTTCGACAAACGCTGAACCGTTCCATCGATAGATAATCGAGTCTACATTGTAGCCCCCGCCGTCCCTACTATTGGCGACAGCGAGGTAGTGCCCGTTATTCGTCTCGAAGTGCTCCCATTCTTGGGCGCCGTTGGTCAAGATGGCCTGCTCGAAACGAAACACGCGGCCCGTCCAGCGATAGATCCGCGAGTAAACATTGCGGCTGGTCCCGTCGTCGCTGTTGGCGACAATGAGATAATGGCGACCGTCGATCTCGAAGTGTTCCCAGTCGGTCGCGCCAAAGGTCACGATGCTTTGTCGGTCTCCAAAGGTGGAGCCGTTCCACCGATAGATGTGTGAAGCAACCACGGGGGTATAGCCGCTATGGTAGTTGGCGACGGCCAGGTAGTGCTGGCCAGCGATTTCGAAATGCTCCCAGTCAGTGGCGCCGTCAGTCATAATTGCTTGTATTTCGACAAACTCGGCGCCATTCCAGCGATAGATTCGCGAATGCACCCTGCGGTACACTGGGCCCCAGGAATTGGCGACGGCCAGGTAGTGCTGGCCAGCGATTTCGAAATGCTCCCAGTCAGCGGCGCCGTTAGTCATAATTGCTTGTATTTCGACAAACTCGGCGCCATTCCATCGGTAGATCCGCGAAGGTGTCTCGCGGGACGTAATGTTGGAGGAGTAATTGGCAACGGCCAGGTAGTGCTCGCCGGCGATCTCGAAGTGCTCCCAGTCAGTGGCGCCATTGGTCGCGATCGTCTGTATCTCGGCGAATTTAAAGCCATCCCACTTGTAAATCCGCGAATTGACCCCGAAGCCGGCAAGCTCGCGGCGGTTGGCAACGGCCAGGAAATGCTCACCAGCGATCTCGAAGTGCTCCCAGTCGCGGGCACCATCGGTCTTCACCCTCTGGATCCAGAGGGCCGAAGCAAATTGGCCCGGAACGACGTGTGTCTGAAAACGCTGGTCGACTTCTTCGCTCTTGTAGCCCCAGGTCACTCCATCAGCCCTGCTGGCAAACATGTCCCCCCTGGGGTATGGGTTGCCCGTTGCACCCCGCCATATCCCCTGTGCCTGCCCACCCCCGGTGGGAGGCGCGCCCACATAATCCACGACGATCGCATAACGCTGCTCGTCTATAATGGATATCGGCTCCGGAAATTCGATATAAAAATCCAGAGCGGCTTCGGCGGCGTCCAGTACTACTTCGCCGAGAATTGCGGCAGCCGGGCGGCCATTGATCGTGGGACGGATGCTGATACGCAATGGAAGCGGGCTATTCCATGGCGAGTGCACATCTATATTTACACCGATGAGCTTCCCGGTGAGACCCGCTGTGAAAGTTTGAGCAATATATCGACAGCATTCGTTGATATTGCTGCCGGCGTTAACAGCGCCGACAAATGACTGATCGACCACTGGAGAAACCGGTATGGTGCCAGTTGCGCTGATAGAAAACGAGTCGCCATGAAGGCGACCTTGCGGGTCGTCAATGCCCTGGCAGCCAATGCCCCCGATGTTCATCATTGCGATCGCAACGGTCGCGATCGCGCGTACTCTTGTTCTTGCAAGATACATCTGCATCGTCGAGATCCTTGTATTCTGTGCTTTTCTGAGTGGGGGACAAACGACCGGGGAATTGGTAGCAAAAAAATCGATATCCTCCGATCTGCTCACAGCAAGGTCGCAGCAATGCAGGTAGGGCGCGCGGATCGCTACTCGCGTGCGAGTTGGTATGACCAGAATTGCTCCCACAGACCGCAGTACTCGACGACCTCTCGGCGTACACAATCGTAATCGGCTTCGGTGACCGCCTGGATGGTCAGCCACCAGAAGTCGTCCTCGTGGTCATCGTCGGCAGCTTCCGTGCACTTGTCATCGGAGGTGCCGTGCTGATGGTAATAGCCAGTGGTCACGTCGATGCCCAGGGCTGCGGTCGCCTGTCGAAGCCGCGGACTGAACAGGATGACCTCCTGCTCGGCGACCGCCAGGAGGGCCGAGAGGGATACCAGACTCGGGTAGCGAGCCTCGAGGTATTCGCGCACCCGCGTGCTGATGAGGCTGGGGCGGAATCGATGACGGATGGGTTGATCGACCCCATACTGATCCAGAACTCGCTCGAAAAGCGGATAGTGAGCCCGCGCCGAGTTGCCGAGGTACCCTCCCGCGTCGCCAGTGCCGGGTACGAAACCGAATTCGTCGAGATCATTGAGGGTCAATAACGCCCGCCCATCCATCTTGGAACCCGGTGACAACCGAGGTTCGAGTTGCCTGGTTTGAAACTGGGCCATGAGCAAGGCGTCGGTGAAAATCTGGACGATTGCATGCCGGTACTCGAGATGAATGACGCGCATCTTGTCCAGCGATAAGGTGCCAGACGAAAGAACCTGCATCGCAGGGTGCCGCGCTACCGGATGAGAAGACACAGTGTCACGCAGCTCGCGCACAAATATCGCGTTTTGCGCCCAGCTGGCTTCACTCAACGATTGTCTCATTCTCTGCCGAGTAGTGCTGCGCGGGTTCTCAAGTACGAAAGGGTTCATGCAAATCTCCTCACGGGTGTAACAAAGCCGGCGGGTTTATCAGCTCTCGGGGTCGATCTGTACTTGAATCCAAATCATCAGAGTTTCATATGCATGGCACACCGACTCCACCGGTTGCGGTTTCGGGGTTTCAGCGTCTGACCAGGTTCAACACCCTTTTCAGGGGGTCAGGGCAAGCGTGGGCACGACAAGCCGACGTCGCCGGCACGCGACATGGTCGCCGGCAAGCGGCATTACCGGCACCGGTCGGATGGCTTTGTCAGTACGGCATACGTAATGGTTCCCGGAGCGGTCATGGTAGTTTGGAACCTTTGCTCCGTCTCATCCCTGGTAACAATATTATATCATTCTGTCAGATTAGTGCGAAAATTCAATGAATACTCTGTATCGATGCTTGAGACCGGGCAGAGAATAATTTGCTCATTGTGAGTTAGGGGGCTCGACGAATCTGTTGTGCCATGGATTACGGAGGCAATAGATCGGCTCTTGTCCGGTTCTACGTCGTTCGGAGCGGGAGATCTGGACAATAACGATTGGTCCGACTCTCTACCGATTTAGATCCAAAGAATAGTGATCACGATGACCGGAATGGGTGATTGCGATGGCGAAACAGGTGATCTGGCCATCCGATTCAGAAATCAAAGATGCTCCGTGAAGAATAGGTTCGGATCCTCCGACGTTCTGCTCATGCTCGATCTCGGCGATCCACGCATCTGTACCCCGGCCGAGCGGAACTGAGCAGCAACGATTGCCGCCTCGACGGAGCGGACGATGCAACTCGCTCGGGATGATGCAACCCGCTCCAATGTCACCTTCTGACGATCCACAGTGGCTCAACGCTGCGGGTGTTCCGCTCTGTTCACGACAACTCCCAACTACGCACGATCACGTTGGAAAAGATCCAACGTGATCGTGCGCGGCCCGACCGCTTGGCGTTCGGGCTATCATTTTTGGGCAAAAGCCCCCGGACGGCCGGAGTCCCGGCCGGCTCGGCCGTTGGCCTTGCAACAGAAACACCCCGTTTGATCCACAACCAAAGTGTTTCTGTGTAGCTAGCTAAAAAGAAAGGAAGAATGTCAGACACTTGGCGGCGCTTTGCGGTACTGTATTGACGCGTTGCGTAATATCGTTCAGCATGTCATGTCCCCGGACGAGACCAAGCTGACCGGGAACTGCTTTTCTGTCTAGCAAGCAGTACTTCTTTGGAGGAGACGTGAAAGCACCAACGCGCTATGGACTCTATGAACCGCAGACCGAGCATGATGCATGTGGTGTTGGCTTTGTCGCACACATGAAGGGCGAAAAGTCACGAGCTCTGGTCGAGCAGGCATTGGAAGTATTGCGTCGCTTGAAGCACCGCGGTGCGAGCGGCGCCGATCCCAGGACGGGGGACGGTGCAGGCATACTGGTCCAGGTGCCCCACCGCTTTTTCAAGCGGATTGGCCTCGAACTCGGCTTTGACATGCCGCGCCGGCGGCGCTACGGCATCGGGCAGATTTTTCTGCCCGCCGACCCCAAAGTGCGACGAGCATGCGAGAAGATCATCGAAGACGTCGTCGTCGAGCAAGGGCAACGGGTTTTGGGTTGGCGCGATGTTCCCATCGAGGACAGCGAGATTGGGACCATTGCGCGCGACGTGATGCCGGTGTTCCGGCAGGTCTACATCGCGCGTCGCCGCCTGCCGCCCAGCGCGTTCGAACGCAAGTTGTACGTCATCCGCAAGCTGGCCGAAAACCGCATCCGCGATCGCGAGATCGATCCGGAGGGACGCTTTCACGTGGCCAGCATGTCGGCAGAAACCATCATTTATAAGGGCCTGTGTCTGCCCCAGCAGCTGTCGCTTTTCTACCGGGATCTGCAGGAGCCGGACATGGTCAGCGCTCTGGCCATGGTTCATTCGCGGTTCTCCACCAATACATTTCCCACCTGGGATCTGGCCCAGCCGTTCCGCTGCAGTGCCCACAATGGTGAGATCAACACTCTGCGCGGCAATGTCAACTGGATGAGTGCGCGGCGCAGTACCCTGAGTTCGGCCGGCTTCGGCGGACCCCTTGACGATCTGTATCCCATTATCGTGCCGGGCAAGAGCGATTCGGCACAGTTCGACAACATGCTCGAGCTGCTTCACCTGGGCGGTCGCAGCATGGCAAACGCGATCATGATGATGATCCCCGAGGCCTGGGAGAACGATCCGCTCATGGATCGCGATCGGCGGGCTTATTACAGCTATGCATCATCTCTGATGGAGCCGTGGGATGGGCCGGCCGCCATTGCGTTTACCGACGGAGTGCGCATCGGCGCCACGCTGGACCGCAATGGCTTGCGTCCGGCGCGCTACCTGGTCACCGATGAAGACTGGGTGGTACTGGCCTCGGAAACCGGAGTCATCGATGTGCCTCCGCAGCGGGTGCGACAAAAGGGTCGCCTGCGGCCCGGCCGCATCTTTATCGTCGACACCGACGAAGGACGCATCCTCGACGATGATGAGATCAAGTCCGAGATCGCCCGTCGGTGGCCGTATCGCCGCTGGTTAAAAAAGAACGTCTACGACATAGACATGGACCCCGACCAGTACACCGGCTACAACAATCCACCCTTTCCCGATGTCGATGGCCCGCCACGTCTGGTCGGCGCGGAGCTGAAAACGCTACAACGGGCATTTGGATACACCGACGAAGATGAGCGGATCCTGATCGGACCCATGGCCGAAACCGGCAAGGAGCCGGTCGGCTCGATGGGATGCGACACTCCTCTGGCTGTGCTCAGCGACCGGGCGCCAACCCTATTCAACTACTTCCATCAATTGTTCGCTCAGGTCACCAACCCGGCTATCGACCCCATCCGCGAGGCCATGGTCATGACTCTGGAGACCTCGATCGGACCATCTGGCAATACGTTCGAAGAATCGCCGGAGCACTGTCACCGCCTGCGCATGGACGGACCGGTGCTGACCAATGAAAAATTGGCCAAAATTCTGGCTGTACACGAAGGTGCATTCGAGCCCCGGCGGCTGTCCCTCTTATACCCGGTCGGCGAGGACGGGAGCGGCCTGGGCCGCGCGCTCGAGCGGCTCTGTGCCGAAGCGGCCGAGAGCATCGACGACGGCTACAACGTGCTCATCCTCAGCGATCGCGGGGTCGACGCCGACCACGTGGCGATTCCATCGCTACTCGCTGTCAGCGCTGTGCACCAGCACCTGATCCGGGTAGGCACTCGCATGCAGGCCGGGCTCATCATCGAGACCGGCGAAGCGCGCGAGGTGCACGACTTTGCCCTGCTTCTCGGCTACGGTGCGGCTGCGGTCAATCCGTATCTCGCCCTCGACACGGTCAAGGAATTGGCGGCTACGGACCGGCTCAGCCTGCTAGACCAGCCGGTGAGTCTTTCGGTTGCGCGCGACGCTGCCGACATATGGGAAGCCAAGCGGCGCTACATCCAGGCCATCAACGGCGGTCTGCTCAAGGTCATGTCAAAAATGGGCATTTCGACCCTGCAGTCCTATGGCGGCGCGCAGATCTTCGAGGCGGTCGGGATCGATCGCGGGCTGATCGAAGCCCACTTTGCCGGCACCCCGTCGCGGATCGAAGGGGTGGGAATAGAAGAGCTCGGGCGCGAGGCACTCGAGCGACACGACCGCGCCTTTGGCCGCGGGGCAGCGGCCATTGTCGATACCCTGCCGGTGGGTGGCCAATATCAATGGCGGCGGCGCGGTGAGCTGCACAAATGGAACCCCGCGACCATTGCCAAGTTGCAGGCCGCGGTATCCCACAACGACCCCGCGATCTATGCCGAATATGTCGAGCTGGCCTCGAATGAAGACGACCAGCTGGTCACCTTGCGCGGTCTGCTCGAGCTGGACACGGACGGTATCGAGCCGGTGCCACTCGATCAGGTCGAGCCGGCCAGCGAGATCGTCAAGCGATTTGTGACCGGTGCCATGTCGTTCGGATCGATCAGCGCTGAAGCTCACGAGACTCTGGCCATCGCGATGAATCGAATCGGCGGACGCTCCAACAGCGGCGAGGGCGGCGAGGAGGAGCACCGCTACGTGGTGGACGAAAATGGCGATCTGCGCCGCAGTTCCATCAAACAGGTCGCCTCGGGCCGTTTTGGCGTGACGGCGCATTACTTGATCAATGCCGATGATCTGCAGATCAAAATCGCCCAGGGTGCCAAACCCGGTGAGGGTGGGCAGCTGCCCGGCCACAAAGTCGACCAGCGCATTGCCAAAGTACGCCATTCGACTCCCGGGGTGACTCTGATCTCGCCGCCGCCCCACCACGATATCTACTCGATTGAAGATCTCGCCCAGCTGATCTACGACCTGCAGACGGTCAATCCAGCCAGCCGGGTGAGCGTTAAACTGGTCAGCGAAGTTGGCGTGGGTACGGTTGCGGTCGGGGTTGCCAAATCGCGCGCCGGGTGTGTGGTGATCGCCGGTTACTCGGGCGGTACCGGTGCCTCGCCGATCTCGAGCATCAAGCATGCCGGCCTGCCGTGGGAACTCGGCCTGGCCGAAACCCAGCAGGTGCTGGTCCACAACCGCCTGCGCGGGCGTATTCGCGTCCAGGTAGACGGCGGCATGCGCACCGGTCGCGATGTGGTGGTTGCTGCGCTGCTCGGTGGAGAAGAATTTGGCATGGCCACAGCAGCGCTGATCAGCGTGGGTTGCATCATGCTGCGCAAATGTCACCTCAATACCTGCTCGGTCGGCATCGCCACCCAGGACCGCGAGTTGCGCAAGCGGTTCCACGGCAAACCCGACCACGTGGTCAACTTCTTCTTTCTGGTCGCCGAAGAGATCCGCCGCTACATGGCCGAGTTGGGCTTTCGCAAATTCGACGACATGATCGGACGGGTCGACCGTTTGCGGGTGCGCGACGTCGTTCACTGGAAGGCCAAAAAACTGGATTTAAGCGCGATCCTCCACCCGTCCGACGCACCAGCTGAGTGGCCGCGCCGCTGTATCGAGGCCGAGCCATGGGACCTGACCGACCATCTCGACCGCCGGCTCATTGCCGCGACCGAGCGCAGTTTGAACCGCCAGCGCCGGGTCACGCTCGATCTGCCGATCAAGAACACCGACCGCACAGTCGGTGCCATGTTGAGCGGCGTCATCGCGCAGAAGCACGGACCGCACGGTCTTGCCGACGATACCATCCACGTGCGTTTTACCGGCTCGGCCGGGCAGAGCTTTGGCGCGTTTTTGGCCGCCGGGGTCACTCTCGAGCTGGCCGGTGATACCAATGACTATTTGGGCAAAGGCTTGTCGGGAGGCCGCATCATTGTCAAGCCTCCTGAGGGCAGCCGGTTTGTCGCCGAGAAAAACATCATTATCGGCAATACGGTTCTTTACGGTGCGACGAGCGGCGAGTTATTCGCCCGCGGCATTGCCGGCGAGCGCTTTGCCGTGCGCAACAGTGGTGCGCGCGCTGTGGTCGAGGGCGTGGGCGATCACGGGTGTGAATACATGACCGGCGGCGTGGTCGCTGTCCTCGGTCCGACCGGGCGCAATTTCGCCGCGGGTATGAGCGGCGGCAACGCGTTTGTGTTCGACCGCGAGCACCAATTTCGCCAGCGCTGCAATACCACGATGGTCGAGCTCGAGCTGTTGGTCCAGGATTCCGATATCTGGCTGCTCCAGGGCATGATCGCCGATCACGTTCGATTCACCGACAGCGAGGTCGGCGCGCGCATTCTGGAAAACTGGGACAACATGCTGCCGTACTTTGTAAAGATCATGCCGATCGACTACAAGCGTGTGCTCGCCGCCCAACGAGCTGCACTGCGCAGAAATCTGTCTGGAGCGCGACTTGCGGTATTCGAGGGCGCCGACGAGGCCGGGTTGGCTACTGCGGCAGAACGAGGAGCGCTGTAATGGGAAAAGTCACAGGATTCACCGAATGGCCACGCAAACTGCCCAAGCGGCGAGACGTTGCCGATCGGCTGACCGACTGGAACGAGTTTTATGTGCCCCAAGAGATCGAGGAGTCCCAGCGCCAGGGCGGCCGCTGTATGGACTGCGGGGTGCCGTTTTGCCAGCAGGGCTGCCCGCTTGGCAATCAGATACCGGACTGGAACGACCTGGTCTATCGCGATCGCTGGCGCGATGCCCACGTTCGTCTGGCCAGCACCAACAATTTTCCCGAGTTCACTGGCCGGTTGTGTCCGGCGCCGTGCGAGGCTGCGTGTGTGCTCGCGATCAACGCCGACGCGGTGACCATCGAGCAGATCGAAAAAGAGATCATCGAGCGTGCATTTGCCGAGGGCTGGGTGGTGGCCGAGCCGCCGGCCGAGCGCACGGGCAAGCGAGTTGCCGTGGTGGGCAGCGGACCGGCCGGATTGGCTGCAGCGGCACAGCTTAACTCGATCGGACACGCGGTAACCGTATACGAGGCCGCCGATCGCCTGGGCGGTTTGCTGCGCTATGGCATCCCGGATTTTAAGATGGAAAAGTGGGTGATCGATCGCCGGATCGAAGTCATGGAAAAGGAGGGGATCGAGTTTCAAACCGGGGTCGCGGTTGGCGACGACGTGGGGTGGGACGAGCTGAGAGAGCAAAACGACGCCCTGCTCATTGCGGTTGGTTCGCGCCGGCCGCGCGATCTACAAGTTCCCGGCCGCGACCTTCACGGTGTGGTATTTGCCATGGATTTTCTCACCCGGCAGAATCGGATCAATGCTGGCGATGGGAGTGGCAGCGGCAACGGCGCCGATCCTTCCTGGCTCGACGCACGGGGCAAGCAGGTGATCATTCTCGGTGGCGGCGATACCGGTTCGGACTGCCTCGGCACATCGCTGCGCCAGGGCGCGGCCCGGGTTCATCAGATCGAACTATTGCCCATGCCGTCCCGGGGTCGCGACGGGAACAATCCATGGCCGCAGTGGCCGCTGATCTTTCGCACGTCGAGCAGCCAGGAAGAGGGTGGCGAGCGCGATTTTGCGTTGCTCACCAAGAAGCTCACCGGCTCGGGGGGCAAACTGACCGCGCTCCAGGCGGTGCGCATCGACGTGGCGCCGAAGCCATCGGGCGGTCTGACAATTACCGAAAAGCCCGGCGAGGAGGTCGAACTCGCGGTCGATCTGCTGATCCTGGCGATGGGCTATATCGGGCCCGAGGCCGATGCGCTGAGCCAGCAGCTCGGTGTCAAACTCGACCAGCGCGGCAACGTGCACACCGACCAGCACTACGCTACCAATGTGTCGGGCGTGTATTGTGCAGGCGACGCCCACCGCGGCCAGAGTTTGATCGTCTGGGCCATTGCCGAGGGCCGCGAAGCAGCGCGAGCTATGGATTCGTATTTGCGCGACGGTCGCTCACCGTGGTTGCCCACCCGCGGGGCGGATTACTACTTCGGCGGACGGTAACGGCAGCAGTAGGTCGCGACGGTTCCAAGTATTACAGTGTTCATCCCGCCTTATTGTCCAGCTCAGTTCAAATTGTGCATGAGTTGTACGTAGAACTGGATGATCTCGCCGTAGTTCGTCACGCCGATGCGTTCGTCCACTCCGTGCAAGCGCCGCAGATCGGCCGGGCCCATGCGCATGGGAACAAAGCGAAGAATGCCCTCGGAGAGGGCTCGGTAGTGCTTGGAGTCGGTCGTAACTGGAACCAGCCCCGGAGCAATGAGCACGTCGGGAAAAACCTGGCGGATCGTCCGCCCCAGGAGCTGAAACGCAGGGGAATTGACGCCCACAACCGGAGAGGCGGGTAGACCGGTCAAGACCGCGATTTTGATCCGCTCGTCGGCGATGACCTCGCGTACGTGGGTCAGCACTCGGTCCCGGGTGTCTCCGGGCTTGATTCGAAAATTCACCGTGGCAAAGGCATGGTCGGGCAGCACATTCTCTTTGCTGCCGCCAGATATCATGGTGGCTGCCGTGGTAGTGCGTATCAACGCGTCGGTGGCTGGAGACCGAGCCAGCATACGCTCCACCAGCGGCGACATGAGCCACAGGTTGGCGATGGCCATGCGCTGCATGAACGGCATCTCCCGAGCCACGGCGGCCAGCATGTCGCGGGCTGCGCCGTCTAGCTGGCCTGGCAGTGGATGGCGATGCAGCGCCGCAACGGCAGTACTGAGCAAGCTGACCGCCGTGTGCCGCGGCGGCATCGATGAGTGTCCACCAGGCGAACGCGCGCTGAGCTTGACAGTGAGGTAGCCCTTCTCGGCCACACCGACGGCGGCCAGCGGCGATGAGATGCCGGCCACCACACCCTCGGTGATGACCATCCCCTCCTCTAAGACCAACTCAAAGCGTAGCCCCCGCTCGGCGAGCAGCTCGGCCATCCGCCTGGCTCCGTCGTTGCCGCCAATCTCCTCATCGTGACCAAACGCGAAGTAGAGGCTGCGCCGGGGTTGAAAGCCCGCCGCCAATAGGGCTTCCGCGGCCTCGAGAATGGCCAGAACCGAGACTTTATTGTCCAGAGCTCCCCGGCCCCAGATAAAGCCATCGGCAATTGCCCCGGAGAACGGCGGCCGGGTCCAATTGTCGGCATCGGCCGGAACCACGTCCATGTGCGCCAAGAGGAGCGCTGGCTTGAGCGTCGAGTCGCTGCCCGGCCACACAAATAACAAGCTGTGCTCGCCGACGATCTCTCGCTGCAGGCCACCGTGCACCCGAGGGAACGACTCGCGCAGGAAGTCGCGCAAGGCGCGAAACGGCTCCGGCGCGATAGCCCTATCCTCTTGGGTCACGGTGCGAAAGGTAATCGCTCGGGACAGCCGCCGGGCCGCCTCGTCAATGGACGGTAAAACGGGCACGGCCGATGCCTGTTGCCTGGCCGGAAGGTCATCCGAAACGGCAAAGAGAGGTGGCGCGACCAGCGCGGTGCGCAGCAGCACCGCAGCAACCACTGCGAAAAGGCTCAGCATCAAAACAAAAATACCGCGTCGAAACCAGATGCGTATTGCCGAAAAATCGGCCGATATCGGTGTGGTATCGATGGCTCAGACCTTTCTACATGACGCCGCCCGACGCGGTGAATTTGTTTGGGTCGCCAGCTTGGCCCGCTGCTCAGGCCGCGGGTGGGGTCGTAACCCCCTGCACTGCAGCGGCTACCGTGTCCTTTGTGACTTCGCCAAGCTCGGCTACCTTGCCCCTAGTCGTGCTGGCGAGCTCGGTGAAGTAGGCACAGAACAGACCGTAGTAGACGTTTAGGTGATAGAGGACTCGCGCCTCCTCTTCGGGACTCGAGACCATCGACATCAAGACATTCCACACGTCGGTGGAGTGGTCCTCATCGACATCGTAGTTCGCGTGAGCGACCGCGCCCTTGACGGCCTTCTCCCCCAGGGACTTCTGGATATTGTCGTTCCACTGCATCTGCGTCTTGCGAGTCGTATATTCGACAAAGTACGACTTGCAGATGAGCCCGCGCGGCCCTTCGGTATCGAGAGTGTAGTATAGGTAGCCCTGCAAGAGCTTGGTGGCCAGAAACGGTTCAGTCTCGTATACGCTGGCTTCGTCCTCAACGCCCATATTGTGCAGATCCTTGAGAAACAGCCGATCGTGCAGCATCTCCTCCTCCATGTACTTGGCCCACTTTTGCGCGGCGACCGGATCTGACTTGGTGAACAGGTTGATCGCCTTGCTATCGGCGATGCGCGCCAATCTGATGCGCAGGATGGTCTCGAACGTATGCCGGATAAAGAGCTCTTTATCGACTTGCGAAGAGCTGAGAAGATACCGAGCTATGGGCGCATTCTCGTAGGTCTTGACGATCAGTTCATCGAGCAGGCGATCTACTTTGGTGCGGAATTCGGGATTGATTGTCTTAGTCATTGTCGTGTCCTCGCGAGGGTAGCACCGCTAGGTAAGCGGAGATGAAATCGGTCGATCACGGCGAATCCACCGCTCAACCGGTAGACGCGGTCGCCGTCATGGACCCTGGGCCCGGGCCGGCCCCGGCAGTAGTAGATGCCGCTTCGGGTGCCATAACCCGCTCGGCGCGTCGGGTGAGCTTGGCGCGTAGCGGCAGTGGAGCGCGATCCATGGGTACAATGGCGACGTCGTCGCCAGCGTCAACTTGCGCGAACAGGTGCAGCTCATAGCCGACAACTTTGCCGCGATGGGGCCCTCGTGTCCCCAACTCGACGACCAGGACGGGCGCCATTCGGGCCGCGTAGGATTTGCCGAAACCGCTGCAGAAATTGCCCAGACTGTAGGCACACAGAGTATCCCCATGCCATTCGAAGGGCTGCAAGACGTGGGGATGCGAGCCCAAGATGACATCAAAGCCATCTCTGGCCAGGTCGGCCGCCGATTGTCGAGTAGCCCGGCGTGGGAAATGCTGCCACTCATACTCCCAATGCGCTGCCCCGACCAGGCAATCGAGGCCCAAGTCGCGCTTGCGGCCGGCCAACGACAGACTGGCGATGTCTGCCGTCTTCCAGACCTGCGCTTGCGGCCGCAGTACGTCCTGATTGAGCCAATGCGTCCACGACGCAATACCGATCTGCAGCCCCTTGGCAGTCGCCTGCGTTATCGGCTCTGCGTCGGCCCCACGGTACCCTATGGGATGGACACCAATGTTTCGCATATGCCGGACCGTGGCGTAGGCACTGTCTGGCCCATCATCACCGGCGTGATTGTTCGCCAGGGCCAGATACCATTTCTCCGGGGCCGCCGAGCTCTCGGCAATGACTCCCCGCAAGAACTCCTCGGGCATGTTGTAAATGAATGATTTCTTCCCCACGACGGTGTATTCGGCGTCCGCCTTGGCATTGGTGCGGGCAACCGTGGCTTCACAACAGCCGACGATGATATCCGCGTCGGCAAACAGGGTCCGCAGCAACGGGTCGAGGCGGGGCACTCTATCGCGTTGCATGACCATGATGTCACCGATAGCACACAGCTTGACCAGCGGCTGGTCTGGCACCCTCGGTCGTCTATACCTGCGTGGTAACGTGCTCATCCCGGTATGGTTACGGATTGATGGCCGGAAATAATATAAGAACCATACCAGAGTGTAGTGCCAGGGATATGGAGATGCCTGAATCGATTTCAGCATGATGTATGGGTACGCGATTTGTGATTTATGGGTACGCGATTTAATGATATCTCTGTTTGGCGACACGCTGACGCGATACGACGATGACGGTGTGTTGGGGGTAGATGTTACGCCATGCCGATGGGCATATCGACAAATGCCTCGGTCGGGCCCTGCTGCGTTTGTTCGCGCTGGCGTTGCCGAGTGCCTTTCGTGAAGCGATGGACGAGCAGTTGAAACCCGTGCAGGAAATCGCCTTTCACCAGGGTATAGACATGGTCCCCTCGACTGGGAATCGTGAACTGGAAGTCGGCGGTGTCGACGCCGAACTGCTGGAACTTGGGCGCTACCCGCGCTGACGCGTAACCAAAGTACTTGCGGTAGCTGGTTGTCGTGAGCATGCGTAGACCAGCATAGGTGAGCATCCCGGCCATCAGGCCATGTACTGTAATATCTGGCGATACCACCACCCGACTGTATTCGACATAGGTATGCTGCAAGTCTTCTCCTATGAACGAATGCATCGCCGCGGGCGCGACGTGATCCATGGACTCAAACGGGTGCGGCGTCATCCGCGCAGTAGCAATGATCTGTCCATTGTACCGGGCGGCAAACACCCACGAGCGCTCATCGTAGCCCTCCTGGCGGTCCCGCTCGAGGGTGGGCAACATATAGGGTAGCAAGCGCTGGTATTGGCGCCGGCGAAACGCGTCGAGCTCGGCCAGGTCTTGTGGGCTCGTCAGTACACAAAACCGCGGCGCTGGCCCCTCGTCACACGAGAGCATCTGCCCTGCAAAAGTATTGATCAGCAGATCGATGGCCGCGTTGCGTTCTACGTCAACATTGGTGTCGTGGGCGAGAGAATTGCTCTCTAGCGCAGTCTTAATCAACTTTGGCAGCATATGAATCACCTTATTAAAGGGAATTCCCGAGGAACTGTCGCAACGTTTGGCGAAGGGTAGAGCGGGCCGCTAGCGGTTGGCAAGCAGGTTCTCGGTTACAGCCATGAGCTGGCCGGAGTTCTCCCCCACAGTCGTCGTGCTGCATCACCTCAAAGCTGTAGCGCCGCAATCCGTTTCGGGCCAATGGTTCGGCAGCTGATCGTCATTGGTGTCCTGCTGTCTGGGCAGGTCGGCTCCTGGAATGGTTCGACCTTGCCGTGGGTCAGGTTAAAGCGAAAAATCGACGATTTTTTGTTCATTCACCTGCGCGTCGAGCACAGACCGGTCGAGGTCTTCCCGGTGCGCTTGATGTGCGGAATCTCGAAATCGAGTTGCTCGTCGCCATCGATGGTCAAATCCTGGACGTGAATGGCAAAGCAGCGATCCATTGTGTTCTCTTCCAGTTGATACTGCCCTTCGGGCACGCTGGCAAAACGGTACTATCCGTTTTCGTCCGTGCTTGCTGGAGCGAGCGGCCAGAAATCCGACCGGCTCCGCGGGTGCCTGCTCGACCGCCTCGAAGGCGTCCAGGCGGCCCTCACCGTATATGTTGCTGTGCCCAGGAGTACCGCCGCAGGCGGTGAACATACCGGAGTATGCTATCGAATATAGTTCTTGATAGCACAAACTTTACTTTCTGATAGCATCCGATCGACTCGTCACCCGGAGCCGTCGATGTCCGTCCCGCCCATGGCCATGCCGTCCTCGTTCTCCACAGTCGCCTTCGTGCTTGTGGTGGCGGCCGTGGCGGTCATGGTGGTGTGGGGGACCCATGCGGCGGGTCGTGGCCTGGGCGAGGCGCCTGAGCAGACGCGTCGCTGGTCCTTCGGGACCGCGGCCGCCCTGCTGTTATGGATGGCCGCCACCGGGGCGGTCTCGGCCTCGGGGGTGCTCGAGGCTCCGGGGCTGCCGCCGCGCGCCATGCTGTTTATGGGAGGGTGCAACCTGGCGGTGATCGTTCTGGCCCTCTCACGGGTGGGCGCTCGCTGGGTCGATGGGCTGCCCATCGCGGCCCTGGTCGGCTTTCATGCCTTTCGGCTGCCGCTCGAGCTGGTCTTGCACCGCTGGTACGTCGAGGGCGTGCTCCCGGTACAGATGACCTATTCCGGGTTCAACCTCGACATCGTCACCGGGATCCTCGGGCTCGTAGTCGGGCTGTGGCTATGGCGGCGTGGGGTATCGCGGGCGGCGGTATGGGCGTTCAATCTGGTGGGCTTTGGGCTGCTGGTCAACGTGGCCGGCATCGCCATCCTGTCCAGCCCGTTTCCGTTTCGGGTGTTCATGAACGACCCGGCGGTGCTCTTGGTGTTCCATTTCCCCTACGGGTGGATCCTGCCCATGTGCGTGGCGCCGGCGCTGATGGGGCACGTACTGGTGTTCCGCTGGCTGTGGCGCAGCCGTGCGCACTGATGCCCCTCTTCGAGCAGGGGTGGCAACGTCGTTGCGACGCTAACCAGCTCGCTTGTCATCCAGGTGCGGAATTTTTCAGCTCTCGCGACCGCTGATTGCAATACAGTCTCGGCTCGTATTCCGGTTGGTTTGTCTGGCCTACTGCCATGGCCTGATGTAGTGCAACCCTCCGGCGAAGAACCCGTAAATTCTGCTTGAACCCCTGAACTGCGGAATTTGGGTTAGCCGACCAGTTCGGCCAGAGCGGAGCTGCCGTGGCGGAAGATCGGCCAGCCGTCACCGGGCAAAACAGCGCTGATGCCCGATAGCGCGGCGAGCCGTTTTGCCGATGCCACAGCTGCCGACTTGTCTGTCAACTTGGCGTCAGGCAAGAGGCATAGTCGCCCGCCCTCGTGAGCTCGGACTAGATCTCCGGTGATGAGCGTGGTCTCTTCGAGAATCAGGGCGAGTTCGCCCGACGTCTTGGACCCATCCAGAGCGAGAGCACGCAGCCCCGGAACGATCTCGTCGCCGTCGGCCAGCCACCGGGCGCACGGGATCGGGAAACTGTCGCGCTCGCCGGCCGGCCCGCACAGCACGGCTCCGGTACTCTCAGCTAGCTTTTTGGCGTTGCGCACGTGATCGGAGTTAGTGATGATAATCATGATCGGATCGCCGAGCTGAGCGAGATGATCGCGATCGTGATCGGAGAGGGCCAGGGGATCGATGGCAATATTGCCACCCTGACGCACCCACAACACACTGTGAAAATCGATATTGCGATCGGGATTGAATTCGGACCAGCCGTAGAGATCAGGTCTGTGTAAACGTTTCACCTGGCGAGACTAGCGACATCAGCCCCGTCCGGCAAGTCGATAGACCATGCCGATCAGCGCTTCTTTGGCCACTCGCGGGTCCAGGACGCGCATTACCCATGTCGAGGCAAAATATTCGCCTGACTGTGCAAGAATACCCCGTGCAGTACCAAGGGGAGAGCATGGACGAACAGCTCCGCAACGTTTTGATCCTCTATACCGGGGGCACCATCGGCATGATAAAGGGCCCGCGGGGCTATCGGCCCGTACCCGGATTTCTCGAGCGTATCGTGCGTTCTCTGCCGGCGTTTCAAGACCCGGACATGCCGCCGGGAGTGACTCCCCCGTCGCGCTACGGCCGGCGTATCCGCTACGAGATCAAGGAGTACAACCCGCTCCTGGACTCGTCGAATATGGGCATGGACCACTGGGTCCGCATCGCCCGCGATATCGAGGGGCATTACGATGAATACGACGCATTCCTGGTCCTGCACGGCACCGACACCATGGCCTACACCGCGTCGGCGTTGTCGTTCATGCTCGAGGAACTCGACAAAACCGTGATCGTCACCGGATCGCAGATCCCGCTATCGCAGGTGCGCAACGACGGAGGCGATAACCTGCTCGATGCGCTCATTCTGGCCGGTCACTACGACATCCCCGAAGTCTGTCTGTATTTCCGCAGCAAGCTCCTGCGCGGCAACCGTGCCCAAAAACTCGACGCATCCGGCCTCGATGCGTTCGACTCGGGCAATTTTGCCCCCCTGGCCAAGGTGGGCATCGACATCAGCGTCCGCTGGGAGCACGTCCTATCTCCGACCGGAGAACGACTGCGGGTCGCCCCCATCACCAACAGCAACGTTGCCACGCTGCGCCTCTTTCCCGGCATCACCAAGTCCATCCTCGACAATTTTCTCAGGCCGCCAGTCCAGGGAGTCGTGCTCGAAACCTATGGCGCTGGCAACGCTCCTGATCAGCGTGTGGACTTTTTGCGCGCCCTGCGCGAGGCGACTGAGCGCGGGGTCGTCATCGTCAATACGACGCAGTGCCACCGCGGTGCGGTGGCGGCCGATTACGCAACCGGGGCCGCGCTCGCCGAGGCTGGGGTCACCAGTGGCGGTGATATGACCCCGGAAGCCGCGCTCACCAAGCTGGCCTATCTCCTGTCAAAAGGGTTCGACGAGGCCCGCATTCGACAACTCATGGAAACCAACCTGCGCGGCGAGCTGACCTCACGGGGCTCGTCGACTCGATTCAGTTTTCGTGAAAAGGCCTTTGTCAACTCAGTGGCCAAAGTACTGGCTGCAACTACCCAACAAGAAAAGGACGAGATCGAACGCGCTCTCTATCCTGTGCTCATGTGCTCGGCTGGAGGATTGGGCGACCTCGACGCCATCCGGCGCATGGTCGATGGAGGCGCAGATCTCAACGCAGCCGACTACGACGGCCGCACAGCGCTTCATCTGGCGGCTGCTGAAGGCCGTCTCGACGTGGTCGCGTATCTGCTGAACCGCGGCGCCCGGGTCAACGTCATCGATCGCTGGGGCGGTACTCCCCTGCAGGACGCGATCCGCCACACCCATGACGCCATTGCTCAGTTGCTCACCGAGCACGGCGCTGTCCTGCGCTCAGAGGACGCAGTGAGCACGATGTGCCGCATGGCTGGTGAAGGTAACCTGGCCGCGTTGCGCCGCCTGGTCGACAATGGTGCGGATCCGTCACTCGGCGACTACGACGGCCGTACACCGCTTCACCTCGCCGCTTCCGAAGGACACCGCGATGTCGTCGCGTACCTCATCGAATGTGGAGCACCGATCAACGTGACAGATCGCTGGGGCGGCTCGCCACTCGACGACGCCGAGCGACACGGCCACGCAGAGATCGCCGATCTCCTGCGCTCTGTGCCACAAGCGAATCGGCAATAAAAAGGCAGCAGGCGTCGGAGTGAACAACCCGAGCCAACTCGGCTCAGATAAAACCGAGCCAATGGCGCAGTTTGTCGGGAATTTGTTCGTGTATCGCTGCGCGAATCAACGCGCTGTAAGGCGCTTTTTTTGCCACCAGATTTTTGAATTGAGCCGACGCGCGTATGAAATCGTCCTGTCTCCCGTCGATGTGAGCTCGCATGACCTCATTGAGTTTGCGCTGGACAATATCGAACTGGTACCTGATGGCATTGCGGATGACGCGAGCCCCGCTCTTCGAGTCGTCGTTGTGAATATAATCCAGCTCTTCGGCGGTGTTGCGGGCCGGGGTATCGCTCGCCACACGCGGTTCGAAATGGACCTGGATGTCGTTTATCGCGATCTCGAACCACTGGAGCAACCGGGCCTCGATATCGTCTCGAGTGCAGTCGAGCAGTCCGCCTTCGGGCCAGTTGCGCAGCCGGCCCTGGGGACCAGAAACGCCCCGTTTTCCCCATTGGATGCGGCGCTGATTGCAACTGTCACCATGGGCCGGAAAGAGATTGGCCCAATCCTGCACCAGGTCCGGAAAGGACTCCTTCGGTCGTAAATGATCGATCTGAAAGTTGCCCCCGGTCGCTCCCTCGCACAGATAACATTTGCCGAAAAAGTCGCGATCAAGTCGATCGCGGACGTCTTTTCCACTGTATGAGCGAGTCGTGCGCAGACTCTGCGGTGGCTCAGGCGAGCGGGTCACGCGGATCATTCTGTGACCTCGGCGTCGTCTGAGTTGTCGATCTGTTCCGAAAGCAGCTGATTCCACACCTCTAACGCCAGGATATGAGAGGTTTTTTGCAGCGATCGAGCCAATCCTTCGAGTTCGCTTCTCTCCGCCTCGTCGAGGGTTTTTTTGTCGCGAAGTACCTGTAACCGGCGGAGCTGCTCCGTCGACGCCAGATCGATGTCAGTCTCTATCCCAAAGTGCGATGTCATGAGCTGTCCATATGGGGTACCGCGCAGTTCCGCACTGGAAATAGGGCGGTCGGGCCGGGTCAGATCCACGACCACTGCGTTTTCGACGCTACAGATGATCGCTGGTGAATGGGTGGCCACGACAAACTGCAGGTTGGGAAAGAGTCGGGTCAAGAATGGCAAGATGCGCTCCTGCAATGCAGGATGGAGGTGACCATCGGGTTCGTCGATGATGACAACACCGGACAGCTCGTCGGAGTCACGCGGCACGCCAGCAGCATCAGTACGCAGAATCAGCTCGGCGAGAATGCGCAAAATAGATGATGCGCCAGCTGCCAGTTGTTGGAAATTGTAGGCCACTCCGCCCGGCTCGCGAAACTGCATATCAAATGTTTTGCGCAGAAACTCGTGCTTGAGACCTGCAATACCCATGAGTTCCGCGAATCCGGCCTCGAACTCGTCAAACCAGGCCAGGATGCGCTGCGCTTCTTCCGGGGCGTCGTGTTGGGCCAGACGGGCCTGCACTTGCTGGTTGACCAGGTATTGAAGAAATGCCACCGCTACTCCCCTGGTCGCGATCTCGTTGCGCAACTGCAGATTGGTGGGGCCACTCGGCTGCGACGAGTCGAGCAAACGGCCTGCAGCAAGATACGCTGCGACAAAGGAACCAGCCCTGTACTCGGCGGCTACATCCCCCGCTGTCCAATCAGTAAGGACACGAAAACCGCGTTCTCTCCCTCCCATCACGGCTTCGTCCGGCTCTTGCTGAGCCGCGACCTCGAAGGCCAGTCGTTCGACAATGGTCGTCTTGCCGGCGCCATTTGGACCGGTCAAGATCAGATGCACCACGCTCTGACCATCCGATGAGTCCAGATCGATCGAGAAGTCGGGCAGCTTGTAGTGCTCATGAACGTGAAGGCGCTGCAGGTAAGGCATCGATTCCTCCTTCGCCGGTCCTGTCTCGAGCTTACCTCGAAGCCATACAGGGTATTTCGGCCCCCGGACACAGGTAAATGCGCAAATCCGATAGCTGACGAAACGTTGGCCTGTATCGAAAGGACAGAGCCTCTGCGCAGAACAATATGTCTCGCTCGTACATATACTGTTTATCGGCCACTGAGGCCCGTGATTTCTATTACTCGTTTCTCACGCGTAGTTGTCCATGAACTCAACTGAGGCTAGACGGTAGCACTAGCCTGCATGATTCACCACGGCATCGTCGCGAGGTTGCGTGTGCCGATCAGGTCAGGCGCCGGGCAAAGCACCCAGGCGACGGTCTTTTCGATCGGTATCAGATGGAGCGAGGACCCCGAAATCGCCCATCAAAGTACTGGGAAGAACGCCGAGTAGACAAGAGAACAGTGATGCTTCGGGTTCAGACCGTGAAACCATAGAGCGTCGCGCAGTTGTCGTGGACGATTTTCTGTTTGGTCTCTGCGGGCACGTTGGCAAAATCTCTGGCGATGATGTCTCTCGAATTGGGCCAGGTCGACGCCTGGTGCGGATAGTCACTCGACCACAGGAAGTTGTTGGCGCCGAGATGATCGAGAATCATCGTGCCGACCGGGTCGGTCATGAAGGTGGCGAAGACCTGCCGCTTGAAGTACTCGCTGGGCGCCATGGTGAGTTCGGTCGGGTGGGTGTAACGCATGCGGTGATAAAACTTATCGGCGCGCTGGAGAAAATACGCGATCCACCCGATATCGTTCTCGGCTGAGACCAGCTTGAGCCGGCTAAATCGCTCGAGAAGACCCGAGAACAGAATGTCGGTGAGAGAGCGCTGGATCTCGGCGAGAAGTCCCATACGACGCTGGTAGATCGTCATACTGTGGTCGGCTAGAAGTGCGCTCTCGCGGCGTCCGGTGATGATGTGCAAACTGATCGGCATGGCCAGATCCTCAGCCGCGGACCAGAAGCGATCGTACTCGGCGGCAGCAAATGCCCGCCCGGCGGGCGGGGAAGACCAGACCATGGCGCCCTTTAGCCCTCGTTTGCGGCTGCGTTCCAGTTCCTTCACCGCGTTGTCCACATTCCACATCGAAATCAGCGCAAGGCCGGCAAAACGCTCGGGCGCATGGCTGACAAACTCGGCCAACCAGTCGTTGTAGACGCGAAAACAGGCTTCTTGCAGCGCAGCGTCCTCGAGCCAGAAAAGAGTGCAGCCCAGGCTGGTGTACAGAACTTCGCCGCTAACCCCGTCCATCTCCATGTCCTTGATCCGCTCGGCCGGGTCCCAGCCACCCTCGCGCGCAGCCTCGAATCCGGCTTTTTGATGCTCGACATACTCCTCGGGGGTTTTGCCGGCGGCATACAAGCTCGCACACGGAAACGGCGGCAGTTCGCTATTGCCGAAAAACCACGCCTCTTTGTCCTTTTCGAAGAAAACTCGTGGCGCCCGATCGCGGAATTTCTTGTCCAGTCGTTCGAGCCATAAGTCAGGCGGCTCGACCATATGCGAGTCTGCCGAAATAATCGTGTCGGTTGTCATATTCCGGCTCCGCCAGTGACCTCGAGGGTATGACCGGTGATGTAAGCGGCCATGGGTGAGGCCAGCAGCAAGATACCGCCGGCGGCTTCCTCGGGAGTAGCCGGCCGGCCTAGCGGGATGCCCAGTTGTACCCGGTCGCGCAGCCTGCCCGGAATACCGAGGCTGACGTCGCTGCCCGACACATTGATCGCAACACCGCGCTCTTTGGGTTGAGTCAAACGGGTGTCGATGAGACCAAAGGCGACCGCATTGCAGCGGATGGCGAAACGACCCCACTCCTTGGCAACGGACTTGGTCAGTCCGACGATACCCAGCTTGCCCGTGGCGTAGTTTGCCTGCCCGATATTGCCGTGTAATCCGGACGTCGAGGATACATTGATGATGCAACGCGGCTCGCGAATCTCACCATTGGCGTCGAGTTCGGCCCTGGCCGGGTCGCGCATGTACGGTGCGACCGCCCGTATCATGCGAAACGGCGCAGTGGCGTGTACATCCACGATGCGCTGCCACTGCTCGTCACTCATCTTGTGCAGCATACCGTCCCAGGTGAAGCCGGCGTTGTTGACCAGTACATTGATCTTGCCAAAGGCTTCCACCGCGCCTTGCATGATCGCGGCTGGAAACCCGGGGTCGGTCACGTCCCCGGCAATGGCCTGCGCGCGACCCCCAGCCGATGCGATCTGATCGGCGACGTCTCGCGCTGGCTCTTCATCGAGATCGTTGACCACGACGCTGGCTCCATGCTGGGCAAAAAGCCGGGCAGCAGCCGCTCCGATTCCGCGTCCAGCGCCCGTGATGACGACGACTTGGTTCTCAAACATGGCACCCAGTGGACGATAGACTCACAGTCGTGACAAGAGTTTTGAGCACCAAGACCGGATCATGGGCGCTGGCCCAGACCTGGACGCCGCAGCCATAAGGCAAATGGTGTGTTTGATAATGCGGGCTAGCAGCATTCGGGAAAAAACGTTTTCCCGAATCTGCGCGCGCCCCGGCCGAGAGCGGCGAGCGGCCGATTTCGGGCACCTGGGGCGCCCGGCGGGAGTCCGCCGGAGGGCTTTGCCCAACAATGGTAGCAGAGTTCGGGATTTTTCCCGAACTCTGCTAGAGGGGGCTAGCGGGGGCTAGAGGCGAAAAATGGCCGAGCCCCAGGTGAACCCTGAGCCAAACACGGTCGCGAGGATCATGTCGCCTTTCTTCGCCCTGCCCTCTTTGTACCAATGGTCGATCGTGAGCGGTACGGTGGCAGCCGTCGTGTTGCCGTAGAACTCGATCGTGTTGAGCACCTTGTGGTCGGGGATCTCGGCCACTTCGGCCACTTTCTGGTTGATGCGCAAATTGGCCTGGTGCGGCACGAACCAGTCAATATCGTTCCAGTTCATACCGGTTTCTTTCAGAGCGGTGTTGGTCGATATGACCATGTTGCGCACAGCCTGCAAAAATACGCGTTTCCCGTGCATCTGCGGGTACTTGTCGATGTTTTGCTCGGGATCGCTGGCGTCGTAGTTGAAGTACGGCGCCCGGCGGGTCTCGAATAACTTGAGGTAGAGTTCCCAGGCGCCCGCGCCGTCGGCTTGACATCGAGTGTATATGACCCCGTCGCGCTCGTCGCCGGTGTCCTTCGGGCCCAGCAAAAACGCGCCGGCGCCGTCGCCAAATATGACAGTCACATCCCGCCCACGAGTGGCAAACTCCAGCGAGTGACTCTGCAACTCGCTGCCGACCAGCAGGACACGCTTGTACATACCGGTGCGAATGAACGCATCCGCCATCTGCAGTCCATAGACAAAGCCACTGCACTGCTGCCGGATGTCATAGCAGGCGCACTCGTGCTGGTTGATACCCAACTTGTGCTGCAAGAGCACTCCCGAACCCGGAAACATAACATCGGGCGATAGAGTCGCATAAATGATGCAGTCGACCTCGCTCGGTGCAACGTCCGCATTGCCAAGCGCACTAGTCGCCGCCTTCGCAGCGAGATCGCTGTTGGCCACAGATTCATCGCTGGGCACATAACGGCGGGCTCGAATCCCTGTGCGCGCCTGGATCCAATCATCGTTCGTGTCGATCTGCTGCTGCTCACAGACCTCATGCTTCTCGTTGAGAAAGCGCAGTTCGTCGTTGTTTATCTCTCGCTCGGGGACGTAGGAACCTATGCCGAGGACCTGGGTGCGGATCATGGGATCTCCTTGGATGCCGGACTTGAGCGTAGCCTTATACCACTTTGGTCCACTTGTGCAGCGTTTTGTAAGTTATCGAAATCAGAATAATTTTACAAGTAGGACGAAACCCTGTATGTCGTTGGCCTCAGCCTGGTTACACCCAGCTCTGGTTGTGTTACGAAATAGCCGCCATGGCGGCGAGCGTTCGACATAGCCGGCTGCCCAGGCATCTGTATGTGCCGCTACAAACAGCCAGTGCGTGTCGGTGGCGATGGCAGGGCTTTTTCTGCCATTTTTTTGCCCCCGTGCTGCGTCAGGCGTAGGACTGATCCCGATGATCGAGCTGCGTCGTGTCTGCATGCACCGTCCGGGCGAGCCGAACCAGGCCGTCCTCGATGGAGTTGATCTGGCGGTCGGGCCGGGCCAAGTCGCACTGCTCTCTGGCCCGACTGGTGCAGGCAAAAGCACGCTACTCGGTCTGCTATATGCTGCGCAATTGGCCGATTCTGGCACGGTTTCGGTGTTCGGTCGCGATGTGGCTCGCCTGCGTCGGTCGTCGATCGCCCTGCTCAGACAATGCATCGGAGTGGTGCGGCAACCGCCCATGCTGCTCGAAGACCGCTCAGCTCTGGCCAATGTGGCGCTGCCTCTCGAGATCCGCGGCGAGGCCAGGGGCACGGTGAAGGAGCGGGCCATGAATGCGCTCGAACAGGTGGGCCTCGCGGAGCATGCCGACACCAATGTCGGCAGATTTTCGATCGGGCAGAAACAGTGGATCGCTGTAGCGCGAGCCCTGGTCGGCGAGCCATACCTGGTTGTCGCCGACCAGCCATCCACGTATTTCGATGCAACCCATTGTGACCGTTTTGTCGAGATTTTGATAACCCTGCAGCGTCGTGGTACTGCTGCTGTCGTGGCTACCAACGACTACAGATTACTCCACGCTGGCGTCGAACACGGCTGGAGTCACCTGGAACTCAAAGCCGGGGCAGTCGAGGTGATCGCCGATGGCGAAAAAGAACTTCGAGCGCCCAGCAACGATGCTGCGAGCTCGGCGGGCGACCATTGCGAGTCCAGCGATTCAGACGAATACGATTTAGATGATTACGATTCGATCGATATCTTCATTGAAGATAGTAATGAGATTTCTCCTCACAACATTATTTCTTCTCCTATTTATAGCCATGCAGAAGGTGCTGTGGAATGAAGACACTTCGACGACTTGTCCGCAAACGTACTGAGGCACCCAGGCGCAAACGGCGGGACAGGACACATGGGTCCGACATCCAGCCGGTAATGAATACGTTGCGCGACGACTTGCCCAGCGAGGTGATCGAACTGGGCAACGGGCCTTTTGAAGCTGCATTTCCCGAAATCGCTGCGCGTTTAGCCGTGCGGCGCCGATAACACGGAGTGAGAGGATGCGATGCGCACAATGCGCGGGTTGAACTCCGCAATTGTTAGGGCGCTGACCGCCATGCGTCGCGCCCCGGGCGATACAGTATGGATCGTTCTTGCGATCGCGTTCGCATTTCTTCTTGTCGGGCTCGTGCATCTGGCCGGTCGCAATCTACAAGGGATGACCGGCCAATTTGGCGGGGCCCAGATGATCGCGTATCTCGACGACGGCATCCCGGCCGGACGAGCAGAGGAGATCGCAGCAGCGTTGGCTCGACTGCCCGCAGTGGAACAGCTGACCTACGTCGATAAACAGGCTGCGTTCGACCGCCTGCGCGACACTCTCGGCCAGGGGAGTCGTCAAGATGACCTGGTTGGCGAGCTCGAAGTGGGCGTGGTACCCGCGTCGATCGAGCTCACCTTCGCTGCCGGGATCCGCGACGTTGCGGCGGTTCATCCCCTGATCGAGCGACTCGAGGCCACTCGCGGGATCCACAGCCTCGAGTTCACCGGCGAATGGGTCGACCGGCTCGCCGCCTTGCACTCCGGGGTGCGCCGGGCGGGCTGGCTCTTGCTCGCCATCGTAGGCCTCGGTTGTGTGTACTTCGTGGCCATGGCTATTGGCTCGCGTGTGCGCTCTCGCCGCCGCGAGGCCGAGATCTCCACCCTGTGCGGCGCATCGCGAATGTTTATCCGTCTTCCGCTGCTGATCGAGGGCATCGTGCAGGGCGTCGCCGGGGCCGCTCTCGCCATGGTCGGATTGTGGCTTCTCTACCGGTTCAGTGCCCCTCGCGTGGCCGACACCCTCGCGCGAGCATTTGATGAGGCGCCGGCATTGGTATTCTTGCCGCCGGAGCACATGGCTTGCCTGGCCGCCTGCGGCGCGCTGCTCGGCCTCTTTGGCGCCCTGCTGGCGGTACGGCATCATGAAATGGCGTGAATAGATGAAATACCCAGGGTCATCCGCGTACGCCGCGTTCGGCTTCACGTGGGCGGCGGTCTTGCCGGGCATTTTCCTCATGGGTGGTTGGGCGCTCGACGCCACCGGGGCCCCGGCGAATACCCCCCGGCAACAGAGCAACGCGCATCCCGCAGTCGACCGAACTCGGCTCGACGCCAAGAAATCGGCATCTGCCAGAGAATCGGCGGCTACAGAGACAAAGACGAGGGTTGGCGGCGGCAGCCCGCTGGCCGACCAGGTCGAGACCTGGCTCGACGACCAGTTGCATACTCTCGACAAGACGCGTGATCTCCTGATAGCGAGGCAACAGAGCCGGCGGAACGACCTTCAGCGTCGTGTGCGCGGGGCCTACAAACAGTTGCGATCCGGTGTAAAGTCACTTTGGTTCGATCCCGAGCAACGGAGCCAGATCGCAGCCCGCGTTTCGGCTGTTCGTCGCGTGCTGGCGCGAGATCTCGCCGAACTGGCTCTACTGGACGACGAGATGAGTGCAGTGAGCTCGTCCCGGCAACAAATCGCGGCCGAGCGCAATCGGGCCCGTCAGCTCAATGTACCAGAGCCCGGCTCGCTTCGCTTGCCCGTGGCTTGGAGCCGCGTCGTCGAACCATTCGGAGTGTACCGGCACGCCCGGAGTCGGGCCCGCCTGAGTCGCCGCGGCATCTGGTTATCCAGCCGGCCGGGCCGCAACGCGCGGGCCGTGGCTGCGGGCGAGGTGCTTTACGTGGGGCTCGCCCGCGGACTGGGTCATGTCGCCATCATCGATCACGGCGACTACACCTCGATACTGGGCACACTGACCAAACTCCAGGTCTCCCGGGGAGAGAGCGTCGAAACAGGTGACCTTGTCGGCGAAAGCATGGGCGACCGCGTATATCTCGAAATCCGTCTCGACATCGGTCCCGGTGGTTTTCCTGTCGATCCCCAATCGCTCATCGCGTGGCCATAGACAACTCACCTGGTAGTGTTCTTCATCCCCGCGGCAATGAGCGGTCTCGTTTCCTAACAACCACTTGCGCCTGACAGCCGCATACCTGCTGCCTGCTGCCAATACAAAGGGCCGAGTCACTATCGACTGCCTGCCCGACCTGCCCATACCACTGACCAGCCAACGAACCAGCTGGTACGCTCTCACAGCTAAAAACTCTACTTTCCACAACTACAGGTCGCCCCACGCTTCCAGACCTCGCGAGTCGCCGACTCGAAGGTTCCAGTAGCAATCACACGGTATCTCGGTCTCAGCTAGCATCTCTGCGTTTAGACCATTTCAACAATAGAATTTGTAAAGAAAATAACGTGTGATTTTCTCTGAAATACTCTCTGTATATCTCACACACAAACCAAATAGAAAAAACGGCCTCCAGTACGTGGCTTTGCCACGTGGAACCAGCATTGTGGTTTTGCTACACGAGTGGACGCGAATGCAATGTCGCACGATTGTCACAGAGATCAGTGTAGCTCGTTGGCTGTTTCATTTGATGTAAATCACTCGAGACTCTGCTATCGTTTCGATCGCTCTTTCGTATCCATCAGGCAAAATTTTGCCTCGACCGACTCGGGTGTAAACATACGTGGTCTACTCTTGGGTACGAGAGGTGAGGAGGTAGCATCAGCAATACAAACCAGCGGTTTGTGACATCGAACTCGGCACAGCATCGGGATAGCCACACTGCTGATACCTTTACCTGCTGTAAAAGAGATAATAAAGAATAGCAATCTTAGTTGCAGCCAAGGAGTACGTTGTGATGGGAAACGATCATCTAGCTGAGCAATGGCAGCTAAACCTGTGTCTACCAAAAGAAGCTGACAGAGAGAAAATCCCGACTCCTCTGTGGGATCTGATCGCCATTGCGCTGAAAAGCTACGAGCTCGACGCTCACGATCGCGCTCGTGACCGTTACCACGCAAACTCGCACTCGAACTGGGTACCCGTGGAATGCCCCGCGTTCTGGCAAACAGAGGCGGCGAGTAATGAACTGTTTCAGGTGCTGCGCGATTTTTGGCAAAAGCGAGTCGAGCTGGAACTACTCAGTCCCAGCGAGGATCGCTATATGAAATATCAGATTTCGATCACGACGCAAGACACCGTATCTGTTTCCAGAGCTACACAGGGTACCCGCATTCACGCATTCTCGATCACTCCTGATTGCTTGGCCGCAGTGCAGCGACAACTCGAAAACGATCAAGAGGACCTGGTACTCGTCACGCTTGAAGACCATCTCACCGCAGCGCGGCGGGTGGACTCGCTCGCCGAGATGCTCGAACATTGTTTCCCCGCCGCTCGCTCACAGGTGGTGGCAACATCTCTGTGCAGCCTCACCCCCTTTGCCCCTTCCATACATGGAACTTCGAGCCTTTTGCACCTTCTCGTCGCGATCGCGGTCGCTCTTGCGCTCGATATTGATGAGATCTGTTTTCCCCAGAACGGCATCGAGAACTTGCAGCTGCCTGTGACAATGGCGGCAATTGCAATGCCGAGCGCGCGAACGGCTAATCCTGGAGTTACTGAAGCCTTGAGTAGCCTGATCTCGCGAATGGTGGGCAGGCATTTTGCGATCACCAATCCATTTCTTTCGAACACACCAAATGAGGTCAGCAACGGTCTGCTCGTCGGCGATGGGAGTATCCCGCAGAATTCCAGACCAGCCGTCGAGAGCGATTTCTTCGCAACCAATTCGCGCTGCCCCGAGGCTCGACTCGATCGCAGCATCTCGGCGTTGAGCATGTTCACGCCCCGAGCCAGCCACAGCCTCGGCCTACACAGCGATCCCCTGAACTCATTCGCCGAGCCGGTAAACGACAATCTCGTCGAGTCATTCATACAGAACATACGCGAGTTTCCCAAACTGCCCGACAGCGAACTGGCCCGCAGACTGGCCAATCTGCCCGGTGTGCGCTGGTATTCGAGGCAGAGCCAATATGCTGTGGTCAAGAGTCTTCTGCTTCGCCATATAGAGAAGGTCACGGTCGCCCTGACCGAGGTTGTTCGCCATTTTGCAGGTCGACTGGTGACGGGAACTCTGCCACCATCGTCGTTTATCGCCCGCGTGGCTAGCCCGGCGCAGACCGAGACGATTCATCATCCGACGTTTCAGCAGCGGGGACAAAAATGGATCATTTGGTTTGGCGATGGTAATCCTCTATACCTCAATACAACACTTGGAATGAAGTATATCCATTTGCTTTTACAATATCCCAAACGAGACTACTCGGCCATCGAATTGCGGGCTGCCGTGGAAGGTCAGGCCGTGCTGATCAACAGTACGATGAGTGTCGTCGATGCAAAATCACTATCCTCATACCGTGCCTATTTGCGCGAATTGCGGATGGAACTCCAGGTAGCCAACGATAACAATGATCTGGGGCGGGCAAGTCAGGTGCAGCGCGAGATCGAGAAGCTCAGCACAGAGATTCGCCGATGTGCTGGCCCCGGTGGTCGGCCCCGCGAAATCGGCGAAATCGAGCGGGCGAGAAAGTCGGTTTCCAATGCAATCCACCGCACTCTGAGGAAAATTCGATCGGTTCATCCCGCGTTCGCCATGCACCTGGCGGCAACCCTGCAAATCGGCACATATCTGCGCTACGATCCCAGCGAGGAGATATCGTGGATCACGTGAAGTTCCGATGCGCTAACGAAGACTTGTCGCAGAAAATTTCGTCCTCGGTGATCCAAGTCGACTCGCGGCCAGTAGTAGGAGGAAACAATAGGAAAGCAGCGCCTTGCGGGTATGCCCAATGCCCGTCCGTCGCAATTCTGCGCCAGCCGGGCGACAACGTGCTGCACACTGGCCGAGGATTTCACGCGATGAAAAAACTCAGTACTTTTGTCACGCTCACCTGCGTACTCTCCATCACTGCTGCATGCAGCGACAGTGAAGATTCCGACCTCGATATGACCGCTGCGGACTTCGAGTGTATTGGCGACTGGCCGAAGGTCGGAAGGTTTCACATCACCAACAAACTGGGCCAGCAAGCAGAAGCAGAGGAAGTCGCGCGAGCCAGCGATGGCGGCACATTTCCGGTCGGTACGATCATCCAGCTTATTCCCGCTGAAGCCATGGTCAAACGCCGCTCTGGCTTCAGCCCGGAGACCAACGATTGGGAGTTCTTTTTTCTCGAGGTGAGCGAGACCGGCACGGTAATCCTCGACCGCGGCACGAGCCAGGTGAAAAACCAATTCGACCGCACCTGCATCGGTTGTCACAGTGAAGCCGACGCCAAATGGGATCTGGTGTGCGCAACCGACCATGGCTGCGAAGCACTCCCAATCACCCCGGAGCAGATCGAAGAGATCCAAAAAAGCGATCCCCGCTGCTGAACAGAAACACATTGGCGGTGGATCAAACGATCCAACTCGATCGTGCGCGGCTCGACCGTTTTTGCGTTCAGGTTGTAGCTGTTAGGCAGCGACTTGCAGAAGATCTCGGATTGCACATTCGCTACGGCTGCGCTCGAGAGTGCGGCGCAAATGGGTCCGGATTTTGTGTTTCTTCGAATAAACAGTCTTGAGACTGATCGACATCTTGTCCGCAACTCGCGTGGCGTCGAAGCCCCGGGCGTAATAAAGCTCGAGAAACATCCGATCCTTGTGGGAAAACTTGGACAAGAGTTTGTTGAAATGGGCCCAGCGCTCTTTTTCTATGAGCACGTCGAGCGGCGTCTGGTTGCACTCGGTATGCGGATCAACGGTCCCGGTGATCCGGTCGAGCATGAGCCCGCGACTCGAACTGCGCAGAAAGTCGTACGCCGCGTTGCAGGCGATCAATCCCAACCAAGAACCGAGCTTGGTACCGCGATCGGGATTGAACTGGCGCAGCTTGCTCATGTCATTGCGCCATAGCTGAATCAAGACTTCGGCGAAAACTTCGTCGACGTCCGCATCCGATAACTCGGCTGAATACTTGGCCGTGGTCTTGGTGATGCAGCGATACATCAGCGAACGATAACGGCGCAGTAACTCGGTCCAGGCGCGCTCTTCACCGCGAAGAACCAGCCGTAAAAGCTTTCGGTCGGACCAGTCGGAGGGATGTAAATCAGGTCGAATAGCGAGCACGGGCATAATGGGTCGATCCTCTTCACCCTCCTGCCAAGCAAACAGTGTGCCTCTTGTAACTAGCTGAAATAACTCATTCCCATCCGGAAGTAGCGGCCTGGGCCACCGCTTGTTGGTGATTTGCACCAAAAACATTTTTTGCAGGGGAAGGTTCACTGCCCGGCTGCCGTAAACAGAGTCGACTACATAGTCTGCCGCGGGCGGGGGTTCCATGTTTTCCATCGACGACCTCCCTCTTCTCTGCGACTGTATTCCAAGCACGGGCATGCTTTACCATACGTCGCAAGTAGTGGGCGGGTTCATGGAGGTGCCTCTGGTACAGGCGAACGCCTCGGCGAACTCGGGTGTATTTTGCAGCGTGCCGAGAATCTGCAAGCGCGGTGGGGAATGACTGTCGACCATCACGCGCCGGCGGGTTTCGGCCTCGCGCGTCTCGGCGCACCAGGCCTGACCAACCGCTACAAAGAACTGCTGATCTTCGCTGAGCCCATCGGCTACGTACACTGTGTCGGCTGTCTGACGCAGACTGCGGTAGGCACGAAATGCCAGTTTCACCCCGCCCAGGTTGGCGATATTTTCTGCCAGGGTGAGTTTCCCGTTCAGGTATAGACCGGGCAAGGGCTCGAATCTGCTGAACTGATCGACCAGGCACCGCCCTTTCTGTTGAAACCTCGCCGCATCTTCGTCCTGCCACCAATAGTGCAGGTTGCCGTGGCCGTCGAACTGGGCTCCAATATCGTCGAGGCTGTGGGTAAGCTGGTGCCCGATGATCATGCCGATACTGCCCAGGTTGGCAGCGACGCTGCGGTCGGCGTCAAAGAACGGCGGCTGGAGAATACCGGCTGGCACTACCAGTTGATTGGCCAGCGGGTTGTATGACGCTGCCGCCGTCTGCGGGGTCGCGAACCACTCGCGGCGGTTGTGTGGTTTCTCCACCTTATCGAGCTGTCGCCGCACGTGGAAAGCCCGGGCAGCGAGCACATTGCGAATATGGCTCGCCCGATCGACGGTAAAATCGTAACTCTGCCATGTTTCTGGATAGCCTATGAGATGGCTCATCAAGGTCAGCTTGCGCAGGGCTTGCGTTTTGGTTTCGGCCTTCATCCACGACAATCCGCCGACTTCGACGGCAAATGCCCGCGCGATTTCGCGGACGATGGTCTCGGCGGCCGCTTTGCTGTGAGCGGAAAAATGGTCGGCCACGTAGCGCTTGCCGAGCAACTCGCCGATAGCCCGGTCAGTGGCGCGAATACAGCGTTTCCGCCGGGGCTTTTGGGCAGGCTGGCCAGTGAGTCGCCTGCGCAGGGCAAAATCCTCGTCCACGTATTTCTCGGCCAGCGCTGAAGCCATGCTGCTCAGAACGTGCCACTGCAAGTAATGACTCCACACCGAGGGTTTGGTCCATCTGAGGAGCTCGTCGAGGCGCTTGAAGTACTGTGGAGTGGTCACACTAATCGCCTGTAGATCAGGCCGACCGAGTGCGACAAAGTATGCATCCCAGTCAAATCCCCGGGCCAGTTCAGTCAGCCCGGTGCGGTCGATCTTGTTGTACATGCCCTCGATGTCACGGCGCTGCACTCTGGTCTTGGTGACCCGCGCGAGCTCGGTCTCGAGCTGCAAAACGTCGCGGGCAGCTTTTTGTGCCGCCGCCCGGGATCTTCCGGTGAGTTGAAACATGCGCTGAACATGTAGGCGATAGAACGTACGCATCTCGGTCGCGTTTTTGTCGCCTTTTAAGTAATAATCTCGATCTGGTAGGCCGAGCCCTGCCGTGTCCACAAATAGAATATTGGTCGACGCATCGCGAAAATCCGGCTCTACATCGAGACGGAATACCGACCAAATAGCGTACCGGTGGAGTTCGGTGATCGCCGCGGTCAACTGAGCGGCTTTTTGGGGCCGACGCGTCCTCTTCAGGAGACCGGCGAGGCCCGATATACCGGCTTTTTCGATCGCTGCCTCGTCCATGCACGCGCCGTAGAACGCGCCTAGCTTGGCCACATCGGGATCGGAGCTCGCTGCCTGTACCGATTCTTCGAGGATGCGCTCGAGAATCGCTTCATTGCGCTCGATCAATTCGTGCAGGCGACCGAAGCGCGCTTTATCGTCGGGAATCTCGATTTTGTCCAGCCAGCCTCCACAGGCGAAGCGGAAAAAATCCCCGCACGCTTCGGCTTTGCGATCCATGGCCGCGCTATCGAGTCCGACCTCGGACAGACTCATCTGCTCGACCCGTGGCGCTATTTTCGGCTGGACGCTGGCCGTCTGGACGCTAGTCGGCCGCTCGGTTGGTGCGGCTTTGGATGCTCCGCTGCTCGACACGTCACTGCTCGTGTCGAACGCCTCGGGCTTGGATGCTGTTGGTGCTTGCCCGGTCTGCGATGGGCCGCACGACACCAGCACGGCGGCGCAAACCAGAACTTGGGCATAAGAAACGCGGGGTGTCATGATTCGGCGCAGCCTATCACGGAATTGACGGCGGTCCCGCTCCTGGATAGATGTGGTCCGCCTGGTTATTGGCGTTGTTCTTTCTGTTCCCGCTCCTGGATCTCGGGAATGGCTGGACGCGGTCGCAGCTTGCCCGTTCCCTTGATCAGGTTGCGCACGAAGCGCGCTTGTCTGAGCGCCAACGCACAGGCGGTGTCGGCAGCGCGCAAGAAGCGAGTTCGTGCGCTGGGTGCGGGCGGCCAGGGGTCCAGTTCGAACACTCCATTGGTCATGGTGTAGCGGCCGGAGCGCAGGCTGGCCAGAAGCTCTTCGCGAGTGAGCGATGCCACCCGCACGCGGAATACCAGAGACGAGAAGTGCTTGCCAAAATGGGCGTCCTGGCCGCAGAACGCAAGTTTGCCGGGGCGCACAAAGTCGTAGTTGCCGAGCGGTGCGATCCATGGTCCGTCATAAGCCAGTTTGGAATTCCACACCTCGATTCCATCAACCGCGTCGAGGAGCTCGCTCGTGATCAGGCCCGGGGATCCGGCATACTTGCGCGGATGGGACAAGATCGCCAGACCTCCGCGTTTTTTGATCGCCCCAGCCAGCTCGGCTGGAGCGGTCGGAAAATCGTCGATATAGCCGGCGCCGTAGCCCAGGATGTGTAGCATATGGTCGCACGTGTACTCGATGGACGGAAACATGAGAAACGAATCGTTGCTCAGGGCCCGGCATGTCCGCACGAGCTCTTCGAACGCGGCGCGGGACAGGTGATTTGAGTGTTCGCTGACCAGGACAAAATCCCACCCCCGCGCGCGGGCGATGTGAGCCAACTGGTCCGGGGTGTAGTAGCCGTCGTAGGAATAGTAGGTGTGCACGTGGGCAATACCCGTCACAGTGCGCATCGGCGGTCGCGTTTCGGTCATCGCTCCATGGTTCCTTCGTTCGATTGTCGAGACCCCCCCTCGTCATTGTGACTTTCTGCAGCGGCAGAAGTGTTGTTGATGCGGCATTGATTGACAAGGCGCGCTGCGTAGTGCGCGCACTCGATGCAAAACGGTTTGATGTCGCCGCGCCGCAGTACTTCGAGTCGGGTTGGGCGAGGCCAGGGGGCCAAGAAGTCGCGCACGGCCGCGAAACGGGTGGGAAACTCGCCCATATAGCCAGGTGGGCGGCCGCGCAGCGCCCGCACGAGCGATTGAATGTCGCCGACGAGCCATCGGCTGCATACTCCGACTGCGTACTCATCCGGCCAGTTCACGGTTTCTCCGCGGGCCATTCGGTACCATGCGTGCGGAAATTCCTGGCCCGCGTCGATTGCCAGTTGCAACGAGCCCCAAAATCGCCCGCCGTTGATCTCCATGAGGACGGCGCATCCCGATTCTGCGTCGACTCGAAATTCAACCATCATAGGGCCAGTAAACTCGAGGTCGGCGGCCAGGCGCTCAGCGTGCCGGCCCGCATCGGTCGGATAGGCCACGCTCTGGCGCAGCGCGCTCGCCGAACCAGTAGGCACCACATCGCGAATGCGGCGATGGGCAAACCGCATGACCGGCCGGCCGCGATCACAGAGAAGAAACACACCCATGCCCCGGCCCGGAATAAAGCGCTGAATCAACGTTGCCGACTGCCCGGCGTGGCAATCGCGATATGCCCGCACCAGTTCGGCCGGGCTGCGCGCATAGCGAACCCGGCCAGTTTTGACCAGCCGGTGGTTTTTGCGGACAACACTCTGTCGGGCTTTGACCACCACTGGATAGTGGATGCGGCGAGCCAGATCGTCGAGCTCGGCAATTGAATTCACAATATGGGTATCCGGACTCGGCACGCCGAGTTTCTGCGCCCGCGCGAGCGTTTCGGCCTTATCACATGCTGCGCGAAAACTCGCTTCGGGCGGCACAGCCAGGATGGCCCCGGTCGACTCGATCGCATCGCGCCCTGCATAACAAGCGTGGTGCCAGCGGTCGGAATTGGGCATGATCACCACGCCGGATCGCTTTTTCAGGTAATCGACCAGGCAATCGAGGGCCGCGCGAGAGTCGCGCGCGAGAGGAGGATGGAGCAGAAATTCGGCGCAGTACGTGGAAGCGGCGGCGCAGGCCAGGCGTACATCGGCACCGACGGCCACGCCGAGACCGTGCTGTCCCAGGTTGCGCACGACAGCCAGACTGGAATGGGCCGCGCCGTCGAGGACGAGTACGTCGATGGTCGGCCTCATCACTCGATGACCGCTCACCCGATACCCGCGGGCATCGAGCCGGCACCCACCTTCGGATCAGCAGACGTCGACCTCGACTGCACGTGGGAGGTGAGCTGCGCCATGTTCATGATGTCGAGGCGGCCGTCTCTGCGGTATCGATCGGCCAGGCGAAACACGTTCTCCAGCCCGGCCAGCGTCCGGCCAGTGTGCTGGCCCAAGTTTTGCGGATGGGTCCACAGATGAAAAACTCCACGCCGGGCCACGGCACGGCGGATACCGCGAGCCGCTTTCACGACCTGGCGATTGATTGCGAGGTCGCTCGCCAGATCGAGCCAGACATCGGGCAAAACACCGCGCAGAAAGGCTAGGCGAGCTCGGCCCGCGCCTTTGTACATCATCGAATGAGGAATCATCCACAGACCCGCCGGTACCCGACGAGGCACGTCGACCGGCGGCGGCACAGCCAGAAAATCGTCGGCCTGCTTGAGCGCGCTGCGCCAAAAGGCGAACAGACGGTGGTTACCAGCAGGTCCGCGAGTGTACCAATCGCTGTTGGCGCCGCGAAAGCAAGTAAAGCCATGCTCGGCCAGAAGATTCAAACGGGCGACCCGATTGAAGGGGAATACGAAGCTGTCGAGGGTCAAGCCGCGGCCTCGCGCCAGAGTTTGGCACGCTGCCAGCTCTTCGCCGATCATCCGGTCGTCGAAGTCAGCTGCAGCCATATTGACGTGTCGATAGGAGTGCGACCCGATATCTTGGCCGACCGGGCACTGTTGAATCTCATCGAGTAGCTCCGGGGCGCACAACTGATCATCCGGTATATCGCGTTGTACCCATGAATCGACCTGTAAGTCGAGAGTCGGGGACGAGCGAAATAGCTGCCCGACAATCGCCCAAGTGGCCGAGATGCGATATGCGACACACAGGGCTAAAAGTCGCCGCACCGCCTGGCGTGTACCCGCGATATTGCGCTGCAGCGAGCGGTACAAGGAGCGATCGTCGACCGAGGCCACAGCCAACTCGAGATCGAGCGAAAAGACCACCACGCCGCGCTCGAGCGTCGCGCTTTCGCCGTGCTCGATGGTGCGATCGAACGGCTGACCAAAATGCGGTCGGCCGAGTCCGGCGGGAAACTCGGTCGCGTATGACTCTGTGCAATCTGCCATGGTTGCCGCGTAAAGCGCCCACAGTGAAATCTGTCAGCCCGGGCTGCGCGGCTAGGTATCGGGGTGGTGCATAGGGCTGCTGTCGTAATCAGCCGGGATTCCCGAGGCGCCTTGAAAGAGCGACCGAAGAGCGAATCCCGCGCCACCAAACAGGACAGCGCCGGCGAAAAGCATGATGAGAAGCCCTGCCCAGGGAAAGCTGTGAAAGCGCACCGAGAGGTTTTTGGTAGCCGATCCCGCCTTCAGACTGGCGATTCCGGCCCGGTCGGGCGTCCAGGTGAATGTCCCGGCCGGGCCAGCGGTTTTGGGTTTGATGGTAACCTCCTCCTTCACCGCACTGTTGGGCCGGTAGGTGACTGTGACCTGGTCGGCCGGTTTGGACAGAGTCAAGGTCACTTCCTGACCGACAATGGGATGCTCGATCGAAATCTCGATCTGTGCACCGGCCGGTGTGGCCAGCAAACTCATCGGCAAGATTGCCGCGACGACGGCCAGAACACGGCGGCATTTGCAAACATTGCCGTACCTGGTCGATCGAATGGAGATGCTCCGATTTACCAGCTTACACGGGGGGCGCATCATCTCGCTCCTCCTTGAGTTTTAAGGCCTGAGATATACCAGGCAAAGCCAATACTGCCGACCAGCCAGATCAGAGGAATGGCGTACGGTATCCATTCATAGCCCGGGATGTCGTACGCGGAGCCGTAGGGGACGCCTGCCTTCGCGTCGGAACTGAATTCGGATTTTAGACTCAATACGATGACAAAGATGAGCAGACCCGGAATGAAATATCGAATCAGGACCTCGAACCACACGCCCAGCTTGAGACGAGCGTGCTGGTTGATCGCCTCGCGCAGGGTTCCAGCACCCAGCACCCAGCCGATGAGAATCACCTCGGACAGGCCGACAAAGAGCAGACTGTAGTTAAAAACCCAGTGGTCGGCCACATCGAGCAAGGTCAGGCCCAGGGTGCCATTGCCACTGAGACCGACGTCGATGATCTGCGGCAGCGAGAAGCAAAACGACCCGATGGCTCCGGCGACGGTGACCAGGGTCAGAGCGCGCATCCTGGTGATGCCCAGTTTGTCGATCAGCGCCGATACGAACGCTTCGGCGAGAGAGACCGCCGAGGTCAACCCGGCCATGACCATGAGCAAGAAAAAAGTAAAGCCGAAGAATCGCACGATCCAGGGCGACGTAGACAGTTCGTTGATGCCCTGGGGAATGACGAAAAACGACAGCGACAGCGTGCTCCCGGCCGGATTGAGCGCAAAAACAAAGAGCAGGGCAAATATCGCCGTTCCCGCGATGAACTCGAAACCACAGTTGAGGAACGACACCAACATCGAGTTGTTGACCTGATCGGCCTCTTTGGGCAGGTAGGACGCGTACGCGGTCATGATGCCCATGCCCAGCGACAGCGAGAAAAACATCTGACTGAAGGCACCCCGCCACACATTGACATCGGCGATGCCAGCAAAGTCGGGAGTAAAGAGATACATGATGCCGTCGAGCCCGCCCTCGAGGGTGAGCCCGCGTACGGCCAGGCCGATCATGAAGAGCCACATCAGCGGGACAAACCACCGTACAGCCCGCTCGATCGAGGCGGTGCCGTGGCGCAAGATCCACCCCATCGCAAACCAGATGATCGCGATATATATTACCGGATTCCAGCTGGCGATCATGTCGAAGAAATAGACAATCGCGCTGGGCTCGGCGGTAGGCTCCGTGAACGGAGTAAACGGAGCCGTGATACCGGGTTCAAAAAGACTGCCAAACGTGCCGACCAGCATGCCCAGCGCCCAGCCCAAGATGACCACGTAGTACATGGTGATCAGCGTGGAACCAAAAATGGCCCACCAGCCGACAAACTCGCCGCGCCGGCCGACCAGTTTGCGCAGAGCGAGAGGAAACGACTGATGGGTCATCGTGCCCATCCCGAACTCGACGATCATGATGGGCAGGCCCAGGAAAAACAGCGCAAAGAAATAGGGCAAGTAAAAAGCCCCACCGCCGTACTGATAGGCGTTGGAACTGAAAAAGACAATATTGCCCAGACCGATGGCCGATCCACTCGCGGCCAGAATGAAGCCGAGCTTGCTCTGCCAGTTTTTTCGTTGTTTGGACATAAGGCCGTTTTGCCTGTCGTCAGTGGTTAAGAACGAAGTCGGCCCGCATCATACCGACAGGGTCTGATGGTTTTGAAGAAACACCACCCATCGCAGGGGTTGTGCGCGTCCGCAACGCCGACACAGTCCCAATGCCATCGATATCCTGATCAAAATGTCCCATTCCCAGTACCTTCCCTGATGGTGCCAGTCGAATTAATGTGCGAATGGTTCGTCCTTTGCGCAGCATATCTGACCCCAAACTCGAACGTTTGGCTCACATCTCCAACCCCGACTCGGAAAATGTAGGTGTGTTCACGGAGAATTTCTTATGCAGAGGCACTTGTACTAGTGAATGCTACATATAGTACATCACCCATATATTTTTTTGTTAATAATTTCAAATATGAAACCTTTGTTTGCAGATATACTGGAAAACTACAGTGTCGTTGGTTATAGTTAAAGGACTTACTCAAAACGGGACCTTAATGGGAAGCCGGGCCGTGCCATCAAGAACTCGTACTCAAGTCCTCTACCATTCAAAGATGTTGCGCATCACTCTCGATGAAAAAAAAGTGATGCGTGCAACTGATTGTTCGAGAGATGCGACAATCGTCGAGGTTTTTGCTCCGGCCATCCTGGACGTCACCGCTGTTTCGTCTGACCGGTTCGTGGGGTACGTTCATTTGACCGGGCCATTCCACTCGGGCGGTATGCAATGGCCCCGGCGCAACCTGCGCGCTTTCGGTCCTTATCCGATCAAGGAAGTCGACAGCACGGCTGCGGTGTTGCGGCGATATTTTGGACTGCCAGTCGCTCCTACCGAGGTGTCCTACGACAATCTGATGAAGGAGCCAGCCCGTTATCACAATCGGATTATCCGCAGTTATGGACCCTGGAGGCGGCTTCCCGGCCGTTCGCAATTCGCCGGAGCGTGGCTGAGCCCGCCGGATCGATGGAATACGTACGGCAGTAGCGTTCCCCGTCATTTTACCGGCAGTGTTGTTATCGACGTGGTGGGGTTGTGGAGGCTATTGCAGAGAAGCACGAATACTGGTCGCATCCGCGCGGATCACTGGCCGGCCGTCCTGGAACCGTATCTGCTCGAAGTCCTCGGCAATATCGGCAACGAAGGTGCTCCCCAGCCGGATGAACTCCCCGGCTAGCGGCAGAGTCAGCCAGCTGAAGTCCATTCTATGGGTGTTTCCGTCGCTGTTGCCCTCCGAAAAGCAATCGCGATCGGTTGATCACGGCTTTTTCAGGCGAACCCTCTAGCAGCGTTCGGGAAAAATCCCGAACGCCGCTAGCCCCGATGGCAACGTGATGATGGCATGAGCCCGAAGGCCCGAGGCCGAACGCTCATCATCTGGCCCGAACGCTCATCATCTGGCCCGAACGCTCATCATCTGGCCCGAACGCTCATCATCTGGCCTGAAATAGGCGAGGTCACCCGCTAGAGGCGTAGTTTTCGGGCAGCTCGCCCACTTGCGCGCGCATTGCCGCAGGGCTAGGGGCACTGCACGAGTGACCGAAATACAGCCTCGTTCACCCCTACATCGCTGCCTGTTCGAATCCCGACTCGACGGTCGTCGACTATGAGTAATCGAGCTTACCCAATGACTTGTACGACTTCTTCGCGAACTGACATAACTCGCCGAATTCTCTCGCCATTGGCCGTTGTCTCGGCGACAAACGCTGAGCTACCATCGGAACCTCTACGAGCGTTCCTGTATGTGGATTGCTCCCAGATCGGACCCGGAATGGCAGAGTTCCAACACTACCTAGAGCGTCTGGACGCCGACCCCAGAGACAAACAGGCGTTGGCTGCGCTCGAAACAGCAGTTGCCACAAACGGCTCTGTACTCGACACTCCCGATACGCTGGGCATTTTCAGCCGCGTCCGCAGTTCGCTTCGCGAGCGCGGCGAACTCGAGGTCGCCGCCAAGCTAGTCGACGTAGAACTCAGCGCGGTCAAGGACCGAGACCGCCAGGCTGATTTATGGCTCGAAAAGGGAGATCTCTACGCCAACGATTTACTCGAAGACGAGCCGGCAGTGGCGTGCTTCAGAGAGGTGCTGAAGATCCGGCCCGACGACGAAACCGCGTCCGAGACTCTGACGCACATCGATATGGAGCGGGCCAACTGGGAGAAGTTCGTCAAGAAAAACCTCGATGAAGCGGAACAATCGACCAACCGCGGACTGACCACGCACATGTACTTGGCGGCGGCGAAGCTGTATGGTCGGTACAAGCCCGAGTCCAACGAGGTCGAGGTCTATTTGCGCAAGGCGCTGGACGCCGACCCCAAGAACCGCCAGGCTGCCGTCCAGCTCCGGCGTCTGTTCGAGCGCCAGGAGCGCTGGCAGGATCTGGCTGCTCTGTACAGTGAACTGGCCGACGTTGCCAGCGGCAAGGAGGGGCGGGTCCAGGCACTGCTCGGTCTGGCCGAAATCCTGGCTGAGAGGTTGGAGCAGCCCGAGCAATCGACCGACGTCATGAAAAAAGTCGCGGTAGCCGATCCGGCCCATCCGCGCGCGCTGCGGGTCCTGGCCGATGCGTACGAAAACAGCGAAGACTGGTCGGCCCTGGTCACCCTGTACACCGGGGCGCTCAAGGCGCGCCGGCGCACTGGATCGCGCGAATCCGAGATCGGCATGCTCTTGCAGATCGCCATGTTGTACTGGAAGCGGCTCGACGACCTCGACGCATCCGAGGAGTACTTCCGGCGCATCCGCAAACTCGATCCCGCTCATCCAGCCGCGCTGGCGTTCTACCGCACTTATTATCCGCCGCGGGGCGAAGGCGCCAAGCTGCTTCAGGTATTGCGCCAGGCGCAAAAGAGCCTGCCGTCGGCCGACGATGAGACTGCGATCCGCAAGCGCGCCATCGCAGTCGAAATCGCCGAGCTGGCCGAGTACGAGCTCGGCAACCCGGAAAAAGCCATCGATGCCTGGAAGTCGATCCTGCGCGCCGAACCCGGCGCCGAGGATGCGCGTGCGGCGCTCAAGCGACTCTACCGCAAGACCGAAAAGTGGAACGCGCTTCTCGACATCATGAAAGACGAAGTCGAGCGCCTGCCCAAAGACGCCGTCGACGGCCGGGTTGCTGGCCTCATGGAGGTGGTGGCTATCTATCGCGATCGGCTCAAGCTCGACGTGATGGTCATCAATACCTACAACAGTATCCTCAAGCTCGATCCGGAAAATCGTCAGGCGCTCGACGATCTCGCCGCCAAGTACGAGGGATTGGGACGATGGAATGATCTCATCGCGATCCTGTCGCGCAAGGCGCAACTGAGCGATTTGCCGGTCGCGGAGCGGGCCGGCATTCTGCGCCGCATCGCCGGGCTGTGGGCGGAGCGGTTCGGCAACTACGCCCAGGCCATCAAACCGCTCGAGCAGCTGATCGAGATCGCTCCCGACGACGCCGAGGCGCTGACCCAGCTCAAGGAGATCTACACCCGCCGGCGCCAGTGGCGGGCGCTCATTGGGTTGCTTGATCGCGAGGCCGAAAAGCTGTCGGAGGAAGAATGCCGGGACGTCCTGGCCGAAATGGCCCGATTGGCCACCGAAAGGCTTGGCGACAACCACCTGGCCATCCAGCTGTGGAACCGAGTTTTGCCCTACGGCTCGGCGGGTGGCGAGTCGAACTGCGACGGCGAGGCGCTCGACGCCCTGTCCCGCCTCTACGAGCGCGAAAAACGCTACCCTGCTCTGGCCGAGATCTACCGCCGACAGCGGCTGATCGCCCGGGACGAAAACACCGTGGTGGGCGTGCTCGAGCGGCTGGGCGGTCTGCTCAACGACCGGCTCAAGGCGCCGGGCCAGGCCGCCGAGGCGTTTCGGGAAATTCTGGCCATTCGACCCAGGCACGGCCGGGCTACCCGCACCCTGCGCGAACTGTACAGGGCCTCCCGCGACTACCGCGCCCTCGAGGACATGTACAGCCAACTCGGCCAATGGGACGAGCTGGTCGAAGCTCTGCAGGCCATGGCCGACCGGATCGGCGACCCCGACGAAAAGATCGCCCTTCTCGAGCGGACCGCCGCCATAGCGGCCGAATACTTCGATAAGCCGGATCGGGTCGCCCGGGCCTACGAACGGATTTTGTCGATCGAACCCATGCATCTGGGCGCGGCCAGGGCTCTGGTACCGATCTACGAAAAGACCCAAAAATGGGCCCGGTTGCTGTCGACGTACGAAATCTTGCTCGAGCACGCCAGCGGTGTCGCCGAGCGCCTCGATCTTCATCTGAAGAGCCGCGATCTGTGCGAAACCAGGCTCGGGTCCAAGGCGCTGGCCTTTCAGTGGACCGCCAAGGCATTCGAACTCGCGCCCGACAGCGAGGATCTGCTTCGCGAACTCGAGCGGCTGGGCGGCGAGGCCGACGAGTGGAATCGAGTGGCCGAAATCCTGGACAGGCGGGCCGGCGACGAAGCCACTGGTGAGACGGAGAAGCTGCGTTTCTTGCGCGAGCTGGGCAAGATCACCGCGGGCAAACTGCACGATCCGGAGCGGGCTCGGGGCTATCAGAAGCGGGTCTTGCAACTCGCGCCCGACGACTCCGAGGCGATGAGCGCGCTCGAGGAGATCGCCACCCAGCTATCGGAGTGGCCCGATTTGCTCGAAGTCTACCGCCGCCGCGTCGAACTGTCCGAGTCGAATAACGACAAGATCGAGATCCTTTTTAAGATCGCGTTCATCGAAGAGGAGCGCCTGGCCGAGCTGGACGCCACGGCCCGGACCTACCAGGCAATTCTGGACCTCGATTCCAACTCGCAGCGGGCCATGCGCGCTCTGGGCAAAATCCAGGAGGCGAGGGGCGACTGGGAGGGTCTGGCCGAAGTTCTGTCTCGCGACCTGGACCATACCGAAGACATCGAGGTCAAGGTCGAGCTGCTCCTGCGCATCGGCGGGCTGCGCGAGAACAGCCTCGACCGGGCCGACGATGCGCTCAATGCCTATTGCGACGCCCTCGCATTGGATCCCGGGGATGAGCGCATCCACCGGGCACTACAGCGTTTTCTCGACAGTGAGGGCGCCGATGGTCAGTCGGTGGCCGACCGAATACCGGCCAGCCGCCGCGTCGAGGTCGCCGCCCTGCTCCTGCCTATCTTCGAGGAGGCGGGCGACGCCAGGCGCATTGCCCGCGCCATCGAGGTTCTGCGCACAGCAGCCGATACCCGGCTGGCGCTGGACTACGATCGCCGGCTGTCCGAGCTCTACGGCACCAGCCTGGGCGACGCCCGCCAGGCCTATCAGGCCGGCCTGCGCGTGCTCGCCGCCGATCCATTCGATGTGGGCATGCGCGCGGCGCTTCTCGACTACGCCCAGGCTCTCGGCGCCAATGAAGACCTGGCCGAACACCTGGTAAAAATCCTCGAATCGAGTGCCACTGAAGGTGATCAACCGGCTCGTCAGGCCCTGGCTGCAGAGCTGGCGCGGCTTTACGAGGAACGCCTGGACGCCCCGGACAAGGCCGAGAAGGCGTGGCTGGCCGTCCTCGATCTGCCCGAGACCGAGGACGAATACGAGACCACGGCGTACGATTCTCTGGCCCGTATCTACCGCGCTACCGCACGCTTCACCGACTTGCGCGATCTGCTCCTGCGCCGCGAAAAAACCATCCTGGACGGCGATGCTCGCAAGGAGATCATCCTGGCCATTTGCGAACTCGAGGAGAGCGTGCTCGACAACCCCGACGGCGCAATTGCCGCCTACCAGAGCGTGCTCGACATCGACCCCGGCCACAGCCAGGCGTACAGGGCCCTCGAACGCCTGTTGCTGCACAAGGAGAGCTACGCCGAGCTAGAAAGGCTGCTGGGACGGCAGCTGGACCAGATCAAGGACGAGGACGAGCGGATTGCACTGATCTATCGGCGCGCCGAACTGCGCGCCCGCAATCTCTCCGATCAGCGCGGTGCAACTGACCTTCTCGAGGTGGTGGTCGACCGCCAGCCCCACCACGAGGGCGCACGTGCCCTGCTCGAGGAGATCATGGCTGCGCCCGAACTGAGGATGCGCATCGCCCGCATTCTCGAGCCGCTCTACGAGAGCGAGGAGCGTTGGAGCCTATTTTGTGCGGTCTTGCGGGCACAGCGCGAGTTTGCCACTGCTCCGGATGAAGCGTCCGACTTGCTCAGCCGGGTTGCCGAAGTCGAACAGACCTACATGGAGGAGCCCGAGCGGGCGTTCGAGACCTGGATCGAAGCATTTACTGTTGATCCGTCGGACGACAAGCCGCGCCGCGCCGTGCTCCAGCTGGCCGCTTCACTCGACCGTTGGCCCACAGCGGCCGCGGCCTACGAGGATGCCCTCGACGCGGTCGATTCCGCTGATGTCGCCCTGGTTGCCGAGTTGCTGGCCGAACTGGCCGCGATCTACGACGATGACCTGACCGACGTCGACAAGGCGATCTCGGCCTATGTCCGCCTCTACGAGCTCGACCCGAGCAACCCAGATACGGTCAGGCCGGCCATCGAGGCCCTGGCCCGTCTGTACCAGGAGCAGCAGCGCTGGGGCGATCTGATCAGCGCGTTGCGCCGCCAGTCCGAATGGGTGGACAACCCCGAGGAACGCAAAGAACTGCTGGCCAAGGTGGCGTTCATCGAAGAGGAGAAACTCGAAGACACCGCTGCGGCCGCGGCCACCTGGCGCGAGGTGCTCGCCGAGGATCCGGAGGACGCCCGCTCGCTCGACGCGCTCGAGCGTCTGCTCGGCCAGCAGGGCAACTCTGCGGAACTCGGGGAAATACTGCGCCGCCGGGTCGAGTTCGCCGGTTCACCCGAAGAGCGCAAGCAGTTCATGTTCCGCATCGCCAGGCTGTGCGAGCGCGATCTCGAGGATACCCAGGAGGCTATCGCCGCATACCTCGAGGTTCTCGACGAGCTGCCGGACGACCGCGCCACACTGATCGAGCTGTCCCGGCTCTACGCTGCTCGCGAACGCTATCCCGATCTTCTCGACATCCTCGAGCGGCGTCTCTTTGCCCTCCGGGACCGAGATGGCGGCGAAGAAGTAAATCCCGGAGCAGAGCAAGCCACAGGGGAGGACGCCGCGATCGAGCACAGCAGCCAGGCCGCGGAAGCGCACAGCGACGAGGCCGCGGAATTGATGTTCGAGATCGGCAAGATTCTCGAGACCCGTCTGGCCCGGGACAGCGAAGCAGTGGAGCGCTACGCCGCGGTGCTCGAAATCCGTCCAGACCACGGCGGAGCTCTGAGCGCCGTCGAAGCGCTTTTGGCCGAGCCCGAGTTGCGCCGCCGGGTCGCAGAGATCCTGCAACCGATTTACGAAGCCGGCCAGGAGCACCAAAAACTGGCCAATTTGCTCCTTCAGGTCGCCGACAGTGAGAGCGATGCCCGCGATCAGCTGCCCTATTTGCGCGAGGTCGCAGATCTGTTCGAGAACTATCTCGACGACAAGAACCGCTCATTCGAAGTCATGATCCGGACCGTTCGGGCTGCGGTGGCCGAGCCCGAACTGCCATTCTTCATCAACGAGCTGGCTCGACTGGCCGCCGAACTGGGCCGCGAAGGCGACCTGATCGACATTTATGCCGAGATCGCACCCGACGTATTTGACGGCGAACTGCAGCGGCGCCTCTATCTCGACGTCGCCGATCTAGCTCGCGCGGTGCGCAAAGACATCGAGCTGGGGCGTGAATTCTACCGCCGCGTGCTCGACAGCCAGCCTGACGACCGGCGCGCTCTGAGCGCCCTCGAGAGCATTTATCGGGTCACTGCGCAGTACGCCGATCTCTACGAGATCCTGATCCGCAAGGCCGAGTTGGCGGGTGACGATTTCGACGCCCAGGCCGCGGGACTGGCCGAGGCCGCGGGGCTGTGCGCCGACGAACTGGGCCGCCCGGACGACGCGATCGTGGCCTGGGAGCAAGTTCTCGAGATCACGCCCGAGAATCGAGAGGCGGTTCAGTCACTCGAAAAGCTCTACGAAGACTCGGATCGGTACCACGATCTGGTCGATCTTCTCGAGCGCCGACTCGGCTACGCGTTCGCCCTCGAAGAGGCCGTATCGCTGCGCTATCGCCTCGGCCAAATTCACGAGGAAAAGCTCAACGACTCCGACAATGCGGTCGAAAACTACAGCGCCGCGCTGGGCGGCGATCCCGACCACGAGGGCGCTATCGAGGCGCTCGAGCGTTTCCTCGACGATCCCGGCCTGCGCAACCCCGCGGCGGACGTGCTCGAAGCCAGCTACGTCAAGCAGCAGGACTGGATCAAGCTGGTCAGAATCTACGAGATCAAACTGGATGCAGCTGAAAATACGTCCGAGCGGGTCGCGCTCACCCGCTACATCGCCAGTCTCTACGAAGAGCAACTCGAGGACCTCAAGCAGGCTTCGCACTGGTATGGCCGAGTCTTCCGCGAGGTCCCCCAGGACGCGGCGGTGCGCGACCAGCTGTGGCGACTGGCCACGATTCTCGACAACTGGGCCGAACTGGCCAACGTGTATCAGGCTTACCTCGACGAAGAGGACAGCGACGGCCCCGAGGTTGTCGAGGTGGCCCGCACTCTCGGCCACATATACAACGACCGCCTCGAAGAAATCGAGCGCGGCCAGGCCGCATATCGCCGGGTACTGGAGATCCTGCCCGACGATCTGGCCACCTTCGACCGCCTCGAGTCCATGCTCATCCGCGGCGAGCGCTGGTACGCGATCATCGACGTCTACGAGGAGGCAATCGAGGCCAGCAATGACGATGAGCGGCGCCAGGGTTTGTACATGCGCATGGCCCAAGTATACGAGAACAACTTGCACGATCCCGCTCAGGCCACCGACGCCTATCGCGCGGTTCTCGACATCGATACCGGCAATACCCAGGCCGCCGAAGATCTCGAGCGGCTCTACGAGCAAGAAAACCAGTGGTACGAGCTGGCCGAACTTCTGGCCATGCGGATCGACCGGGTGGTCGACCAAGAAGGCGCAGAAGACGCCGAGAGCGGGTCGGGTGTCGCGGCACCCGATACCGAGAGCGCAGAGAACCTGAGCGAATACCGGATGCGGCTGGCCGATGTATTGGAGACTCGACTCGGCGATCTGGCCGCGGCCATCGATCAATACGAGCTGGTCTTATCCTCCAATGTCGACTGGCAGCGGGCTCTGGCCCCCCTCGAGCGGCTGGTTGTCAACGAAGACCACCGCGAGCGTATTGCCGAACTGCTCGAGCCGGTCTACCGGCGCAAAGACTGGTGGCAGAAGCTGGTCGTGATCCTGGATGCCCAGGTCGCCTATGCCAACGATCCGGCGCGTCGGGTAAGCCTTTTATGCGAGGTCGCGCGGCTACACGAGACCCGCGGCGGAGACCCGAATCTGGCCCTCGATGCGCTGTCCCGCGCCTGGATGGAGAACGTGCACGACGTCGAGGTATACGACGAGCTCACTGCTCTGGCCGCCAAGCTCGGCGCCTGGGATCAACTCGTCGATACCCTGGCACAGGGCATCAAGGACGAATACGACGCCGATCTGGTCGCCTCGGTGCGGGCTCGCATTGCCGAAATCCACGAGCACCAAAGACGCGATGTCGACGCGGCCATCGCCGCATGGCGGGAAGTGCTCGAAGTGCTCGACGACGATCCCCGTGCGCTCGCCGCGCTCGACCGTCTGCTGGCCAGCGAGGGCCACTTTGCCGAGCTGGTCGTGGTACTGCAACGGCGGGCCGATTTGAGCGATGATGAAGGCAACCGCCTGCTTTTGCTCCACCGCATCGCAACCCTCGACGAAGAGGAACTCGACCAGCCCGACCAGGCCATCACGGCCTACAAGAATGTGCTCGCGGTCGACGACGCCAATCGCGAGGCGCTCGACGCCCTCGAACGGCTGTACCGCAGCCAGAGCGATTGGAATGATCTGGTCGATATCTACAGCCGCAAGATCGATCTCGCCGACAATCGCGACGCGCGCCGCGAATTGCGGTTTGCCGCAGCTGCGGTTTACGACGGCGAGCTCAACGATTCCTACGAGGCGATCGCGCTGTACAACGCGGCCCTCTCCGACGACCCGGACGATGGCGAAGCCCTGGCCAAACTCGACGAACTCTACGCCCGCGAGGCCATGTGGCCCGAGCTTCTCGAAGTTCTCGACCGCCGTGCAGCCCTCGAGAACGAGGCCGGAAAACAGGCCGAATTGAACTACCGCGCAGCCCTGATGGTCGAAAACGAACTCCTCGAGGCCGAGAGCGCCATTGACCGCTATGCGGTTGTCCTCGAGCTCAATCCCGATCATACCGGTGCGCGCCGCGCCCTCGATCGGCTGGCCGCGAACCAGGATACCCTTGAGGCGGCGACGGGAGTACTCGAGCGGATCTACCGCAGCGAGCGGGATTTCGACAAACTGGCCGAGCTCTACGAGCGTACCCTGGACGCATTGGGCCCCGAGGAAGTCGACCCCGCGGTGCGCAAAAATCAGTACGACGCCCTGGCCGAAGTCTACGAACTCGCACACCAAGATCCCGAGGCCGCGTTTGCCGTGTGGGCGCGCGCTCTGGTCGAGCAACCCGAAGACGAGGATATTCAGGCTCAGCTCGAGCGACTGGCCAGCGAACGCGGCGCCTGGGAGGAACTGGTCGAGTTGCTGGAGGAACGGCTGGTCGACATCGTCGATGCCCAGCTCGAGTACGTCTATGCGGCCAAGCTAGCCCGCCTCTACGAGGACGCGCTCGGCGATCTCGACCGTGCTGCGCACAAATACCGCCAGGCCTTGGAGGTAGCAGGGGACGAACGCGAGTCGCTGGCGGCACTCGATCGCATCTACTCCCGGGCCGGCAAGTCCAATGATTTAGCCGAAATTCTGGCTATGGAAGCCGAGGCCACGAGCGATGAGGTCGAGCAATGTGAATTTCTGTTCCGGCTGGGCGACCTGCGCGAGATGTCGATCGGGGATACGGCCGGCGCGGTGAGCGCCTACAGCGAGGTTCTCGAGCGAATGCCCCAGCACACCGCGGCTCGTGGTGCCCTCGAGCGCCTGCTATTGTCGGCCGAGAGCGAGCGCCCGGCGATTATCAGTATCCTGGAGCCGCTGTACGAAAACGAAGACGACTACAGCAGGCTTGCCGATCTCTTGACAGCCAAGTTGAGTATTACTGATGATCACATCGATCGGGCGCAGATCTACGAGCGAGTGGCCGAGCTGTCGGAAAACCACCTGGGCGATCCGGTGCGAGCGCTCGATGCCACGGGCGGTTGGCTGGCCGAAGATCCTCAGTCCGAGGAGGCACTGAATCAGCTCGAGCGGCTTGCCGAGGTGGTTCAGCGTTGGGGTGAGGTAGCGGCGCGGCTCGAGGGCATCATCCAGTCGGCCGACTCGGAAGACGTCAAGCGGGCGCTTTTCGGCAAGCTGGGCACCATCCAGCTCGAGCGCCTCGGCGACGCGCAAGCAGCTGAGGCCACGTTTCGAGCTCTGCTCGCAGTCGAGCCAGAATCCACAGAGGCCCTCGAGGCCCTGGCTCAGATCTACCGCCTGTACCGCGACAGCGGGGCGCTTGCCGACGTCATGTGGCAGCTGGGAGAGCTCACCTACGACGGTCATGCCAAACGGGATTACTTCGTCGAAGTCGGCTTACTGCGCGAGGATCTCGGTGATCTCGACGGCGCGATCGCGGCCTGGACCGAGGTACTCTCACTCGACGAAAGCGATCGTCATGGGCTGGAGCGACTGGCTGCCATCTACGAACGGCGCGAGAGGTGGGAAGAGTTCATCGAAGTTCTCGAGCAGACCGCGCGGTACGCCGCGGACGCCGATGAGGAGCGCGCACTGCGGACGCGCATCGCCGGCGTTTATTCCGACGTACTGGGCCAACTCGACGACGCCGTCGACGCCTGGCAGGCGGTCCTGGACGCAGCACCCGACGACGCCAGGGCGCTCGAGGCGCTGGAGCGGGTACACGTCCAGCGCGAGGACTGGTCGGCGGTCCACGAGGTCCTTCTCCGTCGGCTCGAAGTATTGTCGCTCTCGGGCGCGTCGCTGGGCGATATCATTGCCGTGCACTACGAGCTGTCCGAACTGGCCGAGACCAGGCTAGAAGCCATGGACGAGGCCGTGGCGCATCTCTATCAAGTGCTCGACATCGACAACGCCCATTACGAGACCTATGAGCGGCTCGAGCGCCTTTTGGCCCGAGCCGAACACTGGCACGATCTGGTCGAGGTTCTCGAGCGCCTGGCTGAGGTGCACGGTGCCATGGGCGACATTCCGGCCGAAGTAGCTGCTCTGGCCCGTGCAGCTGATGTGTGGGAAGAAAAGCTCGATGACCCCGACGCGGCTGGGTCGGTGCTCGAGAAGATCCTGCATCGCGATTCCGGCTATGTCCCGGCGCTCACTCGCCTGGCCAAGATTTATGAAGACGCGGGCGACTGGGAGCGGTGCGGCGACGTCCTCGAGCGGGCGCTGGCCATGGGGCCACAGGGACGAGATGCAGCCGAATTGCAGTTCCGCATGGGCGAAGTCGTGAGGCGCCGCGACAGCGATGTGGAGCAGGCTACCCAGTACTGGGGACAAGCGCTTCACGCCGATGGGTCGTATTTGCCCGCCATCGAGGCAATGGAGCGGGCTGCCCGCGAGGGCGAAAACTGGGAGATGGTGGTCAATATGATGATTCGGCGTGAGAGCCTGGCCACCGACAACAGCGAGCGGCTCGAGATTTCCCTGGAACTCGCCCATCTCTATCAGACGACGTTAAACAATCCCGCCCAGGCGATTCCGCTGCTCGAGCGGGTTGCGCAAACAGCGCCCGACGACCCACGGGTTCTGAATCCGCTGGCCGACTTGTATTTCGCGGTCGGGCGTCACAACGAATCCGCGCCCATCTACCGGTCCCTGGCAGAATCGGCCAAGAAGAGCCGCAAGATGAAAGATCTGGCCCGCTATCAGCAGCGGCTCGGTGGCATCCTCGAGGCACAGGGACAGATCGACGAGGCGTTGGCTTCGTACGAAGAAGCGTTTCGGGTCAATCCTACCGACGTCGCCACCATGGCCGGCCTGGGCCGCATCTACCTGCAGCGCGAGGCCTGGCAAAAAGCCAGACGGGTGTACCGCTCACTGGTCTTGCAGAACATCGACCCATCCATGGGCCTCACCAAGGCCGAGGTCTATTACCACCTCGGCACCATCCATGTGAAACTGGGTGAAGACAAAAAGGCCAAGGGCATGTTTCAGCGCGGCCTCGAACACGAGCCAGACAACCAGGCCCTGCGCCAGGCACTCAGCTCCCTCGGTTGAGCGCTGAACGACCGGTTGTCGCGGCATGGTAGTGTACCGCGTTTCTGTTCAGGGCGACAAAGTGGTCGAGCCGTTGGCCAGAGGGGAAGCTGAGGGGAGTGGAACCGGCCGAGGGACCTATTCGGGGTCTACCAGCAATAGGTGTATTTCATCGGATTCGGTATGGGCCGTGTAAATGAGCAGCTTGCCGTGGAAAGCGAGCATGCGCATGTGTTTCGTGAGGATGGGTAGCTCGTCGACCAGTACGGACCATTTTTTGCTCGCAGGATCGTAGACCTCGATGGAGCGGTCGGGTCGAAGCTTGCCGCCATCGAACCTCGCCGACCCACCTGCGAGATAGAGCTTGCCACCAAGTGCGACCAGTTGGGGAGAGAGCCGCGTGCGTCGAGGTGCCGGGATAGTATGCCATGTTTTGGTGGCGAACTCGAACACGTCACATGCGTCGACCAGCTGGAATCCGTCGCGCATCCCTCCGATCAAGTAGTAGCGCCCGTCGAGCAACGCACCGCCAAAGGCACGGCGCGGCTGCGGGAGCTCGACTCCGCTGTCGATAAAGGGGGCGCTGGCATCACCGGCTTTGGCTACCAGCACGGGTTTCAGGTGGCGAAAGTGATCGCTGTCCGCGCGGCTGGGATCGTAGTCCAGCCCGCCAAAAACCCATAGCTCCCCACCGTGACGGGTCAGGCCAAACTGGCTGCGCGGGACCGGCAGTGCCCCCGAGCGAGGGGTCCATATATCTCCATCGAAGTCGTAGAGATAGCTCTCTGCATGCGTGCGCGCGGCCTTGCCGTCGTGTCCAAACCCTCCCACCGAGATGCCGACATCGCTGCGCTGGCTCACGACAGTTTGCATGGTTTGGCGCGGGACCGGATACGGCTTCATGGGCTCCCATTTGAGCATGCCCAGGTGCAATTTATGTGCATGGGTCAGAAAGTTATCCGACTCGAAATCATGTTGCTCCAGACTGTTGTTGCCACCAAAAACGTAGAGCGTATTGCCGCGCAGGAAGATGCCCTGTCGGTTCTTGGCCGGTCCTGGCGCGGTCAAGGTCCATCGTGTGATTCGCGGTGTAGTCGAGCCAGGGCCGACAGATACCCGCTCTACGTGACGAACGCGCGACTTGCTAGACATACCGAGTATGCCGCCGACCACCACAATTTCATTTTGCGAGGTGCGCACCAACCTGTGAAAGAAGCGGGGAAATCGCAGCTTCTTCACCATCTCCCATCGGCCATTGCCGACACTCAACCGATACACCGTGCCATCACCGCCGCTGGCGTATGCGTATTCGTCAGTACCGACTGCGCCGATGCCAAACGGCGAGGCTGGATAATCGGGACCGCGGCTCCAGCTTTTTGCTTTCACATCGTAGATATCGACCCGCCTGGATGGTTCGCCGTCGGATGACATACCGCCAATGGCGACGAGGTGATCACCAACTGCAGCAACGGCCAATGCTCGCCGCTCGAATGGGACGTCGAACGCTTCCCATTGGGAACTGGGATCATCGAGATTTAACGCGAGCCCTGTACTGTGCCATTTCTTTTCGTCACCATCGACCAGCTGCCATCCTCCGAGTACGTAGAGCGTATTTCCCAGCGCGACAGCGTCGTGAGATGAACGCCCTTCTGGCAAACTGGGCATGGCTGCCCACCGGCCGATACTCGGTCGAAAACGCGCTACTTCAGTAACCGACTGCAAGTTCTCGGGCTGGTCGGAGCGGTTCTGAGCTCGCATCCCGCCGACCCGAATGAGTGCGTCACCGTGGGCGGTGAGTGCCACGCTTTGCAAGGGCTCGATGCCGGGGAGCTGTTCCCAACCACTGGCCCGAGCCAGATTCAGGCGATACAGCGCACCGGACTGCCCTTCCTTTGAGTAGGCGTGAGGCTCGCCAAAGTACCCCCCGAGGATATAGAGCCAGCCACCGTGCTCGGCGGCACCAAAGCTGGTGATCGCTTGTGGCAAAAGATCCGTATCCGAATGTCTCAACAAAGGGTCGGACGGTAGTTTTCGGACTGTGGGATGTGTGGTCTTGGCCGGTGGTATGGCGCTTTCAGGCGGCTGCGGAGTGGGCTTTGCAGTGGGGCTGGAGCACGCGTGCAGCAATGCCAGTACCAATCCCATGCTCCAACAAAAATGAATTTGTACGGGATAGTCGTTTTCTTTTGATCTCATGGCGACTGAGTCTTGAGGTTATATGTGATCATGTATTTGATGGGTCGGCTATCTCTTGCCATCGAAAGCTGAGATACCCCGATGCCCCGGCGTCATTGTAATAACTGAGTATTTCCAGCTTGTAGTAATGTCCGTCGACTGAATGAAGCACGTACGTGATGTCCCTGGGGGTGAGGACGTGGTTCGCGGGGTTGTAGTCCCACCATCGAGAATCGCCCGTATCGAACGCATAATCGGGTTTATCGTTTTCGTCGCCTCCCTGATCGACTGGGGTGTCCGGCTCGTCGGTGATGTAACCGGTGTCCGGTGCCTGGCTCAATGATCCGAATTCCTGTCCTGTGAGCGCTGCAATTTCGACGTTGCCAGAACCGCTCACACCACCGTTGATCTTGACATTGGAGCGCTGAAAACCCATATCCCAATCTGCCGAGGTATCGGGGGAATCCGGAACGATTTCCTCTTTGCTGGACAGATTCAGATACACCCACACGGTCGAATCGCTGGCATCCACCCGAGTGATCGTCGTGCCGTCCCCGGGGTCTTCATGGACAATAGTCCCTTCGGGGGCGCCCCCCCCGCCCCCGAAGGGTTTATCTGCAGGGGTATCCAGTTGCGGAGCGCAGCCCTGGGCCACGCCCAGTGCGACGCCCAGCAACAATGAAAACAGTGCTTCCGACATTCTGGTCATTGTGGTTGCCTCTCAGTTAGCTAATACCTCGCGGTAGCTCCCCCATAAAATGTCCGTGGCTGGATCTGTAGATACATGGCATCGCCCTCATCGAGTAAGTTGCTCACACCAGCGAAGACAGTGAGCTGCCAGATATCTGTGGCCATGCGAGCATCCAGTGTGATGTACGGATCGGTAGTGATCTCAGTATCGCCTTCCTCGCCACCTTCGAAGAACTTCCGCCCACTCACGATGCTGCCGCGCAGGGTGGCCAACACGCCAATGGGTTTGTAATCATAACCCAATTTGAACGTGCCGCGGTGTAGCGCACGGCCTTGAAGTGAGCGCCTCTGTTCGCGGTTGCGAGTATGGTTGAGTACGTAGCTGAGTTCGAGGAGCAAGCCGTCTATCGGTCCGATACGAGGTTTGGTACGCATCTGAATTTCCACCCCGCGGGTGAACGCAGACGCGACATTGGTGCGACTGTAGCGTACCCCGGAGCCGGGACATACCCTCTCACCATCGGGAGAGTCGACTTGTTCGATTTCGATCAAGTCGGTCATGTCGTTGTAGTACGCACTGACCGAGGCCCAAAGTCGCTGGTGAGCGCGCAGCTCGATGCCCAGGTTGATATTTTGCGATGTCTCTGGATCGAGCTCGGGGTTGCCGTCGATGACGTATCCTGCGACGGTATTCTGGAAACACAGATAGAGTTCTTTGAAATCAGGGGCGCGGTATCCCCAACCATAACTGCCGCGTACCACGATACGCTCGGTCGCGTCCCAGCGCAGCGCCAGTTTGGGGGTTGGGTGAAATCCAAACTGACTATCGACGTCGAATCGAATGCCGGGCGCCGCCACGATGGTGGGGGTCGATGTGATCGTCCACTCGTCCTGGACGAACCCGGCGAAACGATAGCGGTCGGCTTCAGGCTCTCCAGTCGCGCTATCGCGGATGCGCGGCGTTTTAATGTGCTCGAACAGGCCATCGATCCCGGTGGTAAAAAAATGGTGTTCGCCGAGCGAGCCATCGAATTGTACTGTCGTCTCGACGAGACGCTCGTTGGTCTCTTCGTAGGTATCCTCCATCTCGTCCGTGGAGTCTCGCAGGTCGTAGGCGAACTGATCCCGGTAGATGGCCAGCCGTGCCGCGGCACTGAGGCGTCTGGATCGAGCTGGTCGCCACTCGGCGCGCACAGACCCGTTGGCTTGCTCGACTCGGTTGAGGCGGTCGTAGACCGCTGGTGGGCTGGCATCGATACCGTGCAGATCAGAGCGCAAATAGTCGCTCGACAGAACAAGCGCCACGTTACCCAATGAGCCATTTGCCACGCCTGCGACGTGCCATTCGTCAAAACTGCTGGCCGTGGTTGCAATGTCTCGGGGCTCGAGGTCGTAACCATCACCTCTGCGCAGTCCAGCAGATAGCCTGGCATTCCACCTGCCACGCCGCAGGCCGGCGCGACCGCTGAGGTCTATTTCGCCAAAGCTGCCGTATTTGGTTCGCAGCTCAGCTTCGTAGGGTTTCTCGGGTTTACGGGTAATGATGTTGATGACCCCGGCGAGGGCATCAGAGCCGTAGAGGGCAGAGCTGGCCCCTTTGACAATTTCGATCTGTTCAATGCTCTCTATCGGAAAGCGCTCGAGATCGATGGCACCGTCGATACGGCCGATGGCTCGCTGACCGTCGACCAAGATCAGGACGTAAGCGGGGTCGAGACCCTGCATACGGATCTCCGAGCCACGCAGCCCGGGAAATACGTCCAGACCGGGATGGTTGGCCAGAACCTCGGCAACGGTATCGCCACCAGTGGCCTCGATTTCTCTGCGCGAGATGACCTCTGTCGCTACTGGCGTGGCCGCCAGAGGCGTTTCGGTCCGCGAGCCGGTGACCACGATGACTTCACCTTCATCGGCGAAGCCGACTCCAGCGTCGGATGCACCATCCTCAGTGGCCTCGCCTGCACGCTGATCAGGCAATTCTTCGGCTGGCCGCGCCGGGATGTCCGGGCCAACGTCTGCACTGGATGCTTGAGCCCCGCGCTCCTCTTCGTCAGTAGTAGGTTGGGTATCAGGCACGGTGGGCGGCTCATCTTGGCCAAAGGCAGAGCCCGCCAGGGCTGCCAGCACGGCCCAGCTCAGGAGCGCAACTTTTTGATATTTAATGATTTTATACAAATGATGACGATACCTTCTGTCTCTGAAGAGGCGAATAGCGTACTCGTCAGTCGCCTCTTCCATTTCTCTCGATGTCGGCTAGCACAGGAGGCTTGGCATCCTAACGTCTCAAATTTAGAAGCATTCGGAGTAAAGATCAAGAGAAATTGATAATCGATGTCATTTTCATTCTGACCCTCGCCGATTCTTGACACCTGAACAGCAGTACGTCATTCTCCAAATAATTGACATCGAATTTCATTTTCTTTTTTGGATGTACCTCATCGATAGTACAGGGACCCCTATGTATTCAACTCCTGTAATGCTCTCAACCTGTTGTGTACTTTTTGCTGCCGTCACGGGCTGCGACGACTCGGTCGAGCTGTGTTCGACGACTGCGGTGCAGTGCATTGACGATGCAGTCAGCGATCTTTCGTTGCACAGCGACAAGATTTCGGCTGGCACGGTCACCAACTCCGAGGAGAGCGGTGACTTTGTATCGGTCATCGACGCGACTGCAGGCGGAGCTATGGAGGCTGCGAACAACGCGTATCTCTACATGAAGTTCACCAACAGTGGGCTCACCAAGGTCGAAATCGACGACGAGACCGCGCTGGAATCGCAGGATTGGCATATCGCGGCTCGTCGTTACGTCATTCGTCTGAACGGAGGAGCCTCGGGGCCATCGTGTGTAGGAGCTGCGTTTGTCGACGGAATGGGCTATGCCGATGTCAATGAGGTACCGTCGGGAGCGACGTTCATCACAGACGGTTATTATGATGGAAAATGCACGTTGGTCTTGGATGGTTCGGGTGTGCCCGGCAGCCCCAAGGTCGCACTTACTGGTTGGTGGGACTATACTGTCCGGTGTGTGCAAATGACCATGAAACCCGCGGTAATCGAACTGGACGATGGCCGATATCTAAAGCTGATCGTCGAGTCCTACTACGAGACCGACCAGGACGTCTGCAATAACACTGGTCTAGGTGGAAAAACCAGCGGCATTATCAAGGCCCGCTGGCGGTTTCTGGACCGAGGCCAAGAGCGTTGAACTCGCACCATCGTGCGCGCCAGGCGCCGGGCGCATTGTTGCCCCTATCCACGGTCCCGTCACTCGTCGCGCCCATGATCGCGTCGTTTGTCTGGTCGATGTTGGTCCCCCGAATCGCTGTCGCGGAGCGACCCACAGAAGGAGGGATGTTTTCGTTTGACCAGGCCGATGATGTCCGAAACTGGGATGAGCCGAGTGGCGCCATTCGCGTTCACTACAGTGTCGAGGGTCCCAATGTCACACTGCTCGCCGATGCGGATGCCGACGGAGTACCCGACTACCCTCAAGACGTGGCGCGGACTGCTGCAGAGGTTTTGCAATTCTTTGCCACCGAACGCGGACTTCTCCGTCCGGTTGGCGAACAGGCACTGGGGCTTGGAGAACTGGGCGGAAGCTATGCACTGGATATCTACTTGGTAGATTTTGCTGGCAATGCCGACGGCTCTTTCGGTCTGGATATGTGCCGCGAATCGCCTGACCAATGTGCCGGATATTTGGTCATCGAAAACGATTTCGAGGGCTACAGCTATACAACGCTCGATGAAGCGATCAATGTGCTCACCAGTCACGAATTGTTCCACGCAGTTCAGTACGCATATACCGCGGGTCTGCCTGTATGGATGTCGGAGGGGACTGCCGTGTGGGCTGAAAAACAGTGGGATCCGGCATCGAAGGATTTTTTGCGTTTTGCTTCGGCATACTTTCGTTACACCGCTCGCTCGCTCGACCGGCCGCCGGGGGGACCGGTTCCGACGTTCGCCTATAGCACCGGCTTGTGGTTCGATTTCGCAACCACACGGCACGGCACAACACTGATATCCGATCTCTTGAACGCTGTCGCGGAACCGGGGGGAGACGAGGTAGACGTGTTGGCCGAGATGGAGACAGTGCTCGGTGGAGTCGATGACTTGCGGACCGATTGGCTCGACTTTGCAGCCTGGAATCTGGCCACAGGGTCGCGTGCCGGCACGGCCGAAAGCTACGAGTATGCGGCCGCATTGCCCGGGGTCACGGCCAAGGCCGAAGGCAGCGCCATCGACGACGACAATCGCTTCTATCCACTCGCAACAACTTATTATCGCCTGGATCACGCGGGTGGGCCCATCTGGTTCGGTGTCGAAGAAGCAGCTCCGGGCCTCGATCTGGCCTTATTCCCGGTCGCAGACGGTGCTGGCGACGGTCCCGTTGGTCCGTCCGCGGCAGCCTGGACTGCAGATCGCGCAAATAGCTGGCCAGTGGCCGACGGAGTCGATTTTGCCCGCGGTGGTTATTGGATCGTCGCGAGTCAGGCGGCTCGCGCGGAGCAATCGATCAAGGTGAGAATCTGTGTCGGAGATGCCGATACCGCTGCTGACTGCGCACCCCCCATCGACGGCGACTCGGGTGGCTGCTCGATCAGTTCGCCCGGCAGCTCATCCAGTCAATGGCTGTTTATCATCTCGGCGGTATTTCTTGCCCGCATGGGTCGATCGCAGTGTTGGGCTCTTAGACGCCGTTGACAAGACGAGCCATCCATCCTATACGGGCTTGTTTCGATAGGAAGAGTACGATGGGTCTATTCGACAAGATCAAGGGTATCAAGAATGCGGTTACCGGAGGCGCTGCCGACGTGGCGGTGGAGGTCGGCCAAGCCGACACCGAGCAGCCGATCCCGGTACGCGTGACAGCCAGGGCAAAAGCCGATTTCAAGATCAATCGGGTCTATCTGCTCATACGAGCCCACGAAGAAGCTCTGGTTCGCGACGTGGATATAGAACGGGATGGTCGAGTGTCCAGCGAGACCGTGCGGGGCGAGTATGAGACCTGCAAGCTGGAGATAGAGGTCGCCGGCTCTCAGGAGCTACAGGAGGGGGAGGAGTACACCTGGGAGTGCGAGGTCAACCTGCCCGGCGATGCAAACCCCAGCTTCTCGGGCGAAACAATACGTCACCTTTGGTCGGTTCAGGCGGGACTCGATGCAAGGGGAAATGACCCGGACTCCGGGTGGGTAGAATTCTGGATCGACTGATCGAGTGGATCACTATTCAGACTGAATAGCTGGACTATTATGGAGCCGGCTCAGCCAAGAGCTCGTCGAGAGTCTCTGCCAGTTCTTCTTCGGTAATTTGACCCGGCCGGAACAAGCGCAGTTCTCCGGCTCGATCGTAGATGAACGTGGTCGGCAGCTTGTCGGGGTAGTCGAAAGCGTGATAGATGCCCTGATCGAGGCGCACAACCGGATAATCGAGATTCCACCTCTTGGAAAAACCGGCCAGTTCTTCTTCGGTGGGATCGTCAGCCATCATGCCGAGCAGCACAAAGCCCCTGTCGGCGTATTTCTTGTACGCTGCCGTGAGCGCGGGGACTTCGGCTTTGCAGGGGCCGCACCAGCTGGCCCAAAAGTTGATCATAACTACTTTGCCATTGAGGCTTTCTTCGGTCCACCACTGGCCCTGAGTGTCCAGATAACCGATACGAGGCAGGCATTCAGGAGTGTCTTTTTTGGCACACGCCGCTGCCGAACGAACGCCGATCTTGCCGTCTTTCGTCACCGACCAAGAAGCCGCTACAATCACTACAGCAGCTACCGTAACAATCATAAACCCATACAATGCTATCTTCTTCACTTGAACCTCAAAAGTGACGGTTCGAGATCTTCAGGGGGCACAAAGCCCAGAAGCTCGAGACATGTAGCTGTAACGTTGGCGATGCCAACGTGGTTACGATGAGATCCCTCAGCCGCCCGATGGCCCGGCGTTGTATTCACCGCCAGCCCGTCCCCGCTTCCGTCATCCGACAGGTCTCTCACCCAGTAGCGGCCATTGCGATGTGGATCGTAAATCATGAAAGGTACAGGATTTATTGTATGACTGGTTTTTACCACAGGCACACCGGAAACGCGGTCGCGCACCACTCGACCGTCTTTGCCATGCTGGTACATCTCGTCAGCATTTCCATGATCAGCTGTAACTATCAAGATTCCCTTCATCTTTTCGACGGCCTGGCGGAGCCGAGCCAGCTGTAGGTCCAGAACTTGCATGGCGATAACTGTAGCCTGGAACTCGCCTGTGTGGCCGACCATATCCCCGTTGGCATAGTTGACCCGGGCAAATCGGTACTTACCGGAATGCAGCTCAGCGATAAGTCGATCAGTAATTTCAGCGGCTTTCATCCAGGGCCGCTGCTCGAATGGGACCTGGTCCGAGGTGAGTTCGAGGTAGGTTTCCAGGTTATCGTCGAATTTGCCGCTGCGGTTGCCGTTCCAGAAGTACGTGACATGGCCGTACTTCTGCGTTTCTGAAATGGCCAGCTGCGAGACCTGGTTTTGGACCAAGAACTCGCTCATGGTTCGTTCGATAGCGGGTGGATCGACCAGGTACCGAGTGGGCACATGAGTGTCGCCATCATATTCCATCATGCCTGCATAAAGGACGTCGGGACGATTGCCGCGGTCGAAGTGCGGAAAGTTTTTGTCGTCGAATGCCCGGCTGATTTCGATGGCGCGGTCGCCGCGGAAATTGAAGTTGATTACGGCGTCGCCGTTTCGGATCTGGCCGATAGGATGGCCGTCGTGTGCGATCACGAAGGGAGGTAGGTACTGGTCGATGATATCGGGGTTTTCATCGCGAAACGTCGAGATGGCTTCGCGCGCCGAGGCAAAGGCACGCGCTCTGCCGTGGACGTGAGCGTCGTAGCCGCGTTCGACTATACTCCAGTCGGCTTCGTAGCGGTCCATGGTGACCAGCATTCGGCCGCCTCCCGAGGCGATGGCAGCCCTGCGAGTGCCCGGCTGATCGAGCTCGGAGAGCAGGGCTTCGATTCGATCGACGTAGGTCAGTGCACTGGTAGCGGGAACATCGCGTCCGTCGAGTAGTGCATGGACAAATAGCCTGGCGATTCCGTCGGCTGCGGCACGCCTGAGCAGCGCACTGAGTTGATCGATATGAGAGTGAACATTTCCATCGGACAGAAGGCCGATAAAATGGAGGGCGCTGTGGTTGTTGCGGCATCGAGCGACAATGTCCTGCCAGGTTTGACCGGAAAACAGCGTGGCTGACGAGATAGCGTGGTTGACTAGTTTGGCACCCTGATCGTAGATACGGCCGCAACCAAGGGCATTGTGACCGACCTCGCTGTTGCCCATGTCGCCGTCAGATGGCAACCCGACCGCCCGGCCGTGCGCTGCCAGTGCGCAGCGCACACCTGGACTCCACAATCTATCGAGCGTGGGCGTTGCTGCAACTTTAACTGCGTCGGATTCGTCACCGTTGCCAATACCAACACCATCGAGGACTGCCAGGACCAGCGGTCCTTGCGGTCCCGAGAAATGTTCATTGCGTTTGAGCTGCCAGGTCATGGCGCCGACGTTACACAAATGTCGCCAGAAGGTGTAAAGACAAAGTCCCGGGCGTCAGAGACGCCCGGGACTTTGCTGGGGCAAAGGGAAAGGCCGGGGGGGAAAGGTCTCTTGTCCTTTGCCGCCAATCTCTTTTTTATGGACTTGAAGCCCGGAAATCCTATCGGAATCAGTGTCCAGCCGTCTCACCTGAGTCGACGATGCGATAACTCCTCAGCTTTTTCTCATCGACCAGGAACCACGAATCCTTGACCGGGCGTTTGGTATCGGGACGATAAAATCGGAAGTGGTTGATGTTGCCCGATGCTTCTACGACGATCGATTGTTTGACCCGGAAATTTCCGGGGTCGACTACGAGATACAGCATCTTGTACTGCGCCGACGGCCGACGTGGGGTGAGTTCGAGGACATGATCACTCTTCTTGCCATAGGTGCCCGACATGTCGAGTTTGGCTGCGAAGTCGCGTGCCAGATCTCCCTTGCCGTACAGAAAGGTGATCGCTACGGGCAGTAGATTGCGTTCAAGGCTTTTTTTGAGGACCTGCTTGTTGTCGTGCTCCACTGCCCACAGGGTGGTGCCGTCGGAGATGAAGCTCTTGTTCACCCGTTTCCCCTTACTCTTGTAATCCCAGCGCATCATGCCCGGTTTCTTGATCCATACCTTGCCGTTGGAGATCGATTCTGTGCCGAACGTGGTGTTCGTATACGTCTGCCGGAAAAAAGCGGTAAGCTGTTGAGCCTGATTGTAGAACTCCTGCACTTTGATCACGATCTCGTCCGCGCTGAAGCCGTCGGCGACGCGAGTACGTCTCGCCTCACGCGATTTGGTCTCACTCGAGTTGGCGTCGCGAGATGTGACCGCAGGTGTGTTTTTGCCGGGGACCTGGCTTGCATCTACTCCAGGCGATGCGTTCACCATGCCGCCGAGCAGGGTGGCTAGAAGGAGAAGTGTCTTACTTATCATAGGGTTGCTCTTGGAGACGTCCCTCCGTACAGCGCGATTCAAAACAGTATTGTCAAGAAATTTCTGCCCATATTGTGCGAAAAACTACTGTACTTCGCTCCATTACCATACCCTCTACTACTTCTCTACTAACTTCAATGGAAGCGCGGACCAAAGGTAAGTTGCAAGTGTGATCGCGCCAGCTGACAAATATTTTCAACGCAGATCGCCTTTGTCTGGTCCAACTTGTCGACCAGCCGTAAATTGGCAATAAGGGCCTATTCCGCTTTGGAACCGTCAACATGTCAAGCGCGCAATGATGTCCTGGCCCGGATTATTGATCACGGCACCGTTGCGAGGTTGCAGCTGCCCGGGCAGGCACCGTTTAATGACCGGGCCAAAAGATAGCGTGCAGGCGTTCTTTGGCAAGGCTTCGTGGCACGTCATGCGAGCCGATTGGCGTTTGATTTCGAACAGATTTCATACAGGCCGGACCGATAAAAAATTCAATGTCTGCCGAAACGGATGATCTCCGCGCTGCTCTGCCACCTTCCACGTCGGGCGAGCACTGTTTGCGAAGAGCCAATTTTCTGATTTTAGCGTAGGATATATTCTATGGACTGGACATTGTTTGAGGGTAGTAGTCAGGAGGCGCTGGGTCATGGTCAGGAGGCCTCGGGTAGATTGTCCGATCAGGCTAACGTCGAGGTGAGGCATGCGAGGCGGAGTTCATTCGGAGCGAGGCGGCGAAGCGGCCGATTATTCGCTCATCCGGTGTTCCTCCGGTCGGTCACATTGGTGGCAGCAGTATTTGGCCTACTGGTGGCCGCGCCCGGTGCCTGGGCGCAGCATTGGAGCATTCATGCAGTGGGCTCCGCGTCGACGTCGTTCACCGACAATGTAGCCAACGATGCGGACGAGGAAGATCCCGAAGCTGCAATTACCAGCCAAATCACCCCGGCGGTGCTTTTCACCTTCGAGTCGCCGCGCACGATTCACGTCGCCTCGCTCAGGATCAGCGCCACGCAGCATTTTTTTACCGATGACGTTCCGGAGCCGATCAGTGGCACGCTGACTCATGACAGTCTATTCCGAACCAGCCAGACCACCGAGCTTGGTCTTGGAGCCAATGCTGGACTGGGCCAGGTCAACACGTTGCTCGGTGAGGCAGGCGGAGAACAACAGCAGGCTCAACCGGAGGGTGATACAACCTTTCGCTCGGTGGGGTTGAATCAGAGATTTCGCTGGGATTTCACCAGTGACTGGTCATTCAATCAGGCGGCTACCGGGACCCAGGTTATCACCGATCGCGGCGATAATGAGACAAGTGCTCGCAGCCTCGGCAATTCCCTGGGGCTCTCGCGTACCTGGGCCCGCACTGCGGCCGGGATCACCGGCAGCGTTGCGCTCATCGAGACTTCGATCGAGCCCGATGGGGCGGAGACTCTTCGCTTCACCAGCGGCCTGAGTTTGAACGTGCGCCGCGACCTCAATCCGCGTTGGTCGGCCAACGGCGAATTCGGTGTGGCCACTGTGACGACTCTCGAAGCGGACAACCCCGCTGAGGAAGGCACCGCAGCAACTCCGAGCGGTGCACTATCGCTCAACTACTTTCGCCCCATCGGCAGCGTGATCGGCGTCTTCGGTGCCAGTGTGGGGCACAGAATCGCGCCCAATTTGTTTCTGGGCACAGTCACCAGAACCGGCAGCGGAGTGTTGAGAGCCAGTATTCCGCTGCCCTGGTTTCGCCGCGAACAGACGCTTATTACAGGGTTGAGCAGTACGCTCGGTTTGTCGAAATCCTGGACAGTGGGAGCAGGAATGGATCAGGACGCTTCCTGGTATGTAGTGACAGCCGATGTGGCTGCGCGCTGGTCGCCGGCCGATGCGTGGGATGTGACGCTGCGGTACCAGCTTATCAGTCAGAGCCTCGACGTTGTCGAGATGAACGCCCAGCAGGTACCGGCGGACTTTACGCGCAACACGATCATGCTCGTGGTTAGCGGAAGGTGGCCGACACGACAGGCAGCCGTGATACCGGACCGGCGAAACCTGCGCGTCGATCGCGCCAACGAGGAGATCTCCGACGACGGAGAGCTGTCGGACGGTCCCGGATCGCGGCGCTAGCGACGTTCGGGAAAAATTCCGAACGCCGCTGCCATTATTGGGCAAAGCCCTCCGGCGGAGTCCCGCCGGGCGCCCCATGTGCTAGTACAAGGTTCCGGCAATGGGTGTCCGGGCAGGGTCCATCGGCGGGCTGGTCGAGTCTAACCGGGCAGAACTTTCCCGGGGGATGACATCTCTGGCCGCGCGCGGGCATTCGAGCTACGCTTAGCAGCATGGTACACAGCCCCGCCGGCACGCTGAGTGAAGCAGACATTGTGTCACGCGCCCGCATCATGTTGGTCATCAGCGTGGTTGCCACGATTCTTCTGTACACGATCCCCCAGCTTCATATTGTCGCGTACCCGCTGCTCCTGGTCTCCACGCTGGTCCACGAACTCGGCCATGGAGTTGCCGCTCTGCTCGCCGGCGGGGAGTTTGCCAGGTTCGAAATGTTCTCCGACGGTTCGGGCGTGGCCTATGTTGGCGGCTTGAGCCGCCTGGGTCATGCATTCAGCTCGGCCGGCGGTCTGGTCGGCCCGGCAGTGGGAGCCGCATTGTGCTTTGCATTCGCCCGTCGCACCTCGACTGCGCGCTATTGCCTGGCGGCTATCGGCATTCTTTTGCTGATCGCCGAACTCGCCGTGGTCAGAAACGTTTACGGCTGGATCTTCGTCGGCATATTCGCCGCCATCTGTCTTTCGATCGCTCTGTATGGCGGTGGCCAGATCGTCCAGCTCAGCCTGGTTTTTCTGGCCGTGCAGCTCGCGCTCAGCGTGTACTCTCGTGGCGACTATCTCTTCACCGACAAGGCGGTTACCGCCGTGGGCACGTCGACGTCCGATTCGGCGGCGATTGCCGAGGCCATGGGCTTTGGCTCGTACTGGTTTTGGGGCGCGGTGTGCGCCGCGTTCTCGGTGGTGGTTCTGATCGGCGGCAGCTGGTACTACCTGCGCGGCCGCTCTCGCTGAAACCGACTGGTGGGGCGACGCACATGAGCCAGCCTCGTCGTGACGCCGGGCTCCATCCCACCGCGGGAGCTCGCTTTTTACTCGAACGCCAGAGTGAATCCGACGGCCACGAGGGCGCGGTTTACCGCGCGGTCATCTACACCCCCGACGATCACTTCGAGTACCGCGCCGAGATGACCCTCGCCGGTGAATGGCAACTCGTTGTACGTGACACACCGGCCGGTCATGAGCTGGAAAACAAGCTCGGTATCATCGCCAAGCTGGTCGCCCGCTCGGCCAAAAGGAAGCTGGCCGACGATCTGCCACCCTGGCCCCATCGCGTCCTGCGCTGGCGCGGGCCCGGCCGGGGTTAGCCCGGGCCAGAGCCGGTCTCGAAAATCGGACCGAGACATCCGCACGATGGCGAAAAAACTGAGAACACTGCGAGAAATCGAACGCGACGAGCTGGCCCTACAACCGCCCCGCATGCGCATCTTGAACGACCGACCCCTGGCCGCCGCCGAGGCCCATCAGGACAGTCTTCGCCTGGCTACCAAGCTGGCTCCGGTGTATGACATCTTGCGTCACCCGGAGACCGAGACTCCACTGGCCGTGGCCATTTACGGCGATTGGGGGACGGGTAAGACCTCGGCCATGCAATGGTTGGAAGGCCTGCTCATCGAGTGGAACAAACGCGGCGAGCATGGCAAAAAGGGAGTGGCCGGCAAGATCGTCCGCCCGGTGTGGTTCTACCCCTGGAAGTACCACAAAAAAGAGGACGTCTGGCGGGGTCTCATCGCCGAGGTCATCCTGGCCAGCATCGATGTCCGTGGAGCCACGGTCGAGCGCATCAAGACAGCATTCAAACAGTTTGGACTGTTTCTCGGCCGCAGCTTTCTTCACGCCCTGTCGAGCTTGAGGTTGGTCGAGGGAGTCGACGCGCGCTCACTGCAGGGGTTTTACGACGAGTATCGCCGGGCTACTCACCCCGAGGCCGGGTATCTCAATGAGTTCGAGTCCACCCTGGGCCGATGGATTCGCGACACCATCAGCGATGCCGATGAGCGCATGGTCGTCTTCATCGACGATCTCGACCGCTGTCTGCCCGAAGTCGCTCTGCAAGTGCTCGAGGCGCTCAAGCTCTATCTGAATATCGATGATCTCATCTTTGTGGTCGGTGTCGACCGCACGGTGATCGACCAGCTGATCCAGAAGCTATACGGCGATCTTGGCCTGGATAGACAGAAAAGCCGCAAATATCTGGCCAAGATGTTTCAGATCGAGGTCGCCATTGGGCCCACCGACCGGCTGGCCGAGGAGTTCTTGGACGAGCAACTCGCAGTGATGAGCCAACACGACGAAGAGTATTGGACCAGCCAACTCACCGGCGACGAACGCGATTTGTTCCGCCTCGTGGTCCTCCGTCTGGCTCAACGAAATCCGCGCGAAATCAAGCGAATGCTCAACAGCGCCCTCATCCACGGTGCCGGTGTACTCCACTTCAAAGAAAAACGATTCAGTTTTGCCCAGGGAATGCAGGTTTTTTTGGTCCGCCGGGTCCTCGACGAGCGCTACACCATGGGGCTCAGTGTGGATACCAAGGCCGGTATGGAGTTTTTTCACCGCTGGTCTCACATTGTGCGCGGGGGCGCGGCCGTCACTGTGCAGCATCCCGAGGATCTGGCCAGGCGTCTGGCTGGCCAAGGCGATTCCGGCGCGGATGCCACCGACGCCGAACTGTCCGACGATCTCGGCGTTCTTCACCGGGACGGCAGACAGGCGCCCGAGACCCCATACGCCCAGCTTTTGACCGAAAGGCGTTTTGCCAGACTCCGCCGTCTGCTCGCAGATCGCGACCTCGGCGAACTCATGCGTGTGGAGTATCCCGCCGACACCAGAGCACTGGCCGAGAGCTACGTACAGGATCTTCCCCAGGGCCTCATTCGCGAGGCCATTGCTCGCCAGCGCCGCAAATCGCCGGTCGAGCTCACTGCTGCCGATTACGAATTGGTCTTTCAGCTCGACCTCGAAGGCGCCGAGATCGTGGACATCTCACCACTACAGGCACTGACCGCACTGCGCGATCTCGATCTCTCGTTCACGCAGGTCGCCGATCTGTCCCCGCTGGCCGGTTTGACCGGACTGGAGTCGCTTTCTCTGACCAATACGCCGGCAGCCGAACTCGGGCCACTTCGCCACCTCGACGTCCTGCAATCGCTATCGCTGGCCAACACCCGGGTTGGCGACATCGGAGCCCTGCACCATCTCAGCTATCTCAGTTCGCTCAACCTACGTGGTACGCGCATCGGAAACATCGACGCATTGCGCGGACTGGCTGGATTGCGATCGCTGTCTCTGGCCAATACAGACGTGACTGATCTCGAACCGCTCCAGCTTCTCACGTCGCTGCAGTCGCTTTCGCTGGTAAACCTTCGCGTCGCCGATCTCGCGCCAATCGAAAAACTCACTGAACTGCGTTATCTGTACCTGTCCCATACTGATGTCGCCGACCTGTCACCACTGGCTGGATTCATCCACCTGCAGTCCCTGTCGCTGATCCATACGCCCATTACCGACCTCACTGCACTCCATCAACTCAGAGAGCTGCAGTTCGTCGATATGCAGGGCATTGCAGCGACCGATAAGGCCATCGAAGAGTTCGCTCAGCAGTTGCCCAATGTCGAGATTCGCCGCTGAGACCCGGCAGTATCCGATCTCGCCGGAGCCCAGCCCATAGCTAACCCGATCGTACCATCATTATTTTTATATTTTCAGTATTTTAGACTCCACAGCAAATGGAGCCCGGCGGGCGAACGAAAGTGGCTACACCGCAGGCACAAATTTTGCGAATGCAGGCACAAATTTTGCGTACCTTATTCGATCTCCAAGAGTCTGGCATTTCTTCAGGTATTTGAAGATGTTCTATCGCTTTACGGTGGAGCATTGCGTTACAGTCCGGCCAGTTCTTATCGAAGTGACCTCTCGGACGATTCATTCGCTTTTGCTTTTGCAGCTGTTGAAAGGAGCTGCACTGGGTGGTATTGCACGCTCGAGTGAGTGTTGCTGTTCGTAGACCTCAACCAGCACGTTTTCGCAGTGCTCTTGCAAGCAAGTAAGTAGACCGGACAAGATGGCAAAGAAACTCTATGTAGGCAACCTGGCCTACCACACGACCGAAGACACTCTCACGGCGGCGTTCGAGCAGGACGGCCGGCAGGTAACCAGAGTAAACATCGTGACAGACCGTGATACTGGTCGCTCGCGCGGATTTGCCTTCGTCGAAATGGCGACTGAAGATGATGCGAGGGCAGCGATCGAGGCTATGGACGGCATGGAGCTAGATGGCCGTTCACTTCGCGTAAACGAGGCTGAGGAACGTCGCCCGCGCGGTGGCGGTGGCGGTGGTGGTTTCGGCGGCGGCGGCGGCGGCGGTGGCGGATTTGGAGGTAAACCGGGTGGGGGAGGCCGGCGCGGTGGCGGCGGTGGCCGGCGTGGCGGTGGCGGCGGTCGGCGTGGCGGCGGTGGAAGACGCGGCTGAGGATAGAGGATACATAACGTAGAGCGTATTTCACAGCAGCTCTTGTACGGCCTGCCGACAGGCATTGAGGGCTGTATAACCATTACTCGTACGTGCAGCCAGTATGAGCAGTGGCCTGGTACATGGCCGAGCTTCCGCCATAGCAGACCACGACAGCGGTGACCACTACCTGACTGAAACTCGTGCCAGATTATTGACTGCGAGTTCAAAGCGGGCGGCCTCTCCTGTTGAACCGAAGGTCGCATATACAATCGGCTGGTCCTGATCGAGCCGCCCGGCTCACCGCGACCTGGTACTACGGGGGAGCCTGAGTAGAGGTTTCGTCGAGTGCACGCTGCGCAGCGGGCGCGACCCGGCGCAGGATGGCCAGGGCGATCAGACCGAGCACGACGGCGAACCACAGCGTGGCCAGACGAGTCAATATGGTGGCAGCAACGGCAGTCGGCTGGTCCACGCCTCGCGACGACTGGACCAAAAACAGCGTCATGGTCGCCTCGGTGACCAGCAGACCACCGGGCAGAAAGGACAGAGCTCCAGCCATAGTCGTGGCTGCATAGATCAACATGGCCAGCTCGATCGGGACGTCGGTGCCGGGAAACGCCGCCAAGATGACCGCAAAACCGATGCACTCGGCCAGCCAGGCGATCACGCCAAGACCGGTTCCCCAGGCCAGTGGTCGCGGCCGGACCAGCTCGGCCAGACCGTCGTAGAACAGGCGTACCTTGGCGCCAATCCGCACCAGTGGGCCGAGACGGGCGATCAGGTTGATCGCGCCGTGCGCCGCTGGAGGCCAGGCCAGGACGAAGAGGCCGGCACTGATGATCACCGCACCGGTGATGACGAGACTCCGGGCCATGCCGTAGAGCGCCACTCCGGCCAGGGCGAGGACCAGAAGAGCGAGCAGGTCGGTAACCCGTTCGGCTACCACGACTGGCGCGCTCCTGGTCATGGCCACACCGTGGCTCGCGCGCAAAAGATAACTCTTTATGAGTTCGCCCAGCTTGCCCGGCGTGATCGACAGGGCAAATCCAGACAAAAACGTCAACACGCTGATGGCCGCTGGTACCGAGATGTTGCGCGAGGCCAGATAAGCGCTCCAGCGCGCGAATCGCACAGCGTAGTTGGTCATGGCCAGACCGCACGCCGCGCCGAAGGCCCACCAGGAGAAGCCGGCCAGACGCTCGGACAGCTCGCTGACATCAGCGTAGATCGAGAACCCGGCAAACACGGCCACGCCGGCCAATACGACCACGATGATCTGCCGCGACGCACGAGTCACGGCGGCTTTCTAACACGAAATAACCCCGCATTCTGGCTCTTGGTTTCTGTCCTGCATGCGGAATCATGCCCTGGTATGATGCGTTATCGCAGTTGTGCAGCGTTCAGCGAGACAGCATCGAACAATCCGGGTGCCGTACAGAAGACATGCCGGCAGCGTTTTGGTCTGTGTCGCAGTTCTGGCCGGGTGCGCCGATAAACCGCGGCCGCAAGCGATTGGCCCGACACAGCCGCCCGGATATGTACTGCCAGCGATTGCGGCCAAGGCGGTTGATTTTCGCGGAACGTGCAGTTGGGGTCGCGCCCCTGGAAAGAGCGATCGCTATCAGATCCGACTGCGTGCCCGCACCACTCCGAGCGGCACGGTATTGGTGTGGGCCAGTGCATTCTTCGATCTCACAGACAACTCCAATGTCCTGGGTGAGCTTCCCGCTGGAAACGTCGCCATGGGCGACGGGCCGGTTTATGACCACCAAAACAGACGCAAGGGGTACGCGATTTTGGTGCGCGGGTACGCCGGTCGAGTGTGCCGCGGTTACGTGACCGAAACTTCTGTACAGACAGAATGAACGGATGAGCCTGGCCGTGTTGCTCACGACTCGCGCAGGCCCACCGGCTTGTAGCGGGCGCGCGGACGCATCAAAAAACCGGCCGCGCGTTGCTCGAAGCTGTGCGCGATCCAGCCGGCAACGCGACCTACTGCAAAGAGTGCCGATGCAGCGCCCGGTTCGAGGCGCAGAGCAGAGGCGAGGGCCACGAGACCGACATCGCATGTCGGTGGCTGGCGACCGAGGCGTTCCATTTCATCGGCGAGCGCCGACAAGATGGCCACTTCGCGGTTTTTTCCGGCGAGGGAGCGCGCATTGGCCAGAAGTGTCCGAGCCCGTGGATCGCCGCCCGGATAAAGCTGGTGTCCGAATCCGGGAATGTCGTCGCCGCGGCGGGCTCTCTCGCGAATGACCTGGCGGGCTCGTCCGGGCCGGGCGCATTCCCGCATCAACGCTTCGACGCGCTCGACCAGTCCGCCATGGCGCGGACCCGACAGAGTGGCCAGACCCGCGCTGAGGCACGCGTAGAGGTCGGAACCGGTCGAGGCGGCGACCCGAGTGGCAAACGTGGACGCGTTGAGTTCATGGTCGGCGACCAGGATCAGCGCCCGATGCACAGCTCGCCGCTCGCTTTGCGATCGCTTTCCTGGCGACCGTACTCGCGGCCGCAGCGACAGCCCGTACAGCAATTGCTCGGCCACGGTGAGTTGTCCATCTCTGTCCACATCGCTGGACCGGACTTGCCCTTTTCGCCCCGGTCGGCCGAGAGCTGCGGCCATGGTGACGATGATTCGCCGGGCCCGAGTGATCTCGGCGGTCGCGGTGTGATCGTGACGATCGGGATCGCGCGCGGCCATGAGTGGGACCACAGCGGCGAGGATTGCAATGGGCGGTGTACGCCGGGGCAAAAACTCACGTATCTGGCGCAAAACGTTCTGTTCAGGGCAATCGGGCCAGGCCTTGTGTTCGCCTTTACCGACCAGCGCACCGGTCCACAGCAATTCCGCGACCTCCTCGAAGCAATACTCATTAGCCAGTTTTATCGCCTCATGGCCGCGATAGCGGGGGCCGCTGGCGGTGATCTCGCTAATGGAGGTATCGAGGACCGGCTCGCCCCAGCGCAGCGCTCCAGCAGCTACCGCGCCGTGCCCGCGCCGTGCGTCGCGCCGTGCTTTGAGGCGCTCGACATCGCCGCGCAGGTATCTGCGCGGTCGCCCGCCCGGACCTGGCACACTTCGAACCAGCCCCCTGCTCACATAGGCGTATAGCGTGGCCAGCTTGATATCGAGCAAGCGAGCTGCGGCGCGGGCGCTGAGAAATTCCAGCGAATCGGATCGTTGATTGTTGATTCTACGTTGATCAACGTCTGACACAGTTCCATAGTATCTGCGAAGCGTTCCAGATCCCAACAAGTAATACCGCGATACGCTGTGTAGCGAGTCGCGGTACTGAGGAAAATCATGGAAAACCAGCCTCTCCGAGCCGGTCTCGAGGGCGTGGTAGTAGCCGAGACCGCGATGAGCCGGGTAGACGGTGAGCGCGGCGAATTGCTCCTGCACGGCCACGACGTCCGCGAATTCGCCGGCAACCACACGTTCGAGGAAACCTGTGCCCTGTTGTGGACCGGGCAACTCCCCGACTCAGACCAATGCGCGACCATCGCGCGCGAGATCGCTGACGGCCGCGAGCGTGCCTTCGAGTCGTTGCCGCGACTGGGCGACGCCTTGGCCGGGGACGACGGAATGGACGCCCTGCGTGCAGCAATGTCTCATTGGCGCTCGAACACTGCCAACCCGCGCGCGAATGGCGCCGAGATCGCTGGCGCGCTGGCGACATTCGCCGCTGCCTGGTGGCGCAAGAATCGGGGGCAAGAGCCCATTGCACCGGACCGTACGCTCAGTCTGGCCGCGGATTACCTGCGCATGTTGGCAGCGTTCGGCAATACTCGTTATCCCGGAGCCGCGCGCGACTCGACCGAGAGCGAGCGGACGTCCCGGCAGGGAATGCGAAGCGGAGTCCGCAAAGAGCGGAGCGGCCGGGCGGCCGACGCTTCGATCAGTGACCTCGCGCGGGCCCTGGATACCTATTTCGTCACCGTGATCGACCACGGGATGAACGCCTCGACCTTTGCTGCCCGCGTTGTCACCTCGACCGGATCGGATGTGGTCTCGGCCATGGTGGCCGCACTCGGCGCCCTCAAAGGCCCACGCCACGGCGGAGCGCCCGGTCCAGTACTCGACATGCTCGATGCCATCGGTCGCCCCGAACGCGCTTCCGCGTGGCTCGACCGCGAACTCGCAGCGGGACGCCGGATCATGGGCATGGGCCACCGAGTTTATCGAGTGCGCGACCCTCGCGCAGCTGTGTTGCAAGACGCAGCTGAAACGCTGTGTGCGGCCACTGGCGACGAGCGGATTTCTGCCCGGTTGGCCCTGGCACGTGCGGTGGAATCGCGTGCCCGAGAGCTACTCGAAGCTCGTTATCCCGACCGCCGCCTCAGAGCCAACGTCGAGTTTTATACTGCAGTACTGCTCGATGCGATCCGTATCGACCGCCGGCTCTTCACGCCGACATTTGCTATCGCGCGAAGTGCTGGGTGGTTTGGCCACATTACCGAACAAGCAAAAACCGGCCGACTCATCCGACCCAAGTCCCGCTACGTCGGCCCGGACCACAGTCTGTCCGCGTGACGTACGCGCCCAAAGCGATCGACGGCGAGTATCGGAATACTCGATAGCGATTGCGAGCACGAAAGCCGCCAGGTTCCCGGCAGATGGCAGATGCGACCCGCAGGCGGCGTGCTGAGGTTGTTGGGTTCAGCCCACAGCGAACCGTTCGACTGCGCACACTGGATCTACACCGAGCGGGCTACCTCTTCGCGTGTAGCCACTCCCTCGGTGGACGAGGGCTCTATGTCAGGTCATCTCGGATCGCCGACTGCGACCAGCGCGGACCCGTTGTTGCCAGCCATGGCGGTAGAAGCCGGCGGGCGAGGTGCCGACGGATATCCGCGCCGAGGACGCAATGCTGCCATCTCGGGGCTGGCCAGCCGTCGATATAGAGTGGCCCGACCAATACCAAGCAGTTTGGCGGCTTTGGTGACACTCCCCTTGGTTGCGCGCAGAGCACGTGCGATGGCCTGGCGCTCCAACTCGCGCAGCGGAACGATCTCCTCGCTCTCTTGCGACTGCAACTGCGAGCTCAGATGACGCACTTTCTCGGTGAGCTGCCGCTTCTCCACGGCGTGAGCCACACTGCGGCGGAAGGCCACGCCGTCCAGCGGCATGGCGATGAAATCGTAACCACCCAAATTCATCGCGCGATTGACGATTCCAGATTGTCCTGCAACGATCACAGGAAGTTCCGCGTCGGCACTACACAGGCGCTCGAGCACCCGGAAGCCAGACTCGTCCACGATGTTGAGGCATACTGCATCGGCTCCGCCTAGCGGAACCTCCAACATGCTCGTGTCATACTCGAGAACAGCGCAGCCAGCTTCAGCGAGCATGGAGCGCATCGTGAGTCTGCAAGATAGATCGTCACTGATTATCGCAATAGTGTTCGTGTGCATGATACCCCTCGGCCTTTTTTAGTGAATCTTGCGGTGTTTACGTCACCGATGAAGGACCGCGTTGCCCTTACCGGCGAATGGCGACAACGGCACTACCGTCGTTGTCTTTGGTGTCGTCGAACCCACAGAGTTCTTATCGACCAGTCCGTTACTTTCTTTAGGGCCCTCCCAAAAACTCTTGTGGGTCACATTATATGTAATAATTTCAAATAGTTAAGCCTAAAAACCACAGGGTGCGAGAAATACTTTTTCGAAAAATCAGCAGTTCTTGTGCCGGTCAGTCTTCTTTTTTGCCGGGCAGAAGTGGAGCGTTTGGTGGCCGAGATTCAGGGGACGTGGTTCGGTGATGGGGGAGTCGATCGAGTGCAGTTGCCCGGGCAGCAAACAGGAAGGGTGGGGTGAGCAGCTGTCTGCCTGAAGCTCCAACCAATTGGCTGACTGGCTCCGGGAGACTTGCAGCGTGTGACGACCTTGCCGCCGCGCCAGTCACTGCAGTCGGGCGCGTTCCGGGTTCGGGCAGCGAGCCACGTCCGGATGTTCTATTCTACAGCTACGCCTTGTGTCCGGGACTGCCAGCCAGACTCTGTTTGCTCATATAGTCAATCGTCCTGACGACGAGGTCGAACTCGATGTGGCAGCTCTGCTCATCGGCGAGTGGGAGTACGAGCGACTCGACGTGGCTCGTTACCTCGGAATGCTCGATCACATCGCTTCGGCAGCTGAGCGACGGGTTGAAGAGGCGCGGCCATTTGACGCGATCAGGGCCATAAACCGCACGCTCTTCGAGGTTCAGGGCTTTCGCGGCAACCTGGAGGATTATTACGACCCGCGCAACAGCTTCCTGTGCGAAGTACTCGATCGGCGTACGGGCATTCCCATCACACTATCGGTTCTCTACATAGAAGTTGCGCGGCGCATGGGAGTGTCCATCCGCGGGGTGAGCTTTCCCGGCCATTTTTTGGTCCGTTATGACGTTGGCGAGGATTCGGCATTGATCATCGATCCCTTTCGCAGCGGCGAGATACGCGATGCGGAGTCACTGCAAAAGCTCTTGCAGCGGGCCTCTGGCGACGATGCCGAACTGACCCCTGCTCTGCTCGCGCCGGTCAGCAAGAAAGACATTTTGGTCCGCATGTTGACCAACCTGGTCAGGATTTACAGCCGCAACGGCGATGTCGAGCGCTCGATCGAGGCCTTGCAGCGTGTCCTCATCCTCGAGCCCCACAACGAGCGCGTCGAGTTCGAACTCGATCGGCTGCGCGACTGTGAGTCTGAGCTCAACTGAGCCACCTTGGCCCAGGCTGACCCGGGCCGGTCCACAGCGTCAACTCGCCAGCGGGTTTGCAGCGGTTAGCGCAACGCGAAGGTGCTTCGGCCGAGCGGCGCTCGGTTCCGATGTCGTGCCAACAACGGCCGGGATTCTGGATGTAGCCCTTGCGCTCGATGCCCGGGCTAGGCAGCTGGTTGGATGAGGACTTCGCGTTTATTCGTATGATCGGGTGGGCTTATCACGCCTTGCCGTTCCATTTGTTCGACCATACGTGCAGCCCGATTGTAGCCAACTCTCAGGCGTCGCTGGATCATCGAGATAGAGACCTGACGAGTCTCGGCCACAAGGGCCACAGCCTGGTCATACATGGCGTCGACCGGCCCTTCACCCCCGTTGCCTTCGTCCCCACTGCTCTCGTCGTCGCGCGGTCTCAGGATATCCATGTCGTAGACCGGTTTGCCCTGCTTTCTGAGGAACTCGACGATTCGGTAGATCTCGCCCTCGGCGACGAAGCAGCCGTGGAAGCGACGCGGACTGGTACCCCGATCGGAAAACAGCATATCACCGGCGCCGAGCAGTGCCTCGGCGCCCATCTGGTCCAAGATGGTGCGCGAATCCACCTTGGCGGTGACACGAAATGCGGCCCGCGATGGGAAATTGGCCTTGATGAGCCCGGTGATCACATCGACACTGGGCCGCTGGGTGGCCAGGATGAGGTGAATACCGGCTGCCCGCGCTTTCTGTGCTATCCGCGCCACCGAGGTTTCGACCTCTTTGGGGGCACACATCATGAGATCGGCGAACTCGTCGATGATGATGACAATATAGGGCAAATGCTCGGGAGCAACGTTGCCGAGCTCGAGCGAGCGTTCCTCGGTCACTTCGACATGATCGGTACCATCGGCAAAGCGCTGGGCCTCATCGGCGGCTCTGCGCAATTTCTCTGCCTTGACGAGAGCACGCAGTTTCTCGGCTTTTTTGTTGTAGTTGCCCACATCGCGGACACCCATACTGGCCAACAGGTCGTAGCGCCGCTCCATCTCTTCGACACCCCAGCGCAGGGCCAGATTGGCCTTCTTGGGATCGGTGACGACAGGCAAGAGCAAATGGGGAATACCCTCGTAGATCGATAGCTCGAGCATTTTGGGGTCGACCATGATCAAGCGCACGTCTGCTGGTGTGCTGCTGTAGAGCAAGCTGGTTATCATGGCATTGATCGACACCGATTTACCCGATCCGGTGGTCCCTGCGACCAGAAGATGCGGCATCTTGGCCAGATCCACCACTGCGGGCGCGCCTTCGATGTTCTTTCCCAGGGCCAGGGGTAGCTTGTGCCGGCCTTTCTGGAACACCTTGTCGGCAATGATCTCCTTGAGATATACCGTTTCCCGGGCCTTGTTGGGCACTTCGATTCCCACCGCGGCCTTGCCGGGAATGGGCGCGACAATGCGCACCGAGAGTGCTTCGAGTACCATGGCAAGATCGTCGCTGAGATTGACGATCTTGTTGATGCGAGTCCCGGGTGCCGGTGAAAACTCGTACATGGTGACCACCGGGCCGGGCCGAATTGCGACCACTTCACCCTTGACGCCGTAGTCCTGCAGCGTCCGGGCCAGCCGGGCCGACAACTCGAGCATCGAAGTGCGATCGATGGAGTCGCGCTGGCTCTCGTCGTAATCTAGTAGATGGATTGGCGGCAATTTGTATTCGGTATCGCCGATCGGGATGAGTTCGAGCCGCTCGGCATCGACTTCCTTTTCTTTCTTTTTCATCTCCGCAGCGTCGGCTTGCTTGAACTGGGATTCCACGATCACCGGACTGGCGACCCCACCCGGGCCCTCCGAACTGGCTGGAATGCCAGAGGGTGAAACGATGGGCCGGGCATTTTCGCCCCCCGCGCCGGCAGGGGTCGTATCGGCCTCAGCAGGCAGTGTCTCGTCGTCGTCGTCTTCGACGATGACCGCGGGCGGTTTGCGCCGCTTCTTCTTGCCCGACACCGGTTTGTCTGCTGATTGCTTTGCTTGCTCGGTGGTCTGCTCATCAGCCTCTTCTGTCACCGACACGGTCGCGCCAGACTGGCCGGATGTGGCCGACTTGCTGCCATTGCCGCTGCTGGCACTGGCTGCCGCCGCAACCTGCCGCCCACTCCTGTCGCGTTGAACCGGCTGATCGGCCACTTTTTCGGTGTCGGCTGCTAGCTGGTCGGCGGGCGCTGCAACGCTTTCCCCCTCGACTGGCAGGTGCTCGATAATCGGAGGATCAAACGCCCCCGGATCGGTGGTTTCGTGGCCAAATGCGTCGTACTCATCGTACTCGTCGCTGTCGGCGTCGAGGTACTCATCGCGTTCGCGTTCGGGCAGAATGGCCCGGATCACCTCGCCACAGAAATGTCCCGCCGCCTTGCCAATTCGAGTGATCGTCGCGCGCAGGTGGCGCGCCGCGCGGAGGAGGTGGCCGCCGAGCTGCCGCACCCGCAAAGGGGTCGCGATGACCAATGCGATGATCAGACCCGTCCCGGCCACCAGCGCAGTCCCCGCAGTGGAAATGATGGCGCGGAATACCTCGGCGACGTGATCGCCGACAAGCCCGCCGGGACTGTGCCCGGCGACCCGGTAGTCAGCACCGGCAAGGTGTAGAAGAGCAGCCAGAGAAGCCAGCCCGAGCACCAAGCCCATGGCTTCGCCAGGGTGTAGCAACGGAGGCCGATCGATGAGCAGTCGAATCGCCACCACAACCAGCATCGCAACCAGAACATAGCTGCACAGTCCCGCAAACCCGTAGATGATGCTTGCAATGGTCCGACCAAGCGGCCCCATCAACGTCCCATCCCCGGCTTGTAGGGAAACAAGTGCCGCCATGATGAAAATGGCAATCCCTAGCCCAAAAATACCCACGACTTCGCGAGAGCGTCCGCGCTCAGGCGGTCGCTGTCGTACCCGCGTTCGCTTTGGAACACGAGAAGTACGCCTGACTTTTCGGTTTTTCGGCATTTTGTTGGAGGTCTGAACCACGGAGAGCAATCCTTGGAAATGAAATCCTACCTTACCCTACATAAGGATCTCAAATTCTCGCTGCGGTGGGTGACTGAATGTGGTGTGCCAGTTCTGTAAGGGAGCGTGCCTGGCGTTCGGGCAAAGAAAGCAGCGAGGCGGTTATTCAGATCAGCTCCGGGCGGGGGCGAGCAGGTTGCGGCTTCGGGTGGGCTCGAATGACGGCAGCAGCGGCTTTACACAGTGGATTTTTTTGATAAGAAATAGGCCCTTTCGAGAGGGCTTTACCGTCGGAATGCCTCACGAAGTCAGGAGATTACACATGCCCCGTCTGACAGCTGTCGCACCAGTGATCCTCATTGCCTTTGCTTGGACCTCGGGTTGCGGCGTAAAAAAAGAAGTTCATCAAAAGGCGCTCGACGATCTGGCAGTCACTCAGAAGAAGCTGAAGAAGACCGAGCGTGAGCGCGACCTCCAGGCGAAGCGACTCGAGGACCTCGGAGCTGAGCTGAGCACCACCGCGGCGGACCGCGATCAGCTAGCGGCGGATCGCGATCAGCTAGCGGCGGATCGCGATCAACTGTCGGTTGCCGAGCGCCAGAAGAAAAAACGCATCGACGAGCTCGTCAAGGACATGAAGGCGACCCAGGATGAACTCCTCGCTCTGCGCAAGCAGCAGGAGCAGACCAAGAAGCGCCTGGATGCGTTCCGCGAGCTCAACAAGCGCTTTCGCGCGTTGGTCGATACCGGCAAGCTCCAGGTCGATTTCCGCAACGGCCAGATGGTTCTCAAGCTGCCGTCCGGGGTGCTCTTTGGCAGTGGCAGAGCCAAGCTGAGCAGCGACGGCGAGGCCGCGCTGACCGAAGTCCTCGACATTCTCCAGACCTTCAAGGGTCGGCGCTTTCTGGTCGCCGGACACACAGACAACCTGCCGGTGCGGAGCCGGCGCTTCAAGAGCAACTGGGATCTGTCCACGGCGCGGGCTGTGAGTGTCGTCCAGTTCATGATCGAGGCCGGTTTTGCGCCTGCGAATCTGGGTGCCGCCGGGTATGGCGAATGGGATCCTGTCGCGGCCAATGACACGGCGGAGAATCGCCAGCTCAACCGCCGTATCGAGATCATACTGGTCCCCGATCTGTCCGAGCTGCCCAACCTCACGGCCAGTCCATCGTCTTGATTTGGTGTCGAGTCGGTACCGCACGCGGTGCGCTTCCGCGTCGTGGCCGTCTCTGCACCAAGGCGCCGGGCCCGCGGTGTGCGCGGCATATCGCGCTAAAATCCGGCAAAACGGTTGTGAAGCGCGACTTGGTGCGTGCATTACGCCCGGCATGGTGAATAATCCGGCCCGCAGCGGGTATGTATGCCGCCCTCGACAAAGCTCTCGCCCTGCGCACTGCGCCGCTTTTTGCGTCGCTGCCCACTGCGGATCTGCTTCCGGTCGCCAATCTATGTACCGAGATCAGTCTCGACGCGGGTGACGTATTATTTCGCGAGGGCGACATGGGTGACGCGATGTACGTCGTGGTTCGGGGCAATGTAACAGTCGAGCGCGATGGTGAAATCCTGGCCACTCTCGGTTGTGGAGAGTGTGTCGGTGAGATGGCGGCCCTGGACTGGCTGCCGCGCAGCGCGACCGTGGCCGCTGCAGAGCCTAGCACATTGTTTCGTCTCGATCGCCACGATCTTCTCGACCTTTTGATCGATCACCCAATTTTGGCCGAAAATTTAGCTACCGTCATGGCGGCGCGGGTCCGCCGGTCCAACCGAGCTTGAGATGCAGAGAATTCTCCTGTTCGCGGCTGGCGCGGCTTTTTGCACCATGGCTGTGGTGTTCATGCTCAAGACCTTGGCCGAGACCGCGTTTTTGGCCGAGTTTGGTTCCACCTACGTGCCGCATTTCTTTGTCGCTCAATCGGTGGCAGTGGTCTCCCTGTCGGCGGGCTATGGTGCCCTGATCAAGCGCATGAAGGCGCTGCCGTTCGATCTGATCATTCTCTTTGGTCTGGCAGTGGTGTCGTTATTCGCCCCACCGGCCATCGAGCTGGGCGGGGCCTGGGTTTTTGTGGTGACTCTGATCTTGATCTCTGTATCGTCGTTGGCGTTCCTGGCGGTGTGGAATGCTGCGACCGAGGTAGTGCGCGGTCGTCGCGCGCGTACCTTTGTGGCCCAGGCCAGCGCAGCGGCCACGGCAGGAGCCATGACGGGCGGGTTTGCTGCGTCGGGTGTGGTCGCGACCACCGGTGTGGTCTGGCTTGGCCCGGTGGCCGGCGTTCTCCTTTGTGCCATCGGTGCGCTCCAGATTGTATTGACGCGGGCCAACGTCAACAGAGGTCGGCGATCGGCGGCGTCGCATCAGCGCGAGCGGGCGACCCGGCGGGCGACCTCGAAAGTGGCGCGCCAGCTGGTCCAGCTGGTCATTGCCGCTGCGGTTGTGGAGGCCATCCTAGCTGCGGTGGTCGATTTCGGCTTCAAGGAAGTGGTGAGCGAGCGTTTCGACCGGGAGCAGATGGGATTGTTTTTCGCCCTGTTTTACGGGGTTTGCAACGTCTTCATTCTGATTCTTCAGCTATTCATCACGACTCGGCTACTGGCCGCGAAATCGCTCCGATTCACCCTCTCGCTGCAGCCGCTCGCACTGTTATGCATCTGCGTTTTGTGGTTTTTGGTACCGGTCCTGGCTCTGGTCGCGCTGGCCCGCAGCTGTGAGAGTGTGATGAAGTTCGGTCTCGGTCGACCGGCCCAGGAACTCGCTCTGGGACCACTGATCGACCAGCAAAAACAGCGGGCAAAGGTACTCATCCGTGGGGTTTTTGGTCAGGGCGGTGCCGCCGTTGCCGGGCTTCTGCTCATCGCTGCCGCCTCGCTTCTGGCCGAGTATCCCGGCCTGCTTGCCGCTGCTGCGGCGTCACTGGCCGGGTTATGGCTGATCTTGCAGCGGCGTGTGGCCCGGCTCTATCTCGCCACGTTGAGCGCCACACTGGGAATGCGGCGTCTGCCGGCGCATGGTCCACATCAAGCAGCGATGCTCGATCGCGACGGGCTGGCCGAGGTTGTGGCCATGCTCGGCGAGGGCGATCGGGAACGCGCTCGCCTGGCCCGCGAGATCTTGGCCAGTGCTGCGCCGGATGCTCCGGTGTTGGCCGATCATCTGGTTGCCAGTGACAATCCACAGGTGCGGAAAACTCTGTACGAGCAGCTGGCCCAATCGCCGGGACCGACGAGCACGCGGTCGTTGCGCGAGGCGGTGTTGAATGAGGATCCGGCGGGTGGAGCGCTGGCTGCAGGGTTAACGGCCCTTGCTGCCTGCAGAGACCCGGCAGCCACGAAACTGGCCCGCACTCTGGCCACGGGAAGTCCCGAGGACAGCGACGAGCTACCGCGTGCTGCCTGGCGGTATCTCGCCCAGGTCGGTGCCCTCGGTGGCGAACCCGAAAAGCTCCGCGCAGTGTTGCGTACCACCCTGGCGCACGATGGTTTGCGGGCTGCTGCGATGTATCAAACTGCGCTCGAGCTCGGACAGATCGACGAACCCCTGGTCGATGCCGATGTGGCCGCGGCGACTCAAAGCTCTGCTGAACGCAGACCAGATGATGGGATGGCGGGCCAGTCGATCGGGTGGTACATCAATGCACCGGTGGAGGATACTTCACCGGACCGTCTGTGGACGCTTGCCAGCAAGCCGGACGAGCAGTCGGTGGACGAGCAGTCGGTGGACGAGGAGCCAGAAGACCACCGAGGTGCGGCCGAAGCGTTCAAGGTGGCTGCTGTTCTGGGCCGTTTGAAGCCGCTCACCGAGTTACTCAAGGCCATCGAAATGAAGCGTGTTGGCGCTGAAGAAGCATTGGGTCATCTCGATTCAGTCGCTCTGCACAGCTTGATGATGCTGGTCAATGCGCGCGATGCATCGCCGCGGGCCCGTGCGCGTATTCTCCGCGGCTTGCGCCGCTGCGACGTGCCGGCGTGCATCGACGTGGCTGCTGACGCTCTGAGCGACGGCGATCCGCGTGTACGCGACGCCGCGGTCCGCACCCTTCTACACAAGGCGCGCGACGGCCAGGTCCACATTCCGCGCAGGGAGGTTGAAGACGCCCTGACCCACGAGCTGGAACGGTTTCGCGTCTACCTCTATGCCCGGCCTCCCTATCCGAGCAACGTGCGCGAGAGTTCGATCGCCTTTCGTCATGAGGCCGCTTTGGTGCTCGATGCCGAGGTATTTTTTCTCGACGAGCTCGAGCGGTGTACCGAGCAAAATCTCGCCAAGGTATGCGAGCTCCTGGCCTTGCTGGGCAATCCCAACGAGATTTACGCCGCGGCCCGCGAGTTGCGTGCACCCACCCTCAAGCGTCGACTCAAGGCTGTCGATATTTTGCAGGAGGTGGTCAGGGGAGCCCAGCGTACCCGGCTATTCGATTTACTGGACCGCTATTTGCAGCCAAAGAGACCGACAGCGCGCGACCGTGCTGCGGTATGCGAGCTTGATCCCTGGCTGGCGCGATGTTCGGGTGACGAATTTGCACCGATTCGGAGCCGGCTATCGGGTTTGCGTGCAGCGCCGCTGTTTGACGGCGTTCCCGGCAGGGCATTGATCGAGCTCGCCAAGCACACCACCGAGTTCACCTGCGAGCGCGGCGAGGTCGTCATCAGGGAGGGCGACCCGGGCGACGCGCTTTACGTCGTCATGTCGGGCAGGCTGATGATCGAGCGCGGCAGCGAGAAAATGCTGCATTTGGTGGCTGGAAAGTCTTTCGGCGAGCTGGCCTTGATCGACGGTCAGCCCAGGCAAGTCACGGTGCGCACAGTGACCGGCGCGCGGCTTTTGCGTCTGCCCCGCGAACCGTTTCGCCAGGCGCTCAGAGAATTCCCTGAAATCTACCTCGGCCTGATGCGCTGCCTCGCCACCTGGCTGCGCTAGCCCTCTATCTCGGAGGTCAAGCATGAGTATTTGCGGGGTGAGGTTTTTGCGATGGCAGGTGGCACACCCGATCACGCAGCGCTCGCCATGAGCGTGGGTATCGCTCTTGGTATTGGCCTGCGTGGCAAACGGTGCCGTGTGTTTAGCTCGGATCTGCGCATACGTGTTGAGGAGGCCGACTTGGCTACGTACCCCGACGTGACTGTTGTCTGTGGAGAGCTTGAACGATCGGCCAACGACAAGAACGCCGCCGTCAACCCGATTGTGCTCGTTGAAGTTCTGTTCGAGTCCACCGAGGCTTGGGGCCGAGGCGAGAAGGCGGCTCATTATCGCCGCATCCCAACCCTGCGCGAGTATTTGCTTGTTGCGCAGGACGAGCCCAGACTCGAACTGTACCGGCGTGCTGATGCGAGGCACTGGGAGTTTCATGAGGCGCGGTCTGGCGAGTCGCTCCAGCTCACCTCGGTCGGGATGACCCTTGAGGTCGACGAGATCTATCGCAATCCCCTTCAATGAGTCGTTGGGTTGCGGATGGCATAAGTTGCAATAAAAAATGCGAAAATGAAGCCGCAATCAGCTCGACTCGCACATTGTGCGCCAGCGTAGGACGACCAGAGATTCTCGTGTACCAGGATGACATCGGCGACATGACAGCACACTTGATCGGACCATCCTCGATACAGCTCATCGCGCGCCGCGAGCTGCTGCTTCTGCAAGTCCACGCGCTCGCTGCCACCGACATTGAACTCATCGCCGAGACCGTGCGCAGAGGTCTCGCGATGGTGACTACCCTGGTGAATGAGCGCTCGCAGGCCAGCGACGAGGACGTGCAGCAGTTCATGGCTCGAGGTCAGCTCTGCCACCTCATCGTCACCGCTGGCCTCGACAATATTGATGCACCGTGGGCCGATCTCTTGCAGAGAGGTATTCGGCATCCAGTCACCATGGAAAAACCGTCCCCGCGAAGGGGGCGTCGGCGGACTGCGAAGTGACCCTCCGCCGACTCTCATCAGAGCACGGCAGGCGGTTCGTGCTTTGTGTCTGGCCCGGGTCTCCGCTCCGAATCGGTCTGTTTGTCCAGTTCGGGATCCAACTGCTCGGACTCGGCGTCCGACTGCGTGGCCAGTTCAGGCTCCTCCGACCCGGTATCTGTTTGGGTAGCCGGTTCGGTCTCGGCCGGTCCCGAGTCGACGGGTCTGGATAGCTCGGGCTCGAGCTCTTCGACGTAGATCCGCGGATCTGAATCGCCGAGATTGCCCATGTCGAACAGAGGTTCATCGTCGTCGTCCCCGATGTGTCCGGACCGGTTTCCGGCGATGCCTTCAGCAAGCTCCTCGGCCATGTCTTCGGCAAGCTCCTCGGCCATGTCTTCGGCAAGCTCCTCGGCCATGTCTTCGGCAAGCTCCTCAGCCATGTCTTCGGCAAGCTCCTCGGCCATGTCTTCGGCAATGTCTTCCGAAAACTCTTCGGAGACCTCGACGGACTCGGCAACTGCGCCCGGAATCGGAATGGGGCCCAGATCGAGCGGGGCGAAGAGTCGATGTAGCGACTCGGGAAGGTCGGCCAGCTTTGTGGCCAGTTCCTGTTTGGACAAAAAGATCTCCTCGCGGCGATCTTCGTCCAATTGCCGGCGCAGCACCAGCTCGCTCGACGACTGTGAGTGCGCGGCAATCTCGCCGACCACCGGCGCCATGGCTTCGATCACCCGTTCGACCACAACTGCGGGGTCTTCGTGCTCGATCAGCGGCTGCCCGTCCACATCGACCCCGAGGAGCTGCTTGCGGCTGTGCTTGATTTCCAATACAGCCTGAGCCAGTTTTTTGCCGAAGTCAGCTAGCGGCTCGATGTCTTCACCGGCCACATCAAAGGCCACCATTTCGGCATCAGCCGCCTTGCGGTGTGCGATCTCGACGGTCGGCTCGACACCGTAAATGAGCACGTCGTAGCCCGCGCTGTTAAAAGCCGGCGTCGCGCGCAATTTGAACGAGGTTCGGGTTGCCGATACAGTCAATTCGTTGATGTAGAACTTGCTGACATTGTTTTTGACCAACTTGAGCTGTTTGCGTACCCATCCCACTCGTTCTGGACTGTGGATCTCGAGCCCGGGCGCGAAATAACTGACCCGAACCTGCCGGGTGAAGGCACTCGACGCCGATACGTCGAGATCGACCGAGGTGCTCACGTCATACGGTGTATGACAGCGCAACTGACCCGTATACTCCTCGCCGTAATCGAGAGCGAGGTGCACTTCGCGGCTGCTGTCGGGCAGGTCATAGACGAGCAGAAGAGCACCCAGCGACTTCATATAGGCCTCTCGCTGCTTTTTTCTGTCGATCGCGACGCGCTCCACATTGTCGGCCAATTCGGAGCGAAGGTCGGCGACCGCCGCTCTCACTGCATTGGTCGACGCCTGCTCGATGACCTCGGCGCACCGCGCGGTGGGCGTGCCCGAGCGAATTTGTTGCACAGATTCGATTATCCCGTGAACTCGTGCACCGAGTTCTTCGAGCCGGCTCACCTCGGTGCGGACCGCTTCTTCGAGCTCACGCTGCCGCGCGCGCGCGGCGTCGACGCGCTGTTCGGCCAACAGCATCTCGACGCTGACGTCGACAATCTGGCGCAGAAAATCGATGTAGTTGATCGTGATCGCCGATGAGCTCGAGTCGCCGTAGAGATAAGTCACATATACCTCCCACTTTTCGCGCAGTTTCCGCTTGCAGCACTCTGTAAGCGCGAAGGGTACAGCAGTTGCTTTCTGTTTACCTCGGGCAAAGTGTGACACGAAGAAATCATGCACAGGACCAGGCATTGCGGCTGCGTTGCGAGCGAATTCTCCATTCTCTAAAAAGTAAGATATTTTACGAAAAAACTAGGATTAGACCGGGTTTATCTCGAGCCAGATCAGCGAGTAATGCGGGGTCCGACGGAGCGGCCGACTATGCGACTCGGTCGGTTATTCGACCGCCCGATTGTGCTATTCGTGAAACGGAATGTCCGGCGAGGACGTCTTACTGCTGCGTCGAGGTGATCTTGGAGTTATTGGAGACACGATGCGGAGCAAGCGTATGGTGACTGATCGATCCGGGAGCAATGATCTGGAGCAGCGCAGCGTCGCGCGCATCGTCACGGCGCACAGACAGCAAGAAGGCGCTGGGTTTACGGTGCGGCGACCATTTCCGGCTGCTGGGCTCGACATGATTGATCCATTTCTTTTGCTCGACGAGATGGGGCCTGCCGAGTACGGACCGGGTGAAGCAACCGGGGCACCCGATCATCCTCACCGCGGTTTCGAGACAGTGACATATGTTCTGGAGGGAGAGACCGAGCACGAGGATTCGGCCGGGCATCGCGGGCGTATCGGGCCCGGCGATGTGCAGTGGATGACGGCGGGTGCGGGTATCGTGCACTCGGAGATGCCGGCGCGACGTATTCGCGAGCGCGGCGGTCGGGTGCACGGCTTCCAGCTCTGGGTCAATTTGCCGGCCCGGCTCAAGATGACTCGACCGCGCTACCAGGAGATTCCAGCCGAGCGCATTCCGCAGGCTCGAACCGGCGACGGGCGAGTGCAGGTCAGCGTTATCGCCGGGCAGGCACTCGGCGTCAGCGCAGTCATTGACACGCATACTCCCATCATCTACCAGGACTGGACACTCGAGGGAGGTGCCGGTGTGGTGCAGTCCATTCCCGGCAGCCATCGGGCGTGTATTTACGTATTTGCCGGTTCGGTCCACATTGGTACTCGTCGCGCCGAGGTCGGGGACGGACAGCTTGCAGTACTCGGCGAGGGAAGCGCGGTTTCTCTGCACGTGCCGGACAACGCGCCCGCGCCGGCTCGCTTGCTGGTTCTGGCCGGTACGCCGATCGGCGAGCCAGTGGCCCGTCAAGGTCCGTTCGTCATGAATACCAGAGAAGAGTTATACCGGGCATTTGTCGACTATCAGTCCGGTCGCATGGGGTCTATCGAGCGATGAGCTGATGGCTGTCGCCGGTGGCGAGCTTTGCTGATACGGGCTAGGATTGCCTGTGCCTGCGATCTTGCGAGTAGGGCTGAGCGTGCCCGATACCGAGGCCGAAGGGCCAGGGCGGCGTTTTGCCATCTGGGTGCAGGGCTGTCCACTGCGCTGTAAGGGTTGCTGCAACCCGGAGCTTTTTGCGTTTTCAGGTGGTATCGAGCGGGCAACCGATGATCTGGCCGCGGAGATCGCGAACACGCCGGGCATCGAAGGAGTGAGTTTTCTCGGTGGCGAGCCGTTTTCACACGTCGGTGCAGTACTCGACGTGGCCCGCCGTGTGCGCGCTGGTGGACTCTCGATTATGATCTTCACCGGCTTTACTCTGGCCGAACTGCGCGCGCGCCGGCGCGCCGATATCGATGAACTCATCGCCCTGACCGACCTTCTGGTCGACGGTCGCTACCGGCGCGATCTACCGGAAACCCGACGGCGCTGGATCGGCTCGAGCAATCAGATCATGCACTTTCTAACCGATCGATACTCGGCTACCGACCCGCAATTCTACCGCCGAAACACGGTCGAGATCCGTTTGAGCCGCGACGGCCTCTTGGTCAATGGCTGGCCAGGCGCAGCCGATGCACTTGCCACGACTCTGACCACCTGCACTGACGATCGAATGGCCGGCCGCCCGGCCGCTGCGCTCCGCATGAACTCCACCGCGCATCGACCCGGACCGCACGCTACCAAAGGCCGATGAACCGTGCGGGCAAAAACCGAGTCATGAATCGCGTCGCAGCCAGCGAATTCGAACTTCTGTCGGTCATCCGGGCGTTGTTCGACGCGCCGGGCCACGGCCATGGCGGGCAGCATCCGGGCATGATCGGCAATCTCTTGCGGCGACGGCGCAAAATGCCCGGCGGCGTGGGCCCCACAGCGCTGCACCTGATCGAGCAAACCATGGCCAGAGGCGTGATCCTGACCCTGGTACGGCGGGGCGGCTGGCGTCATCGCGATTCGCTGAGCGACGGTCAGGTGGTGAGCGGTCGATTGTGGCAACGCCACCCACCTCCGGCGTTTCACTTCTCGCCCTTCGCCCTGCACTTGTGCCGCTGGTTGACCAGCCAGCGCTTGCGCCGCGGCGAGTGCGATCCGTTCACCCACCGGCCGGCCACCATCGCCGACGAGCTGTTGCTCTACCTGGCCATGGATCTGACCGATCAGGCCGGCTGCGCCGATGCGCTGGCCGAACAGCGCGCAGCCAGGTCTTCGGCTTTGTGCTGGCTCGGATTCGCCGACCTGTTGGCCCTCAAATCGTCCACCGAGGTACCGCCTGCAGACATCTCGGTGTACGCCTTTGCGTCGTGGACCTCGGGCCACGGCGCCGTGGTGCTCGAGGCGCTACAATTCGACCTCGGCCAGCGCTGGGTCGCAATGGAACGCCGCAAGCGCCGTCTCGGTCGCGCCGCCTCGATCGTTGCCGTCGGCCGGGTACAAGACGCTGTGGTGAGAGCTTACTTTTCAGCTCTGAGCAGTGCCGGCCGTACAGACCTCGCCGCTTTTGTCATCACCGCGGCTCGACAACTCCTGGGCGATGCTCGCGACGCCGAATCGTGGGAGCCAGCTCTCAACCCGGGCGGCACCTTGCACCGGCGCAGCGACGCCCGGCACGCCACGGTCGTATTTCTGCGCGCACTGACTACGGTCAGGCAGTGGGTCGAACAAGCTCGCGCGGTCCGCTTCTTCGACGACGGTTACAAGTGCGCACAGCTGCTGTTGCGACTGTGGGAACCGCTGGGCGATCACGGATACACCCGAGCCATGTCGATCGCCGATCGCATCGAGTCGATCGAAGGACTACTCGAATAGGCAGAGCACTGCATTTACCAACTCGGCGTGCGACCGGGCCAGGGCCGATTTTTGAGCTAGCAGATGGCGTGGTGAATCATGCGGGTCAGGGTCTACGCACAGTCACATTGCGAGGGTCCCAACCCAATCGCGCACGTCCCGTGAGCTTCGCGCTCGGGCCATCATTTCGGGCAAAGTACCCCACACGGCCGGACTGCTCGGCAGTTGGCTTCGCAACAGAAACACCTCGTTTGATCGACAACCAATGTGTTTCTGTTTAATGCGTCTCTGAATCAGTTTTGCTGCAGTCGGAGAAGTTTCTCCTTGGTTCGCAGCTTCATCTTTTTGAGTTGTGCGCGTTCGACCTGTTCTGCAGAAGTTAGAGAAATGTGCTTGTCCAGCTCTCGTAACCGGGCCTTGAGGGCTCGGTGTTCGTCGGTGAGTCGGGTGATCTCTTCTTGCTTGGGACGGTCAAAACTTGCTACTTGCACTAGCGCCTCTGGTTTGTTTTGTCACCGCGCTGTCGCGATGAACGCCGTATGACTATGAATGTAGGATAGCGCGACGCTGGTCTGGTCTCAAAGAACATTCGTCGGCGCAAGCGAAAACTTGTCGGTACGTGGTCGGTCAACCGGACGATTCAAAAGGGCCGAGTTATTCGATGAGCTCGCCAAAAAATACTGCGAATCTGGCCGATTACACTTCTACCACACGACTGCGGCACAACTGGCGCATTTGCGCCGCCGGGCATGTGCAGATCACCTGCGCGACGCAAATGTGCCGCCGGGGTTGCCGGCGGGGAATTTGATCTCTGCCTCGGATGGGCGGATATATGCTGGTGCGCCGTCGACGAGGACATCTGGGTGACTGCCGGATAGAACCAGACGGCCCACAGCGCGAGCTGGTGGCGTGGCTGGGGCACCGGCCGCGACAGTGACCAGACCGTCGAGAAGACTCTGCCCATCGCGACCAAGGGCATCGGCGTGTACACTCGTACCATCTCCGACAGCGATGACACGCTGGCATGCCGTCGCGTTCAGAACTCGCTGCACTGCGTCGCGCAGCTTATCGGGCGCCATGACACATTCGTCGGCCACAGGCTCGACCGTGCCGTTTTGCACCCGGTAGAAGCCGACAAAAACTTCGCCGCGCCGCGCATCGAGGATGGGAAGCACCAAGGTTTGCCGATCCGGGCTCTCGTCTGGCTGGTTATCGAGATGCGCATCGAGACCAAGGGCCAGAGCGGCCAGAGAAGAAACCGCCCACAGCGGCTTGACCGCGGCAAAAGCCAGTCCCTTGGCCGTGGACATGCCGATGCGCAAGCCAGTAAACGAGCCCGGGCCTCGGCCGATCGCAATGCCGTCGACATCGTCGAGTCCGAGCGAAGCGGACTTGAGCACGTGGTCGACCAGCAAGAGCAGGTGCTCGCTGTGGGTCGGACGTCCCGGCGAGGAATGCGAAGCGGAATTCATGACCTGCGAAACGGCCGGGCCGCTTCGCGGTTCTGCCAACGCAGCCGGGCGGCCGACCCTTCGATCGGCAGAGCTCTCGGCTTCGGCCAGAAAGTGTGGCAATTCAGCGGTTCCGGTAACTACAGCCACGCTTGCGGTGAGCGTCGAGGTGTCGATTGCCAGTGCGGTCTTCACGTCAGCGAATGATGTAGCGCATTACGTCGTTGCGCAGGGCCAAAATCGTGATCAGGCCGATGATGGCCAGTCCGACGTATTGAATGCGCCCGCGGGCCTCGACCGAGAGCGGCCGGCGCAACGCTCCTTCGAGGGCAAATATGAGAATGTGCCCGCCATCGAGTACGGGGATTGGCAGAAGATTGATCAAACCGAGGTTGATGCTGATCAGGGCGAGCATGAGAAAGAAACTGTCCCACCCCTTGTGTCCCGATACCGAGGCAACCCGGTACATCATGAGAGGCCCGCCGACTAGATCGCTCGGGGTCTGTCCCCGCACGATCGACCAGAAGCCCGAAATCATGGCACTCATCGCTTCGATCGTGCGCTCGACCGCACGCGTGATGGCATAGCGAAACCGCCCCTGGATGGGGGTGAATTCGGCGCGTCCGCGCTCGAAGTCGCTGCGTGCACCAAAGACCAATCGCTCCACCGTGTGACCATACTCGTCGAGTTGCTTGTGCTGAACCTGGGTGAGCGAGCCCGACATGGACACGAGCTGGTTGCCCTCGCTGCGCTGCCAGCTGATCGCGAAGGTGTGCTCAGGCCGGCTCAACAGACGCTTGTCCAGGGTAATCCAGTGGGCGATGGGTTCGCCGTCGAGCGCGGTGATCAGATCGCCCGGGCGCAGCCCGACCCGGTCGGCCGGCGAGCCGGCCTCGACCTGCGCCACGAACATTTCTGCCGGTTCGAGACCGGTGTAGAAGCGCCGCTTGCCGGCCCCATCGAAAGCGGGTTCAGGCACGAGGTCGGCAAAATGTGCGTTGAACAGTTTGGCCTCGGGCATACCCGGAACACTCTCGCCGCGCAGATAGACGATACTGGCCCGCCGGGCACCACGGCTGAGCGTGGGCCGCAACTCGGTCCAGTTGCGTACCGCGTCGCCGTCCACACTCACGATCAGGTCGCCGGTGCGCAACCCGGCCTTGGCCGCTGGTGAATTCGGGTCAATGACGCCGATCTGCGGCAAAAACGGCACCTGGGTGATTCCGATGAATCCCTGCCTGGTCGCCATTCCGTCGCGGCTGCGCGAGATTTCCTCGACCGGGACAATATATTTTTCGAATTCCCGTTCACCGCGGCGAATTTTGAACCTGAGCTCCTTGCCGATGTTGTTCTTCACGCTCTCTTCGAGTTCTTCCCAGTAGCGCACGCTGCGGCCGTCGATCGCGAGTACTCGATCACCCGGCTCGATCCCGGCAACCGCAGCCGGCTCGTCGGGCAGTACATCGGCCACGACCGCAGCCGGCAGTTTGGTGTGGCCGGCAAACAGGATAAAGTAGATAAACACGGGCAAGCACAGATTGGCTGCAGGACCGGCAAAAACGACGATGAGCCGCTGCCACAGGGATCGTGCCGCAAACGAGCGGCCGGCATCGGCCAAGGGTACGTCGTCGTCGTTGTCTTCACCTAGGATACGCACATATCCACCCAGTGGAATGAGGGCGACCTGGTACTCTGTTTCGCCTCTGGTCAAGCGGATTAGCGGCCGGCCAAAGCCGATCGAAAAGCGCAGAACTTTGACGTCGAGCAGCTTGGCCGCAAGAAAATGTCCGAACTCGTGAATGACCACGAGAAACCCGACCAGCAGTAAAAAATAGACAACCGACATCTCATACCGAAGTCTTTGCGTGACGCGAGATTGTGCCGCGTCCTATCATGTCTGCTAGTCTCAAGCCACCGCCGGGTTGCACAGGATTCAGTGGCCAGCAAGTCGCAATACAGGGCTGATGAAAAAGGCGCCGAGATCTCCGAGCTTCTCGATACTCTCGAGCGTCTTCTCGAACGTTCGAAGACCCTTTACGAACAGTACTTTATGGGCATCCAGAAGGTAGCTCCTGCACAGCTTCACCGGGATGCCGAGCGCAAGATTCGCGAACTCACTCAGATGCAGATCCGCAATACGGCTTTGCGCTATCGCTTGTCCACCCTGACGCAGAAGTTCGGTGTGTACAATACCTACTGGCGCCGAACCATGCGCGAAATCGAGCAGGGCCGGTATGTTCGTGATATTGCACGAGTTCGTAGAAAAGCCGCGCGACGGGGCGAGGACTTGCCCGAAGAGATCATCGCCAGCATGCCCAAGCGGGTTCGCGACCGGATCCGGCGCGATCGCGATCGACTGACCCGACGCGCCGACCGCGGCGATGCCCGCGGCGGCACCGACGGGGAGGCATACATCGACGATGAGGACACGGAGGAGCACGATTTCGCCGCTGCTCATATCTACGATGCCCGGCCCCATGTCCACCAGGTCGACGCAACCCTGCTCGATGAAGACTTCGATGCCATGTTCGACGCGCTCACCGAGAGTGCCGAAGCAGCGGTCAATCGCCACGCCGAGAACGGGGCCCGGGGCGGGCGCGGCACAGCTCCCGACCAGCCGCTGCCCCGACGCGCACAGGCGGTGATCTACGATTCTCCTCCCCTGCCCGATGCCGGCGACGTATCTCCGGATGGGCCAGTGAATCGATTGGCAGATAGAAACACCGATCCGGCCCGGGCCGACTCGGCAAGCGAGCCTGCGGCGCCGGGTTCACCGCGCCCGCCGCGCCATTTCACGCCGTCGTCGCAGGAAGACAGCCCGAACCGGCATTCTGTATCGGCTCTCGAGCATGACGACCACACTCGACCGGGGTGGGGATTCCCACCGCAACCCCCGCCCACTCGCCCGCCTCCGCCGCCAGCCCAGCCGGGATCGTCGAATTGGCAAAATACCAAGGTGCAATGGAGGCCCGAGCGCGGCGATCCGCGCCACGCTACCACGATTGGCCCGCGCATTGGCCGGCGCAAGTCGAACGTTCAAGCGAGCCAGACCTCGAGCCGACCTGACAATGCGCCGCCGCCCCCGGGCATGACCGAGTCGCAGACCCAGGCGCTGTACAAGCGATATATGCAGGCGCGCAAACTGGTCGGCAATTCAGCCAATGTTTCCTACGAGCACATGGTCAAAACACTGCGCGATCAGACCTCGCGCATCATGCAGCAGCACAAGGCCACAGCAGTGGATTACAAAGTCGTCATAAAAAACGACAAGGTCATCCTCAAAGCCAAGCCCAAACGCTGAGCTATCTGGCCCAAATCATTCACCAAGACACCGGCTGCACGCAGCCGGAATGCTGCTTGCATATGCCTGTCGGCTCCAGTCTATCGCCGGTGGGCCTACGTAACCGACGAGCAACGCAGCCATCGGCGGGCTGGTCGGGCGTAATGGGTACTTAATTGCGGGGAGATGTACTTAGTCTCGCCGACGGACGCGAGTTGAGGTAATATCAGTACTGGAGGCTACCGGACGAGTTGCCAAGGGATGAGGGAAGCGGACCTGGCAACTCGTTCGGTGGCTAATTTGAGTCGGGGCGAAGGGGTCGACTTCGCGACAATGCCGCAGTTAGGGGAGTGCAATGCTCGCGTTCGGGCGGTCAGGCATCACTCTCGATCACCAGGGTGTCATCGTCGGACAGCTGATAGAGTTCGCATAGCAGCCGATCGATTGCTGCGTCGAGAGACTGACAGGTTACTTGATATGCGGCGCGTTCCTGCCTAGTCCGACACTCGATGACACCGGCGGAGGACTCGCGTCGCTTTTTGCCCAGCCGGTTCAGCGCGGCACAGCCATCGCGCTGTGTCGCGGCACGAGGGAGGGGAAACGCGCGCAGATGCTTGATCTTGAGCTCGGCAAATACTCGCCCCTTGCGGGGTTCCACGGTCCGAAAATACCAGGTCATGAAGGTGCTGTTGAGCACCGCGGCAAGTCCATCGAGGTCGAGCGAGCATTGCCGGGTCGGTATCACCACAAAAAAATTGTTGCTGGCATAGGATGCGCTCTCATCAAGAGCGGCCAGCACACGGTCCCCGGTACGCCGGACCAGTAATTTGGTCCGGCTAAACCACTCTGGCCTCCCCACATTGGCGTATCGTTGCCTGGTCTTTTTGCCCGGAACAGCACTCAGTCGCACATACGTGCCATTCCACTTCAGATGATAGGGCGAGACCTCATCACGACCAAAGTAGAGTGGTTTACAAGAACTATCGACTTTTCCGGCGACAAATAGTTGTTTCCTGATATTTCCGCTATGAACCCCCTCATGAGACTCGAAGTAGTCACCCAGTTTGGGGTTATCGCCCAGCCTGGTCACGATGGAACGCCGTTGTGGAGTCAAAAATATATTAAAAACATATCGCGGGTTATTCCAGAAGTCCGCTTGAGGAATCGCGTGCTCCACGGCATTCTTCGGGTCGTGCACTGCGATGTGGATACGGTGCCCGGGGCCGACTTTGCGTTTTTCACCCGCGATTGTCACTGCGTCGATGGTTGCATTGGGAAACGCCGAGCCCCACCAGTGTATGGCAGTCAAGGCGAGATGATCCAGCAGGTATCGACGGGTTTCCTGATAGTCTTTTAGTAATACGATATCGGGAAGCACCATTCCAAAATATCCGTCAGCCCTGGTGAGCCGTATGGCTTTCTCGACAAACGGGCGAAACAAATCGTAAATTCCCGAGGTAGACAGATAGTGCGAACGGACGTAGCGCCTGACTTCACTCGACTCCATGAGGCCCTTCTGCCCCCATGGCGGATTGCCCAGCACAACATCGAAAGCGGGTATTGCGGAATACTCCCGATCCCAATCGAACACATTTAGTCGCTCCGGGCTATCGCGGGGTTTTTGATCGACCCCTTTGCCGCCGGATCGGGCGCCAAAATCCGATGCGATCAGGGAGTTTCCACACCTTATATTGTCGTCCAGGTCTGCGAATACCGGCTCGTGGCTGTGGGCCGCTCGCGCTGGCCCGGTATCGAGCCCCGGGCCGGCGGCAAAAACTTCCAGGAGCAGAGCTACTCTGGTGATGGCGACAGCGTGAGGATCGATATCCACTCCATATATGCTGTTCTTCACGAGTTTCATTCGTTCTTCGATGGTGAGTCGCCATTGACCATCGAGGGTTTGATAGAGTTTATCTCTCTTTGTCGCTGTGTTCAGATACTGTGTTTCGTACCACTCCACCAGATAGCGAAAGGCACCCAGCAAGAAGCAGCCAGCACCGCATGCGGGATCGAGGATCTTGATGCTGGCAGCATGTTCGGGAGTTTGCCCCTCCATGGCTCGACCGATGGTTTGCCGGACCACCTGGTCGATGATATGGCTCGGTGTGTAGTAGACTCCGCCAGCCTTCTTGAGTCCGGTTCGCTGTTCTATGGTTACCTCGCGGCCGCGGCCGATGTGGATGATGTCCTCCACGCATTGTTCGTGGATTCGGCCCAGCAGTTCTGGCCGCAGTACCGAGAGCTGAAAAAAGCGAGTCGGCTCGGATAATCGGGCCAACATCGGTGCGAGCACCTCATCCTCGACAGTCAACCTCGCGGCGAGCGCGTCCGGTATGCCGCTGTACCCCGGCTCGGAGCCGACGCAGAAGAAACCGGATCGATAGCGCAGGGCCGCCCGCCCGTACAGGTCCAGCAATGCCGGATATATCGAGTTGCGCCGGGCCAGATCGCCAAGCTGGCCGCAGGGCTCGAGCCCTCTGTCCTCGGCCATACGGAGAAAGATCATCCGCTCGGTGATGCGCTGTACTGCAACGGTCAATTCATGCGCTGTGAGCTGCTGGTTGCGAGCGGCCATAGTGCGTGCGAGTTTCCTGCGCCACGACTTGATCTCCTGGCAGAATGCTTCGCTGGCAGGTTGGCGATTGTTCTCGGCAGCTCTCATCTGGTCGATCACCTCTGTTGCATCACCTCAGAAGGCCCGCGGAACCTGGCATCCCAGTCCGCAGCTCTGGCCCGGATTATTCACCACGCCATCTGCTGCGGTCGGTATCTGCCGGGTACCTTTGGCAACGCCGCCGCCGTGGCACCCGGCATACTGGGGCTCCGCTCGCTTGCCAAATTTCCCCGGCCCATACCGAATCTTGCGACAATGCCTGGGCGGATAATCCGGGCCGCTCATCGTCGTCGAAAAGAGCCACAGATGGACGAGTTTTCTCATGAATTATAAACAGTTGCGTTCTGAGCGGCCACTTGCTTGACAGCCTGTACGTCGGTAACCACAGACTGTGGCATGCCGACGGCAAGTCCAGTCTTGACCCTCGTTTTCGCCGCCGCACTGGGCGTTGCGCTCATCGTGATCGCCGCGCGCATCAATGTGCCATCGATCGCACTTCTCTTGGTCGCCGGAGTGGCGATCGGTCCCCAGGGAATCGGCCTCATCGACCCTGCGGTGCTGGGCTCGGGGCTGCGGTTCATCGTCGGCATGTTCGTCGCAGTCATTCTATTCGAAGGTGGCCTGACTCTCGACCTGGGCGGGGCGCGGCGCAACCCGGTCGTCATCTGGCGCATGCTCACCATCGGTGTATTGATAACCTGGCTGGGCACTGCGCTGGTGCTGGTCTTCTTGTTGGGGCTGGACGGACCGGCAGCACTCCTGACCGCCAGCCTCATCATCGTGACCGGTCCGACGGTCATTTCGCCGCTCTTGCGGCGCATCGGCGTAGAGCCGAGAATCCGCAATGTACTGTACTGGGAAGCGGTTTTGATCGACGCCATCGGCGTATTTGTTGCGGTCTTGATGTTCGAGTGGCTGTTTCCCGACGGCGCTCATGCCGGCTGGAGCCCAGTGGTTCGGTTCGCCGCCCGGGTGGCGTTGGGAATAGGCATCGGCCTTTGCTTCGGGCTCTTCGTGGCGTTCATCTTGCGCCGCAACGCCGTGCCCGGCGATCAGGTCAACATCTTCGTCTTGACCATGGCGCTGCTCAGCTACGCGGTGTGCGAGGTCTTGTTACACGAGTCCGGCATTCTGGCGGTGATCGTGGCTGGGCTGGTCGTCGGCCTGACCAAGCCCAGCCACCTGAACCAGCTCAAGCGGTTTGAACTCGAGCTCACCGAACTGGGCATCGGCACGTTATTTATCCTGCTGGCGGCCAAACTCGAACTGGCGCCATTTGTCGAGTACGGATGGGACCTGGTCGCAGCAGTGGCGATTGCGCTTTTGGTCTTGCGTCCGCTCGTGGTACTGACCGCGACCTGGGGCCAGGGATTCAGCGGCCGGGAGAAGCTATTTCTCTCCTGGGTGGCACCCCGCGGAATCGTGGCTGCATTCATGGCTTCTCTCTTTGCTATCGAGATGGCTGACGATCCCACCACTGCGGTGCAGGGTCAATTCCTCCAGACATTCACGTTTGCGGTCATTGCCACCACTGTCATCCTGCAGGGTCTCTCTGCGCCGTGGGTGGCTGGGCTCCTCGGGGTACGGGCCAAACCGCGACGGACGTGGCTGATCGTCGGCCACAGCACCGTCGCAGTTGCGCTGGCCACGGCTCTGCGCCACGCCGGTGCCCGTGCCCTGGCCTTGGCCGAGCCAGGCCGCGCGCAGGGGCGGTTACCGTCAGATGAACTGATTCGCGCCGACCCGATCGAGCGCGATCTGGTCGACGACCCGCGTTTTTCGGATGTGGGTAGCGTGGTTGCCCTGTCCTCGAATCCATATTTTAACCAGCTGGTCTGCGAGCGCTGGTCCGAACTGGTCAGCGTCCCTCATGCGTATCGCCTCGCCGATCCATCGAGCATAGCCGGAGCGGGCCTGTACGGCAGCGGGGGACTGTCGGTATGGCCGCACGTGCCCCAGCCCGATGAAATCGTGCAGGGTCTGGAAAGCGATACGCTGGTCATCGAGGCGATGCCAGCCAGCACGACCGAGAGGAGCAGCCACATCATGCCGCTCTTTTGTGTACGCAGCGAGATGGACGTCGATGTGCTCGGTGAGGATTCCATGGACGAGTCCATGGACGGCAGCCTGGTCGTCATCCGACATCGCATTCCCGGATTGGCCCGGCTCATTGCCGATGCGATTGTCATTGCTGGACCCGAGGAGGAAGAAATGCCGAGCTTCGAGCAGGTGGTCAGGCGTCTGCTCGAGCTCGCTGTCCGCACGTATCCGGCCTTGTCGCTGGACCAGCTTCATCGTTCAATTGTGGAACGGGAGCGCACGATGCCCACCGCACTGGGATCTGGAGTTGCGATTCCCCACGCATATGACGAAGCAGTCGAGCGTTCGCATTGCTACGTGGCCAGTGTGAAAAGCGGATTGCACTCCATGCTCGGACCCGACGAACAGCCTATTCGTCTAGTGTTCCTGGTTCTTTCGCCGGTTGGGCGGGCAGAGGAGCATCTCAAGAGCCTGGCTGCCATTGCCAAACTCGGCCGCGACCCCGCGTGGCTTCAAAAGCTCGAAAGGCAACCGACCCGAGATCAGTTGCTCACTCGCATGATGGAACGGGGGTGAATGGGGATCGAGCTGCGCTTCGCATTCCCTGTCGGAACCACCGGCCGATGGCGTCACGAATTTCCGCCGCAAACTGACATCACGTGCTTGAGGGTAGTTTGCCCGGAGATGACTTTCTCGATACCGTCCTGGAGCAAGGTCCTCATGCCGCTGGCACAGGCCAGCTTGCGCAGCTCTTCGGCCGGTGCGCGTTTCTGAATGGCGCGCCTGAGCCCTTTGTCCGACACCAGCAACTCGTGCAAGGCCACGCGCCCACGGGTTCCGGTATCATTGCATTTCTCGCATCCCTGCGACTGCCACAGCGTCAGGTCGCGCGGGGATCGGACCTTGAACCGGCTGTCGAGATCGTCCTGACCGTACCAGGCCGCTATTGTCTCGTATTCCTGGTTGGAAGCGGTATACGACGTTTTGCACTCCTGGCAAGTGCGCCGGGCCAGCCGCTGCGCCAATACGCAGGTCAATGCATCGGCAAATGCAAATTGATCGATGCCCATGTCGAGCAGCCTGACCACGGTCTCGGGGGCGCTATTGGTATGCAGCGTGGACAACACCAGGTGGCCGGTGAGCGACGATTCGACCCCGATACTGGCGGTTTCGGCGTCGCGCATCTCGCCGATCATGATGACATCGGGATCAGCGCGGAGAAAGGCCCGCAAAGCTGCGGCAAACGTAAAACCGATCTTGCTGTTGACCTGGACCTGACGCAGCCCTTTTTGCGTGATCTCGACCGGATCTTCTGCCGTCCAGATCTTGCGTTCATGGTTGTTGATGGCCGATAGAGCCGCGTGTAGCGTGGTCGTCTTGCCCGAACCGGTGGGGCCGACGCACAGAAAGAGCCCGTGCGGCTGGTGAATGGCGTTTTTGATCGCCTCGAGGTTGCGCTGGTTCAGGCCCATTTCGGACAGTAGCAGCACGGTCTGTCCGCCCAGGACTCTCAGGACCACGTCTTCGTTTCCGTTGATGGTCGGAATGGTCGCGACACGCAGCTCCAGCGAGCCAATGGGGGTGCGAACTCGGATTTTGCCGTCCTGTGGTTTGCGTCGCTCGGCGATATCCAAGCCGGACAGAATCTTGACCCGCGAGACCAATGCCCGCCAGTATTCGGCTGGAATCTCGTGATAAAGGGCGCACGAACCGTCGATTCGAAATCGGATCATGGTCTTTGTGCGAGACCCGTTGGGCTCGATATGAATATCGGATGCACCCATGCGGTGAGCGTCGATAATCATCTTATTGACCAGCCTCACGACCGCGCTATCGGTCTCGCTGATGAAGCCGTCAAACTCGCCGGTGACCGCATCCTCGTCGGCATCACCGGCCCCGTCCTCGAGTTCCTGGATAATGTCATCGACCAGCAATTCGGCTTCGTCGACGCCTTCTGTTTGGGCATCGATCTGTTCCTGAATCTGACTGTGGGTGGCGAGAACCTCGACGATCGGTTTGGAGACGTGAAAGCGGAGAATGTCGTATACTTCCACTGCCAGGGGGTCACTCTGTGCGACAACCAGCTTGTCGTCGTCGATATGGATGGGCAAGATGCAGTACTTGCGCATGATATCGGGCGCCACTGCGACCGTGGCTGCAGGATGGATCTCGACCTCGTCCAGATTTACCACCGGCATCTGAAATTTCTGGCCCAGGGTCTTGCACAACGACATTTCATCGATGAAGCCGAGTTCGATCAGGATTTCGCCCAGCCGTTTGTCGCGATGTTCGCGCTGCTCTGCCAGAGCCTTTTCCACATCCTCTGCGGTGACCAGGCCGGCTTCGACCAGCGCATCCCCGATGCGCACTCTGCGCCGCTCCTGTATCGCCCGGGCCCGGTCGACATCGGACTGGGTCAGAACTTCATTTCGATCGGCGAGGATCTCGCCGATCGGAATGCGACGCCGCTTTTGCTGCACATCGAGGCCCTCTTGCAGCTCCTGGGCGTTGATCAGGCCGCTGTCCACGAGCATCGTACCGATGAGTTCAGTCGACTCCCTGGCGGTCACGGCGTGACCAAAAAGGAAATAACAGCGCGTGGACTCATCCCCGAAGCTGGCGGGCTGGCCGTAGAAACCAGCTTCCTGATCCAGCGACGCCTTGGATGCGCGGACCAGAAGGCTCCCGCCACCGTTTAAGTACACCCTGACCTCGATCAGATCGGTGACCGATGACAGCGGGTCGCTTCCCTCGTAGAGGGTGTGGAACGCGATATAGCTCAGGGTCTCACGGCCGACCCTGCTGACCCGAGTTGGCCCGCCGAGTCCCTCCCACAGGGTGAGGTGCGGTGCGTACGGCGAAAAGCTCCGGATCAATGCCCGGCGCGTGGTGCCGCTGCACAACCCCACAGTTATTTGCATGAATTGATCGGCCAGATCCGCCTCTTCGGGCGGTGCCGCGACCTCGGTATCGGCGACAGGATACGCATTCTCGATGTTTGCAGACACGCTTGCTCTGGATCGACGGCCTGACGAACGGCTTTAGAGCCGGTCCAAAAACCTCGGATCGAGCCAGAGCGACGCGGAGAGTTTTGGACCGGCTCTTGGGCGACGACCGATCGACAATCCAGAATCAACCTGGGCAGAATGCGTGAAGGGACGACAGGAGAGTGCCACTTTCCCCACGGTTACGCACCCATGGCGCGAGAGGTTCTCGGTATGAGCCGATTCTACTGTGCGCAAACCCACGAGTCCTGTGTCCGCCTCGATCCGTGGCGCCGCTCTACTGCTCGGGCGCGATCACCTGGGTGTGCAGGATGTTGCCGTCCAGATCGCGGAGATTGACGGTCATTTCTTTGCTGGCTGCAGAAATCACGACTTCGCCGAAAAACTGCAATCCCACCGAGGGCGGCGCGTTCTCCTGTTGTGCGGTCGGCGCCTTTTGAAACTTCACCTCGGGTCCAAATGTATTGTCGAGGTCGTTGGGCCCGAAAGAGCCGGCGTTGAGCGGACCGCTGACAAATTCCCAAAATGGCTTAAAATCGGTGAACTGGGCATTGGCCGGCTGTGCTGTATGCCCTTGCGAGAGGTTTCAGCTCAGCGCGGCGTGTGAAGGCGTCGTCCCGAGCGGATCACGGCTGTAGTGGCCGGATCCAGTTTGGTCCGCAGGACAGCAGCATCGGCGATCACAGAATCGCGAATGTTCCACACTCGCACTGTATGGTCGCGCGACGCAGAGACCAAAAATCTGCTGTCTGACGAGAACGCGACGTCTGTGACGCTTTGACTGTGGCCCAAAAGAACCCGCATGTCGCCGCGCGCAACATCCCACAGTCGGACGGTCTGATCGTAGCTGCCAGTGGCCAGGGTTTTGCCGTCGGGCGAAAAGGCCACATCGCCGATCGCATCACCGTGGCGGCCCAAGCGCTTGAGCTCTTTGCTGCCCGGGGACCACAGCCGGACCGAGCGATCGCTGAGGCTCGCGGCGAGTACCGAGCTATCGGGCGCAAAGGCCATACATTGAATTTTCTGCCGCGCGGCGCCGTACTGCAGCACCTCGGCAGTGCGCGTATTCCACATGAGCAATCCGCGCTGGGCACCGGAAACGGCCAACCACTGGCCATTGGGGGCAAACAACGCGGCTGGCCGGCTGAACTCCCCACAGCTCGGCTGATCGCCCGGACGCTCGATCTCGGCCCTGATCGCGTGTCCCTCGACGTACCACAGCTCGACGCTCGATGGGGTCACGATGGCCACCTGTCCGCCATCGGGTGAAATGGCCAGATCGCATACCTCCGGTCTGCGGATAACACCGATCCGACGCGCCGGATCGAGCTGCCAGGTCGTGATCGTGCCGTCCTTGGCAAGGGCCGCTGCAGCTGTCCCGCCGGACGAGATCACCATGCGCTTGAGCCATGCTTTCGGTCCGGTAAATCCGGGCAGTTCGATTCGTGCCGCGGTGTTTGCGTCGCGCACTTCGATCTGGCCAGTCTCGCGATTCAACCAGCTGAGATACCGTCCGTCGGTAGACGCGACTGCCTTGCCCGCCATGCTGCTGTGATCGCCGTGGGCGATCAGCTCGCTGTCCGTCTGCGAGACGTGCCAGCGCCGGATTTCGCCGCTGCGCCCGGCCGACACCACGGCGTCTGGGCCGACAAAGGTGGCGCTCATCGGCTCGTGGTGGTGGCCGCTGAGACGGGTCGCATGGTCCAATTCGAGCGGCCAGATGCGCACAGTACTGTCAAAGCTGCCAGTGGCGACCATCTTGCCAGACGGGCTGACCGCGGCGGTAAAGACGTCGTCGCTATGCCCACGCAAGACGCGGACATTGCGACTCTCGAGATCCCATACTCGAGCTGTGCCGTCATCGCTGGCCGAAACCAGCGATGTCTCGTCTCGAGTAAATGCGATCGAGAAAAGCGCATTGGTGTGACCGCGCAAAACGCGCAATCGGCGCGATGACAGGTCCCATACCTGGATCGACCAATCCTCTCCTGGTGCGGCGAGCCAACGACCGCGCGGAGAGAAGGCCAGCACCCAGGGCCAATCGATGGGCCAGGCCTGACCCAATTCAGCCGATTCGCCGGTCCTGGAATCGATGAGATGCAGCGTCTTGTTGCTGTCCATGACAGCCAGGAGTTCGTTGTCCGGGGAAAAACGCAGCGCCTTGATGTAACCCGGCAGCTGGATGCGCCACAGTTCTTTCTGGGTTGCCATGTCGATCATGGCGTATTGTCGCTTGGCCACCGAGCGGACTAGCCGGCTGCCATCGGAGTTCAACGCAACGGCTTCGTCGATGGAGATCTCGTCGGTGGGGTTGTCGGACGGGGCCGGGCGTAATGTCCAGATGGTTGCCTTACCGCTGCCGTAGCGGGCAAAAAGCCGGCTGCCGTCGTCGGTGATGTGCATGGCTATCACCATGCGTCCCTGTCCGGCCAGGATATGCGGCTGCACCGGCTCGCCATCGCCAGGAGGAGTCGATGACAGATCCCACAAATAGATGGCGCCCTTTTCTCCTGTTGCGGCCAGCCAGCGACTGTCGGGCGACACGGCGGTGAGCATGAACTGTTCGTCGCTCCGCCCGATGACTCGCTGCGCTCCGCTGGCCACATTGGTCAAGCGCACGATTCCGTCTCGCCCGGTCGATACAACTTGCTCGCCATTTTGCACGAAGTTCACGGCGAACACCGCGTCGTCGTGTTCGATCACGTGACGCGCCACCCCCCGGGCCACGGCCTCGTCGAAGAGCCGGCGCGCCTGGCGAAACGCAATACCGCCGAGTGGCGTCTGCTTCAGCCAGGCCACGGTCGCAGTGGGATCGCTGTCGAGTGAGGCCTCGGCCTGTAAAACCAACAGCTCGTTTTTGCGCTGCTCGGATTTTTTTTGCGCCACCCTGGCCTGCTCGCGTTGTCGCTGGGCTTCGTTTCTCTCATCGATGACCCGGCTCACGCTCAGCGCGCCCATGACCGCGAGAAGGAAGAACGCGGTCAATGCCACCAGAACCGGACTTCTGTGCCGCCACAGCCAGCGCCGGATGAGAGACCACGTCGTGTACTCGTGGGCGGAAACCAGCTTGCCAGTCTGATACCGCTTGAGGTCTTCGGCGAGTTCTTTGGCACTGGCATAACGTTCGGCCGGGTCGCGGGCCATCGCTTTTTCGACGATCGTGACCAGCTCGAGCGGGATGTCTTTGGCGCGCTCGGTCAGCGATGTGGGCGGACCGGCGAGGACGCGGTCGAGGACGACCTGAAGTCGCTTGCCCGGATATGGCTGCTCGCCGGCCAGGACCTCGTAGAGCAGCGCCCCCAGTGCGTATACATCGGCGCGCTCGTCGACGTCCTTGCCCGAGGCCTGCTCTGGAGACATGTATGCCGGGGTGCCGATGACCTTGCCCGAGACCGAATAGTTGCCCGAGATCAGCCAGCTCGAGTCGGAACTGCCGGGAAATCGCGAATCTGAATCGCCCGTTTGAGCGGTCACGGCCGGACCGCGACCCGAGCCTGAGGAACCCGAACCCGCAGAACCCGAACCAGATCGACCGCTGGATTCGGCAACGTCGTGAAGGCTCTGAATGATGGGCAGAGGCTGCTTTCCGTCCCGGGCCAGTCCCCAGTCGACGACCACAGTCTCGCCAAAATCCCCGATGATGATGTTGGCCGGCTTGATGTCGCGGTGCAACACCCTCTGACTGTGGGCGTACGCTACGGTCTCCACCACTGCGAGAACATTGGGCAGAAGGGCCAACCGCTGGGGCAGATTGCTGGCCTCGCGAATGAGCTCCTGCAGCGAGCGCCCCGAGACCAGTTTCATCACGTAAAACGGCTCGCCCGATGGCCAGCGGCCAGCCTCGTGAACCGGTACAATACCGGGATGCTGCAGGCGCGCCGTGATCAGCGCCTCGCGCATGAACAGCGACTCGGCAAAGCGCGTGGTCTTGAGCAGCTCCTTGATCGCGACAACGCGACCGAGCCGATCGTCGCGCGCCTTGATCACCCGGCCCAGTCCGCCCCGGGCATACTCGCCGATGACTTGATATCGCTCGGCCTCGCCCTTGGTCAGGTTGCTGCAATAGGCCGAACCGTTGCCCGAACCGCGAGGCGTCGCAGGATCGACTGGATGATTCCCTTGCCGTCCGGTTTGTGTCAAGACGTCCTCGGTACGCCCCTGGCCATCAGATGTCTGCCCGCCCGGCCGCTGTGCTTGTTGAGAACTCCGCTGCTCATTGCCTGCCGGGACGTCCGACTGTGTCTCCGCCTCAGCCAGTTTCGTGTCGGCCAACCCCTCGACGTGTTGTTGGGTATTCACGATGCCTCGAATTGTGTAGTGATACAGACGATCACCTGGCCCAGTATAACCGCTGTCCGGGGCTGAATTATTTCTCCGTCTGACTCTTCCTACCAATGATGAAATTCCAGACAATTACATTGCTCGATCTGAATTACTCCAACAGGCCGACCCGGTCGGGCGCAGCTCATGGTGAGGCTCGACCCCACGGTGGGGACAGCCATCCGGCCATTGCCGTGTCGAGGTCACCCAGAACGCGCAATTCGGTGCGCATTTCCGGCCAGTCGCACCGGCGTGGGGCCACGCCTGGCCGACCGACGAGATTCGCTCAAAACGCCTCATGTAGCCCACAATCCAGCATTGTGCAGCCATGACGAAACCTCGCCGGCCGTGTCTGCCCGCCGCACGACCAGCTCAACCGAATCCTGTGACTCCGGTTCGTGCTACGGTACGCGGTTTGCTTCGTATTAGGTGATGAACTGAAGCTCCCGTGGTTTCGATCGAATGGACAGCGGGATGCGCAAGCAGTCTCGATGAGCTCGATAGACGCTCTTCGGGTACGGTTATGTCGGACATGTGAAGCGCATCGCGGGTCCCGCCGATCGGCGTTACTGGGGCACAGAGTCATGGCGCAAACCCAGGAGTGCTCGCGAATGAATGTCGCTGTCAGCCCACGCAGAAATGCGTACCGGACACTCGAGTGGAACCTGATTATCGATGAAATCGAACACGAGATGCTGGGCCAGTGCAGCCGACAAGACCGGCCGCGAGCGCTGTATCAGCTGGCCCAACTCGTCGAGGCGCTGATACCCGAGCCCGGACATGCGCTGGCGATCTACCGCCGGGTCTGGCAGGGAGATTCGACCCTTCGCCAGGCGCTGTCGCGGGCGCGTCAGCTGTCTCGTCGGCTGGGCAGCCTGGACCATTTTGCCGAGTTTGGCGAACTCGAGCTCGCAGTGGCCGACTTCTCGACTGTGAACGTCACCTTATCTGCTGCGGATGCCAACCTGGCTGCTCTGGTCGGCGAGGCCTTGCTCGACTGCGCACAGCGCGAGCGGGCCAGGCTGTGGCTGCAGCGCGCGCTCGACGCCAATCCCGGCTGTTCGCGCACCCGGGACGCGATTGCCGCACTCGAATACGATCGCGAGGGCTGGCGCGACTGGGTCGACCTTTTGCACTGTCGGGCCGAGTCGGCCGATCCCGCGACCGCCGGGCGCATGCTCTTGCGAGCGGCGCGCATCGCCGCGGTGGCCGGTGCCGACGATCGACAATGCGAGCAGCTGTTGGTCCAGGTGCTCGAGCACGATCCACAGAGCGAGCACGGCAACTACCTCTACGAGGAACTTTTGGGCCGACAGAAGCGCCTGACCGACCTGGCTGCTCATCACGACAAACGCGCTGCTGCAGTCACCACACCGGGCGCGCGAGCGGTTCTTTTGCGCCGATTTGCCCTGCGCTGGATAGAGCGCTTTGGCGACCGCGAGCGCGCCGCCGAGATGTTCGCTCGAGCGGTAAAGGCAGCTGCCGGCCAAAAGTCGGACGCGCCCACCGAATCCCTGGCCGCGGGATTTGCATTGATGCGCGCGTGGTGTCACAGCCCGGCCGAAGCCGAAAGCGTACTGGCCCTGGCCGACACTTGGCTCGACCGACTCGACGGTGCGGACCGCTGGTTCGTCGCCGTGCACGCCAGCGCCATCGCGGGCCAAGTGATGGGCGACCCGAACCGGGCGCGTTTCTATCGGGCATGGATGATCCCCTTCGGACCGCTCGCCCCGGCTGCGCACGGCCCCAGCAACCCCGACGAGAAGTGGCGTCTGATCGCGCTCACCACCCTGAACCGGCTCGTTCAATGGCCCGACTCGGACACCGGCAAGACATCGCCTGCACTGGTTCCAGTGCCGGCAACGAGTCGCCACCCGACCGAGTTACCCGATCCCGACCCGATCCTCTCGCCGCCGCCTACCGGCCACATCGCTCACTGGGTCAAGCTCGCCGCGAAACGCCCCGGGTCGCCATTTCAGGTCGCGAGGTTTGAGACAGAATTTCGGCCAAAGTCAGATGGCGAGAACGCCGCACTGGATCGAAATGGCCCCGCCGAGACACCTCGAGCTTCGCTCGATGCCACCGAGTGCGATCCGGATTCTGATCGCCCGGTATTGGCCGAAACCGCGGATCCGATGCCGGACCGGAAGGAATGGCGAGATGCCGGGCAAGCGGAAGAGCAAGCCGCCGAGGCGGCCGAGCCGGAAAGCGCTGAGCCGACTGTTTTGCAGGATGCCAGCGAATCGGTTCTGATCGTTGCCAAACCGCCGAGCCGTGCTCGCCCACAGTCGGCAGACCGCGCGGCCACCGGGCCGGACGAGCCGCTTTTGACCGTGGTCAGACTCACCGATGAGATGATCCGGCCAGTCGAGCCTGCCGATGACGCCATCGTGATCGTCGCCGAACTCCCGGACGACGATCCTCCCGAACTGGCCGAATCGCTCGATATGGCTGATTTTCCAGCCGTCGAGTCGGTCGAGGGCGAATTATGGGATGAATCCGACATCGCTGCAGAATCGCCCTACGAGACGGTTTTGCTCGTGGCCGAGCCAGACCAGTCCTCCCCGGCACTGGCTCGATCGGAATCGCAGCCGGCACAATCGCACCCCGCACAATCGGCTCGATCCGCCCCGGACCGGCCGATCGAGTCGCCGGACAGGTCAGCGCCTGGCGCGGAGCGGGCCGGGACTCTTGGTCTCACTCCGACCGCACCGGCAGCATCGCCACACCGTCATGTGGACAGTCTGCTCGAGGTCGTTGCGGCCAAGGCCGCGCTGGCTCTGGCCCGCGCCTGGGATAGTGGCCGCCAGAGTCCACTGGGCGGGAGCGCCCAGCCGGTCGACCGCGTCGTCGATGCCCTGGTTGGCGATTGCGTTTCGCATGCGCCCCGGGCCGTGCAACGGGCCCAGGCTCGGGTTGCCGCGGCGACTGCTGCGGCTGCAGACGAAACCCGTCGCCTGCTTTTCCAGGGCGTGAATTCGCCATTTTTCGACATTGTCCGCGACTTCCAGCTCGATGACCTAGCCACCGAGGTACTGCTCATCGTCGCGGCGCCGTCGCTGCGCGGTGAGATTGCCGAGCTCTACCGCCTCCTGGTTGCCGGCTCCGACCGCCCCCTGTGCGACCGCTATCTGGTCGAGGTGATCACTGCCGCACCGGACAGCGAGACGCGCAATGCAGTGGCCATAAATCTGGCTCCAGGCGCACCGCTTTTGCAGTTTGGCCTGGTGCAGAGTGGCCCGGCCACCGCCGGCGAATACCTTTTTGCACCGCTCTCGGTGGCTCCCGAGCTTCTCGAGCGGCTGGGCAGGTTGCCGCTCGGCGACCTCGGTGATGCAACTGCCGTGCGCCGAGCCGATCGCCCGGTGGACCAGTTGATCTTGCCGGACGACATCAAGCGCCGGGCCCTGGCCGCGGTGTTGGATGAAAATTCGGCTGCACTAAGGCGTCTGTTTATCGCCGGAAGTCCCGGATCCGGCCGGCGCAGTCTGTGCGCCGGAATCGCCGAGCACCTGGGCAAGGTGCTCGCTGTCATCGACTTCGAACAGCTCCTCTCTCACCACAACACAGCAGGTGACTCACTGCGGCGCGAGCTGATCCGGGTCAATCTGCGCGGTATGGTCGCGTGCGTCAGCGGCCTCGACGCCCTGGACGATATGGACCGGGCCAGCGCAGCACGGGTCTGGAACGCCATTCGCAATCACCCGGCAGTCATCTTGTTCCGCGTCGGTCGCCACTTTGCACCACCCGCACATCGCGACTTCTACACCCTGGAATTACCCGTTATCGACGAGGCCGAGCGCCGTGAAGTGTGGCGAGTTGGACTCGCCCAGCGCGATCTGGAACTCGGCGATGAAGATCTCGATGACGTGGCAACGCGCTTTCGGATCGAGCCCGGATCGATCGAGGCCATCATCGCCGAGGCAATCGATGGCACCGGCGGCACCATGGGCGATGCCCCCCTGGTCGAACGGTTGAAAACAAGCGCGTTCAAATACATCCGCACCCTGAGCGACTGAATGATCGATTCGCTGGCCGCCCAGCCACCCGCTGTCCCACCCGCGCAACAGAACCAAATACTCATTCATTCGTCGGGTTCTGATGAATCACGTGCAAATTCCGCATCGATGCGTTGCGCATGCAGCTCGCTCGCAGCCAGGTTTCTAGCTACGAAGAGGTGGATAATCGGTGGGATAAGTACGTGTCCAGCCCGCTGTAATGGCTGGTCGACCTGCTCTTGTGAGCTGGTCGACCGCGTACGGTGCACATTGCATCCCTCGTCCGCGACTGCGTGCAGGTGTCCGGGTCGCCACGCCCCGATCGCGCGTCGATTTTTCCGGCAAAGGGGACTGTAGAAGAAGACCCGATGACCGTTTCACTAGGTGCTCGCCGGTAATCATCATGCCCCCTTGACCTGAACCATCCGAAGTCCGCTTCCCGGCGAGCCGCGACCCGTGCAAACGGGTCGCGTGTTTTTTTTCGGTTGCTCGATTCGCCAACCACGCGCAAGCAACCCTCGATCGCGGCATTGAGGGGAGTCGCCCCGAGCCGACCGGCGATTCGAGCGTTGCGCCATGATCCTGCAGTCGAGGCCAGTTAATCCGACCAAAACGACCAGACCGAAAAATGAGCTGTGTCGGATTTTTTGACTGGGGTTCGGGCCTGTGCACAGTGCTGGCAACGTTCGAGGCCGACCACTACCAGTAGATATCACGGTGCCGGGATACCCCATATATTGAGGGGAAGTCGCGAGACGGCAGAGTGATTTCCGCCTCTGTGCGGATCGTGTCACACGGCCGAGGATAGCCGTGTGAGGCTTGTAAGAGCTGAGGTTAGCCCAGTAGGCTGGTTGGGTGGCAATGCCGAACTTGCTGCCATTATCCCGACTGACCAATCTGAAGCCGAACCGCATCGTCACCAGTCCGGTCACGGGTCTTCGGTACAAGATAGACAATGTCCTGGGCGAGGGAGGGTTTGGCCGCGCATATCACGCCTACGAGCTCAATCGGCGCGGTCGGCCGATCGAGGAGGTTTGTCTCAAAACCACCACGAATCAGGCCAGCTGGCATCGCGAATCGTATTTTGGCGAGCTGTTTCGCCACAGTCGTCGGGTCATACAGCTCTACGACTCGTTTCCCCTGCTCACCGGACCGCCCGGTCGCAGCACGATCATGTACTGTCTCGTGCTGGAGCTGGCCGAGGGTGGCACTGTCGACGGGTATCTACAGCGAACTGGCAAGCCGTGGTCGGCCGCGCGGTCGCGGCGGGAAATCATTGCTCTGCTCAAGTTGCTCGACCAACTTCACGGCGGCGGAGCGACTCATCGCGACATCACGCCGACCAACATATTCGTCTGTGGCAACGGCATCCTCAAGCTGGGGGATTTCGGCATTGCCAGGCACCAGGTTTCATCGGGCAAGCTGATCACCATCGACGCCTTCAATCCCGCCTTTGTGTCGCGCGGGTTTCTCGAGCGGTCGCACCGGCAATGGCTCGCTGCCGACGATGTGTTCCAGATGGGGCAGCTCCTCGCCATGTTGTTGCGCGGTGATGCAGCAGCCCCGATCAACTGTTCCGACGCCAACCAGATGAATTGCGATCCCGAGCTCCGGGCGATCGTCAAGAAGGCCATTGGTCCGCGCAGCAAGCGCTATGAAGACGCCTACGAGATGTTGCAAGCCCTGGAGGGCAAGCACGAGATCGCCCGATCGCCGATGCGCTCGCTGCAGGGCAAAACCGTGGTATTTTCCGGGCGCCTCTCGATCAAACACTTCGACGCCGAGATCATGGTCCTTCAGGCCGGCGGTACGGTGGCTCAAAATGTCACTCGCAACGTCGATGTCGTGGTCCAGGGCGGGCGCGGTCCATACCGCAACGGCCGCCTGGGAGCCAAACTGCGCCAGGCGCAGAAGCTAATCGAACAGGGGGCGCCGATCCACATTATCGGCGAAAAAGAATTCCGTCAGCTTGTCCGCCCCACCACAAACCGCTCTCGCTCCTGAACCGGGCGGCACGGCCCGCCTTCCGCGATCGCTCGAATGGCTGGCCGGAACTTGGAGGCGACTTGCCACCGGGACTTCTTCGAATTATGTGAGGATCACATGGCCAAGTTTCAGTCGGGGCAGATAGTCCACCACAAGCGCTTTGGATACCGCGGGGTTGTGGTTTCAGTCGATCAAACCTTTCAGGGTACCGAGGAATGGTACCAACAGGTGGCGCGCTCTCGACCGCCCAAGGACAACCCCTGGTACCATGTGTTGGTTCACGACTCCAATGCGGAGACCTATGTCGCAGAACGACATCTCGAGCTCGACGAGTCCGAAGAACCGATCGAGCACCCGCTGGTATCCATGTTCTTCGACGAGCTGCGCGATGGGCGCTATATTCGCGATCGGTTGTTGAATTGACCCCTCGAAGAGCCGGCCGCGCGGCCGCCCCGCTCTCCATGAACTCCGCCTCGCAGGCCGGGCCAGGAGGTCGGGCCATCACCAGATCGCTTCCCACGCACGCCGATGTCGTGATCGTCGGGGGCGGCTTTGCGGGTGCAGCGACCGCGTACCAACTGACCCGTATGGGCATCGCTGACGTGGTCGTGGTCGAGCGCGAGGCTGCGTGCGGCTACCATGCCAGTGGCCGCAATGCGGCCCTGGGACGCCAGTTGACCGAGGACGACGGGTTTACCGCGTTCACTGTTCGCGGCTGCGAGTTTTTGCGCAACCCGCCGGCCGGGTTCAGCGACCAGCCGCTCGTGCGCCAGACCGGCTCGCTACTCCTGGTCGATCACCGCCGTGACATCGACGCCATGGCGGCCCGGGCCCGGCGCTGGAATCTGCCCCACGAACGCGTCACAGCGGCCCAGCTGGCGCAACGATGGCCGTATCTTCACTCGGTGCCGACAGCCGGCGGTGTGCATTTTCTGACCGATGGAGTGATCGATGTGCACGCGCACCTGTTCGGGTTTCTTCACGGCGCGCGCAAGCGAGGCGCCCGTATTGAGACGAACTGCGAGGTCATCGGGCTTTCCCCCCGGGGCGGGGCGGTCGCGGTTGAGACCGGTCGCGGCGTCATCCAGGCCCGCTGCGCAGTCCTTGCCGCCGGCGCATGGGTCGGCCAGGTCGGTCGCCTGGCCGGTGCCGAGCCGGTTCAATTTGCGCCGATTCGCCGTCATTTATTCGTCACCGAAACCGTACCGGACCTCGATCGCGACGCTCCTTTTGTGTGGCACGTCGGTGCGCACGAGTTTTACGTCCGCCCCGAGGGCAACGGGTATCTGCTCTCGGGCTGTGACGAGACCGAGGTCGCTCCGTCCGATGTCGTCCCGGCCCAGGATGCCGTCGAGGTCCTCGCCGCCAAGCTGTCGCCGATTGTGCCCGCCCTGGCCGGGTTTGGCATTGCCCGGACCTGGGCCTGCCTGCGCACGTTTACCCCCGATCGGCGGCCTCTCATCGGCTGGGATGAGCGCCTGCCGTGGCTGTTCTGGGTTGCCGCGCTGGGCGGCCATGGGGCGACTGGAAGTGCTGCCGTGGGCGAAACAGCAGCTCGCGCCATCGCGGCTCGCATCGCGCCCCGGTAAGTCGATCCGGGCTGGCCTCGGTGGCAGCTGCCGCGTCATGATGGAGCGCAGTTATGGAAAAGCCAGCAATCACCGACTATCCGATTCACGACCTCATTGCCCGCCGCTGGAGTCCGAGGTCGTTTGACGCTCGCCCGCTCTCGGACGAGCAAGTGCGAACCCTGCTCGAAGCGGCGCGCTGGGCGCCATCTTGCTTCAACGAGCAGCCCTGGCGCTATCTGGTGGCCGGGCGCGAGCAAAAAGACGCGTTCGATACCATGCTCGGCTGTCTGGCCGAGATGAACCAGCAATGGGCCAAAAACGCTGCTGTGCTCATGATCTCGGTGGCTGCGACCCAGTTCGCCAGGAACGGCAAGCCCAATCGCCACGCATTTCACGACGTCGGCCTCGCCTCGGCCCAGCTCACCCTGCAGGCCACGGCCATGGACCTGGCCGTGCATCAGATGGCCGGTTTTGATCGGGACAGGGCCCGCCAGGTCTACGCCATTCCCGATGAATACGAACCGGTCGCGGCCCTGGCCATCGGCTATCCGGGCGAGCCCGCGGCATTGCCAGAAACGTTTCGCGAGCGCGAACTCGCCAAACGCAGTCGCAAATCGCCAGCCCAGATCGCGTATGCTGACACCTGGGGCGAAAGTCTGTAAGGCGCCCTTTCAGCTGCGTGCAACCGAGCCGTGCGCGAAGCATCTAAATTCAAGCGGCTCACTCGACAAACCCGCAACCACGAACCGATACATGGACAATCCCCTGACCTGGCGCCTCGAGCGCGCGGCATATCGCACACAGCACATCTCGATCCTGGTCAACAGCATCCTGCTCGAGCACCTCGCGCGAAGGTTCGCTCGACGTCCGGCCCCTCGGGTGCCGAAGCCAGTCGCCCAGCTGGTGCGCGGGCGCCTTGCCGACCTTCTCGACCGCGACCTGGCCAATGTCGAGCAAGGCCTGTACCCGCGCGAGCTACTTTTCCAGCTGCCGATCGCCACCTATATGCGGAACCTGCCCTCGATGATGCGCGACTTGCCGCGTACGGTCCGCCGCATCCGCAAGGGCAACTACCAGGACCTGCCCGGAGAGGTCGACGTCGAGCGCTATCCGCCCTACTACCGGCGCAACTTTCACTGGCAGAGCGATGGATATCTCAGCCACCACTCGGCCAGGCTCTACGATCTCGGCGTCGAGCTGTTGTTTCACGGCACGGCCGACATCATGCGCCGCCAGATCATCCCGCCGATAACCCACTATTTACGCGATACCCGGCCGGCTAGTGGCTCCCGGCGACCGGGCGCACGCCTGCTCGACATTGCGTGCGGTACTGGACGCACGCTCAAACAGCTGGCCACGGCGCATCCCGACCTGCGCTATCACGGTGTCGATCTGAGTCCGTACTACATTCACGCCGCGCGCAAGTTGCTGGCCGATGTAGAAGAAGCCACTCTGTTGGTCGAAAATGCCGAAAATCTGCCCTACATCGATGGCTATTTCGACATTGTCACCAGTGTGTATCTATTTCACGAACTGCCCAAGAACGCCCGCCGTCGCGTATTTGACGACGCCTACCGGGTTTTGCGCCCGGGCGGGCTCCTGGTCGTCGAGGACTCGGCCCAGGCGAGTGAGAGCGCAGCGATCCTATCCATCCTCGGCTCGTTTCCCGACGAGTTCCACGAGCCGTTTTACCGGTGCTATCTGACCGACGACCTGGCCGCCCTGGCCCGGCAAGCCGGCTTTGTCGTCGAGTCGAGCGAGCCGCATCTGGTCGCCAAGGTGGTCGTGGCCCGCAAACCCGGCCGGTGAGCGATCGCTATCGGGCCCGCACAAACGGCCGTGCCTGGGCTCGTCCGAACGGCTGATGATCTTGGTGCCGTTGACCCCGACCTGGAGAGCAGTACGCCAGCGTATTGTTTAATTAGTGTGACTTTAGTGTGACTTCGCTCGCAGAGCGCGTGTCTCCGGCGATGAGCATGAGTCGGCCATTTCCACGATCAGCAACGACGTAGCTTCGCGTGCGGCGGTGGAACGCCACCCCGCTGGGTTGGCACAAGGGCAGCCCGGCCGGGGATTGCTCTGCGAGTCGGGACGACAGGGGGCTGACAGTGCCGTGGCGCAGATTAACGCCGTAGAGCTGATTGTCGACGGGATCGGCGATGACCAGGCCGTGCGGTGTCAGGGCGATATCCCGGCCGGTTATCTGGCCTCTGGCGCCTGATGTTGCCGCCTCGGACCCGTTGGGGGGAAGAGTTGCCAGAGTGGACACCTGACCCAGCGTCAGGTCGAGCATGCGTACCGACGCGGGCTGGTTATCGATCACGTACAGCCGGCGCCGGTCGGCTGACAGGACCAGCCCGGTAGGTCTAGCAAAGCCAGCATGGACGAATAATCCATCCATTGGTACAGGTCGCCCCGTGCCGGCGAGGACCGTGGCAGCTGGCACGGCGGAGGTTGGTACAGAGTGACTGACGCGATCGACGCGCCAGATCTGGTTGGCACCGGTCACTGCGACATAGAGCACCCCGGCCGACTCGTCGAGAGCCAGGGCAGACGGGACATCGAGATCGGCGACCACATCGGCCGCGCTTGCATCTGAACCGCGCTCTGCATTGCTTGCCGGGACGTCCGGCCGGTCGCGTTCAGACAGGTTGAATCTGCGCACGACGTGTCCGCTCGCGTCCGCGACGAAGAGCGCGTCACGGTTGCGGGTGATGGCCAGGCCGCTCGGCTGGTTGGTCGCCACCGGGATCCTGGCGATCACAGTGGCCCGGCCATCCATCTCGAGGGCCAGGCCGAGCACCTGGCCTGTCGCCGCGTCGGCCACCCACAGTGTACCAGCAGGGTCGATCGCCACCTTGACCGGGCACCAGGGCGAGCGCTGTGAGTCCGCTCCGGCCGGGCGAGTATCGGCAGCATTGTTCGGATCGCCAGCCACGCCAATCCATTCCCGGGGCTAACCAGTGGCCTGGTTGCTGGCCTTGCTCTGGTCTTTGGACTTGTCCTGGTCTTTTGGTTTGGGAGCGGGTTCGGCAGGCTCGCCCAGTTCGTAGCGCAATTTGCGCTCCAGCCGTTTGAGGATGCTGATCTCGGTGTACGACGGCCGATCCTCGACGCGAAGTACCAGGCGCAGAGCCTGGCGACCGTTTTCGTCTTTGATGCGGACCAACTCGAGGGCGCCGCGAAAGCGCTTGTTCTCCTCGTTCACTGCAAAGAGCACGTATCCTGCCTCGGCGTCCCGCTCGACGATGTCAAAGCCCTCGTCCACGCGCAGAAAGCGGATCGCTGCCGGCCAAACCTGCTCGAAGGTGTAAAAGACTACCCGCTGGGATTTGGCCTGCACAGGTTGGGGCCAGGCCGCCTGTGCGATGGAGCAGATCGCGACAGCGGCTGCCAGGCGAGCCAGACTCTTGGTTCTTCCCGGTTTCGATCGCAGCTGGGTCATCGAGTTTTCTCCTCGGCTCGGATTGGCTCGCCGTGCGGCCGCATGTGCGCAGCAGGGATGGCGACTGGCCGGACAGAACCGGCCTCGGGTCGAGCGGTTAGCTCGGTCTCGACCGGGTCGGTCATCGAGCGCGAATTCCATAGATCGGACAGGGATACATACGGCGTGGCCAGAGCGAGTCCTCCCATAACCATGTACCAGACCATCTGGACGCCGTACAAAAGATTTGCATAGGCATTGCCCACACCGCCCAGACCGAGCTCGGGGCCCGCGGAGAGAGACAGTCCGAGCATGGCAAACCAGGCGTACTGGCCGATCAGACCCGGCGAGTTGGGCAACATGATGCCTACGGCGACCACCCCCATGATGGCATAGGCGCCGACCGGCGACAGATCGATGTCCTGAAACCCCATGGCCAGAATCCACATGAACAGGCCGTTGACCGCCCAGTAGACCGCGCTCCACAGGGTAAAGACGAGCAGGTTGCGCCAGTCCTTGAGAACCACGAAGCCGCGGATCATGCTGGCCAGCTTGGCGCGCAACAGCTCGGCCAGCCCGGGGGCATAGTACCGGGCCAGGGTCAAGCTCACCGCGGTATTCACGGTCCGCTCGGGCCAGCGCACAGAAAACGACAAAAACCCCAATGCGGCCGAGAAGATGCCCAGGGCCACGTACGCCGTGGGCATCATCCACGACGGCGACTCGGAATTGCGCAGCGAAACGAAAGCAAAGAACACAGTCAGAGATACGAACAACCCGTCAATGACCCGCTCGACCGCGATGGTGCCCAACGCTGCTGCGGCCGAGATCTGGCCTCGCTGGCGGATAAGAGCCGGCCTGACCAATTCACCCAGCCGGGCCGGCAGGGCGAGAATTGCCATGAAGCCAACCGATGAGATGGCGAGCAGACGGCCGAGCGGCAGCTTCACACCGATGGGCGCGAGCAGATTGTTCCAGCGCCAGGCGCGGCAAAACTGGACCACCGGAAGCACGGCCACACTGGCAACGACACAGGTGAGATCGACTGTGCGAAGGGCTGCAGCCATCTCATTTCGATCCTGGGCAGAAGGCCAGATCAGCCACGTGCACACGGCGAGAGTCAAAAGCGAGAGTGCAATATTGACTGCCAGCTTCACTGCGAATTCTGCGTTCGACCGACCCTGGCCCCGAGCCGGCCGGACCGGTCCGGATGCTGTCCGGCCAGAATGCGGCGGGGATGATCGGCGAGCAACCGGTGCAGAGACGATTCGCCCAGTTTTTTGCGAATCCACGCCATGCCCTCGGCCGCCACACCGATGTCTGACCGAGAATGGCTGTCCGACGCAACCGCGTGTGCAACACCCTGCTTGAGCCATTTGCGCGCAACCTTAGCTTGCCGGCGACCGGCATACCCGGCCACAGCTGCGAGGTCCACGACCATTGCGCACTGAGCAGCCATCTGTTCGAGCAGGCCCTTATCCGTCCAGAGCGCCTGGTATCGCTCGGGATGAGCGATGACCGGCAGCTTGCCCTCGGTGCGCATCCGAAATAAGTGACCGAGTACCCCGGGCGGCATCTCGGCCGGGCGAAACTCGACCAGAAACGCGCTGCCCCGATCGTAGGACGGGATGCGTTTGGCTTGAAAGCGCTCGAAAAAGACCGCATCCCACATATTCTCGGCGGCCAGTGGAATAGATACGTTCACACCCGAGGTCCTGGTTTGAGTCACGACCAGCTGATGCGCTTCATCAATGGTGTCGAGCGACGGCAAGAACTGGCCGGCCTTTTGGTGTGGGGTGGCACAGATCGTGTCGAATCCCAGCGCGGCCAGGCCCCCGATCATGTCCATCGACTCCTCGATGTTGTTGGCGCCATCATCGAGTCCTGGAAGAATATGACTGTGGAGGTCTACGAAACCCACGATGTAGTGCTCGAAAACGATATTCAGTGCCGATCGGCGCGACCCAGCGCAAGTCGGTAGATCTCTTGCATTCTACTCAGTTTGTAGTCGAATCTCGGCCCGGGTGTTGTGCGGTGTGTAACATGCTCCGTTGATTGCTTCCTAGGTGCATGTTAAAACTCAACTTTCCGAGGACCCAGGCGAGCCCTTTTTCGCTGAACCAGTTGGTACGAGGAACACATGGCTGAACCTGAAAATCGCGAGAACTCGGTTCTTTTTTCACTGCGCGAACTGCGCCAGATCGAACAAGAACGAGTTACTGAAGAGGAAGAGGCAAAACGCCGCGCCGAAGAAGAGCGAGCCCACGCCGTCATGGAGGCCGAGCGCAGACAGCGCGAGGCCGAAGAAGCTCGATTGTTGGCCTTGCAAGAAGAGGAGCGCCGGCGCCAAGAAGAATACGAGCGGCAGCAGCGGGAGGAAGAACTGCGCCTGCAGGAGGCCGAGGCCCGCGCGCGAGTCGAGGCGCAAGCGGCTCTCGAGCAGCAGCGTCTGGTCCAGGAGATGGAGCTGCGCCGGCAGGAGGTGGCCAAGAAGCGGCCGACCTGGCTCATTGCGGTTGCTGCGTTATTGATCTTCGCGGTGGGCGGTCTCGGGTACAAGTACTACACCGATCAGCAAGCGGCGGCGGCCGAGCGCGAGCGGTTGCAACGCGAGAAAGAAGAGGCCGAGAAGCGCATTGCCGCGCTCGAGAAGGACATTTCCAGTACGCAGAATGCGCTGCTCGAGGCCGAAAGACAGGCCAAAGAGGCCAAGACCGACGCAGAGCGGGCAGCGGCACAGAAAAAAATCGCCCGGCAGAAAGCCAAGCTCAGCGAGTTGCGGGCGCGAGAGCGCAAGACTCGCAAGAGCGGCAAAAAGTCGAAGAAACGCATCAATCTATCCGACGACTGCTTAAACGATCCCCTGTGCAAGCAGTAAAGCCCAGCTTCCATCGCCCGACCCCGGTAGGCGAATTTATCCCGGCCAGCTACAGATCCAGATCGAAGGCCAGGCCAGCGGTCACGCCCCCGGCGGTGGGCAGCAAGGTCAGCCGCAAGGGCGGTGATGGTCGGTCCCATTTTCTGGCCAGATAAGCCGCCGATCCGAGCCCGACAATGGCGCCAGCGAGCGCGGCACTGGCGGAAAACTGTGCATCCGGATCTCCGCTGATCAGCACGGCTGTGCCGTATCCGCTCAGCGCGCCGACCAGCCCACCAGCATCGATGAGAAAGGTGTATCCGCGGCTGTGTCTGTGTCGTTCGGCCACGACAGCACCGTAGAGAACGCCCAGGTCGGTGGCCAGCAAAAGCGCTGTGTATGCATCTTCCGCATCTCGATCGATGTTCAGGGCACCCATACCCAGGAATGCGATGACTCCCGACCAGATGCCGAAAGTATTGGCCAGGGCGACCTGCCCATCGGTCGGACGCCAGCGCGATAGTACCCCTGCGGCGCCCAGTCCCGTGGCCTGTCCGAGCAGCAAGAGCACCGCTGTCCCTTGACTCTCGAAACCGGCCATGCGCGACGCCAATACTCCATTGTAGGCGCCCCACAATGTACCGGAGTTGAGCAGAGCCCGTTGCCCGGGAGTGAGCGTTCCCTCGGATTTGACGAGTGACAGGCTCAGACCGACGCTACCACCGGTGAGAGTCAAAATAGATACCGCCACGCCCGATTCGCATTGCACTGCCAGGCACAGCTCGATGCCCGTGGCGATACCGTGAAGTGTTTGAAAAATTGCCAGTTCGGAACGGGATGCACGCGATGGTTTCTCGGCCACCTCCGAATGTGCACCGGCCGATGAGTCGGTCTGGCCGGGCGGTGTTAACGGGATGGCACCTAGCCCGGTCGGAGTGGCCATCTCGGACGATGTCGGGTCGGGCGCAGCCGCCTCGACAGGTGCGACGAACTCGGCAGCGAGCCGGGCCGCCGGGTGTTCTGCGTGCTTGTCGACGAGTTCGCGCAAGAGCGAGCGCGCCCGGTCCGGTTGCCTCCGCGCTGCTGCCGAGTACGCGCAGTGATAAAGCGCCCAGGCCGCGTCGTCTCGCCGTTCGAATAGCCGGCCTGGCCGCTCTCTTCGGTCCGATTTCCGCTTTGTAGTGCCGGCTGATGGTACTGGTTTCTGGCCGTCCGCACCGCCCTCAGGCAAATCGGGTGTTTCAGGCGGGCATGGATGGGCTTTGGCGCCGGCCACCCGGGGCCGGGCATCGCGTCGGTCTGTGGTCGGCGCCACCGGGGCCAGCTTCACGGCCACCGCGACGGTTTTGCCCAGATGCGCCGAAATGGCCTTTTCGTGGGTGACAAAGCCATCCAGAGCAACCCGGACCGTATGGTTACCGGGCGGCACTTCGACAGACTGATCGCCAATTCCCAACTCGTCGTCGTCCACGCTTACCCGGGCGTTGTTGGGAGTGACCGCGATATCCAGCCGGGATGGCTTTTCTTTTAAGGTCACAACGAGTTCATGGGTCTTCGCGGCGCTGATCGTCACCCGCTCGATCTCGGTCACAAAGCCGTCGCGCTCGACGTGGACACGAAATCCCCGGGGCACGATGCCGCGGGTGCATTCGGGCGCAGCCCGGCACCAGACTCCGTACTGTTTGCGGTTCAAGTAGACGTTGGCCGGACCGTTTTCTACCCGAACCGTCAAGAAGGTGGTGCGGGCGATCTGCAGGTTGGCGACGATCTTCCTGGCTTTGCGCCGGTTGGCACCGCGCGGTCCAGCAGCCAGAAACGCCTCGTATGCGGCCAGAGCACCCTCATAGTCGAGTTTCTCCAGAAGCACGGTAGCGCGCAGTCGAAGCAGCGGAAGATGTTTGGCTTCCAGGGCGAGGCCGGCGTCGACCGTGGCCAGAGCCGGTTCGTACTCGCCCTGCTGCAAGTGCACCCGCGCCCTTTGCAAGGCCTGCGCCGCCGAAGTCACGTGCGGGGGGTCGGTCGCGCCGGGCTGTACGTCCTGTTTTGGCTGTGCCCTCGCCGCGGGCCCGGCCACGACACAGGCAGCCAGCGTGACCAGAGCCAACCGCCAAACCCTGGATCGGTCGTTCATTGCGGCCATTATCCTGCTTCGTCTGTGCGCGATCAACGATCGCCCCACCTGGCCGGGAACGCCGGCGTAATCCAGCCCCGATCAGCCCCGCTCCAGATCACATGATGGTGTGCCTCCGGCTCCCCCCTGCCCGGCAAATGCGGGTGTTCGCACAGGTGCCGAGCCGACATCACCAATGACTACCCGGTTCGATTCGATCGATGATCGATAAGCGCTCCTCGGCAGATTTCTGTCTTACGTATGAGCGTGAGCAGTTGCAGGGCACCTGGTCGGCTACGGCGAGTGCGTTCGCGTCGCGATCACAGACGGCCAGGGTCGGACAGTGGAGCGCGGGCTTGCGAGCGGCAGAGCAGACCACGGGCCAGCAGTGGGCAAAGGCCCTTTACCCGGTAGGTGGGGACGACTCGTCCACCCAGCGGCGATGCTGCAGGAGATGACGGCGGAGCGCATCGAGGTCCTCGACGTCTGCCGAGTCGATGGATGCCAGTCGCTCGGGTGTCAGCTCGATGGCCAACGCCTCGCAGAGGTCGCGCACTGCCTGTCTCAGCCCGTCGGACTGGCCCTTCTGGTAGCCGTCGGACTGGCCCTTCTGGTAGCCGTCGGACTGGCCCTTCTGGTAGCCGTCGGACCGGCCCTTCTGGTAGCCGTCGGACTGGCCCTCTTGGTAGCCATCGGTTTTGAGTTTCAGCAAGATTGCATTGCCCTTGGCGACAAGGGCCCGGGCCACGGCATTGTCTGCTTCGACTGCATCAAGCAGCGCGCGTATCTCGATCGGCTGACGCAAGCACCGGTCTTGCAGTTTGTCGTCCGCGGCCAGTCCGGTCCAGCACTCCCCGCTCACCGACCATTCCACGACCGGCCCGGCGATCACCCGCTCGCTGCTGCCGCTCCTGTCGACTCGCACATGGACAGCGAACACCCGGCGCACGCCGCGCCGGATCAGATAGCGGGCCCGCCTGTCCAGGCTCGCCTGGCTCTGCGTGTATTTGACCTCGAAGGACAGCTCTTCCAGATACCGATGTCCCCGCGCATCCACGCCTTTTTTGCGGATGCATACGTCGGTGGCAAAATCGCTGTCGCCCGAGACCCGGGTCAGAAGTTCGGCCGACACCACGTAGTCCGGGGCCGCATTGGCGCGCAGCACATAGCCGATATCGACCTGCCGATCGGCGTGAGGAGGCTCCGATGGCGCAACCTTCACCACCTGCCCGCCGATCATTTCTCGATCGGTCTCGGGCTCGACCAGGCGCTCGTCCACCGGAGGAAACTCACTCTGACTGGCACCTGGAAGCTGCACGCGGTCCGCGCCGGAAGCACCGGGTGCAAAGTAGATATCGCCGGGACGGATAGGGTCACTCATGAACTCCCTCTAAGGTAGCACAAAAATCGCCTGCCGCCACGCCACCCCATGCATCGAATCTCGCCTCGACAGAGGCAGATCGGCAACTCTACTCGTCGTTCCGCAAAAGCCGAGCCAGTCTGTTGCGTCCGATGCCGAGCTGGCGAGCGGCGGCCGAGCGATTGCCGCCAGCGCGCTCGACCGCGGCTGTGGCGTAGAGACGCGAGGCCACTTCCAGTGACAAGCCGTGCGGCATGAACAGACCCTCGTTTTCGCCACGCCGTCCGGTTGCGCCCTGTCCGCCATCGGCCCGGGCGGGCAGCTCGAAGATGCCGCTGACTCGCTCGGCCGGAACCAGACCGAGCACATCGGCACCGATCACACCGTCTTCGCACAGAACCACAGCGCGTTCGATGGCGTGCTCGAGCTCGCGTACGTTGCCCGGCCAGCTGTGTCGGGTGAGGGCGGTTCTCGCCTCGCTCGATAGCTTGACCGCGCGCTTTTCATAGCGGCGGCTGTACACGCTGGCAAAATGCTCGGCCAGCGAAATGATGTCGCTCGAGCCGCGGCTGTAAAGGGTTGGCAGCTCGATCTCGATCACCCGCACCCGATAGTAGAGATCCGAGCGAAATCGGCCCTGCTTGACCATGTCGGCGAGGTCGCGGTTGGTTGCCACCACGATGCGAACATCGGCCTCGAGAGTTTGGCGGCCGCCCACGCGCTCGAATCGCCTGTCTTGCAAGAAGCGCAACAGCTTGCCCTGAAGCTCGATCGGAACCTCGCCGACCTCGTCGAGAAAAAGCGTGCCGCCTGCAGCGATTTCAACCTTGCCCTGCACCCGCGCATCAGCACCGGTGTAGGCGCCCCGCTCGTGGCCAAAAAGCTCGCTCTCGACCAGATTGGCCGGCAAATTGGTGCAGTCGACGTGAACCAGCGGTCCCGATCGCCGCTTGCTGTTGACGTGGATGGCCCGCGCCATCAGGCCTTTGCCAGTACCGGTCTGGCCGTGCAAAAGCACTGTGGCCTCGGTACCGGCAGCGCGAATGATCTTGTCATACACCGCGTGCATGGCCGGCGATTCGCCCACGATGTGGTTGAACCGGCCGCGCATCGGCACGCCGCTCTCGGTGTCGTCGGTGCGCAGAGATGTGTAATCGAGCGCCCGGGCGATCTGCCGGGCCAGAGCTTGCAGAAAACTCGCGTCGCTGCTGGTGAACGAACCGCCCTTTTTGTTGAGCACCTGAACCACGCCGCGCAACGTGCTCGAACGAGCATCGATGATCGGCACACACAAGAGTGACCGGGTCCGATAGCCGGTGCGCTGATCAACCTCTGGAGTCCAGCGTCGATCCGAGGCCACGTCGCGGATGTTGACCACTTCGCCGGTGTGCGCCACGTATCCGGCGACCCCGTTGCCCACCGGCAGGCGCAGCTCCCTGAGCTCGGGCAAATTGGCCACCTGGGAGCGAATTTCCTTGGTCCTGGCGTCGATCAACCACAGCGTGGCGCGATCGGCTTGCAGCGCTTGCGCCACGCGCAGACCAAACGTGGTCAGAAGTTGGTCGAGTTCGACCTCCCGGGCGATCATCGCCCCGAGATCGGACAGTAATTCGTGTTTGAGCTCGCCTTCGCTCATGTGTCTGCGGTCTCGTATGGGAACCAAGCTGAGCATAGCACTCACTCGGGTACACACAGCCATAGGTCAGGCGGCTCGGGGCGAGGCAGTGGCATCCGATCTGACTGCACCTTGTTCGCTGCCCACAGCGATGCGACCGCGCTCCCGGGCAGCTACCGTGGCGGGAAACAAGGCGCGGGCCCGCTCTTCGATCTCGGCAACCTGGTCGTCACTGCGCCCGGGATCGTGATGAAACAGAACCAACTGCCGGACTCCTGCTTGCCGGGCCAGTTCGCAGGCAGCCTCGAACGTCGAATGACCCCAGCCCACCTTGGACGGACCGCATTCACCGCGATACTCCTCGGGCGTGTACTGGGCGTCGTAGATCAGTATATCCGCGCCCCGGGCCAGGGTGCTCAGACCGGGATCGACACAGCTGTAATGCTCGGTATCCGTGGCATAGACCACCGCAACACCGTCGATCTCGATGCGGTAACCATATACCGGATCCGGGTGATTGAGCCTGGCCATGGTCACTTGCGCGCCCTCGACTACAAAGGTGTGCCCCGGGCGTTCATCGCGCACGCTCATCCGCGACGGCAGATCGTCGAACGCGACCGGGAAAAACGGCGGCGACATCTGCCGGCGCAACGCTTCCTCGAGCGGCATGAACCCGTTGGGACCCGATATCACGTCGATCGGAAAGCCGGGGACGTAGATCGGGGTAAAGAACGGCAAGCCTTGAATGTGGTCCCAATGAACATGGGACAGAAGAATGGTCGTATTTTTGGTGTGAGCCGACGGATCGTCCAGCCGATCTCGTCGCATGATCCGCTCGCCCAGGGCACGCAGCCCAGTACCCGCATCGAGCACGATGCGCTGGTGTTCCGATGAGATCTCTATGCAGCTGGTGTTGCCGCCGACCTCGATAGTGCTCGAGCCAGGAGACGCCAGTGAGCCCCGGACGCCGTGGAACAGAATGTCGATCGCTGCCATGTGTTCTCCTTTGCGATGTTCGATCGTTTGTCGAGTGGGCGAACCGATGCCTAGCAGAGTGCGTGCCACGTGCTAAGGGCCCGATATTGAACAACTTATCAGGGGTTCGACAACGCTCGTGCTACAGCGTAGAGCAACCGATGAACCCGCGCTGATCGATTTCGACACAATGCACATTGCGCCTGGACAGCACTGCCACGGGCGGCAGTACACTCGGTGCGATCATGAATCCATCGGCATCACTCAGGACGCTTTTTGAAGCGGTTGACCTTTCGACTCGGCGGTGGGCTGTGAGTGCGGCTTTGCTGACGGCATGGCTGGCAGCGTGCTCGTCGAGCGAACAGCGGTCTTCGGGCCAAACGTCAGCGGCCAGCAGCAAGGCCGAACTCGGTCCGGCTGATATCGTAGCGCTTGAGGCGCCCGGGGCAAACGGTTTATCCGGCCTGACCGTGGATGACGCCGGCACGTTGTGGAGTTTGGCGGAGAGAATACGCGTTTTGGTGTCCAGTACAGCCCGGCCGGGGACCGGGGGGACCGGAGCAGCTGCGCGCGAATACCAGCTCACCGGTGTGCCCGACGGCCGCGAGCTGGAGTCGATTGCCTGGCTCGGCAAGAACCGTTTTGCCATCGGCACAGAAGGCACCTGTGACGGCAAGGCCTACCGGATCCTGATCGTCGAGGTCAGCGGCAATGCAGCTCGAGTTCTCGACGCCATCGAAATGCCCTATGCGCTGTGGCCCCAGGCGCCGTGCAATGCGCGGCGCGGCCTCGAAGCGCTCTGTCACGCTGGCGGCCAGCTGGTCGTTGCGGTGGAACAACCCCATCAGGCCGAGGACGGCCGACGCGTGGCCCTGGTCGGCCGTGTCGATCTGAACAGCCGCGCCGTGGTCCCCTACCGCGTGGCACTCACCAGCGATAAGGGCAAAATTTCGGCTCTGCACTGCGATCGGGCCAGAGCTGCGTCAAGCAGTGCTGATGCCGGGGCGAGCGCGAGTAGCAAGGGCACCGCCGGTGCTCCATCCGGTACCGGTGGCATCGTGGCAATGGCCATCGAGCGGCATTTTTCGGTCGCCCGGCTCATCGCATTCCGGGTGCCCGAGAGCCCGTCTTCTGGCCGGGCACCGCCGATCTTGCCGGCCGAGGTGGTCGCTGATGTCTACCCCTATACCACCGGCGGCAAGCGCAACTTCGAGGGGTTGGTGCGCCTGGGCGAGCGTCGCGTGGGCATTATTGTCGACAACCATTATGCCAAGGTCACCGGCCCCAACGAGCTTCTCTGGCTACAGTTGCCGGCTGGCCAGGCCACCGAAACAGAGCCGGTCAAGCCCGTCAAGCACTGATCGCGCGCCGTTCATACAGGCGGGTTCGACGGCGTGGTATCTTGCCGGGCCACCCAGGGGATCGAGCCGATGGCAACCATGTGTGTGCCGCCGCAGTGGTTCCCTTGCTCGGGCACGGATTCGATGCCATCGCCGATTTTGGGTCTCGCTGGCCCGGCTGCCGAGGCGGCACGGCCGGGTCGCGGCAGCAAATCGACCTCGATCCCGGCCAGACACTCTCGCACTGCCGCCGCAGTCGGTCGATCGGCCGGCCGCTTGGCCAGCATCTCAGCCACCAACCGGTCGAGCGCCACCGGCGCTTCCGGACAATGCTCGCGCAGCGATGGCACCGCGGCATAGACGTGGTCGGTGATGGTCTTGACCGGGATCGGATTGTAAAACGGCGGCCTGCCGGTGCACAGCTCGAATAATACACAGGCCAGCGCGTAGACGTCCGATGCCGGGCTCAAGCCGGCGTTGCACGCCTGCTCGGGCGACATGTACCAGGGAGTCCCCAGGGTCGTGCCGTCTTCGGTCAGCCGCCCGATACTCTCATCCTTGGCGTCGACCACAAAGGCCAGGCCGAAGTCGAGCACGACCACGCGCTCCTTTGCCGCACTGTGGTCGAGAAATACATTGGCCGGCTTCAGGTCGCGGTGGACCAGAGGAACGTCGTGAGCGGCGGCCAATACGTCGGCAATGCAGCCGCCAATACGGGCAACCTCGGCCACTCCGAGTGATGTGCGGGCCCGCAGCAGGCGGCCGAGCGAGATACCCTCGAGCAGCTCCATGACCAGGAAAAGCCTGCCCCTGCTCTGTCCGAAGTCGTAGATGTGTACCACATTGGGATGGCGCAGGGTCGCCGCAACCCGTGCCTCGCGCTGCAGACGACTGTAGGCATCCGGCTGTGCTGCAGCATTTGCCCATAGAAGTTTGATCGCGACACGACGGTCGAGCACTCGATCGTACGCGGCATAGACCAGGCCCATGCCTCCTTCTCCAAGCAGCGATTCGAGCTGATATCGATCGGCAATCAGCTCTCCCAAATAGGGAATTGTCGATTCCACGGACATTCTCGCACCTCCATGAGCAATACAGCGGCAGAATGCAAAGTCCAAGCCAGCAAGAGACGAGCCAAAACAGGCGTTTTGGCCACCCTGGCGACCGGCGTATTGCGCTCGGCTGTGGCCAAAGAGAGCTGATTTCCGGACGTTTACGTTCAACATTGCGTTCGGTGAAGGGATGTGGCCAAACGCCACGCGTAGCATTCTGACCTGCCCCAACGCCATGTTGTCGCGCTCGAGCCAGCCAGGCGCTTCGGCCGGGCTAGGCTAGGCGAGCAGGGCCAAAAGATCGTCGCGAGTAAGACTGGCGGCGCGGTGTGCGTCGCTCAGGGCTGCGTCTGCCAGGGCTCGTTTCTTGGCCTGCAAGGCGAGTATGCGCTCTTCGACCGTGTCGCGGCAGACCAGGCGATAGACCATCACCGGCCGCTCCTGGCCGATCCGGTGGGCGCGGTCGGCGGCCTGGTCTTCCGCGGCCGGATTCCACCACGGGTCGCACAAAAAGACATGGTCGGCGGCAGTGAGATTGAGACCAAATCCGCCGGCCTTGAGCGAAATGAGCATCACCGGCGGACCCTTTGCATCTTGAAACGAAGCCACCACACCTGCCCGGTCGCGCGTACTGCCGTCCAGGCGAATCCACTCGATACCGCTGTCGGCCAGATGGGGCTCGATGAGGTCGAGCAGCGAGGTCCACTGCGAGAACACCAGCGCTTTGTGATCATCGGCGGCAACCAGCTCGAGAGCGTCGATGAGGGCGGTTACTTTCGACGAGGTATCGACCTGCTGGCCCGGCAGAAGGGCCGGATGGCAGGCCGCCTGGCGCAGGCGGAGCAAGGCCTCGAATGCAGCCAATACACTGCCGCCCTGGGCCAGCCGGTCGACGACGTCTTTTTGTGTGGCAACGCGTATCGCGTCGTATACTGCGCGCTCGCCCGATTCGAGCTCGCAGTACATGACCGCATCGGTGCGCGGCGGCAACTCGGGCGCGACTTCGCGTTTGAGTCGACGCAACAGAAACGGGCGAATGCGGGTGCGCAATCGCCCGGCCGCGCCGCTCTCGCCCCGACCGATCGGATCGGCATAGCGCTGCTTGAACTCCGCGCGGCCGCCGAGCAGTCCCGGATTGGTAAAATGAACCTGGCTCCACAGCTCGTCCAGGCGGTTCTCCACCGGCGTGCCGCTCAGAGCAATGCGGAATTTCGCGCCACATCGATACGCGGCGCGGGCCACCTGGCTGTCGGGATTCTTGATCGCCTGGGCCTCGTCGAGCACGATGGTCTGCCAGTTCTGCCCAGCCAGTTTTTCGATATCGATGCGCAAGAGGGCGTACGTGGTCAGAACGACGTTGCTGTGGTCTTCGAGTGCGCGCCGAGGGCCGTGATAGATCACAGCGCGCAGGCCGGGCCGAAAGCGCCGGATCTCGTCGGCCCAGTTGTGGATCACGCTGGTCGGGCACACGATGAGCGTCTTGCCGCGAATGGCGCACAACGCCTGCAGGGTTTTGCCCAGGCCCATGTCGTCGGCCAGGATGGCACCCATTCCGCTGTCGCGCAGAAAACCCAGCCAGCTGACCCCGTCCCGCTGATAGGGCCGCAGAGTGGCACGCAGGTCGTCGGGCAGCGCCGCCTCGGGCAGGGCGTCAAATTGGCCAAAAAGCGGCGCCAAGCGGTCGAGACCCGGCGGTGGCGGCTGGTCGAGTTCTTCGCACAGGCGGGCAACATCGAAGAGAGCAAATGTGGGCAGCTGTTCGCGATCGGCCCGGGCGGCGAGCAGATCGCTCACGATGTGACCGTAGCGATCGAGCCATTCCGCGGGAATTCTGGCCTGCTCGCCACGGTCGGTGAGGACCAGGGAAAAGCCCTCACGCCAGGCGCTGAGCACCTGTGCCGCCTCGACGCGGCGTTCGCCCGAGCCCGCTGGGCCGGCCGTTGCCGACTCGTTATCGGCGATGTCGAAATAGATATCGACGTTTTCTCCGGCAATGGACAGGCGCGGAATCAGCGTGAGGGCCTCGCCGGCCGGCGCGGCGATGGGCTCGCCCGGCACCCGCTTGCCGCGATAGACCTCGAGCCGGGCCAGGAAGTCCATGGCATCGCGTCCCTCGAATGCGGCGGCGCGACCGGGGACCAGGTTGAGCTGGTCGCGCAGCCGAAATAGCAATCGCTTCTCGGCCGCGCGATCGCGTACCGGTACCGCGCCTTGCAGATGGACCAGGCGATCGCCGTCGATCCGCGCATTGGGCAGATCGCCGTAGACCAGGACAGGAAATACATCGAGACGCTGGCCGGTTTGTTCGATCTTCATATCGATGCGCGGGACAATGGATGCGGAGACGGGTGGGACCCGGCGGGTGCGGACATCGACCGAAATGCGTCGGAGCAGGTCGGGCAAGACGATCGTCTGCAGCTCGGATAGCTGATCGCGGCGAAATTCCCGCACCTCGGGCAGGCGCTCGAGCTTGCCGCCGGTGAGGTCGATCTCGCCGAGCGGGCGAATGGTATCGTCGCACAGGGCAAATCCAAATGCGATGACCTCGCTGATGGCGGGGTTTCGGTCGATGATCAGACGGGCTCCCCCCCGGTGTTTGGGGTCGTCTTCGACTGTGGCCCGGGGCAATACGGGATCGCCCGACACGCCGACTTTTTTGCCGTCGAGTTGCACGTTATCGTGTCCAGTGAGCGCAGTCATGACGTTTTTGAGCCGATCAGCTGGCAGCGGCCTGGCCGATCCGAGAATGCGATCGACATTGAGGTCGGCTTGCTCGGGGGCCACCGAAGGACCGCTTTGGCGATCCGACATGTGCGCGGCCAGGGTCGAGCGGAGCGGGTGCTCGCTGCCCTCGGATGTCACGATATGGCGGTCGAGAGAAAGCCCGGCCCCATCGCGGCGGAAGCGATAGGCCACTTTGCCGCCACTTTTTTTCGAGGTGGGAAGATCGCTGCCGTCTCTCTGTGCCTGGGCCAGGGCAATGATGGCCGCACAGACGTGGGCACAGGTATCCTCGCTGTTGGGACAGTCGCATTCCCATTCATTGTCTTCGAGATACAAAACCACGGTCGTTGCCACCGCCCGGCCGGGCACAGTGACCCGCAAAACCACCTCGCCATCGTCGCTGCTCTCACCGCTCACTGCGTCGTCACGGGCCAGCTTGACCCCCTGCGACCAGACTCGCGCAGGAGCGGCCTGGCGAATCGCCTTGTGCATGGCGCTTATCGTGCTCTGAGACAGCCGAGCCATGGGCCCACAGTGACGCGAAACGCCGGCCAGCGCAACTCATCCGGGTGGCGATGGCTATTTCGAGCGGCACGACCTATTCGTCGAATGACAGAAACCGAGTCGTTTCACTGCTCGGATGGCGCGGTGATGGCGACCAGTTCGCCGATGCGATAGCTGTTGCTGCCGTGGTTGTGAACGTGGAAATACACCTGCTCTCCGGGGTCGAAAAAACCGCCGTCAAACACGTCCGACAACCGAACCCGAACCTCGTTTGCCTTTTCAAACACCGGCAGCGACAAATTCTGTTGCCAGACTAGAGTATCGCCGATCTGTACTGCGACGTGGGCGGTAGCTCCGTCGGGACCCCACAGAGCGAGATGCCAGAAAACAAAGCTCAGCTCGGCGTCGCAGCCCGGTTGCAGCTTCAGCGGCTGGGCGAATGTCGCGTAGTTGCAGGAGCCGGTGTTGATCTCGAAAAACTGTCCTTCGGGGCCATAGCCAAACGACGGGCAATCGACCGCAGCTGGACGGTGTTCGACAAACGGATCGCTGCCGGCATCGACCGGCTGCCAAGCGGCCGCTAATGTCAAAATTTTGGACTTGCGGTCTCCGCGGCACAGTTCGCCCTGCCCTGCGCATCCGGCCGTAAAGGCAAATACCACGGCAAATGCCACGGCCAGGCCCACGGTCAAGACCGTGTCCACGACCAGCAGCCCAGCCGCGGCCAGCCGGCTACCGGCCAGCCGGCGATCGCCCCCTGGCTCGGTCACGGTCATGGTGTGACGCCCTGGCAATTGGCGAAATCACCGGCGCAGCTGCCGCTGCGCAAGGTTGGCTCGACACAGTCGTAATACGATTGGAATTGATTCCGGCAGGCACTGTAGAGACATTCGAAATAGTCGCTGTCGCCCCCGGGGCAGGTGGCCAGACACCGGTCGATCGATTGGCGCTCGGTCGGGCACGTGTCGGTGGCGCAGCTGCCAAAGAGTCCCTGGGTACCGCAGTTGAGGCAGGCAGAGCTCGCCGCGGTCATGCAGGCCAGGGCGCAGAACGGCCTGCCCTTGCCGCAGTCGTCAAAACAGTCGCGAAAACCGGCACACACCCCGGTCTCGCCGCGACCGCGAAACGGCGTGAGCACGATGAGACTGTCGAGACACATCTCGTCGAGTGTGCCTTCGCCCCAGGTGACATCTCGCGGCTCTTTTTGCTCGCCGTTGACGACCGGCTGATTGGCCGGCGAGTTGTCGTATTCGCAGGTCAGGCGAATGCGGTCCGAAATGTCGATCGGCACAAAGGCGTGTTCGGGAAACTCATAGGTGCGCTGCCAGTTAAAATCCCAGTCATCTACCTGGCCGAGACACTCGATTGCACCGTTTTCGCGGATCACTTCGGTTTTGATCCGCTTGCCGAGCAAGTGCATGTGCGGCGACACCGCCACTGCGTAGCCGTCGACTGGGAGCCGCATGGTCGCCATCTGAACCGAATTTTTGTCCCCTGCGGGGATAAAAAGATCATTATTGGGAATCCACAGGGATGTGATCAGATAGGCGGGATACTGCCCCTCTTCGAGAAACCACAGTGCCACGCTGGTCGCGTCGCCAGGCAGGTCATCGTTTTGTCGCCCGGCGACATTGTAGTGCATCTGCGTGACCAGTCGCGATCCTCGACTCACTCGCATGGCGATCTCGCGGCTGGCGCCCCCGTTGTTGTCGCCCGGCACCCATCCGCCGACAGCATCGGCGGAGGCCACACCAGCATCACCGAAACAGTTGAATCCCGGCCCGGGATCTGCGGCGTCGAGCGCTTCCATGGCAGGGACGTCGGCCTCGGGTACTGCGTAGACAATGACGTGGTGGACCAAGTCGAGCTTGTCGGGAATGACATCCACGGCGTTGACGAACAGGTCGCGGTCGATCGAGTGGGGCAGTGGAATGCAGCGATAGTCGTCTGGCCGCGCGGTGTCGGGTGTGTACGGCTGGTCGGGAGCGAGCACCAGATCGGCTGGACCGAGCTGGCTTTCCACTGTACCCGTGGTCAGCACGTCGTCGGGATCGGGCGGGCGGTAATCGTCGGGCTGGCCGGCGGGAAATCCAGCGTCGCGCCATTGCGCGAAGGCGGCGACTTCCCGGTCGGACAGACGAATCGAGTCGGTCACCTCGCGACAGTCGGGATTCATGCCCCACGGCGGCATGCGGCGAGCCTCGACCTCATCGACCAGGGACGATGCCAGCAGCTGCACGGTGTCCGGGTCATCGAGCGAAAACGGTCCAATGCCACCCTCCTTGTGACAGACCACGCAGTTGGCCTCGACCAGAGCCCGGATTCCACCGTGGTAGGTGGCCGTGATCGGCTGATCGTCACAGCTGGTCAGACTGGAGACGATCAGCAAAACTGCCAGATACGAGCGAGATACAAAGCGGTCAAGCATGCGATTCTCCTGATACTGGCCAATCGTGTACTGCCTGGACCACCGAGTCTGTGGCGATCGCGTATGGGACTGTAAACAAGTGTAACGCGGTCTGGACGGGCGCTCGTCGGGGTTTTAGGCTGGACTCTGTGGGCCCTGCCGGCAAGATTGTTGTGGTCGAAGACGACGCTCGGCTCGCCGATCTGGTCCGTCGCTTTCTGACCAGGGAGGGGTTCGAGGTCAGTGTCGAATCGCGCGGCGACGCTGCAGTGGCACATATTCTGCGCGTGGCCCCCGATCTGGTGGTTCTGGATATCATGTTACCCGGCCAGGACGGACTGACGATCTGTCGCCGCCTGCGCCCGGATTATCGCGGTCCGGTGCTCATGTTGACCGCCCGCGGTGACGAGCTCGATGAGATCGACGGGCTGGACAGCGGAGCTGACGATTACATGGCCAAGCCGGTCAGACCGCAACTTCTACTCGCACGCATCCGCACATTGCTGCGCCGCACCCGCATGCACCGAGAGGGCGGTCAGCGCATTGCAGTGGCCGCCCTGGTCATGGACGGCGCGCACAGAGCCGCCGAGTATGCGGGACGCGAAATCGAACTCACCGGCGCAGAGTTCGACCTTCTGTGGTTTCTCGCCGAGCGACCCGGCCAAGTGGTCCATCGCAACACCCTGTACCTGGCCCTGCGCGGCATCGAGTACGACGGGGTGGATCGCTCGATCGATCTGCGCATATCCAAAATTCGCAAAAAACTGCGCGACGACCCCAAACAGCCCCGGATCATCAAGTCGGTGCGCGGAATTGGTTACATCCTGACCGGGGAAGCGCCGTGATCCGCCTCTACCTGCGCGCCCTTCTCATCGGTCTCGCCCTCATCGCGGTATCGTGGGTGAACTACACAGTTCTCACCGAGCCGGTAGAAATCGCGGCCAATCGGGCCCACATCGGCGAGCTGCTGTCCCGCCTGAGCGCGCTTGCGGTGCGGGGAATCGATCGGGCTCGCCTGGACGACCATCGCCCGGACGACCATCGCCCGGACGAGGGCCAGCTCGACCCCGTTCATCCTGGTACTCCCGGACTCGGTACTCCCGGACTCGGGCCGATCGACATCACCGTACTCGACCGGGCGAGTGTGGCCGAAACGTACCCCGAGATATCACGGTCTGATCTGACCCGGCTGGGCGCCGGCCACGCCGTGATTGTCGGCGAACAATACCAGGTCACTGTGTTGCGGGCAGTTCCGAGCGCTGACCGGGTGCTGGCAATGGGACCGGTAACCACGATTCCGCCGCTGCCGCCGGATTATTTCCTGGATAATATGGTCTTTGACTTGATCGCGGTCATGGTCGCGGTCGGCGTCTTGGTCTGGCCTCTGTATCGCCGGATCGCTGCGTTGCGCGGGGTTGCGCGGCGGATCGGTCAGGGTGAGCGCAGTGCCCGGGCCGACGTCCGCGGCCGCGACGCATTGGGCGAGCTGGCCACCGCGTTCAACGATATGGCGGCCCGGACCGAAGCGCTGATATCCACCCAGCAAGAACTGATGCGCGCTGTATCGCACGAATTTCGCACTCCGATCGCCCGGATTCGTTTCGCGCTGGAAATGCTCGGCCACGAAGAAAACCCGGCCGAGCGCTCGGAGCAACTCGATCTCGTCAATGACGATCTGTCCGAACTCGACGATCTGGTCGAAGAAATGCTCACCTATGCCCGTCTGGAAAGCGACGATCCCGATCTCTTGCGCCTGGAAAGGCTCGATCTCGGCGAGCTGCTGTCAACCCTGGCCGAGCGCCCACCGCTCGCGCGCAAACGCGGGAAACCAGTCGAGCTCACCTGCAATGAGCCCATCGTGGTATCCGCGGATCGTCGATATCTGGTCCGCGCCGTGCAAAATCTGGTCGGCAACGGCCAGCGCTATGGCGCCGGCCGGGTGCTGGTCGGGTACTGGCAGCGCGACGACTATTTCGAGATCGTGGTAGAAGACGACGGTCCCGGCATTGCCGAAGCGGACCGCGAGCAAATCTTCGAGCCGTTTGCGCGCCTCGAGGGCAGTCGAAATCGCGATGCAGGAGGCACTGGTCTGGGGTTGGCGATCGCTGCGCGCATCTCGGCGTGGCACGGCGGCACAATCACAGTCGAGGACAGCGCCCTGGGGGGAGCTCGATTCTGTCTGCGCTGGCCGCTGGCCGGGCCGACCGACCGACCGCTGTTCTGAACGACACCCGATCAGGTTGGAAAGGAACGTGATTCCGCTGGCCCAAGACGTGCAGTGAGGGCGTGCAATGATCGCGTTGCTACGGAAATACCTCCCATTGCTCGGGGTGGTCGCGGGATATCGAAAAGACGACCTGCCCTCTGATCTCGCCGCGGGTCTCACCACCGCGGTCATGCTGGTTCCCCAGGCCATGGCCTACGCCATGCTCGCCGGGCTGCCTCCGATCGCCGGCCTCTACGCTTCCGTGGCTCCGCTGGCCCTCTATGCGCTTTTCGGCACCTCGCGGCAGCTCGCGATCGGGCCGGTCGCGATGGTGTCGCTCCTGGTGGCAAGTGGGGTTGGTGACCTGGCGCCGGCCGGCACAGACGCATTCATTGCCCACGCAGTGCTTCTGGCTGCCATGGTCGGCGTCATTCAGCTCGGCATGGGGCTGGTCCGGGCCGGCTTTCTGGTCAATTTCCTGGCCCACCCGGTGATCAGTGGATTTACCGCTGCGGCCGCCATCATCATCGGCTTCAGCCAGCTCGAGCACCTGCTCGGCGTAGACCTGGCCCGCACCCATCACGTGCACAAAATTTTCGCCCAGGCCCTCGAAGAGCTCGGCGCAGTCAATGTCGCCACAGTCGTTCTCAGCGTTGCCAGCGGTACCCTTCTGATCGCTCTGAAACGGTGGCAACCGCTGTTTCCGCGCGCTCTGGCAGTGGTGGTACTCGGCTCGCTCGGGGTGTGGATATTCGACCTCGCCGGGCGCGGTGTCGCCATCGTCGGTGAGGTGCCAGGAGGCTTTCCCCTGCCCGGCCTGCCGGCGTTCGAGTGGGCTGCGGTACAAAAGCTGGCGCCCGTGGCCGCGGCCATTGCGCTGGTCGGATTCATGGAGTCGATCTCGGTGGCCAAGGCATTTGCCCGCAGAAAACGCCACCAAGTCGGCCGGGCACAGGGGTACTCGATCGACGCCAATCAGGAGCTCGTCGCACTCGGTATGGCCAACATCGGCGGCGCTCTGTTCAGCGCATACCCGGTCACAGGCGGCTTTTCGCGCACAGCAGTCAATGCCCAGGCGGGCGCCCGCTCGACCCTGGCCGGCCTGGTCACAGCCGCGGTCGTCGCCCTGACTCTGTTGTTTCTCACCCCCCTCTTTACCTACCTGCCAAAAGCCGTACTGGCAGCGATCATCGTGACCGCGGTGCTCGACCTGGTCGATATTGCCGAGGTGGTTCATCTGTGGCGGGTCAAGCGGAGTGACCTGGCGCTCTTGCTCATAACCTTCCTGGCCACGCTCGCACTCGGTATCGAGCAGGGAATCCTGATCGGAGTCACGGCCTCGCTCCTGTGGTTCATCGTCCGCAGCACGCACCCGCATATTGCCGTGCTCGGCCGCATTCCCGGCACGCGCGTATACCGCAATGTGGCGCGGCACAGCGACGCCGAGACCGTTCCCGGCACACTCATCGTCCGCATGGACGCGAGCTTCTACTTCGGCAACGTGACGTTTCTGACCGATACGCTGCACCAGCTCGAGGCCGACCTAGGCCCACTCAATACCGTAATCCTCGATGCCAGCGCGATCAACAACCTCGACTCGTCTGCCGACGCTGCGCTGCGCGACCTGCTTTCCGACTACAAGGCGCGCGACATCACGTTCTTGCTCGCACGCGTCAAAGGGCCGGTCAAAGACGTGCTGGAGCGCTCCGGCTTTATCGACCACATCGGCCGCCACGCCTTGGCCGACGACGTCGCCGATGCGGTAGAGCGAGCTGGCGGCGGCGATCCGCGCCGTGGCGGCATCGGCCAGGCCGCACCGCCACGGCCCTCCGCGTAGAGAAGGGCGCACCGATGCGCGGGCCGGAATTGTTGCGACACTGTTGCGACTTCACTCGTACGATCCCGCTGTCACCACCCGGCCAACCTGCGCCGAGGGGTGCACCACCCGAGCGGACACCTCGGCGAGCAATTGATACGCGAATCGAGGTTGGCGAGCGGCACTTTGTGGATCACGGGGCATACAGGTGGCAAGCGCTCGTCCGGCTGGCGGAGGCTCAGCGTCGTCGGCTGCTACGGCCTTCAGCGCATCGCCGGAAGGCGGGCCGGTGGCGATCGCGCGACGCATCGCGCAGTCGCGTAAAAACTGCGCGAATATCGTCCTGCTCGGCGAACTTCAAAAAACCGTCATACATGGCCTGCTAGAGATCGCGGCAGGGGGCCTGGTTGGGATTGTAGTCAAACAGGTACCGCATCCCGCACTCGGAGGCGAACATCCCGGTGGAGCTGTGCCCCACGCCGGGCACGATGCTCTTGATATGCCGTTGCGTGATCTGAGCCCCAAACACCTGCTGGACGTGGTTGTAGTAGATGTGTCCGCGCTCGAGCCGATGCGCGCCTTGTAGCTGCGCCTGGCACCGAGTGTCCAGGCTGCTCGAGTTGGGGTCGTTGTCCTCGCTGCCCAAAAAGTAGACCACGTCCCTTTCTGGATACTGCGCAACCATCTGATCGCCACCAGTAGTGGCCATATAGGTATATAGATCGTCGAGGCCGTATTTGTATTCATTATACTCGGGACACGAAGTAGTATCCGGTACGGCGAACTGATCGAGCGTGCCCTCAACCCGCCGCTCGGGAGTGAAGTACATATACGAGGAAGGGTTGGTGACGACGTAGCGAATATTCCTGGAGCCGACCTCGACCGGACTGCCGGCAGCAAAGCGATTTACGAACTGTCCGCCAGCCGAGTGGCCTACCACGACAATTTCCTGTAGCTTGGGAAATTTTCTGCGGTTTTTCAGCCGGGTGAGAATATCGTCGACCACGCTATATGAGCTGTATCTGACCGACCTGGGGTTGTTATCCGAGGATTTCGACAGACTGCCACTTTTCCAGCCGCCACTCGACCAGAATAAATGATTGTCGCCGAGCTCGAAGGTATCGATCTCTTCCTCGGTGACAAATTGGGGCGCGATGATAATGGTATTGCCGGCGCTTTGCGCTTCCAGGGCCGGGCCCAGGGTCCGGTTGTAGTATCTGAGCGCGTTGCGCTTGCTGCCGTGAATCACCACCACCGCGCGATCGACGCATCGATTGCGGGCGGCGAGGGGATAATTGCGGCAATAGGGGACTTTCATCCTCTCACCGTCAACTATCGCGGTGATTCGATTGGGGCAGATTTGATGACCATCAATTTCGGGGAGCAGCGGTGGGTTATCATTGCATCTCACCCGTTCGCCGTCCTCGTAGTCCTGATCCTGTTCAACCACAGCTTCATCCTCAACAGTCCCCTCACAACCCGCGGCCAAAACGATCCCTGCAAGTACAATGAGCCTGATATAATGTTTGTTCAACGTCATCCTTTGATCTCCAACTTGTTGGTGCAGCGAGCAGCGGCCCTGAACATGCCGTCGTGGCCACGCACTGCGCTGGCTTGTGGGTATCCATATGAGCATCCAGCAAGTTCTGTGCCCTAAGAGCCGGTCCAAAGATGCTGTGTGTACGACTTCGGGTCCTTTCCTGTGGTACCTTAAGTCCCACTATCGTAGCTCTTATGCGACGATGGTGCTTTGCGCCGAAAGCGCTCGGGCTAGTCCTGAAGTAAACGAACTTGCGTTCCATTGTAGTATTCGCGCGCTCCGTCCATTCAAAAACGGGAGCACGACTCACTTCCCAAGTGAATCGTGACGCCTGGTACTCAAGCGCCGAATTGACCGTACGGGCAGAGTAGAGACAGAATGCTGTCCTACCGAGCGCCAATTAGCGCAAAAGATTGACCGCTCGGGGCTTATCTGGTCCACCACGAGATCATCGAGGCGCCAGATGGATCTGTGACGTTCGAGGCAAAACAGGGAGAGGCCATGGGAAGACCTGGAATCGTTACTGTCGACGTCGTAGTTGACAATGGAAAACCGTTTAAAGTTCGAGTGGGCGGTGATGCCACGATCGTGTTCAAGACGGAAATAGAAATTTGAACGGCCATGAGATGGCTCATAACCTCAGACGAGACTGAAGACGAGCACCGGTATTCGGTACGGCACGGCAGAATTGTTGTTCCGGCAAGCCGGCGCCTGTTCAGGTCGACCATTGTCGAGGCCGGATCTGACGGCGGTCATCGATCTTCCTGCCATGGGTCGGTTCAAACCCCCAGCTTCAGCTGGCAGCTTCCAGCCTTCCCTCATAACCTGGTGTAATGGAAGAGTATCGGCATGGAAGCCACACGATGTTCCGGCTACATGTTCACGTAGTGTGGTGCACGAAATATCGAAAAGCAGTGCTAGGTAAACAAATAGGGGAACGCCTTCGAGATCTAACGCGACAGATTTGCTCGGAGATGAAAGTGGAGATCCTGTCGGGCGTGGTGTCAAAAGACCATGTGCATATTCTTGCATCAATACCGCCGCAGTTATCGGTGAGCAAGCTCGTGCAGAAGGTAAAGGGGAAAACGTCATACAAGATGCAGCGGGAGTTTCAAGCCCTACGTAAGCAATATTGGGCTCAGCGAATGTGGGCACGTGGCTATTTTGCGTGCAGTACCGGCAACATGAGCGACGAGATGATCCGCCAATACATCGAGAAGCACACCGAGAAAGAGGAGACTTTTCGCGTAGAGGAATGACTTCAAGTCATGCTCATTCCGACCTCGGTCGGGTGGCTTGTAGCCGGCTTTAGCCGGAACGAGTACTTCCAGTACCTACCCGAATCCACCGCCTTCAGGCGGGTGGTCATTCAATGCCACCCGCCGTCCGATTTGGCCGTGTACCGCCTGGTAGACCGAACCGAACCCCCCACTGCCCAGTTCGCGCTCGATGTGATAGTTATCGATGACTTGCCCGGGTTGCAACGTTTCCATCACGCGATCCAGAACGCTCGCTTACCATGCGAACTCCTGTGCAACTATACCAGCCAATGCCGGGCCCCGGATGCCCGCGATCGAATAGCCGCGCTGCTCAGCCCGCAGCTGGCAGGGGCTCGAGATCGGCCCAGTTGGGTCCGGCCTTGCAGCCGACCCGCAGGGGCACCTTCAGGTCAAAGGCGCGCCGCATGGCAGTGGCAGTGATTTCGACCGCGGCAGCCAGTTCGCCTTCGGGTACCTCAAAGAGCACCTCGTCGTGGACCTGAAGCAGCGGCGCAGTGGCCAGCCCGGCTGCGCGAAGAGCCCGATCGGCCCGGAGCAGGCCGCGCCGCGATACATCGGCCACCGAGCCCTCATGGCTGGCCCGGCGGGCCATGCGCTCGGCGTACGAACGGATTTCTGGATCGAGCGAGCTCAGCGATCCAATGGGCCAGCGCCGGCCCGCAAGGGTCTGGATGTAGCCGCGCTCCCGGGCCAGGCCCAGCTGCTGGTCCTGAAACGCTCTGACCCCAGCGTAGCGCCGGTCGAAGCGCTCGATCAACTGTCTGGCCTCCCTGGCCGACACGCCGAGCTGCAGAGCAAGGGCACTGGCACCCTGGCCGGCAAAGGTGGCGAAGTTGACGATCTTGCCCAGCTGCCGTTCACTGTCGCCAATATCATCTGGCTGCCGCTCGAGCACCGCCGCCGCGGTCAGGGTGTGAAGGTCCTGGCCAGTGGACAGAGGCTCGATCAGAGCGGGATCGCCAGTCAGATGGGCGAGCACGTAGACCCCGAGCTGGTTGTAATCGACCGACAACAGGACAGTGCCGGGTGGGGCGCGAAATGCGTGGCGAATCCGGGCCATTTCCGGGGTCCGGCCAGGAACCCGGCCCAGGTCGGGGTTGGAGTTGATGATCCGGCCGGAAAACGAGCGGGCGGGATGAAAGGTGGAGCGAACCCGGCCATCGTCATCAATGCTTGCGCACAGGGCGGTGACCCACGAGTCCATCAGTCGCCGCAGCCGGCGCCAGCGGATGACCAGAGCGACAATGGGATGAGCGTGCTCGATGCGCTCGAGCGCCTCTGTGGCCGTGCTCCAGCCGGTTTTTGTGCGCTTGAGGACCGGCAGGCCCAGGTCGGCGAAGAGCACGTGTCCGAGCTGTTTGGTCGACCCCACATTAAACGTCTTGCCGGCGATCTGGTAAATTTCGCCTTCGAGTTCGGCCACGATGCGCGCAAAATCCTCACCGGCCCGCGCGAGGTCGGCGCCATCGCAGGCAATGCCCCGCTCTTCCATGCGGACGAGCGTTTCGGACAGGGCGAGATACTCTTCGAGAAGAGCGGGCGGAGTCGTGGGCTCGAGAGCAGCCCAGGCGTTTTCAGCGGCTGCGGCGAGCTGGCCGGCATGGGCTGCGGCGCGGTCGATCGGCACTGCCGACCACGGCTTGCGGCGTTTGCCAACACCCCGGACCGCATCGTCCTCGGGCAGGGCGCGGCGCAGTACGTGGCGGGCAACCAGGGAAAGATCGTGCGGTGCCCAGTTGCTCGGCTCGGCCAGATGCGATGCGCATGCCGAGTCACCGATCACTCCGGCGACTGGCACGCCATGGCGCGCGAGGGCGACGATGGCTGCCTTGGTGTCGTGACCGACCACGGTGCGCGCGGCATCGGACAGGAATCCGGCCAGAGCCGGTGGCACCGCAGCCAGGGAGTTTCCCTTTCCGGCCAGGGGCACGTAGACAATGCGCGGGTCCTGGGCCAGGGCCAGGCCGGCCAAGGAGCCGCGGACCGGCGATGGATCTTCGGTGAGCGCGATGAGCGATACCGGCCTTTCGTCGAATGTGGCCAGGGTTTGCTGGACCCGCTCCGGGGTGTCGCAGACCTCGACCTCGACCTGGTCGTTGCCGTCGGCGGAAAGCAGCTCGAAGAAGCCGAGCTGGCGATACAGCTCCTGGACCTTGTCGTGGGCCGGTGGCCGGTAAGCCAGGTCCGAGAGCGGTACCGGCAGGGGTCGGTCGCGATGCAGCCGGGCCCGGGCCAGCTCTTGCTCCACAGTGGCGAGGGAAGCGCGCAATGCGTTGCCGGTTCGCCCCTTGATGGCATCGGAATGGGCAATGGCGCTCGCCACCGAGCCGTAGGTCTCGATCAGGGTCGTGGCGCCTTTTTTGCCGATGCCCTTGATGCCGGGGAGAATGCCGTCGTCGCCGACCAGGGCCAGCCACTCGGCGACATGTTCCCGCCCCACCTCGAACCGCTTGCGAACCAGCGCCGGGGTATAGCGAACATCTTTGTAGGCGTCGTACCACCACACGCGGTCGCCAACCAGCTGGGCCAGGCGCTTATCACTGCCGAGCACGACCACGTCGTATCCGGCAGCTAGGGCCGTTTCCGTGTACGAGGCCACGATATGGGCCGGATCGTCGGCGCGGACCACGGCCAGCCCATGAGCCTCGAAGAGCTCGACGAGACGCTGGTTCTGGGTCTGCAAGAGCGGCGGCCACGCCTCCATGTCTGGCGCCGCGGCGACGACTGCGACCGCCAGCGCCGGCTGCTTGAACGCGAGGGCCCGGCCGAGGGCGCCGGTAACCGCAAACAGCGCATTGGTCGGCTCGGAGCCGTCGGCCGTGCGGTCGGTCGCCTCGGTCAAGAACCCCTGTGCGAGCAGATCGGTGGCATGAGCAACAAGAGCCCGTCCAGACATATTGCCCACCACTGTTGCACAGAAGCCGTCCGGACCACAAATGCCGGGGAGTAATCCGCTGGCGGTGATGGATCGGCGCTGTGGCGACGCGGAGAGTTTTTGGACCGGCTCTTAGACCAGCTCATCGGCGTGTGCGTGTGTGGTCGCTGCCGTGGCCTCTTTGTATCCAAAGAGCTTGTCGATGTCGTCGAGGATTTCTGCCAATGCGCTGCGCCGGATCTTGCCGCTCGTAGTCTTGGGAATCACGCCCGGTGCCACCGGCACCAGGCGATCCGCAGCCAGACCGAAATGGCGACTCAACTGCAAATCGATGTCGTCACACAGGGCCATGAGTTGCCGCACGTCGGTCAGCTTGGTCTCGAATACAACGATCAGCTCTTGCGTACCCAGAGCCGGGTTTTCCCGACCAAAAGCTGCAACATTGGGTCTCACCCCCGATACTTCACTCACCGCTCGTTCCAGGTGGTAGGGGTGATAATTCTCGCCAGCGCGGATGATCAGGTCTTTGCTCCGCCCACAGACATAGAGCTCGTCGCCAACCCGATAGCCCAGATCGCCGGTGCGCAGCCAAGAATCGCGCAGGACCTCCGCAGTCGCCGCGGCGTCATTGTAATAGCCGTCGAAGAGCGATGGCCCTTTCAGCTGAATCTCGCCCTGCACCCGCTCGCCGACTTCGCGTCCATTCTCATCGACGATGCTCATGGAATACCCATCAAACATCGAGCCACAGCTTACAACTTCCATGGCATCCTCGGCACCGGCCGGGGCTGGCTCGGCGCGATGGGTACTGACCAGCTGGCGCTGTGAAATGCGATCGACCCGCAAGGGCGATGAGCGACGTCGTACTGTCGCGCCCACGACGATCTCTGCCATTCCGTAGGAAGGTCGCCACGCGTTGGCATCAAATCCGTTCGCGGCAAAGCGGGTGTTGAATCGGCGCAGGGTCGAGGCGTGGATGAACTCGGCGCAGTTGTACACATCGCGCAGCGAACTGATATCGAGGCCGCCGATCTCGCTGTCTTTGATCCGTCGGACACACATATCAAAGGCAAAGTTGGGTGAACATATGGTGGTACCGCGGAAGTGATGGACAGCCCATAACCACCATGAAGGGCGAAAGAGAAACGTCAACGGAGCCATCTGCACGATGGGAAAACCCAGCGCGAGAGAGATCAGCAGATTGGCGACCAGGCCCAGATCGTGATACAGAGGTAGCCAGCTCACCAGCATATCGCTATCGAGAAACTCGCCCCGCCGCGAGATGGCGCGCAAGTTGGCCATCACCGCCCGGTGTGATAGAGAGATGCCCCGCCCACTCGACGCCGTTCCCGAGGTGAACTGGATAAACGCCGGTTTGTCTTTGGCCGCACCGATGCGGTCGTATTCGATGTCGCTGTGCAGATCGTCGCGGTGGACGACCACGGCCGAATGGGCCGGATGGCCCACGGCAGATGCCGTGCGATCCTCGACGATAACCATGTGGGCGGCCAGAGTGTGCAGTCGCGCGCACAGCTTGTCTCGCCACGCGGCCTGATTTTGCCGGCCAAATGGCATGTCGCTGATCGATGGGATCGCGCCCAAAACCATGCAGCCGAGAAAGCACTCCACGATCACCGACGGAGTATCGAGACACAGGACCACGCGATCACCGGGGACTACTCCATGTCGGTACAGGGCCATGGCCATATGCCGGGCACTGTGCATGAGGTCTTGTGCGGTCACTGCCCTGAGATCGCGGCCGACCTCGATGAAATAACACTGCGGCTGATCGGGCTGCGTTTTCGCCCACCACTCCACGGTGTGAATCAATGTCTCTGTGCGGGGAATATCGATGGGATGCGGATTTGCGATCGGCTCGGTGCGATCCGGGTGACGCCCGCATCCCGGTCGCAATGAAAACGTATTGCTCATGGGTACTCCAAACTGCGTTATGGGCGATCAATTAAAATTGAATCACCATTCCTTCCATGGTCAAACCGGGGCCAAACGCCATCATGACGCCGTATTCGCCAGCGGCGGGTCTGCGACTGCGCACCACCTCGTCGAGCACCAAAAGGACTGTGGCCGATGAACAGTTGCCGTTTTCCGCGAGCATCCGGAATGACGGCGCCACCGCCTCGTCGTCGAGACCGAGCCGGACCGCGATCAGCTCGACGATTTTCGGGCCACCGGGGTGGATGACCCAGTGGGCGATGTCGTCGCCGGACAGCTGCAGCGGCTGCAGCAACCGCTCCATGAATCCCTCGATCTCTTCGGCGAGGAGAAATGGCACATAGGGCGAAAGCGTCATGGCAAAGCCGTCGCTGGCCACTGTCCATGTCATCATTTCCTGCGAACCGTAGAGGTGTTCGGTGTGGGATCGCAAAAGCCGAATCCCCGACCCCGGTGGCTGCATGCGGATGATCACAGATGCACTGGCATCGGCAAAGAGGGTGTGGATCACGGCCTGCTCACGCGATAATTCGGGGCGAATGTGCAGCGAGGTGAGCTCTGTGCAATTGACCAGAACATCCTCGTGAGGCCGCGCCACGGCGGCATCCATGGCCACTTTGAGCCCGTTGAACGCGGCAAAGCAACCCATGTGGCCGATGAACGTGCGGCGCAGCTGCGAGCGCAGGCCGAAGCTGTGGGCCAACAGGCACTCGGGTGTGGGACCAGTGTAGCCAGTGCACGAAACCATGACAAAACTGCCGATCTGCGATTTGCTCCGGTCCTCGATCACCTGGGACAGAGAATCACTGGCAATGCGCAGAACATTGTCCTGAAACCACTGAATCCGTTCCACGGTCGATGGATTGCCCTTTGCAAACACCTCTCGTGGATCCCATGTCAGATTTTTGAAACGAACTCCGCTGTTGCGGAATATCTCGTCGGCTCGGGGTATGTCTTCATACCAGGCCTTGAACAGCCCCTCGTAGAGATCTTCCTGTGAGATGCGGTTTTCGGGAAACGCCTTGCCCACGTCCATGATCGTCGGCGCCAGTTCTTTGCTCGAAGCAGGATCCATGTACATTGATGCCTCCAGGTAGCAAATTATTTGCTGCGCTGTGATGGAGCCGATGACCTTGACTCGATGATATAGTCGACCAGGCTGCCGACTGTGTCGGTCCCCGAGCTGGCCACTGCCATGTACCATCCGGCCAGGTCGAGATTGTTGAACTCGTGGCGAATCGCCGACGAAAGTGCCGCCAGATCCAGAGAGTCCAGGCCGAGATCATCGGCCAGGGATGCGTCCTCGCGCACGTCGGACGTGCGAATACGGCGCTTGAGTCCGGCGATCGTGGTCACCAGTTGGGTCAGGATTATCTGTCGATTCATTGCGTATCCTCTTTTGCCAGCGCCGCGGTCGCTGCAAGCGCCGCGGTCGCGGGCGGCGGGTTGGTCGTGGGCTTACGACGTGGCCAGCGGCAGCCCTTCTCGTTGCATTTCCAGAAGAGAGTCGGCAACATGCTCGTAGAGCAGTTCGATGTCGGCCCGGCTGTGCGCGCCACCGGTAAAGAGCATGGGAATGCTGAACGTGTAAACGCCTCGTTTGCGCAGCATGAGGGTCAGCACATACATTGCCAGCGGGTTGGTCGCGGCCTCAAACTCGCGAGTGTTGTGTACAGGCGCATCGCCGATAACGGTGAAGCAACCGATGAAGTCGCCGAAGCCGGCGAGTTTGATCGGAATATCGTGGCGGCGTGAGAACTCGCCCAGCCGGTCACGCAACCACGACACCTTGGCACGAGTCTGTGTGTAGTAGTCCGGGCCCTTATCGCGCAAATGCAGCAACGTGGCGTGAGACGCGGCCATGGCCAGTTGGTTGCCGATGTGGGTAGTATGGAGGCAGGTTTTGCGGCCCAGGTCGGTCTTCGACATGCCGCTCGATTGGGCGATATCGAGCAAATCGGCCCGTCCGCCAAGCGCGGAAAACGGCAGTCCGAGCCCGCTGATCACCTTGCCGTAGGTATACAGATCGGCGCGGATCTGGTGGCTGGCAGCCATTCCGCCAATACCGCTGCGAAATCCGCTGAGCACTTCATCGAGGATGAAGGGAACGCGCAGCATGCGAGAGGTGACCGCCAGCTTGCGCACAAAAGCAATCGACTCCTCCTCAAAGGGAAACGACGTCGATACCGGTTCGGCGATCACACAGGCCAGCTCATTGCGATGGCGCTCGATGAGCTCCAGGGCGCTGGATTCGTTGTGCGGCAAGATCAGGATGTCTTCATCACTGGCATTGGCCACACCGACGAGCGGCGAGGTGGCGCGCACGCCACGATTGTCCATCTCGGGGTACGGAACATCGGGATAGCCGTGATACCAAAAAGCGGTATTTTGCATGGCCAGATCGTGGATGCCGTGCAGCCCGCCCTCCACTTTGGCGACCAGGCGCTTGCCGGTATGAGCGCGGGCCAGGCGAATCGCGGCAAATGTCGCGTCAGTGCCGGAGTGAAAAAAGGCGAATTTTTCACAGTGAGGCATGAGCTCGCGCAGAAGCTCGGCGTGGCGCAGCTCGAGTTCGTGGAAATAGCCGTTGCCGACGCCTGTGCCGATCAGATCGCGAACCGCAGCCACAACTGGCTCTGGATTGTGCCCGTGCAGCGCCTGCGCTCCCCAGCCCATGAAGCAATCGAGATACTCGTTGCCGTCGACGTCGCGGATCCTGCTGCCCTGGGCTCGCGCAACACACAGTGGCGCGGCCGGGGCGTGAAAGGGAAAGAATGCCGAACTCGTGGCATTGACCGGGCGAAGCTTGCTGACCAGCTCAATGGATTTTTTTTGCCGTTCGCCGATCTGCCGATATGTGTCAATCACCCACGGGTTTTGCAGTAGCTCGGCGAATTGCTCTGTGCCGCGCAAAGACGGCTCTCGGTGGGAGATCATGCCGGGTTCGTTCATATCAGGCTCCGAGTCTCACCTTCTGAGTCACCGATTTCTCGATGTGTTCCTTGAGTACTTGCAGGTATTGTTCCGTGACCAGGTCGGTCGATTGCTGGGCAAACGGCTCGACAATGGTTTGCAGGATCGGGTCGACGTCCACGTCGGCTTCACTGGATATTGCGATCTCGAGAAGCGACTCACCGGGCACTGCACCGGGCAAGACCCGAAATGCGCCACGTGAGCGGAAATTATGCTCGCCATGGGGATACCAGCGGATGGTACCGGGGTCAGACATGTCAAAGCGGGTTTGATAGTCGGGTGTGAAACTCACCGCTCCGTTGGAAAACGGCTCGAGGCGATAGCGCAGGATGTCATCGGCGATCTGCTCGACTGACTCCACGTCGGGCATCAGACGGGCGCAGTCGGCGATATTCTGCAGGAATTCCTGTACCTCGGTGGTTTGGGCGCAAATTGTGATTTCTCGTCGGGTCGACGAACGGATCCAGGTCATATCTTCCTCTTGTTGTTTTGAGCGATTTCAGTTTTGAGTCCGGATCAGGTTTGCTTGGTTGCGTATCCGATGTACCCAACCGCGACGTCGTTGGTGAGCTTGAAGGCTTGTACTCGTTTTTTTGTCCATGCTGTCCAGAAGAAGCGAAAGAGGGATCGGGCCGGGCGTAGGCCCTGTAGCCCGACCAGGCGCAGGCCGACGTTGCCAAAGAGCCGGTCGAGTTCGCGCGGCTTGATGAACAGGGACCAGTCATGAGTATGGGCAACGGTCACTGGAAAGAGCTTTTGGGCCAGGGCAATTGCGATGGCATAGCTCTTGAGCGTGCGATTGATGGTATCGAAAACCAGCGCACCGCCGGGGCGGAGTACTCGCGCCACTTCGGCCACAGCCCGGGGTAAATCGTGTAGGTGCTCGAGCACGTCGGAGATGACGATGCCGTCGAAGGTTTCGGCAGAAAACGGCAATTCGTAGACCGAGGCGGCCTGATACTGTACCGTGATGTCCTTGCCAGCCGCATGCCGCCGCGCCACGTCCAGCGACTTCTCGGATACATCGATACCGATCATGCGATAACCGCGCCGGGCCATTTCTTCGGTGACCAGACCGCCACCACAACCGACATCGAGCACTGTGGCCCGGCCGGGCGAGCAGCCCAGTTCGCGGGCGAATATCGAAGAAAAGTACTCACATCGGACCGGATTCATTCCGTGCAGCGCAGCCCCCGGGCCGCTCGGATCCCACCAGCCATCTGCCCACTGGTCGTAACAGTCGTTGTCGATGCGCGTGGTCAGCGGGTCGATCGCGCGGGTGCGCGACGGCCCGGAAAACAGCTCATGCAGGCTCATAGCCACCTCGGAGTTTGCTGGATGTCCATGCCCAGGGTGTGTTTGCCGATGAATTCGGCCGCCAGATCGTTTGTGAGGGGTGCTGCCGCGACCGCCTGTACCCGGGCCTGCACCTCGTCGATCTGTCGCATCGCGACCACATCGCAATGCTGGACCGCGCGGCGGGCCAGATGAATTACCTCCTGGATCTCGCTGGTAATAAAACTCCAGGGGATACAGCTGTGCGCGAGATCCGCAGCCGAGTCTGTCACGGTCATAGCCTCCCGGGTGTACTCGGTGAGCAGACTTTGCATTGCCAGCAAGCGAACGCGGATTTCGCCGACATGAAACTGAGTTCCGGGCAGCCGACCCCACTGGCGACGCCTGGCGCTACGACCAGCCCCGGCCCCGCGCGCCACCGCAAAAGCGTAGTCGGCAAACCCCACCAGCACCGCCGACAGAAAGAAGTGACTGGCACGCGCAAGGGCGCTGGGCAATCTGTCTCGCCCCTCGATCACTGCCAGCAGGTCGTCGCGGGCCATGATCAATCGCGCCGCTCCGCCAGAAACCTGTCCTGCACGGGTCACCTGTGGTGAATCCGCCCACTGCGCCCATGACCGGGGTCGAGCCAGAACAAATGCCGCTGTGGGCGTCGAATCCGACGACTGCCGGGCCGCGATGACCACGACATGGGTACAGGTCGAAAACCCGTGAGGAACGTGTGCCTTTCCCTGCAGCTCGTATTCGCGTTCCGAGTCGCCACTGCTGCCCTGGCCGGCCCGGGCGGCAAGGGACACCGGACGGTTGCCCACGGCAGGATAGGGAACTGGACCCCACAGCAGGGCTCCATCGCGGACCGCCTCAAGGATCGGGGTCGCCTGGGTGGAAGAATCTTCCAGCACGCAGCTCACCGCGGTGAACAGAGTATGCACGGCAAATGCCACGCCGGTATCGGGGCACCCCCTGGCGATCGCGCGGATGATCTCCGTGCTATCGGAAAGTGGCATGGCGAGCCCTTCCAGGCGAGAAGGCAAGAGCAACCTGGTCAGTCCTTCATCGCGCAGCTCGCGCAGGTTGTCCCTGCTGATGGACGGATCTTGAAATGCCTCCATGCGGGTTGCGGCGAATTTTTCGGCCAGTTGCACGGCACGCTTGTGCCAGGTTATTCTCTGTTTGCTTATCGCTGTCATCGGTTGGTTGCCTCGAGAGCCATGTGTTTCTGATTATTCGACTCGTCGTGAACTATGTGGGCCGCCGTGTCGCGCAGTGTTCGTTTCAGAACCTTCCCGGTCACCCCGAAGGGAATCTCCTCCAGCGGAACGGCGCGCACTGCGGCGAGTCTGGCTCTTTGCCGGCCAGCGTTGGCCCGGGCCAGAAGCAACCGTTCCAGCTTGCTCAGCGCTTCCGCACCTGGATCGCCGTGTCCCCGGCGCAGCCAGCCGCTGGGAACCACCCAGGCGACCGCGTCGCCCGGGCTGCGTTCGCCCTCATTGTTTCTGTCGAGAACACCGCTTGTTATAGAATACGTTCGAGTATCATGCCGCGGCGCCTGAAACACTGCCGCCTCCATGATGCCCTCGTGGCCGAGCAGAGACTCCTCGATGGGCAGCGTGTACAGACGGCCCTCGGCCGTATCGACAGAGTCGACTTCCCTGTCCAGGAATTCCAGTTCACCGCGCTGGTTGATGCGTCCGACATCTCCGGGCCACCACCAACCGTCAATACGATTTTCCGCCCAGGCGTCGTGACGATTCCAGTACCCGGCAAAGTGCGTCGAGCTCTTGACCAGAATCCGTCCAACCGTACCTCGGGGCACGGGATTAAAAGCGCGATCGACCACCCGAACAGAGAATTCATGCGGCACGGGCTTGCCCTGGACACACGGGCGTGGCGTTGATCCCGGGGCCCATATCTTGACAATACCACCAAACCCTATTTCGGTAGATCCGTAGGTGTCGACAAAAAACGAGCCCCGATACCCCTTCCAGCGCACTGCTCCTCTGGCAATAAACTTGCGAATATGGGCCGCGTGGGCCTTGTCCGCGCCAGTACACCACATCTTCATCGAATCGAGACGATAGTCGGCGAAATCCTCGGCGGCCATGCGCATGAACGTGTATGGAAAGCCCATATAGTGAGTGATGCGCAGGCGATCGATGGTCTGCAAGCAGCGCCTGGCGTCGAAATCCACCATCAGGTGGCTCTGTCCACCGGCGAGCAAGAGCGGCGGTTGCAGAGCGGTGTAGATACAGTGAGAAAACGGAGTCGTGATCAGGCCGCGAGCCCGCGACGACAGCGGCGATGCAGCGCCAATTGCCCAGATGCGGCGCAGATTGCGCCGGGTCCATACGCAGCATTTGGGGGTTCCAGTGGTACCAGAGGTGTGGAACATCGCCACCGGCGTGTCATCTGCGAGTGCGCGAGGCGGCCTTGCGGTGGTTGGCGCATGTTCTATGTCGGCAAAAAAGTGTCGAAACCGGCTGCTCTTGCCGTGGTTGCCGCATGACTTATCGACCAGCAAAAAGATCACGCCAGCTCGCTCCAGGGCGCGTACTGACTCGCTGTCCTCGTGGCCGGACAGAGTTGCCGAATCGGTGATGATCCAGCCCGCGCCGGTGAGCGTCTGTAGTTTGGCGGCAAAATCCCACCCGGTTTTGTTGTTGGCCAGGATGGGAATTCCTCCCGCCATAACAGTCGATAACGAATACCACAGATAATCGGGATGATTGCTTTTGAAGATGAGTACGCGGTTGTTGCGCTCGAGCGGGCAGGCAGCTGTCAGGGCATTGGCGATCTTGTTTCCCACATCGCGAATCTGTACGCCTGACAGGCCAGCCGAATCGAATCCGGCAAACTCCAGCCTTGTTTCGGCAAACCACAGCTGGCGATGGCCGTGATGCCTGGCCAGGGTTTCATAAAAGTCGGTAATGGACAGCTTTCCACTCAGTGCGGCGAGTCGCGCCCGGGCCGAGCGAATCGCCGTTGCGCTGCGCTGCGCCGCGCTAGATAACAAAGAGCGCTGATCGTAGTTCATGTGAAACTCCCGAAACCGGCCATGCCGGAGCGGTAGAGGACGTGGGCGTTGTCGGCACCAGCTTGCTGTTGGCTCGAGCTCTCGAGCTCACAGCCGCACTGATGCGCGATCGGATGAATTTAATGGGCTGGCAAATTTCGCCATCAGCTGGCGCGAGAGGCGACCGGCACGGACGCGCTCTCTGCTGGCACCCTACTCCCCCCAGCGGGGGTCACCCAAAACGGGAATCCCCAGCGCGTGTTTGCCCACCCATTCCAGCGCCATGTCGGCACTCGGTGGCATAAGCAGTCCAGCAGTGACATCGCGATACATGCGTTGAATGGGGCAGGCCTGCGCATATCCAGATCCACCCATTACCCGCAGAGCTTGCAGGACTACCTCGTAGGACAGCTGACAGGTACGCGTCTTCATGGCGCTGATCTCGATGTAATGGGCCAGAGGATCATCATTTTCCCGAAACTCCTTGCGCGCCGCGGCGTACAGATTGGCCCGAGCTGCGGCCAGTTTGACTTTCATGTCGGCGATGCGGAACTGTATGCCCGGCAGATGTGCCAGTGATTTGCGCAGTACCTTGAGCTGGCGCTTTTTTACCACCTCGGTGGTGTATTGCAGCGCCCCGGCGGCAATTCCGACGAATACCGAGGCAAAACTACACCACGCCCAGTGAACGTTGCGCATGAACAGAACCGGAACGTCGCCGGGGTTTCCGACCACGTATTTGTCGGCCACAAAGAATTCTTCGAGCACGAGTGAGTGGCTGCCGGTGGCGCGCATTCCGCAGCCGTCCCACTCTCGTTCGACCCGAATCCCGCGTTCCTTTTTGGGAACCACAAAACCGAGCGCCTGGCTGACCCCGCGGTCGTCCTTCACCGCTGCGCTGAGAAAAAGCATGTTTGCCACCGGAAACCCTGTAAAAAAGGTCTTTCGGCCGTTTAACACGTAGCCCCCGGGCACTCGCTGAGCCTGGGTCGTCGGGTACCACCAGTTGCCGCCCACTCCAGGTTCGCTGAACCCGCCGGCCAGGAATCCGCGGTGATGGACAACTTCGTTGTAGGCCCATTCGAGGTCCCGGGACGCCACGAAGTTCAGAATAGCAAGTCCATGAACGTGCATGTTGACCATCCAGGCAGTCGATGCACAGCCCGCCGCAAGTACCTCCTGAGCCCGGCATAAGGTCAATAGCGATACTCCGCCACCGCCATGAGCCACCGGTACAGTCATCGCGGTATATCCGGACTCCATGAGCGCGCGGGCGTTTTCGTGCGGAATAGCCGCCTGCTGATCGTAGTGCGCGGCGCGGGTCGCGAATTGCGCGGCCAGCTCTCTGGCGACTTCGACATAATCGATTTCAGCATTGGTTTTTTGACTCGTTGTTTGGCTCGATAGCATGGTGTATGGCCTCGTTTGCGCATCGTGTGCACTGAATAGTGCGGCGCGACTCATCTACCTCAATACAAGGCATGTGCCATTGTTAAGTGAGTAACATTGCTCTGCGCGCCCTCCTGCCCGCGGGTAGTGTTGGTTCCGAATTGGGGGGGGCACATTTACCCGCGTCCCTCGGTCCCATGTACCCACGATCACCTTGGCAAGAACGTACCGGGGCCCGGCAACTCCCGCAAATTCAACGCAATTGCCATCGCGCCGAACGCACCCAGGCCGCCGACGCCACGGTCAAGCGCAGCGAGCATCGCCAAGGGCTGGCGCCCATGGAGGAACTCATCGCGGCAGATCAGACCCGCTGCGCCGTGACTCTGCCAACGCGGTGAATGAGCAAGGTCAGCGACGATGGATTGGGTATTGGTTCGCCCAATCGATCCCGGCTCCCTCACCGGCTCCATGCAATCCGCCGAAATGATTGTCGAGAGGCCGTGACATCGGCGCCCCTCGCGGCGTAACATTCTTGCAGTATTCTGACCGATGCGGCCATGCGGGACGCGAACGAGAGGGGATAGACTTCATGCGCGGGGAATGCCATGCAAGGGGTAAAACGGCTTTCCAAACGGGAATCGCGGAGCAAGCGGAGGTCGATTGCCCTTGAGTGTTGCCGAGTTCGCTATTGCCGATATCTCTCAGGACTCGTGGCCCACGGCCGCCTGGGCGGCTTGCCTGGTACACGCGCTGGTCCGCGATGAGGCCGCGGGCCGCCGCCCGGCCCGACTGACTGAGCCGGGACTGGCGACCTGGAACCGCTTTCGCGGCCGCCTCGCAGTCACCGACCTCTTGGCGCTGCTCTTCGAGGACGCGGCTGTGCTCCATCCCGTGCCCTTTTCGGCCCGTGCCATCGGCGGGCCACCCGGGCCAGGAGGGCTCGATCGACTGCCCGATAGCCTGGTCCAGACCTGGCTCGAGGCCGTGCCCACGCTGGATCTCGAGCGACCCAGCGCCGAGTACATCGCCGCTGTGGCCAGCGCCCTCGAGCTGCCGACCCGCATGGCGCGCTCGGACCTTCACGTGGTCAAGCCGCACCAGACCGTGCTTGAGCTGCCCGGCAGCGGCGGCCAGCTGGCGCATCACATCACCTCGAGCCAGTCCAACCTGGCCTTACAAGACAACTTCACCATCGCTTGCGAGACGTGGCAAGAGCTCACTCTGGCCGGCATTGTCGCTCTGGATCGGGCCGCACCCCACACCCGGTTTGTGAGCGAGCTCGCGCCCGACGATCTGCGCCGTCCCGACCATCCCCTGCGCCAGCGCAACTTCGACTTCGTCATCGGCCTGCACCCCGACAAGGGCGGTCACTTCCACATCAGCGACGAGCTGGCCATCTGGTTTAGCGGCGCCAAAGTCTTGCTGGTGTGAGTCATGGCCGCGCATTTCATCTCCATGGGCGAGCCTGCCCACGACGCCGAGCGCCAGGCCATTCGCTTCCTGGTCGAGGGCCTGCCCACCGACTACACCGTGTTTGGCAACGCCTGGCTGGTCGAGCGCAGCGGCGTGGTCTACGAGCTCGACGCGGTGGTGGCCGCTCCCCACGCCATCTACGTGGTCGAGATCAAGTCCTATCGCGGCCGCATCGAGGGTACCGACCACACCTGGTACATCCCCGAGCCAGTCCCCAGCCCCATCAAGCGCAATCGCAAGACCGCCCAGGTGCTCAAGGAGCAGCTCAAGCGGCGCAGCTATCAGGCCGGCCAGGTGTGGGTGCAAGGTCTGGTGTTCCTGTCGGCCACCACCAACGTGGGGGTCAAAGGGCCGGCCAGCCGCGATCGGATCCACACCCGCAAGACCATCCTGGCTGCTCTGCAAGACCCCGGCCTGGTCGAGCGTCTGAGCGGGCGTCAGTCGCTGGTCCCCACCGAGTCGGCGCAGAGCGACTTGTTGTACGTGCTCACCGGCACCAGGAGTCGCGGACCGCGTCCACTCCGGCGGGTGCGCGAGTACGACATCGTCGATACCCTCGACCATCACGACACCTACACCGAGCTCGTCGGTCGTCACAGGGTGTCTGACGCCGAGCGCCTGCTGCGCATCTACAGCATTCCGCCTCTGGCCAGTGAAGACAAGCGCCAGCAGGTCGAGCGCCGCGCCCGCTGGGAAGCCCAGGTTCTCGGCCGCCTGGGCCGCATTCCCGGCATCCTCAGCGCCGATCCGCCGTTCATCGATGAAGCTGGCCTGGTGCTGCCGCTGGAGCACTTTCGCGGCATCGCCCTGCCCACGTGGTTAGAGCGCTTCGGACCGGCGGCCCGCACGTCGCGCAAGGCCGGCCGCAACGCCGATCTACGCGTGCGTACCGACCTGTGGATGGGCATCGCCCGGGCCATCGACGATGCCCATCGCCAGGGGGTGGTGCATCGCCTTTTGCGCCCCGAGATCATCCTGGTGCAAGACGCCCCCGACCCGGACGAGATCCGCGTGATCGGCTTCGATCTGGCCAAGCAGCTGGGTGCCGACACCACCGTCCACTGGACCAGCCTGGCCGACGAGCGCCTGGTGTTTGCCGCGCCAGAAGTGATCAGCGCCTTCAGCAGCGCCGAGCCGGCCTCGGATCAGTTCAGCCTGGGCGCCATCCTGGCCTTGCTGCTCACTGGCAAGCCGCTGTTCGCCAGCACGCGCGAGCTCATGGCCGCCCGTCGCCTCATGCGCCGGGTGCGCGACAGCGCCCGAACCATTCCCCTGCACCTCGACGAGGCGGTGAGCAAGATGGTCGCCATGCGCCCCACAGATCGCTTTCCGTCCTTGCACGAGGCCATCGAGGCGGTGCGCCTGGGCCGGGATCCCGGGACTCGGGCGCTCGACTTGTTGCCCCCGACGCAGGCCGAGCTCGACCCGGACAACCTCGAGCCGCGCACCCGCATCGAGCCCGATTACGAGATTCAGGCTCGCCTGGGCCAGGGCGGCATGGGTGTGGTGTACGCCGCCCGGCACCTGGCCAGTGGACGCATTCGCGCCCTCAAGATCGCCCGCTGCGACAACGCCGCCGAGGAGGCCCTGCGCGGCGAGCACCGGATCCTCGACCAGCTCGATCACCCCAACGTAGTTCGTGTGCGCGACTTGACCCACATGGTCAAGGGCCGCCTCACCCTGGTCATGGAGCGGGTCGGCGGCCAGACCCTGCGGCAGTGGCTGGCCGAAAACCAGAATCCGGATCCGCACACCCAGCGTCAACTGGCCGAAAATCTGCTCTCTGGGCTGGAGTATCTCGAGAACCAGGGGGTGACCCACAAGGACCTCAAGCCCGATAACCTGCTGGTCGGCGACGGCCGACTGACCATCATCGACTTCAGCCTGGCCGCCATGCCCGAAGACGCCCCCTATGGCGGCACGGCCCTGTACCGCGATCCGGCCAGCAGCCGCTGGACCCACGCCACGGATCGCTACGCCGCGGCCCTGTGCCTGTTCGAGCTCTATGCCGGTCGCCACCCCTTTGACGGCACCGTGCCCGAGCCCGGGCAGGGGCCCGCGGTGGCCGAGGACGACATCGACCCGCCCGGCCTGGCCGCGTTCTTTCGCAAGGCCCTGCACCCAACTCCCGAGCAGCGCTTTCCCTCGGCCCGGGCCATGCGCGATGCCCTGCTCGCCGCTCTCGGTGTGGACGTCGATGTCCCCGGCGCCGTTGTCAAGGCCGCCGCCTCGGCAGCGGCCGGCGATGCAGCCGGTGCCTTGGCAACTGCCGCCTCGGCAGCTGCCAACGTCGATCTGACCACCCCGCTTCGCCTCACCGGCCTGTCCCGGCGCGCGGTCAACGCCCTGGCGCGCAGCCAGGTCGCCACGGTAGCCGATTTACTGGCTCTACCGGCCAGCCAGGTACAGGGCATTCACGCCATCGGCACCAAGACTGCCGCCGACATTCTGTCCTTTCAAGACGCCCTGCGTGCCCGCGGCCTGAGCCCCGCCGCTGCCCCGGACCGGCGCATGGAGCCCCCGCTGGTCGCCGACCTCGTCGACTCCCCCGAGCCCCTGGAACGCTTGCCCCTGTCTCCATCGGTGCGCACCACCCTGGAGACGCGCCAGTTGCGCACCGTGGGAGCCCTGGCCAGCCAGCCCCAGGCCGAGCTTCTGGCTCTACCGGGCATCGGCCGCAGTCGCCTGTCGCGGGTGGTCGAGGCCCTGCACCAGTTTCGCGACCATACCCCGGACGCGAACGGCGGCGACGGCGCCCGGGGCGCCCACACCCTGGATCGCTTCTGGGAGCTGGCTTCCCGGCCGCTGACCGATGACGAGCGCATTGCCGTCGAGCGCTGTGTGGGCATCCTGAGCCAGCCCGAGCCCCAGGCTGACATCGCCGACGATCTGCGCAAGCGGCCGGCGCAGGTGAGCGCCGACTTCACCCGCGGCTTGGACCGCCTCGATGTCGCGGCCCTGGCCGATCCCCTGGTCGCTGTCGACAGCGCGCTCGATGGCTTTGACGGCGTCGTCCGCCTCGACGAGCTGGGCCAGCGTTTTGCCGAGGTGTGGCCCGCCGGCATGGTGTCCGGCGCCGGCATGATCCGCCTGCTCGTGCGCATCTCGTCCGGTCGCGCCCACCTGGTCGAGGTCGACGGGGTCGACGTGCCCGTGTGCGCCGTGCCGGCCTTTGACCGCGACACCCTGCGCGCCTTTACCGCCGAAGTCGAGCGTCTGGCCAAACAGTGGCCGCCGGTCGAGCCCGACACCAGCCGACGCACCCTGGCCGGGCTCTTGCCCCACTTTGCCGGCGATCCCCTGTCCCTGGGCTATCGCCTGTGCGACGACGTCGAGATCACCGCTGCCGGCCACCTGTTCATGCCGCCCATCGACGCGCCCCTGAGCATTGGCTTTGTCCTCGAGCAAGCCCGCGATCCCGTGCCGCTGGACGACCTGCAGCGCCAGGTGCGCCGCATGTTTGGCCCCGAGACCCCGTATCCGGATCGAGACCACCTGATGCAGCTGTTGCGCGACCTCGACTGCCGGGTCCAGGGCGATGCGGTCATCCCCGGACACAGCGCCTCGGTGGTCGCCGCCCCGGCCATGCCCCGCGATCCCGTCGCCAAGGCGCTGGGCGCCGAGCGCAGTCCCCACGAAGCGGTCCGCGACATGCTGCTCGACGCGGCTGGCTCCCGCGGCTTTCGCATCCTGGTGACCCCGCCCGAGCACCACGCCGACATTGGCCCTTCGGTAGCCCGGGCCCTCGGCGGCACCTGGGTATCCTTTGCCGACGCCTTTTTCCGCGACCACGGCGCCAATATCGCCGCTCTCGAGAGGGCCGAGCGCTTCGTGGCCCAGCGCGATGCCCTCACCGAGGCCGCCGAGGACACCATGTTTCGCTTATTAGACGAGCACGGCCGCCCGGACCACACCGCGGTCGTCGGTGACACCGGGCTCCTCGGCGTGTGCGACGCCCTGGATCTGCCCCGGCGCCTGTACGACGAGACCCTGTCCGGCAGCCGGGGCTTCTGGGTCCTGGTGGTGCCCGGGGTCATATACAAGAGCCAGCCCCACTTCAACGAAGGCCCCTCCATGTGGCAGCTGGCCGGCGCGACCTTCTCTCTGTTGACCGCTCTGCCCGATGGCCCGGGGGCCCCGACCGACTGACTGATCGACGAAATCATGCAAGCCAGCGAACGAGCCCGCCTCACCACCGCCCTGCGCAGCCATGTTACCCGCATTGCCGCCGACCTGCGCGACAAGCTGCGCCGGACAGCGAACGCACCGGACCAGGCCCGCGAGCGCGCCCTGGCCCTGCACCGGGACGAGGGCATCGGCGACGACTTTGAGGTGTGGACCGACGTCCTGTCCCGCCGCGCCGCCGTTCTGTGGGTGCTCAAGTCGGTGTACGTGCGGGTCCTCGAAGATCGCGGCCTGCTGGCCCCCGGACGCCTGGTCGACCCCGAGGCCCAGGAGCTATTCGAGCGCCTGGCGCCCAACTTGGGCGACACTGCGTTTCTGCGCTGGGTGTACCGGGATCTGGCCAAGGCCGAGGGTGGCCTGCCCGAGCTATTCACCGCCCAGCCCGCCGAGGTGGCCGCGCCGGACGACGCCCTGTCCCGGGACCTCATCGCATTCTGGCGCCATCGCGATCCCGACACTGGCGCCACCTGGAGTTTTGCCCACGAGCGCTTTGAAGGCGAGCTCATGGGCGACCTGTACCAGGAGCTGGACCCGGTGGTCAAAGACCGCTTTGCCCTGTGCCAGACTCCCGACTTTGTGCGCGCCTTCATGCTCGACCGCACCCTCACCCCTGCCATCGCCACCTTTGGCGCCGACACTGTGCGGGTGATCGACCCGGCCTGTGGCTCCGGCCACTTCTTGATCGATGCCCTCAAACGCCTGATGGCCGCCACCGCGGCCCAGCACCCGGGCTGGGACCGAGGGCACCTGGTCACGCACTGCCTGGATCGGGTCGTGGGCATCGACCTCAATGACTACGCTTGTGCCCTGGCCCGAGCCCGCCTGCTCATGACCGCCGCCGACCTGGCCGGCGTGACCGATCTGGCCGACACGGCCCGATTTCATCCGCATGTGTACTGGGCCGACGGCCTCGACCAGGTCGAGCGCGACGCCGATCTGCGCGGCCAGCAGCTGGATTTGCTCGATGCCAGCCGCAACCAGCCCGTGCCCGGCGCCAGCCTCACCCGGCCCGAAGTGCGGGTGGCCCTGCGCGCCGTGCTCGACGGCGGCTTTCACGCCGTGGTGGCCAACCCGCCGTACATCACCGAGAAGGATAAGGCCCGCAAGGCGTATCATACAGAGAGGATTGGGCGGCGTCGGCGTTACATTTCAGCAAGCAGGAAATACTCATTGAGTTCGCCGTTTACCGAGAGGTGTTTTCAGCTCGCAGTGCCAAGCGGCTTCGTCGGCTTGATTGCAAGCAACAACTTCATGAAGCGCGAATTTGGTAGGCCTTTGATTGAGCAGGTACTGCCAAAGCTGGATCTCACGCTGGTCGTGGATACCTCGCAGGCGTACATTCCGTTTCACGGCACTCCCACGGTGCTGCTCTTTGGTCGGCACCGTCCTCCAAGCGAGACGACTGTACGGACGGTGATGGGCAAACGGGGTGAGACCGGGACTCCTGCGGAGCCAGCCAAAGGCCGAGTATGGACCAGTATCGTCGATGGTTGGGATAGAGTCGGATTCGAGAATGAGTTTGTTAGTGTCATAGACGTTCCGCGAACGATGCTGGATGAGCACCCGTGGAATCTTGCTGGAGGTGGAGCAATTGAGTTAAAGGAACGGGTGTCAAGATCGGCCGAAGTGGAACTTGGAAAACTGGTCGAGTCCATCGGATTTATGGCGATTACCGGGGAGGATGAGGCTTTCGTTGCCAAGCCAGACTTTTTTGCGCGCCATGATCTGCCTAACTGTGGGTTCGGTGTCGGAGAGGATGTGCGGGACTGGCGAGTTACTCCACGGCAAGCAGTACTTTTTCCTTACTCAGACGATTGGCAGCCTGAGAGTACGGCCGCTGTCTTGGGTTGGCTCTGGCGGTTTCGGACTCTGTTGCGTCGACGGCTGATGTTCGGTAAGACCCAAGAACAGGCTGGTCTCACCTGGTTTGAATACCGGCATGTAGGCAAAGACAAGACTGCATCGGCCCTGTCGATCGCCTTCGCCTTCGTCGCCACCCACAATCACTTCGTGCTCGACCGCGGCGGCAAGGTCTTCAACCGCTCGGCCCCGGTCATCAAGCTCCCCGCCGAGGCCACCGAGGACGACCACCTGGCCTTGCTGGGCCTCTTGAACTCATCGACCGCGTGCTTCTGGATGAAGCAGGTGTTTCATCCAAAAGGCACGACTTCGGCAAACAGGAACCATCCTGATCCAGAACGATTTGCGTACGAGTTCGCAACGACAGGCTTGTCTCAGCTACCAATACCGGAAGTTGGTGTCTACCGCACTGAGCTTATCGATTTGACGAGGAGACTTGATCGTCTCGCAATGGAGCGCGCGAGACTCGTGAGTCATGAGGTGTGGAGTGATTCGCTGTCGGATGCCAATGCTCTCAGAGACAAGCTCAAGCAACGCTGGAAGGATCACGATGATGTGCGGCAGCAGATGGTTTACGCGCAAGAGGAACTGGACTGGCTGGCTTATTATCTCTATGGGCTCACAAAAACGTGGATTCGTTGCCCTCAAGGTCACTCAAACCGATTGTCGCGCGGACAGCGTGCATTCGAACGGGTAAAGGGGCATCGCAGCTTCGTGAGAGACAAAGGGCAACTCGTTGATACAGTCGAAGCAGAGTGTGAGACTGGCTCAAGGGCGCTTCCGGATGAGTACCTGGAAACCACAGCGCAGCGCGAGCAGGAGATCCGAAATAGTGAGCATCTTGCGCTGATCGACGCCTACCTCTACAAGCGGCTCTGGCGGGACACGGAGGAGAACGTACGAGAAGCAGATTACCGCAAACAATATGACAAGACACAACTCAGACAATGGTTGCTTGAACGAATCGAGGCGAATGTAGCAGCCAAACCCAAGCCATTCGCGTTGATGCACCTCTCCGCCGTGCTAATGGATGATGCCAGTTTTCACACTGTGGCAACTGTGTACGCGAGTTCCGCTGGGTTCAGTATTGAAAAGATGCTTCGCGAGTTCTTCGATAAGGAATCCGTGCCGCACCATCCCTTCCACATCTACACCGACTCCGGCCTCACCAAGCGGGCGGCCTGGGAAGCCACCTGGGCATCGCAGCGCCGCGAAGATGCCGGCGAAAAAATCGAAGACATTCCCGTGCCGCCTACATACAGTCAGGGCAGCCGGGGCAAGTCGACCGACTTTCTGCGTGGCGAATACTGGAAGCTGCGCGGTAAGCTCGACGTGCCCAAAGAGCGCTTCATCGCCTTTACCGAGGTGCCCGGCCGGGCGCCCGCCGACACCCTGTACGGCTGGGCCGGCTGGACCCCGCTGCAGCGAGTGCGCGCCCTTCTGGCCATGGACGAGGACCTCGAAGACGCGGGCCTGCCCATCGCCGACCGCATCGGCGTGCTCGACAGCGCCTGGCGCCTTCTGCCCGATGTGACTCGAGAGGACCCCACCGCAGCCCGACGGCTGCGCGCCGAGCTGCAGGCCCTGGTGGGCACGGATGGGCCCAGCCGCGAGATGCTCGAGGACTGGAAGCGCCGCTTCCCGCCGGCCAAGAAGCGCCCGGCCAAGACCGGGGCGGGCACCTCGCGCGCGACGAAAACGCGTGCGAAGAACAAGAACGCAGCCAAAAAGCGCGCGACGAAACAGAGCGCAGCCAAGACCCGCGCGGCCAAAACCAACTCGGCCAATACGGGCCCGAGCGGCCGGAGGAAGACGTCGCCATGACCGCCACCACCGCGACCCCGACCATCACCGACGTGTTCGACCTACCCCGGGCCCAGGACATCCGCGCCCTGGGCTTTGTCATCAAGCTGGGCGACGTCGATGCTCGATCCGGCGGCGCAGACGAGCAGAGGGTAGCCAAGCTGATCGACGACTACGTCATCACCCCGTCGGTGGAAGCCGAGCTGCCGCGCATTCTCGACGACATCAAGCAAGTGTACGACCGGGGCGAAGAGTACGGCCGCTTTATCCACGGCAGCTTTGGCAGCGGCAAGTCCCACTTCATGACCCTCCTGTCCATGCTGCTGGAGCACGTCGGACCGGCGTGGGACAAGTTTCGCCCCCTTTTGGCCCGCCACCGGGCTGCGCAAAAGGCCGAGGGCCGGGCGCCCGTGGGCCGAAACCTGGTAGACCACGAGACCTGGATCCCCCAGGCCAACCTGCTGGTGGTGCGCATTCACATGCTGTCGGTGCGCGGCCGCACGACCGGGCTCGATCGCGCGGTGTACGACGCCTTCAACGCTGCCCTCGAGCGCCGCGGTAAACCTTCCTTCGAGTTTCTCCACGTCGACGCCATCTTCGCCGAGATCCGCCGCGAGGCCGATAACTACGGCGATCTGGTGTGGAAGCACCTACAGACCGCGGGCATTGTCGGCAGCGCCGAGGAGTTCGAGGCCGTGGCTAAAGGCTCCCCCCGCGGCCGCGAGCGGCTGGCCCGGGCCTGGCTGGCGCACAAGGGCCGGGATCCGGCCCAGTCTGGCATCGATCCGCGCTGGAGCGAGGGCCTGCGGCGCATGGGCGAGCACGCCCGGGCCCAGGGGTTTGGCGGCATCGTGCTCATGATCGACGAGCTCTTGCTGTGGCTGGCCGAGAAGTCCGGCCAGGAATTTGTCCGCGAGATCAACGACCTCGACGTCATCGTCGACCACAACACCGGCCAGCGGCCGCTGCCCATCTTTGTGTTTGCCGCCCTGCAGCGCAATGTCAAAGAGTTCTTTCCCGACCTCGCAGACGAGAGCAAGATCTACGAGCACATCGACCACCACCTCAAGCGCTTCGAGATCACCAAGCTCGAAGACACCGGCCTGCGCCACATCGTCAAGGGCCGGGTCCTGCGTCCCACAGATGCCGCCATGGTCCAGCGGGCGGTCGATAGCCTTGCCGAGGCGCACAAGAGAGTCCTGCCTGCCCTCTTGGCCGACGCCGACCTGGACTATCTGCGCGACGTGTATCCGTTTCACCCCGCGCTCATCGAGATGCTGGTCGACGTGACCTCGCTGATGCAGCGCGAGCGCTCGGCCCTGCGCCTGCTCTACGAGCTCCTGGTGATCCACTATCCCAACTTGCCTCTGGGCCAATTTTTGCCCGTGGGCTCGGCCTTTGCCGCCATCTTTCCGCGGTCGGGAGTGGAGGCCAGCAAAAAAGTCGAGCTCATGCAGGACATCCACCACCAGTACTACACCCGCCTGGTCCCGGCCATGCAGGCCATGGCCGAGGATGACGCCCGCGAGCTCGACCCGGAGCGATTGCGCGCCCTGGATCAGCTGGTCAAGACCGTGCTCCTGGCCGAGGTGTCGCCCAAGCTCAAGCAGAACGGGCTGACCATCGAGCGCCTGGTGCAGCTCAACGCGGTCGACGTGGAGGGCGAGACCTATCGCAGCCGGGTGCGGGTGGCCGAGACTGATCTTCTCGCTCTGTCCCAGGCCGTGCCCGACCTGCAGGTGGCCGGCCGGGGCAAGACCGCGCTGGTCCGCTATGTCCTGGGCCGGGTCAGCCTGGGCGAGATTCTCCGTCGGGCCCGCTCCAAGGTCGACAATGCGCAGCAGCGCTTTCGCGTGTTCTGGCCGGCGCTCAAGCAGGCGCTGAGCATCGCGGGCCACAAGGGCTTTGAAGATGGCGGGCCCAATCGCGGCGACTGGGACCTCAAGGACTGGCGGCGCACCCGCCGCCGCGGCGCCCTGGTGCTCGGCAATGTGCGCGAGATGACGTATGAGGACTTCGTGCCCCCGGCCGGCACTTTCCAGGTGCTCATCGACTATCCCTGGGATAAGCCCGGACACACCGTGGATGAGGACCGCCTCAAGGCCACAAAGGTGCGCAAGACCCGGGGCAGCATGTACACCGCGTGCTGGCTGCCCCGGCACCTGAGCCCCACCGAGCTGGCCGTGCTCACCGATCTGGCCGCGCTGCAGTACCTCCTGTCGGACCCGGGCCAGGAAGACCTGCTCGACACCCTGGGTCCCCAGGACCGCACCAAGGTACTGGATCAGGCCCGCATCCGCCTCAAGACCTCCCAGGGCCAGCTCGACGATCTGTTGCGCGAGGTGTACATCCGCCACGGCGAGTTTTTGGCCCTCATCTCCGACGTGGACAAGAGTCGTCCCCACGAGACCCTGGCCGATAATCTGCGCCACATCGCCACAGTGCTCATGGACCGGCGCTACCCTCAGCATCCCGCCTTTCTCGCCGAGCCCAGGGCCGCCGACCTCACCTTGCTCCTTTCCTGGATGGTGGCCGCCGGAGAGACCGACGTGTCAGTCGGCTACGACGAGGCCACCGGCAAGGTGCTGCGCAACCTGGGCCAGCCCCTGGAGCTGGTCAACCTGGGCCAGAGCAAGGCGTCTCTGCGCCTGGACAGTCGCTACATCAAGGACGTCTTGCAGCGCACCGACAAGGATTCGCTCTCCTGGGCCCCGGTGGCCGAGCACCTGCGCGAGTCCTATGGCCTGCAGTCCCGGGTGGTCAATCTGTTTCTGTGCTTTCTGTGCCAGCGCAATCATCGCGCCCTCGACGAGCTCACCGGCGAGCCCATTGAGGTGGACATCGGTATATCCCCGTCGGCGCGGGTGCGCCTCGAGCGCGGTGCCCTGGTCGGCGGGGCCCAGTGGCATCGGCTGCGCGCTCTCGGCCATCAGCTCCTGGCCGTGCCGCGCCCGCTGGCGCCCCGCTCGCTGCAGGGCCAGGATCGCTTTGCTGTCGCGCTCAAGGACCGGGGCAGGGACAAGCGCGCCGCCCTGCAGGTCCTGCATCAGCGCCTGGTCGCCCTCGGGGTGGGGGACACGGAGAGAAGCGAGGACGCCCAGACCGGTGAGCACTCGCAGGCCAGCGAGCGCTTGACCGAGCTGGCCTTGGCCAACGCCCGCTTGGCCGCATTGGCCAAGGCCACCACCGACAGCTTCTCGGTGCTCAACGAACTCCTCGACGCCTGGCCCGACGATGCATCAGATCCGCTGCGCGCCGTGGTCGAGCAGGTCGAAGCCGTCCGCGACAGCGTCGGGGCCATCAACGAGCACGCGCGCAAGAACCTCCAGGCCGGTGCCCATCACCCGCAGGTGGGTGGCGACGTGCAGGATCACCTGGCCGCTCTGGACAGTCGTCTGGCCGCGGCCCAGGCTGCCCAGCCGCTGACCGGCGACTGGGTGCAGCGCTGGAACGAGAAGGCGCAAGCGCTGGTGCGCCGGCTGATCGAGCAGCCGAGCCCGCACGTGGGGCCCACCCACAGCCCGGTGGTCAACACGGTCGCTCCGCTGCGGATCGGCGATAGCAAGTCTGGACAGGAGCCGGCGGCTGCGCCGGTCACGTCGCCGTTGTCGGCGACCTTGCACGCCGCGAACGTTCAAACCTCGACCCTGCACACCGCGACAATCGACCCCGGCGATGCGCAGGCCGTCGACACCTTTCTCCGCGCCGTGCGCCGTGCCCTGCAAACCTTGAACGCCGGGAGTCGTATCACCCTGGCCGTGGTGCGCACCGGGGCGAGTACCGGGGCGAGTACCGAGGCGGGTGCGACGGCACAGACCGAGGAGAGCCGGTGAGCACCGCGCAGATGCTGCTTCGCGGCCTGCTCGACGAGGCTGGCGGTGCCGCCGAGTCCGGTTACATGCTGGTGCTCGACAGCGAAGGTCTCGAAGACTTGCCCCCGCGCTTGACCACCGCCCGGGCCACCTACAGCGTCTGCCGGGTGGCCACCGAGATCGGCCTGCGCTACCTCCTGTGGAAAGCCCAGGGCGCACCGCTCATCGCCGTGGTGCCAGAGCCCCTGGCCCATCAGATCCAGAAAGCGCCGGATCTGCTCCGGCGCGCCCACAAGCGACAGGTACACGCACTCACGGTCAATGACGTGCTGCAGACTGTGCTAGGGGTGCGGGTCGTCGGTGCCGATGCCCCACACCTGCAACAGCTGGCCATCGACCATCTCGATCAGCTGTCCCGCGGATTGAGCTTGCGCACCTTGCCCACGGTGGTCGATCGCAAGCTGCTCACCGAGCTGCTCCTCGACGTGAGCGTGGGCGCGCAGGTGCGCACCCGGACCCCCGCCGAGCTGCTGGCGGGATGGCTCACCGATCCGCCCCACTGGCCGGACGATGTCGTGCAGCTGGTGCGCGACGCCATGCCCACGTTGCATGGCGATCAGGGCCGGCTCCTGGCCTGGGCCCTGGGCGACCCGGACGAGTGCCTGGCCCAGCTCATGGTGCACAGCGCCGTGCTCACCGTGGCGGCCCCGGAGGTGCCCAAGAAGGCCTGGGGCCCGCTGTGGCACGCGGCCATCCAGCCGCCGGTGGAGCTCGATCGTCGGGTGGTGCGCCGCGCTGCCGTGGAGCTGGTCGAGGCCACCCTGACCGAGCTGGGCGATGCGGCCAGCAGTCTGCTCGACCGGGCCGATCGAGTGGGCCGCGAGAGCATGACCATGGACAAACTGCAGACCAGCCCCGTGTTGCCCCTAGCGTTTGCCGACCGCTGCCTGTCTCTGGCCAAGCAGGCGGCCCGGGGCCGGGCCATCGCGGCGACCGATGTGGAGTGGCTGGCCAACCATCGCGCAGCACCCATGCGCAGCAGCGATCTGGCGGTCATCCAGGCCATGGGACGCCTGTCCCGCTATCTGGACCAGCCGTTCGTGCGCAAGAGTGACGTCTTAGAGCAGGTGCGCGACTATCAGCACAGCAGCGCATTCGCCGATCTGGCCGCTCTGCAGCTGCGTCGGGCGCTGGCCAGCAATGCAGGCTATCACGACCAAGCCGGCAAAGTCCTGAAAGCGGTGCGAGTCCGCCGCGACCGCGAAAATCTACACTTCGCCAGGACCCTGGCCGCGGGCTACGAGGCCGCGCTGCACCACCCCGGTGTCACCCCGCTGCACCGGCTGTGGAAGCGCACCATCGCGCCGTTCTGGCAAGAGCAAGAGCACGCGAACGAGCGCGAGCAAGACCAGCAGGCGCAGGCTCGGTCGGACGCAGGGCCCGGGGACCGCCTGTACCTGGTGGTGCTCGATGGCTGCAGCTACCCGGTGTTCTTGGAGCTCCTCTACGCCCTGGCCCAGAACGCCGCGTTTCCCCTCGGGGTGGCCCCCGATGCTCAGGGGCGAGTGGCCGGAATCCCGGCCTTGGCACCGCTGCCCACGATCACCAGCCATGCGCGCGGGGCCATCTTCTTGGGCGAGCTCCCCGACGATCCGCTGGTCGCCGAAACCGCCGTGCGCGAGCAAGAGCAAGCCCACATCGACCCAAGGGATAACGCCAGGACCGACACAACGATCGGCGCGAAGACCGACAAGGCCCGCTTCAAGCAGAACCGGGCCCTGGGGGAGCGCACACGGCAGCTGTTTCTCAAGGGCGACCTGACCGACGGCGGTCAAGCGCTCCGTACGGCCCTGCGCTCCGGTGACGTCGACGTGGTCGCCGCTGTGTTCAACGCGGTGGACGACCAGATCAGCTCGGCCAACACCGGGGCGACCATACGCCTCGTGCCCGAGGATATCGCCGGATTTCTGCCCAGTCTCAAGGCCGCCCTGGCCGGTGGGCGGCGGGTGCTCCTCACCGCCGATCACGGGCATAGTCCGTTTGTCGACAGCAGCCTGCGGGTAGGTGCCGGCAAGGCGCCACGCTTTGTCCGGGTGAACGCCGAAGAGCCCGCGCCCGAGGGGTTTTTGGAGATCGACCTGGCCAGCTTGGGCGGTCCGCCGGCGCGGAGGGCCTTCGCCTGGCGCTCGGGGGCGTATATGGGCGGCCAGCAAGTCGGCTTTCACGGCGGCTGCAGCCTGGAGGAGATGGTCGTCCCCCTGGCCTGGATCGCCCGCGATGGCCTGCAGGCCGACGAGCCCAGCTGGTGGTTCGGCGGCGGCGTCATGCCCGAGCCCGCACGCCCTGCGCCGCTCGTCGAGCCGCCCATCGTCACGCCCTTGCCGTCGCCGCCGCGCCCGGCAGTGTCGCAGCTGTCGCTGTTCGATCCGTCGCAGAAGGCCGATCTGTTGCCCGTTGCCGCCGGCGTGCTGGAGCGGCTCAGCAGTGACCAGAAGTCGGTTCTGGTGCTGCTCAAAGAGAATGGGTCGGCCCGCGCCAGCGAGCTGGCCGACCGGTTGAACAAGAGCCCGGGTCGCCTCAATGGACTCATGCGCACCCTGCGACGGACACTGCACGCCGAGGGTGTGGTCCTGTTCAGCGATGAGGTCTTGCCCAGCGGCGAGACCCTGTACCGCTACCAGCCACCGGAGGGATCCTGATGGCCGTCGTCGCCGAGTCCACCGACATTGTCAATGCGCTGCGCAGCGGTCTGGTGCCGCGCCGCGGCCTGGAGCAGTTTGCCACCGGGCTCGATGCCCTCATGGACGCGGTACATCAAGAGCTGGACTTCGTCGCCGGCGGCAAGGGACTGTCCAAGTGGATTCGCGGTGAATACGGCACCGGCAAGACCTTTGCCGCCCGCTACTTGTGCGCCCGGGCGCGCCAGCGCCGGTTCGCCAGCGCCGAGGTGCAGATCTCCATCAATGACACGCCGCTACATCATCTCGAGACCGTGTATCGGCGCCTGATCGAGCGCCTGGAGACCGCGGCAGACGGCCCCAATGCATTTCAGGCCATTGTCGAAGGCTGGCTGTATCAGGTCGGAGAAGAGGTCATCCGACTGCGCGGCATCGGCGAAGACGATCCCCAGTTTGCCGACGCCACCGAGCAGCGTCTGGAAGACAAACTCTCCGAGCTATCGCGCCGCAATCCGGCCTTTGCCCAGGTGCTGCGAGCCTATCACCGGGCCACCCACCAGGGCGACTTTCCCACCGCCCAGGGCTTGTTGGCGTGGCTGGCCGGCCAGCCGCACACGGATCGGTCGATTCTCCGGGTCGCTGGAGTCAAGGGCAAAGTGGATGGCCAGGCCGCTCTGACCTTTCTCGTCGGCTTGCTGTTGCTCTTGCGCCAGTCCGGCTATAGCGGTCTGGTCGTGGTGCTCGATGAAGTTGAGACCATCCAGCGCATGAACGCCCAGACCCGAGAGAAGTCGCTCAACGCGCTCCGCCAGCTGATGGACATGCTGGCCAAAGAAGAGCTGCCCGGACTGTACCTGGTGGTCACGGGAACCCGCGACTTCTTCGACGGCTACAAGGGGCTCAAGAGCCTGGCGCCACTGTATCAGCGGGTGCAGGTCACGTTTGCCGAGGATCCCGGGTTCGACAACCTGCGCGCGCCCCAAGTTCACCTGTTGCCGTTTACCGGCGAGCGCCTGCTCGACGTCGGCCGCCGGGTGCGCGACTTGTATCCCAGTGCGGACACCGAGCGCATTGCCCAGCGGGTCGACGATCGCTTTCTGCAGGCCCTGGTGGATCAGGTGACCGCGGGATTTGGCGGCCAGATCGCGTTAGCACCGCGGCTGTTTCTGCGCGAACTGGTCGATGTGCTCGATCGGGTCGACCAGCACCCGGCCTACGACCCGGCCGAGCATTATCAGCTGGACCTCGATGACGCCAAGCTCACTCCGCAAGAGCTGGCGGGCAAGCACGCGGCGTCGTCGCAGTCGCAGTCGCCGCCAGGTACCGGTGACAATGGCGACAATGCTCCCGAACCGAACGGCGACAGTGAGGCCCCCAGCCGGCGCCAGCGGCTCGACGGGTAGGCCATGGCCGGTCTCGAGCGCCTCCACCCGCACTTGCAGCACGCGATCGTCCACGATCTCGGCTGGCGCTCGCTTCGGCCGGTGCAGACCGTGACCATCGATGCCGTGCTGGCCGGCGCCAATGCGGTGGTCCTGGCCCCCACGGCAGGTGGCAAGACCGAGGCAGCGATGTTTCCGGTGTTGTCGCAGATTCTCACCGACATGCCGCCGCCCGTGGCCGTGCTGTACATCTGTCCCATCCGGGCCCTGCTCAACAACCAGGAACCGAGACTGCAGCAATACGCACGCATGGTCGGACTCGACGTGTTCAAGTGGCACGGCGATGTGAGCGAGTCCAGGCGACAGCGCTTTCGCGACGCGCCCAGCCATGTATTGATGACGACCCCCGAGTCCCTGGAAGTAATGCTCATCAGCGCCAGGACCGATGCCCAGGCACTGTTTTGCGGCCTATCGACGGTAATCATCGATGAAGTCCACGCCTTTGCCGGCGATGACCGCGGCGCCCACCTGGCCGCGCTGCTCGAGCGCATCAGTCGCATGGCCGGTCGCGATGTACAGCGCATCGGCCTGTCGGCGACCATGGGCAATCCCCGGTTGATCGCCCAGTGGCTCACCGGGTCGAGCGCGCGACCGTCCAGGCTGGTGGATCCACCGCGCGGGACCTCTGCGCGGGACCTCTGCATCGACCATTGCGACGACCTGAACGACGCGGTCATCGGCATGGCTCGCGCGGCGCGGGGCAAAAAGAGCCTGGTGTTTGTCGAGAGTCGCGCCAACGCCGAACGAGTGGCCCACGCTCTGTCGGGAACCGGGGTCGAGGTCTTCATTCATCACAGCTCGGTGAGCCGCGCCGATCGCCTGCTCGCCGAAGAGCGCTTTGCCAGCGGCGACAACACCGCCATCGTCTGCACCGCCACCATGGAGCTGGGCATTGACGTCGGCGACCTCGACCAAGTGCTACAAGTCAACGCGCCGGCGACCGTGGCATCGTTTCTGCAGCGCCTGGGCCGTACTGGACGCCGGGTCAATACGCGCAGCAACTGCACGTTCTTTTGCATCGGCGCCGAGCCCCTCTTGCAGGCCATCGCCCTGGTCCAGCTGGCCGATCAGGGCTGGGTCGAGGGCATTCGCCCGGCCGAACACGCGCTGCACGTGCTGGCCCATCAGATCATGGCCCTCACCCTGCAGGAAGGCGGCGTGTCCCGCCACACTGTCTTGCCCTGGCTGGCCCAGGCGTTTCCATTTGCTGGGGTGGGCGATATTCGCCTGCAAGAGCTGGTCGATACCATGCTGTCGCGAGACATTCTGTATGAAGCCGATGGCGTCCTGACCCTTGGACGACGCGGCGAAGAGCTCTACGGCAGGCGGCACTTTTTCGAGCTATATGCAGTGTTCAGCTCGCCGCCGCTTCTGCGCGTCTTGCATGGCCGGAGCGAAGTCGGCTATTTACAGGCCAGCTTTGTGCTGGCGCAGGAGCGCCGCGACAAGCGCCTGTGCTTCCGGCTGGCCGGGCGCTCGTGGCAGGTGATCAAGGCCGACTGGAGCCGGGCCGTGGTTCACGTTCGGCCCGCACAACGCGGGGTCGTGCCCAACTGGCTGGGGCCGCCCAATGCCCTGTCCCACGCGGTCTGTCAGGCCATCATGGCAGCCGTCATCGACGCAGGCCCGGTAAATGCCACACTGACCAATACCGCGGCTGTCGAGCTCCGCGCGGTGCGGGATAGCTATCAAGGCTTGCTGGCAACCGGCTCTGCTCCCCTGGAAGACACGGCAGACGGGCTGCAATGGCACACCTTCGCTGGAGGAACCATCAACCGACTCCTGGCCGCAGGCCTCGAGGTGGTCACCGGCAAGTCCTGGCGCACCGGCAACCTCTCCATACGCAGTAAGGACGTGAGCTTGATCGAGGCCCGCACTGCGATCGATGGATTGCGCAACGTCGACTGGGAACAAATCGCCGTGCGCCGTGCTCATGAGATGGCCCGCGGGCTGGTGAGCAAGTTCCAGCCCTGTCTGCCCGAGCCGGCTGAAGACAGGCTTCTGGCTGAATCTCTGCTCGATGTTCCCGGAACACTCAGGTTTTTGGCCCAGGTGCGGGTCGAAGGAACAGTCATCGCCCGCGCTGACGACTTGCGGCGTCGGCTGATCGACCCCCTGGTCGATCAACCAGAACTGCCGCCCCCACCGGGCACCGTGATCGCCCCAGCGCCCACGTTTGCGGCCAAGAACCCGATTCTGTTTGTCGATACCGGCGAGCTCCTGGGTTCGGTTTGTCAACAACTCGCCAACGAGACAGCCCTGGGACTCGACGTTGAGACCACCCTGGACTTTCAAGTCGTGTGCATCATCCAGATCGCCCGACCGGGCCAGACCGTCGTTATCGACGCCCTGGCCATCGGCGACTTGCGGCCTCTAGCCCTGGTCCTCGAGTCGCCTGATGTGGCCAAGATCAGCCATAACGCAAGTTTCGAAGCGCGCATGCTGGCCAAACTCGGCTTCGACATCGCCAATCCCTTTGACACCCTCGCCGCATCGCGACGCATCCACGGTAAGGATGCCTTGGGCGGCCACGGCCTGGCGGTTGTCTGCGAGCGCGAACTCGGCGTCACCCTATCCAAGGCAGAGCAAACCTCCGATTGGACCCGCCGTCCGCTCACTGACGCCCAGCTCCGCTACGCCGCCGTGGACGCGGAGATCCTCCTAGACCTCTACGCGCGGCTGTCATCAGAGGAAACGCCGCCCTGAAATAACCCAGCCTTGCAGAAGAATCCCTCAAAAATCTCAACGGGTTGCGAACCCTTCTTCACTCCGTCTGAATCCGTTTGGTGCCGTTTGAATCGGTTAGATTCCGAGCTTTCGTGTCCACTATTGTGTCCACGCGATCGTTTGATGCGAACACGAACCCTCTCTATTGACGAACAACCTTCGACCCGGAAAGTGACTCCCTCGGCGCGCTCCCTGTCGGCCGTGAGTAATGGGAACATTGTCCGATTTCTGTCGAGAGTCGCCGCTTCTCGGGAAAGTCGGCGACTGAGGGGAGAGGTACGTACATGTCGGGCGTCTGCATCACAACGCCCCTTTCTGAAGCTGGGGCGCGATCAGGCTATCGCGCATGCCGAGAATGACCATGGACAGACTGGTCACAACCACGGTAGTCTAAGAGGCCAGCATATTGCCTGTGCTGGCGCTTCATCACGATGACAAAGGGCAGAATTATAGATCAGAAGGCTATCTGGTCGCCTCAGTCATCGAGGAAGCAACGGTTGTTTGGATGAATCGGTAAAAAAGTGCGATCAGGATTGGCGGAGTTTTCCGCGTTTTTTCGGACCAGGAGTGAATCCTAAGATGGCATTCAAACCAGGAGGCGAGCCCATGTGCACACAATCGGACTATCGCGAGGTTGTGGGCGGATCGAGCGCGGAGACGGGCGTCTTTGACCATCACGACCTTTTCGCGTTGTTCTACACGGAACTAAAGCGGCGCGCGCGAGGGCAGCTGCGGCGCCTGCCGCTGGGTCAGACGCTGCAGTCGACCGACCTGGTTCACGAGGCGTTCGCGAGGCTTGAGGAGAAGGGAGTCCCGGCGTGCGAAGGTCGCTCGCAGTTCCTTGCGATTGTCGTAACCACCATGCGGGACGTCCTGGTCGACGCAATCCGCCGAAACAGTGCGGCCAAGCGCGGGGGTGGCCGCAGGCGAGTAACACTGAACGACGAGCAAGAAGACTCGACCAGCACCGAAGACGTGGTGACGCTTGCTGCCGCCCTGCATAAGCTGGGACAAAAACTACCCGAGGAGGCCTTTATCGCCTGTTTGCGATGGCTGGCGGGCTACACCATGAGCGAGATCGCGATCCAAACCGGCGTGCGGAAGCGAACCGTGGAGCGCAGGTTGAGGTGCGCTCGGGCATGGCTTCAAGACGAGCTAAAAGAGGAGTGAGCGCTCTGGCAGGGGTGGCACGAACAGGAAAGAGCAGATGGCTTACTCGCAAGATCGCCACGTCATGGAGCTGTTCGACCATGCGGCGGACCTGGCGTCCAGGGAACAAACACAGTTTCTCGCCAAACTACCTACTGGGCTGCGGGATCGGCTCAGAGCACTCCTCGCAGCAGATCGCGAGCCGCTCGATCGCCGCCTGAGGATAGTGGAGGTGGCCAGAAAGCTGTTTGCCAACGCCTCCACGGCTCGCCTGGCGGAGGAGGCATTACCCTGTCCCGAGGGCACAATCGGTCAGTGGGAGGTGATTCGCGAGATCGGACGTGGCGGTATGGGCGCGGTGTATCTGGCCCGCGATACCAAGCTGGGCCGCAAAGTGGCCATCAAGTTCTTGCTCAGTCGTGATCGCAGCATGACCGACCGCTTCGTAGCGGAAGCGCAAACCCTGGCGCAATGCACGCACGAGAATATCGTGACCATTCACGATGTCGACGAGCATCGAGGCCATCCGTTCATGGTGCTCGAGTACATCCAGGGCCAATCGCTTCGCCAGTTGCTTGAGAAGCAGAAGCTCGCTCCTCATCGCGCGGTCGAAATCATGAGTAAGGTACTGTCCGCCCTGGTGCGAATCCATGAGATGGGCATCGTTCATCGCGACCTCAAGCCCGAGAATGTCATGCTGACCGACAAGGGTACGGTCAAGGTGCTCGACTTCGGCATAGCCAAGATCCTGACCGGCAGCGACAGTCTGGAGCCGAATGTCGACAGAGCCAGTGAGGCGGCGATCGTCATAGCGCAACGATTCGCGCACACACGAACGGGCACTCTCCTCGGAACCTTGCCGTACATGTCGCCCGAGCACCTGAAGGCCGAGACGCTCGATCATCGCACCGACATATGGGCGGTTGGCATCATGCTCTGCGAGATGGTGACCGGCCAGCATCCGCTCGCACCATTGTCAGCGAACAAGTGTCTCGAGGTGGCGGACATGGACCGGCCCATGCCCAGTATGGGCGAACTCGCGCCACAGCTGGAGAAACTCGGTCCTATCATCGATCGCTCTTTGATCAAGGATCCGTGTCATCGCACGCAAACGGCGCGCGAGTTGTTGGCCGACCTCGAAGGGCTCTTTGCCAGGGGTAGCAATGGCCAGCTCGCCGCGGATCAGAATCCATTCGCCGGGCTTGAGGCATTCCAGGAAGTAGACGCCGATCGATTTTATGGCCGCGACAGCGACATCGCCAGTATGGTCGCGCGGCTGCGCACCTACCCGCTCGTTACAATTGTCGGCCCGTCCGGCAACGGCAAGTCGTCGCTGGTCAGAGCAGGTGTGATTCCAGCACTCAAGCGTTCGGGCGAGGGCTGGATTTCACTTGTGGCTCGTCCGGGACGCCATCCCGTGGCAGCGCTCGCCAGTATGCTGTCGCAATTTCTAGTGCGATCGAACGGCTGGACGGTGGACCGTCTCGGCGACAGCCCGATAGATCGCGATGCCCTGGCCGAGCGATTGCGAGCAGAGCCGGGCTACCTGGGCACAGAGCTGCGTGCGCACGCGAACATGAAGCGTACGCGCATAGTGCTCTTTGTCGATCAGTTCGAAGAACTCTACACATTGGGCGCGAAACTAGAAGAACGCGCTGCGTTTGTCAGGTGCTTGGAGGGTGTAGCCGACGACGCCGCCTCGCCGCTTCGAGTCGTGTTGTCCATGCGGTCGGATTTTCTCGACCGCGTGGCCGAAGATCGCGAGTTCATGGCCGAGGTGACTCGCGGACTGGTTTTATTGCCCCCCATGAGTCGAAAGGGCCTGCGTGAAACGTTGACCCGACCGGTGGAAGCTGCCGGCTATAACTTTGAAAGCTCGCAGCTGGTCGCCATCATGCTCGATGCGCTCGAGGCCACTCGCGGCGCTTTGCCGCTGCTTCAGTTCACAGCTGCCAAGCTGTGGGATTCGCGCGATCGCGACAGGTATCTGTTGACACGGGCGAGTTACGAAGAGATCGGAGGCATTAGTGGCACCCTGGCTCGTCACGCCGACGCGGTGCTGAGCAGCATGACGCCACCGAGGCAGGCGCTCGCGCGATCGGTCTTCGAGCGCCTGGTGACCCCCGAGCGTACCCGCGCTATCGCCGCTCTGAGCGAACTCCGTGAGTTGTCAGGGGACTCTGACGCCATCGAACAGGTCGTGCACCACCTGGCCGCCGAGCGCCTCCTGGCCATCGAAACTGGTACAGACTGCCAGGGTAGCACGGTCGAACTCATCCACGAGTCTCTAATCGACGACTGGCCATCCTTGCGCCGTTGGCTCGATGATAGCCACAAAGACGCTGAATTTCTGACCCAATTGCGCGTCGCGAGCGAGTTGTGGGCAAGGAACGACAAGTCCGACGATACCCTGTGGCGCGGTGTTCTTGCCTCGCAGGCGCGACACTGGCGAGATCGCTACGACCGCCCACTGGCCACCCGCGAGGCCAGCTTTCTCAACGCAGTGTTTGCCCAGGCCCAGCGCACAACTCGGTTCAAGCGAGTGGTCATCGCTGGCACCATGGTGTTCTTGCTCGCCCTCGCTGTGGCCGTGGCCGCCTCTGTGGCTCTGGTCAAGATTCGCGCAGCCAACGCCAAGGTCAAGCAAAACGCCCGCGAGCTGAGCGAGCAGCTAACCGTGAATCAGCGATTGAGCGCCGCGCGACAACAAGCGCTGGAGCAGGAGAAAACCGCCCGCCAGAAGGCCCAGCAGGCCAGGCGAGAGGCCGAAGAGGCCAAATCCATCGCGGAGGTCGAGGCCGAAAACTCTCGACGGGCCGAGCGAACAACCGGTGGGGCACTCGACCAGGCCCGACGTTCGGAAGCCAGAGCCAGGCGAGCCGAAGCCGACGCCCGCGCGGCCGAGGCCCAGTTGCGCATCGAGCGCGACAAGGCCCGACAAGCGGCAGAAAGGGAGCGCCGCGCCAAACAAGTACTCGATCGCATTATCGAGCGGGCAAACAATGGCCGGCTGGATGGAACCATCAAAGACCTCGGAGGACAAAGTGAATCTAGCCCGTAGCCCAGCCTTGACCATGGGGTTGCTTCTTTTCGTGCAAACTGGCTCAGCGCTTGCCGAGGAGCCAAACTGGATTTTGCCCCCTGCGGTCCCGAGTGAGAATCCATCACCCGAGCACAAGCGCGTGGCCGAGAGATTTTTCGAGCAAGGGGCCACTCTGTACAACGAGCTGATGTACCGCGATGCCGCCGATAAGTTTCGCCAGGCTGCACAGTACTGGCTGCATCCCGAGATCCAGCTCTATCTCAGCCTGGCGCTGTCCCGGAGTGGGGAATCGGTGGCCGCCTACGACAGCTTTCAAAAAGCCGTGGGCCTGGGATTGGACCAACTCGACCCCGACGACCGCCAACGGGCCAGGGATCTGCAGGATACGCTCTTGCGGCAACAGGTCGCCACAATAGAAGTTCGTTGCGACGAGCCCGGCGCCGAGGTTTCTCTCGATGGTGCGTTGCTCTTTGTCGGCCCAGGCACTCGAACCGTGGCGGTCCGACCCACGTCTCACGTGGTGACCACCGACAAACCGGGTTACTTTCCCGCCCGCCAGTTCATTACCCTGGCCCCCGGTCACCGGGGCTCGATCGTCATCGAACTCGGGGAGGACAAGCTCATTGAAACCCGGCGCTGGCCCGGGTGGAAGCCGTGGGCTACCGTCGTCGCCGGGACAGCTATTGCTCTGGCGGGAGTGGGCGTCTTGTGGCTATCAGATCGGGATTTCGATCGCGCCGACCGCAACTATACTCGCAGTTGTGACTCTGTCATATGTCCGCCGAGCACACTCGACCCCTACAACCGCGCGAAAATGGAGGCCCGGCTTGGGGTCGGGGTAGTGGTGGCTGGTACCGCGGTCGCTGCGGCCGGACTGCTCCTAGTCGCGCTCAATCGACCGTATAGCGTACCCACCGATGCGCCTGAGACCCCAGCGTTCGACATCACGCCGATGGTCTCGAATGACCGTGTGGGTGTCATGTCGCGTATTCAATTCTAAATAACTCTCATGAGGTAGATTCGATGATTTGCAAGAACGTTCTAGTTGGGTTTATCGTCGTGGCAGCCAGCGCCTGTTTCGATAGCCGGGGCGTGCCATGTGGCAACAGCCGTTGCCTGGACGGATGGAGGTGCGTGATAGTCGAGCAGCAGCTGATGTGTCTGCGCGATGGTGTACAGTTGGGCGTGTGTGGCAATGGGGTGGTCGAAGCAGCCAACGACGAAGTGTGCGATGATGGCAATAATGTTGACGAAGACGGGTGCAGCAGCGATTGTAAACTGTTCTGCGGCAATAAAGTTGTCGACGATGGAGAGCTTTGCGACGGCGATCCACCTGACGGGCATTATTGTCTCCACTATGGCTACGACATGGGTGTGCTCGGCTGCTCGAACACCTGCGTGAAGCCCGATGAGCAGGACTGCATCGCCTTTGGGTGGAATTCAACAGACGATCTTCCAGCTGATTCGCTGGCCCTGCGGCCCTGGGCTTTTTCGGAAGATAACGTTTTTGCTGTCGGGTTTCGCGGGGAGAACCTGTTCGATGTGCCCTGCGAGGATTGCGGTAGGATATTTCATTATGATGGTTGCAACTGGTCAAAGGTCCATGAGGGTACCAAGCCATTGTTGAGCATATGGGCCAATGGTCCCGATGATATATACGCAATCGGTCTCGGCCTTGAATTTGGAGATCGCGTGCACTACAATGCAGAACTCGTGCACTACGATGGGCAAAAATGGTCGATCTTGAACCAATCAAGTGACATCAAGGCTCCAACGGCAATATGGGCCGAGAGCAAAGAGAACATAATCGTTGCAACAGCTAGTTTGTCTCACAGCGGATATATGTATCGCTTTGATGGGCAGGCCTGGACAGAAATGCCGGTTCCAGCGGGCACGTTGCAGCTTCACAAGATATGGGGCACTGGTGATGATTTGTTTGCGGCTGGGCGGAAGGGAACCATATTGCACTATGATGGGGCAAACTGGGCTGCTATGGATTCGGGGACAGAAAAGAGCCTTGGGGGTGTGTGGGGCACGAGTTCAGATCATGTCATTGCTGTTGGAAGCGGCGGAACCATTATACAGCATGAAGGCAACGGGAATTGGGTGCCTATGGTATCGGGTGTCAAGGCCAATCTCTCCGACGTCTGGTGCAGCGATCGATATCATTGTTTTGCCGTGGGCAAACATGGTGTGGTGTTGAACTATGATGGTAATGACGAGAAGGTATGGACCGTTGCAAACTCCAAGACAGAGATTGAGCTCCTCGGTGTACACGGAAGCAGTCGCGATAATATCGTGGCAGTGGGATACGGCAGCGTTGCTATACAGTACAACGGGACTGGCTGGAAACAAATGCGTACACCGCCCGGGCCTGCATCGACAGGTGTCATAAACGGCATAGATGGAGGAATCATAGGTGAGGGAGAGGGGATCTGTGCGTTTGCAGTGGGCTCAAATGCGAGGATACTGTCGTATGACGGCAACCCCGAGCGGACATGGGAACATGTAGATTTGCCAGGCCAATACCACCTGAAGGATGTCTGGACTAATGATGGCTGTAATGTGGCCTTCGCGGTGGGGCATGAAGGCACTATATTGGAGTATAATGGGATTGAGTGGGCAGCAGCGGCACTTCCGCCAGGCCTGGACCAGCGGCATTGGGAGAGTGTATGGGCTACCAGTCGCGAGAACGTATTTGTTGTTGGAGATGAAGGGGCTATCGTACACTACAATGGGACGTCTTGGACGGGTATGAACTCTGGCGTTGAGACAAACCTCATGAGTGTCTGGGGTGCTGATTCCGACTACGTCTTTGCCGCGGGATCCGCCGGGACAATGATTCGCTACAGTGCAAGCGAAGGGGCATGGCAACCAATGAAAACTTCCACGCTGGCGCGGCTTCTGGATATTTGGGGGACTGACTCCGAGCATGTCTATGCGGTCGGAGAAGGTGGTACAATCATTCACTACGATGGTAGGAAAGACTTACAATGGCGATCTGACGAATCTGGTTTTATTGCAAACTTCCGTTCGATCTGGGGCAATGGCTCCGATGATATATGGGTTGCAGGGACTCAGGGAGAGAGCACTATCTTGCACTACGGCGGAGTGAAGTGGACTCCGGTGGTGATCCCGCCAACAGCGGGGCGGTTGTTAACCGTTTGGGGTACTCCTGGGGGCCGGCACATCATGGCTGGGGGGAGTGAAGATCTGTTCCTGCTGACGCGGTTTCCGCAATGAACAGAGTTTCTCAGACCCGATTTTGAAATCTCGAAATCGAATCTAGGCACAATTCCGCTGTAGTCACGGCAGGTTAGCCGGAATCGGCGGGAATAATCGTTCTACTGGGCGCTATTCCCTCACAGTAAGGCAGTGAGGGTTTCCTGAATCTCCAAGATCGATGAGCGTGTGTCTTCACCCATAGAAAATACGCTCACCGGTCCTTCATCGTCCTCGTGCAGAGGGCGTACATTTACCCAACCAGCTCTTGTCGTTCGCTGAACAAGCCCATCTAACGGAGCTGGCGACATTCGTTGCCAGAGCGATGACCTGTAAGAACCTGCTATTCCAGGGCCAAGGTCGATCGCTTCATCGTCTTCCAGGGCAAGGACGACACAAAGGACTTCGTTACCTCCAAATAGAATGCAGATGTCGTCGAAAGCGCTGTTGCACGCACGAAGAAAGCTCGCATCCGATACCAAATACTGTTTGATATACAATCCACCGGTAATCTTGGTCAGGTCATCCTGTGTGTAAGTGCTCCAGAACAAGTTATAGGTATCGGTCCCTTCGCCTTTGGAGTAAGTCGCAGCGCCAATCGTCTCGGAGGGCCAGGGGGCCTCTGGTGAGAGAAGATCATCCTCGAGGTTTTTGATCTCGATCTTGGCGATGGACCATCCTACCGCCTGAGCACATGCCTCCATGGAAGTCAGGGCTTCCCTAACCCGGACGAGCCGGAACCAAACAGGCCTCCAGGGGCTCTGCCCCTGGACCCCGCCGGGGACTCGTCCCCGGACCCCTCGGAGCTTCGCTCCGAATGATTCGGGTAGGGTAAGGGGAGCATCAGGCCGAAGAA